>CBDCDZ010000004.1:3585000-4393473 GCA_965215565.1 Trueperaceae bacterium
AAGCGCAAGAACAAATATATAACTATAGGGCGGGGCGTGTCAACCCCCGATGTACAAGGAGTTGGGATGAGGTGCTAATTCGCTCCAGTAGGTCAGCTTGTCAGAGAAGATGGCAATGAGTTGAAAGCAATGAGCAACGAGTGAAAACCTTTAGACTCACCGTTCGTTCGCTACACGAGATTACATAAACCAGCTCGACTGGATTGCTCGGAACTCATTGCTCGTTACTGCTTTTTGGTACGCTCGAGTCATGAAACGCACCGACTTAGTCAACTGGCTCAACACCTACTTAGACATAGACGAATACAAAGACCCTTCTATGAACGGCTTGCAGGTTGAGGGGACAGAAGAGGTCACAAAAGTAGCAGTGGCAGTAGACAGCTCACTGCGCACCTTTGAGCAAGCGGCGGATGTAGGCGCGGATATGCTCATCGTGCATCACGGGCTTTTCTGGGGTAAGCCTCTTGCCATTACAGGAATGCACGCGCGGCGCGTTCGCTACCTCTTGGAAAAGGACATCAGCCTGTACGCTTCGCATGTTCCACTAGACGCGCACAAAGAGGTGGGCAACAACTGGGGCTTAGCGCGAATCTTGGGGATGGCTGACCTCGAGCCTTTTGGTAAATGGCAGGGCAAGCACATCGGCGTCAAGGGGACGTTTCCGAATGGAACGACACTAAGAGAATTGGCGGACACCTTAGAGCAAGAACTTGGTGAGTCCGTTTTGGTTCATGCGGGTGGCGAGATTGAGATGAAAACCTTGGGCATCATTACGGGTGGAGCCGCGAGGGATGTAAACACGGCGGCGGAGGAAGGTTTAGACGCCTTTCTTACGGGTGAGCCTAAGCACGAAGTCTTCTATGATTCGTTTGAACAAGGAATCAATGCGCTCTTTGCGGGGCACTACATGACCGAAACCGTCGGTGTGAGCTTGCTGGCGGATAAGTTGGAGCAAGAGTTCGGCTTAGCTACCGAGTTCATCTTGCTACCCACTGGCTTATAGTAAACTGTCGGCATTATTCTGATGCTTCTTACCTCATGTCACCCTGTTCACGCAGTACGGCGAAGCCCGGTTGTCGAAGGGTCTCGCCTTCCATTCTCAACCATAGGAGAAGGCGAGTGCAAAGATTCTTCATTACGCTTCGCTTCATTCAGAATGACATATTCGTTTGTGGGTCAATATCTCGTGGACAGTGCGATAGATGTGAAAGAGATGGGTTTTAAGCTAAAGGCTGAACGCTAATGGCTAAAGGCTTCTTTATCGCCTTTGAAGGTCCTGAAGGAAGCGGCAAGTCCACGCAGATTCGGCGTTTAGCTAAGAGGTTGGAAGAGGTTGGGCACGACTTTGTCGTGACGAAAGAGCCTGGGGGGACGCCTGCGGGGGACGCCGTTCGCGCCGTACTTCTTGACCCCAGCTTGAGAATTGACCCTTTACCCGAATTTCTGCTCTACTCCGCGAGTCGGGCACAGCATGTCGAAGAGGTCATCCAACCTGCACTTAACGCGGGTAAGCTCGTCGTCAGTGACCGTTTTGCGGGGGCGTCAGTGGCGTATCAGGGGTACGGGCGGGGGCTTGATCTCTCGTTTATTCGTGAGTTGACCTCAAGAGTAACAGCTAATCTCAGCCCGGACCTCACACTACTTCTCGATATGGAACCGGAAAAGGGACTCGAGCGCGTCGTCAGTAGGGGGCAGAAGGACAGGCTCGAGCAAGCAGACCTCAGTTTCCACAAGAGGGTGCGGCAAGGATTTTTGAAGCAGGCTCAAGAGGATGAAAGCTGGGTCGTGCTAAGTGCCGAGCAACCCGAAGAGGTCTTAGCTGAGGCGATTTGGCAGACGGTTGAGGGACGCCTCGAGTGACGAGTTAAAGGCTTAACAAATCAAACCCAAACTTAGAACGCTATAATCGAGGAGTGAAAAGATTTCTCGCCTTATTTCTACTGAGCTTTGCGCTGATGGGCGCGTCGTGCAACGCGCAGCAGCAAGAAACGACACCCGAAGAGTCCGAGCAAACGCCGCCTGCTAAAGTGGCGGAACTCGAGCCCCAAGTCTTGGGTTCCTACCCGCACGACTCGGATGCGTTCACACAGGGGCTCTTGCTTCACAATGACCTCTTCTTTGAGAGTACAGGTTTGCGTGGGCGTTCCTCGTTGCGAAAAGTCGAGCCGGAAACGGGTGAGGTTTTGGAGCAAATCAGTGTTCCCGAACAGTATTTTGCCGAAGGGTTGGCGCTCGTGGACGACAGGCTCATCCAACTCACCTGGGAAGCGGGTGAGGCATTTGTCTACACTCTCGACTTTAGTCAAACGGGGAGCTTCAACTACGAAGGCGAAGGCTGGGGGCTCTGCTTTGATGGTGAAAGTCTCTACATGAGCGACGGCAGCGCGACGATTGACAAGCGTAACCCGGAGACATTCGAGCTTGAAGAAGAGGTTGCGGTGCGGCTGCGGGGTGCGCCGGTGGTGCGGCTGAATGAACTCGAGTGTGCAAACGGTTCTATCTACGCAAACGTGTGGCAGACAAACGATATCGTGAGGATTGACAAGGCGAGTGGGCAGGTCACGGCGGTTATCGACGCTTCAGGGCTGCTGAGTGCGGAGGAGCGGGCGGGGCTCGAGTCGGGCGGCGTGCTGAACGGTATCGCTTATGACTCCGAAGCGGAGACCTTTTTCGTCACGGGTAAGCTCTGGCCTAAAATTTTCGAAGTGAACTTTGTTCCTGAAAATTGAGTTAGAGACGAAATCTCAGGCTGAAGCGTGATAAAATACTCTATGAGCACTCTTAACGCAGCACTTTTGAAACCCCTGTATACGCAAACGGTTCGCGAGTGGCCCCTTATCGGTACGCCTGTCGCGGTGGCGGCGCGCTTCGAAGATGACTCGAAAAGCCGCTCTGAAGTTGCGGATCAAATCGTCGAATTCTACCTCTCACTATGTGGCACGACGGGCTTTATCTGCGGCGTGCCCGGTCTTGCGGCTGCGCCTGTCACGCTCCCTACTAACATTGTCGGCATCGCTTTCTTGCAGCTTCACATGTGCGCCGCGCTCGCCACCTTGGGCGGCTTCGACGCTCGCAGCAGCGCCGTGCGCGAGATGAGCGTGCGCTGCTTGCTAGGCGACAGCAAAGCGACGAGGGAGCGCGACGAACTCGAAGGAATCGCTAAGCGCGTTGCGACGAAGGTAGCAGAGCGCGGCGTCCGCGTCGCTACTGAGCAAGCGCTTAAAGGCGCGTCTCAGGTGGTGCTGCGCAGGATTCCACTCGTCGGGGGCGCAATCGGTTGTACGTCGGATGTACTCACGACGCGGCGCGTCGCTCACGCCGCGCGGCGGGCATTTTTGGAATCTGCGCCGGATTTGGCGAAAGAACAAGAGGAAGGAATCACTGAGTAAGCGCGTAAGCGCTAAACCTTTTGCGTGGCGCTAACCTTCTCGGTAGCTCGTACGCCGCGCCGCCCAAAGCGCCGCGCGAGTTCTAACTCACTTAGGACGAGTGCGGTAGGTCTACCGTGAGGACATGCCCAGGGGGTTTCGCACCTCCCCAGGGCGTCGAGAAGTATTTGCGCTTTGGCGTCCTCTAATCGGTGTCCAGCCTTTATCGCAGGTAGACACGCTAAGCGCCCCAAAATATTGCGCCACGCTTCGCTTGCGTTGCCGCGCCCTAATGCGTCTACGGCAACGCTGCCGTAAAGCTCAGGATGACCGACTAAAAATGCAGGAACGGTGCGCAGCCGCCATCTGCCGCTGCCGAAAGGTTCCAACACGAGCCCTAGCTCCGCTAGCTCGTCTCGCCGCTCCAAATACAGCGCTTCATCTTCCGGTGTGAGCGGTAAAAGCTCAGGAGAGGTGAGTTCGACAGGCGGTTCATGGCGGTAACGCACGCTAAGCTCCTCGAACAAAATCCGCTCGTGCGCCGCGTGCTGGTCGATGACCCAGAGCTGCCCGGCTGCCTCTGCCAAGAGGTAAAGCTCTAAGTACGTGCCGACGTAGCGAAGCTCTGGAAAAGCGTGACGCGGCGCGGCGCTAACGCCTTGCACTGGGCTTAGGTCGGGTAAAGCGGGCGCGAGTGGATGAGCGCTGAGAGACGCCTCTACCGCTCCCTGTACGAACGCTGCAACCTCTTCACGCTTCAAGAAGCGCACGCGGCTCTTGTCCGGCGCGGTATTGACTAAGACCTCTTCGGTGGGAAGGGACAAGTTCAAGATTCCCACCGGATAGTGGCCGCTCGGCAAGAGTTCGCGGTAGGCGTTCATCACGGCTTTGGAGAGGTCGTCCGTCCACTCGACGGGACGCCCGTTCACCGCCAGCAGAAGTCTATCCCGGCGTGGACGGGTCAGTTCGGGGCGGGAGAGAAGCCCTCGTAAGGCGTAAGAGGCTTGTTCTGCGTCTATCTCGAGTAGCCGGTTCGCCGTCACCGGACCCCACAAGAACTTGACCGCCTCTACAAAACTTCCGCCCGCATACGTCCAGCGTTCTTCGTCATCGGTAAAGAGTTTGAGCGTGAGGTTCGGATGGTGCAGGAGGTAGCGGCTGAGGAGCAGGGCGGCTTTTTTACCCTCAGTGGCGGGCGGCTCTAGAGCGCGGCGGCGAGCGGGGAGGTGCGCGAAGAGGTTCGTGACGCTTGCCGATGTACCGCTCGGCGCGGGGTGTGCGTGCTGGCTCACAGCGTCGCCCTCGGCGGTGAGTGTTGCGCCGCCGAGTTGGTCGGTTGGGCGACTCGTGAGGCTGAGCCGCGCCGCGTTACGCACTGCGTAGAGTCCTTCGCCGCGAAAGCCTAAAGTCGAGATGCTTTGTAAAGACCCCAACTTCGACGTGCTGTGCGCCTCGACTGCTAGAGGAAGTTCTTTTGCTGGAATTCCTGCGCCGTTGTCCCTGACTTTGATGCGCTCTATACCGCCGCTGTTTAACGTAACCTCGAGCCTCGTCGCCCCCGCGTCCAGCGCATTTTCCAGCAGTTCTTTAAGCACATCTACCGGAGCGCCAATCACCTCGCCCGCCGCAATTTCGCGGATGATGTCGGCGGGGAGCTTGCGAATCATGCGAATTCCTTTAAGGTCCGGCGGAGCGGATTCGTGACGATGTAATCACGAATTTGATTGAGGTCATCTTCATTGCGGATGACGTGATCAAAATAATCACGTTGCCAAAAAGGAGTACCGGGTGAGCCGCGCTGTTTGTTGATCTCTTTCGCGCTCATCGTTTTGAAACGTCCCATCAGTTTCGGCAGAAGCATTGTGCGGCGCGTCCGTAGGGGGGATTCATGAATCCCCCCTACGCCGGTTGCCTCGGTGTCGTACATGAAGATGATGCCATGAATATGGTCAGGCATGACGATAAAGGTATCCAGTGAAATATTTTCGTGATGATTCGGCAAATCTAGCCAAGCGTATTCAACTATTTCACCAAACTTGCTTAATTCAACCTCTTCACCTACGACTTTGCCAAAGACAGGTTCTCCACCTTTCACAACCACTGTCACAAAATACGCTCCAGCCTGATTGTAATCGTAATTCTGCAAACGCAACGAATTTCGCCGACGCGGTTTCTGGTCATTCATCAATGACGAGACCTCGAGCCCTCTCCTGCAACTTGTGAAGCAAAGTCAAAGCGTCTAAGGGCGATAAGCGGCTTAAATCCTGCTCTAAAAGTTCCTCGACAACCTCTTGAGAGGTGTTGCCTCGGCTGGACTCGAGCCCCGCCAACACCGCGTGCGCCCGCTCCAAGACCTTGGCAGGAACCCCGGCGAGCTTCGCGACTTCCAAGCCGTACGCCTTACTCGCTGGACCCGGTAAAACTTGGTGATAAAAGGTGAGCGCCCCCGCCTCTTCTTTGGCGGCGACGTGCTGATTGCGTGCGGCGGGCAGTTTATTCGCGAGCCCGGTGAGTTCAAAATAGTGCGTTGCAAAAAGGATGTACGACTCGGTGCGCTCATGCAGATATTCCGACGCCGCCCACGCGAGCGCAAGACCATCGAAGGTGCTCGTCCCGCGTCCGATTTCGTCTAACAGAATGAGACTTTTGGGCGTCGCATTCTGCAAAATACACGCGAGTTCGTCCATCTCCACCATGAAGGTGCTGCGCCCGCCCGCGATGTCATCGGACGCGCCGATGCGCGTGTAGATGCGCTCGAAGAGGGGGAGCACGGCGCGTTCCGCCGGGACGAAAGAGCCGATTTGAGCGAGTAGGACGATGAGGGCGTTCTGGCGAAGATAGGTGGATTTGCCGCTCATGTTGGGACCCGTCAAGATGACGAGGCGGGCTTGCGGTGAGAGGTCTAAGTCGTTGGCGATGAAGGGGTGAAACTGCTCGACGACGGGATGCCGCCCGCCTTCGATGTGAAAGCTCGAGTCCGAAAATTCAGGGCGGCAAAACTGACCCTGCGCCGCCGCCTCTGCGAGCGAGCTATACACGTCGAGTTCGGCCAGCACTGCACCCAACTCTCGCACCGCTTCACTGTGTGGGAGGAGGCTGCTGCGCAGTTCGTCAAAAACCAAGTATTCGCGCCTTTTAGCGCTGTCCTCGGCGCGGAGAATCTCACGCTCTTTCTCGCGCAAGTCGCTCCGGGTGTAGCGCTGGCGGTCTTTTAAGGTTTGCACGGCGCGGTAGCTCTCGGGGACTTGCTCGACGTAGGGGCGCGTGACCTCGAGATAATATCCAAACACCCCGTTGAAGCCCACCTTGAGCGTCGGTATCTTCGTCCGCGCACGCTCCTGCGCCTCTAACTCGGCAATCCACGCCCGCCCCGCTTCCGCTTGACCTCTCAGCGCGTCGAGTTCGCTGTCGAAACCACTTTGGATGAGTCCGCCTTCGGTGATTTTGAGGGGTGGATCGTCTACCAATGCCGCGTCAATTTGCGCTTGAACGTCGTTCAGTTCGCCCATGCGTTCTTTTAAGGCTTGTAGTGCCTCTTCAGAACGCCCCGAGAGGTGCTTGTGAAGTTCGGGAACGAGACTGAGACTTCTCGCCAAGGCGCAGAGGTCTCTGGCACTGGCGCGACTTGCGGCGAGCCTCGAGGCCAACCGCTCCAAATCGTGCATCTTGTAGAGGCTTTTGCGAATCTCACGGCGCAGCACAGCATCTTTGACCAGGGCTCCAACGGCGTCTAGGCGGTGCTCGAGCAATTCCTTATCCAAGAGCGGATGCCGTAACCATGCCCGCAAGAGCCGCCGCCCCGGAGCGGTGCGCGTCTTGTCCAAAATACTGAGTAGGGTGCGCTCCTCTTGCGCTTCGCTGAAGGTTCCAAAGACCTCCAACGTCGCGAGCGCCACCTCGCCGATCTGCATGTACGCGCTCGGGTCATAGCGCACAAACCGCGCGACTTGCGGTAAGCAGCCCTGCTGCGTCGTGAGCGCGTAGGAAAGTACCGCGCCCGCCGCCCGGATGAGGGCGTCGCTGTCCGTTCCTGTCGGCAGAGCGCTGAACTGCTCCTCTAACGACCGCTCCGCCTCCTCTAAGTCGAAACGCCCCCTCGTCACCATCACCGAGAAGCGTTCGCTAAAGGTCTCACGAAAGTCAACTTGCGCGTAGAGTTCAGGCGCGAGCAAAACCTCGGCGGGGCGGTAGCGCCTGAGTTCATCGAAAAGGCTGCTCTTCGCGTAGACCTGCGTACCGCGAAACTCGCCCGTCGTGATATCTAAAAGTGCCAAACCGTAGCCTTCGCCTGTGGCAACAGCGGCGAGATAATTCGCATCAGGACGCAGCAGCTTTTCGTCCGTCACCGTGCCCGGCGTGATGAGTTGCGTGATGTCGCGCTTGACGAGCCCGTCGGCGGTAGCAGGGTTCTCGACTTGGTCGGCGACGGCGACGCAGATGCGCTGATTCAAGAGCCGCTCGATGTACGTGTCCGCGCTTCGCAGCGGGATTCCTGCCATCGGCGTGGTGAAATCTTTGCTCGTTTTATGCGTCAGGGTGATGCCGATGGCGCGGGCTAAGCGCTCCGCGTCTTCGCCGAACGTCTCGTAAAAGTCGCCGACTTGAAAGAGGACGAGATAATCCGGGTAGCGTTCGCGCAGTTCGACGTATTGCGTTAGGAGCGGGGGGAGCGGACCTTTGCCCTCACCTTTTAGGGTCATAAAGTTATGATACCGCCTTTGGCTGAGAGGTTGGCGGGGCAAAGGGGCGCGTCCAGTCCAAGTGGGGCGCACTCACGGGCGACGAGGTTGAGCGCATGGAGGGGGACCGCGAGGAACTCACCGGCAAGGTGCAGGAGAAATACGGCTACTCCCGCGAGAAAGCAGAGCAAGAGGTAGACTTCGGGCGCGGCCTCTAGAAGTTCAACCTCATGTGTAAATAGCTGCCCTTGTGGGGCAGCCTTTTTCGTGTCGAGTACGAATTTTTATCACATGAGTTTGACTCGGACTTTTGGCGGTTCTTATAGCAGGTTACTTCGTATAGCTTCGCTCAATCATCTGGTCAGAGTGTACGAAGTTTTGCGAAGCAACACTCGCACTTTGTAAAACGATGTTTCCTGCGGAAAACTGCGTAACTAGCACGCACTTCAAGGGATGAAATCCCGCAACGGCAGGGCGGCCTGCCCGTAACGCTAGTCCTTGCGGACAGAGATCTGCGCTCAACTGTCTCAATATGTTGTGGAACTGCTATTAGGTAGCTCGAGCAAAGCAGCACGTCAGCCTTTCAGCGAGTCAGGAAAAAGGCTGACGTGCTGCTTTGCTCAGCGTATTTGCAACAGATTCAGAACGCAGCAATCAGGGTATAATGAGCCTCAGACATGTTTAGGGCAACCTTCAAGCTCTTTAGCCAAGCGGTGCAGGTGTGGCAGGCGCACAACGCGCCGCGCTTAGGTGCGGCGCTAGCGTTTTACACGGTTCTTTCGCTCGCGCCGCTCCTCATCGTTGCGGTCAGCGTCGCGGGCGTGTTCTTCAGTCAGATGGACGTGCAAGAGCGCATTATCGACCAGGTGCAGCTTTTGGTGGGTGAAAGCAACGTTCAGGTCGCGTCGCTTTTGCGCACGCTTTTTAGAAACGCCTTTGACGCTTATAGCGCCAGCGACGCCATCCTCCCCTCGCTCATCGGACTTGGGGCGCTCCTCTTCGGCGCGTCCATCGTCTTTAACGAGCTTCGCGCCGCCATGAACACCATCTGGGAAGTCAAAGGGCCCGACGCCTTTCGGGAGGGGGTGGTGCACCTGGTTAAAAACCGCCTCATCGCGCTGGCGATGGTGGCGGGCATCGGCTTCTTGCTACTCGTGTCGCTTGTCCTCAGCACGGGCGCAACCGCGTTCAGCAGTTTTTTAAGCGATCAGCTCGGCATCGCCGCGCCCTTCGTGAGCGCCTTTGACATCTTCGTAAGCATCACCATCGTGTCGCTGCTCTTTTCGCTCCTGTATAAGTACCTCCCTTCGGCGCGGGTGTCCTGGTGGGACACGTGGCTGGGCGCGGTGATCACAGCGATTCTTTTCTCGGCGGGCAAGTGGCTCATCGGCATCTACCTGAGCCGGAGCGTGGTGGCGTCCGCATATGGGGCGGCGGGCTCTCTAGTAATCTTTCTCTTGTGGGTCTACTTTTCGGCGCAAATCTTCTTTTTCGGGGCGGCGTTTTGCCGAGCGTATGCGGAGCGTTACGGCTCGAGGTCCTTCAAATACATGGACACGAAAGCCAGAGCGAGAGCGAGGGCGAAGCAGAAAGCCAGAGAGAAGAGGGCTAAAGAGATTGAGCCTCAGGCTAAAGCGTGAGGTCTAAAGCGCGGTGTGCGCATTGAGCTTCGTCCAGCCCACTACGTCGTCAATCAGTTGATGGCTCGCTAGGTTGAGGGTGATAGTGGGCGGCTCGCGTTTCTCCTCCTCCAAATAGACCTCTGTAAGGTGCGCCTTGACGACGCGGCGGTAGGGCTCGAGCCCCAAGACCTCTTGTTCATTGACCTCTTGAGACGCCCACCGCGCCTCGAAACCGCCGCGCTCACCGAGACCCATACCCTGCCTATCCAGGGTCACGACGACGATGCCGAGAGGTGCTTTGACGAGATGGACGAGGGGAGCGGTGCCAGCCATAGCGTTATTATCACCTATTCCTAGCAGTTGGTGGTTAGCTTCTATAGCGGTTATCAGAAGTATTGGGCTGAAATAGCGCAGGTATCATCCGACAATGTGCGTGCTAGTCGTTGTTCTATCACGTGAGGCTGGCTCAAACCAGATGATACCTGCTATAAAGGCTAACCGTTAAGGACTTTTATGGGGCGAACTTGCACCAGAGCGTCTGTGACCAGATGCTACTTGCAAGGTGCGCTACACTGAACGTTAGGACCGAGCGAAACCATCATCAAACCAATGGAGCGTGTTATGGCAATTCAGGAACCCACACAAGAAACGCCGCAAGAGGGTCAGCAAATAAGCCAAAACCAAGAGAGAAATCTAGGGACAGGATTGCAACTCGGTTGGCTCAGAAACGTGCAGGTGAATAGAAGTGCGGTAGAGCGTCGCGCGTTTACTTTAGCAGGACGACGGAGTATCAAAAAGGAGTGGCAAGCCGCCTGGCTCCTCAAGGCGATAAGCTGCATTGACCTTACGACTTTAGCGGGCGATGACACGCCGGGCAAGGTCAAGCGGCTCTGCGCTAAGGCGCGGCAACCTGTGCGGCAAGACCTTTTGAACGAACTCGGCGTCGCCGATTTGGGACTCACCACGGGCGCGGTCTGCGTCTATCACGCGGTGGTGCCGACGGCTGTAGAGGCGCTAAAGGGCTCCAACGTACCTGTCGCCGCCGTCTCAACGGGTTTCCCGGCGGGGCTATCTCCTTTCGAGCAGCGCGCCTCTGAGATTCACGCCTCGGTGGAGGCAGGTGCGAGCGAAATCGACATCGTCATCACCCGTGCGCACGTTTTAACTGGAGACTGGGAAGCTCTGTTCGAAGAGGTCTCCACCTTCCGCGAAGCCTGCGGCGACGCGCACATGAAAGCGATTCTGGCAACCGGCGAACTCGGTACACTCAGAAACGTCTACAAAGCCTCGATGGTGGCAATGATGGCAGGCGCGGACTTCGTCAAGACCTCGACGGGCAAGGAGAGCGAGAACGCCACCTTGCCTGTGAGCCTCGTCATGGTGCGTTCTATCCGTGACTACTTGGAGCGCACAGGCTATAAAATTGGCTTCAAACCCGCAGGCGGCATCCGCACGGCGAAAGAGGCGCTCTTGTGGCTCACGCTGATGAAAGAGGAGTTGGGGCGCGACTGGCTGGAGCCCGAGCTATTTCGCTTTGGAGCCTCGAGCCTCTTAGGAGACATCGAGCGGCAGTTGGAGCACTTCGTGACTGGGCGCTACTCGGCGTCGTTTCGGCATCCTTTGTCATAGTAGAAATGAGACGTGCGGCGAGCATCAAGCGTTGAGAGCCGCGTCCAGCCGTGACCCGAAATGTCCGTTCACGCTTAGCGCCAATGAGAGAGGTACAAAGTGGTTTATCCCCCCGGACCTAGAGGGCAGCCGCTCCTAGGGAGCGCCCCCGCTTTTATAGCAGATACGCTCGGTTTTCTGGAGAGCTTGCGCGAACACGGCGACGTCGCCTTTTTCCGCTTCGCGTGGCACCGCGACTACCTGGTCAACGCCCCGTCGCTCATCCGCGAGGTGTTGATCAGTAAAGCCAATCACTTCAGCAAAACAGCGCTTTTCAAGCGCGCGTCGTCACAGCCGACGCTCTTTACCAGCGACGGTGAGTTCTGGCGCAGCCAGCGCAAACTGCTGCAGCCCGCCTTTCACACGGGGCGCATCGGCGCGTACGCCGATGTGATGCAAGGCTACACCCGCGACTATATCCAAACTTGGCAGCCGGGCGAGACACGCCGCGTCAACGACGACATGAGCGAGTTGACGCTCCGCATCTTTTCAAAAGCCCTTTTCGACGCCGACATGGAGGGCGAGTCTTACGGCGCGGCGCGCGCGCTCAACACGCTCGCGGGTCAGTTCAATGCGTTTTTGGCGGGCGGCTTCCTCCCGAGGTGGGTACCCACGCCGAACAACCGCAGGGTGAAAGAGGCTGAGGCAACCTTACAGCGCATCCTCACCGCGATGGTCCAGGAGCGCCGCGCTTCGGGTGAGGACCGGGGCGACCTGCTCTCCATGATGATGTTCGCCACCTACGAAGACGGCACGAAGATGAGCGACGAAGGGCTCTACGCCGAGGTCAGTGCGCTGTTTTTTGCAGGGCAAGAGGCGAACGCGGGCATGATTGCCTGGGCACTGGTCCTGCTGTCTCGGTACCCCGAGCTGGCGCAGAGACTCTACGACGAGGTGGACGAAGTGTTGGCGGGACGTCCGGTGTGCCTGGCTGACCTCGCTCAGCTCACCTACACGGACATGTGGATCAAGGAGACGCTGCGGCTCTATCCGCTCGCGTACGCTTTCTCGAGAGACGTCGTCAAAGAGGTTGAGCTGGGCGGCTACACGCTCCCCGTCGGCGCGTCCGTCCACATCTCCCCGTGGGCGCTCCACCGCAACCCGAATATTTGGTCTGATCCCGAAACCTTTGACCCGGAGCGCTTCACTCCCGAACGCGGAACAGTGCACGGCAAATACGACTACCTTCCCTTCGGCGGCGGTCCGCGGGTCTGCATCGGCAACCACTTCGCGCTGATGGAGGCTAAGGTGGTTTTGGTGACGCTCGCGCAGCACGTCCGCTTAGACCTCGCCCCCGGTTACACCGTCACGCCCGAGCGCCAATTCACGGTCTACCCGAGCCACGGGCTGCCGATGGTGGTGAGGGCGCGGTGAAGAAACTCGGGCTCGAGAATTGGGAAACGCCATGACCGAACGCAACCTCGACATCACAGAGCTTTCCGAAGCCGACTTCGCCACCTCCTATGAGGTCATGCGGGAGCTTAGACCTCACCTGACAAAAGAGGTTTACGCCGCGCGCGTCGGAGAGATGAAGGCTCGAGGCTACCGACTTCTCGCCCTAAAAGTTGACGGAGACATCGCCGCGCTCGCAGGCGTCACCTTCGACCTCAACCTCTACTGGGGGCGTCACCTCTTCGTCTACGATTTGATCACGGCGGAGGCGTACCGCTCACAAGGATACGGCAAGAGGATGTTGGGGTACATTCACACCTTGGCCCGGTCAGAAGATTGCGAAGCCGTCGCGCTTAGTTCTAGCTTTCCCCGCGAAGGGGCACACCGCTTCTATGAACGCGAGGGGTACAACCGGACGGGCTACGTGTTTTTGAAGAGGTTGGAAGATGTTTAGCGCTCAAGTTGAGGAAGGGTTGGAGCTTCGTCTCTTGGAGCCCCGCCACACCGAGGCCTTATTCAATCTCGTTGACAGAAACCGTGACCATCTTGGCTACTGGTTTCCTTGGGTAGAGGACGCTACAATAGAAAATCCGCGTAAGTTTATCGCTTCTGGGATGGAGCAACTCGCGAAGGGCAACGGCTTTCAAACGGGTATTTGGACTGATAGTGAACTCGCCGGTGTCATAGGACTCCATTACATCTCGTCACAATTCCGCAGTACTGAGATTGGCTACTGGTTAGGCGCTGAGCACGAGGGGCGTGGCCTTGTGACCAAGGTATGCCGCTATCTCTGCACCTACCTCTTTGAAGAACTAGGGCTCAACCGTATCGAAATACGCTGCTCGGAGAAGAACTCGAGAAGCCGCGCCATCCCCAAACGTTTGGGGTTTACTTTGGAGGGTACGCTGCGGCAGATGGGCTACACCAAAGATGGAATGACGGACTACCTCGTTTACGGTCTACTCAAGGACGAATGGCAGAAAGGTCAACCATGACAACAAACGCGACAGTAAAGGAAATCTTCGACACGATGGACTACGGACCCGCACCCGAAAGCAGCGAGACAGCGAACGCTTGGCTAGAACGTCGTAAGCGCACCTTCGACCTCTTCGTGGGCGGCAAATTCGTCAAGCCGCGCTCGGGCGGGCGTTTCGACACGGTGAATCCGGCGAACGCGGAAGTCATCGCGAGCGTCGCGCAGGCAGGCGAAAAGGACGTGGACGCGGCGGTCAAGGCGGCGCGCAAGGCGCAGGGCGAGTGGGCGAAGCTCCCCGGTCACGCGCGGGCACGCTACCTCTACGCCATCGCGCGGCAGGTGCAGAAGCACTCGAGGCTCTTCTCCGTTTTAGAAACTTTGGACAACGGTAAGCCGCTTCGGGAGACGAGGGATATCGACATCCCTCTTGTTGCGCGGCACTTCTACCATCACGCGGGCTGGGCGCAGCTTATGGACGCTGAATTGCCAGGGTATGAGCCTGTAGGCGTCTGCGGACAGATTATCCCCTGGAACTTTCCGCTTTTGATGCTTTCCTGGAAGGTCGCACCCGCACTGGCGATGGGTAACACGGTTGTGCTCAAACCCGCCGAATTCACGCCGCTGACAGCACTTCTCTTTGCTGAGGTGTGTCAAGAGGTCGGCTTGCCGCCGGGTGTAGTCAACATCATCACGGGCGACGGGGCGACGGGCGAGCTTATCGTAGGGCACGCGGATGTGGATAAAATCGCCTTTACGGGTTCAACCGAAGTCGGGCGCATCATCCGTGAGAAGACGGCGGGGAGCGGGAAGAAGTTATCTTTAGAATTAGGCGGCAAATCGCCTTTCGTGATTTTCGATGACGCCGATTTAGACAGCGCCGTTGAAGGCGTTGTGGACGCGATTTGGTTCAACCAAGGACAAGTATGTTGTGCGGGCTCTCGCTTGTTGGTGCAAGAGAGCGTCGCGGACAAGCTCACGGAGAAGTTGAAGGCGCGGCTCGAGACCCTGCGCGTCGGCGACCCGCTGGATAAAGCCGTAGACATGGGCGCGATTATTGCGCCGGTGCAGTTACAGAAGATTGAGCAACTTGTCGAGCAAGGTAAGGCGGAAGGGACAACCTGTCATCAGCCCTCCTGGGCGGTGCCGCAAGAGGGATATTTCTATCCGCCGACGCTCTTCACCGATGTCGAGCCCGCTTCAGCGCTCGCTCAAGTCGAAATCTTCGGTCCCGTCATCGCTCAAATGTCTTTTCGCACGCCTGCCGAAGCAGTCGAACTCGCCAACAACACGCGCTACGGTTTAGCCGCGTCCGTCTGGACGGAGAACATCAACCTCGCACTGGACGTTGCGCCAAAGATCAAAGCGGGCGTGGTGTGGATTAACTGCACAAACCAGTTCGATGCGGCGGCGGGCTTCGGCGGCTACCGCGAGAGCGGCTTCGGACGCGAGGGAGGCAAAGAGGGCTTGTTCGAGTATGTGGTGGCGAGTTGGGAGAAGGCGTTACCGCTCTATAAGGAGTCAGAATTCAGCGCTCAGAATTCAGTAGAGAGACCTCTAAACGGTTCCTCGAATTTTGACGTACCTGCGGTTGACCGCACCGCGAAGATGTACATCGGCGGCAAGCAGTCGCGTCCTGATTCGGGGTACAGCACCCCGGTTTTAGGCGCGGACGGCTCACTCCTGACGGAAGTCGGGCAGGGCAACCGCAAGGATATTCGTAATGCGGTGGAGGCGGCGCGCAAAGCGTCGGGGTGGAGCAAAGCCACGGCGCACAACCGGGCGCAGGTGTTGTACTACTTGGCGGAGAACTTGGCGGCAAGGGCCCCAGAGTTCGAAGCGCGACTCACAGCGATGACGGGCGAGCGGCGCAAGAACGTAGCGCAAGAGGTCGAGACCTCTATCGAACGCATCTTCACCTACGCAGCTTGGGCGGATAAATACGACGGCGCGGTTCACGGTGTGCCTGCGCGCAACGTCACGCTGGCGATGAACGAGCCTCTAGGTATTATGGGCGTTCTCTGCCCTGACGAAGCACCCCTTTTAGCGTTTATCTCTTTAGTCATCCCAGCCGTCGCGATGGGCAACCGCGTCGTCGTCGTTCCTTCACCGCGCTATCCGCTCGCCGCCACGGACCTCTACCAAGTACTGGATACCTCGGACGTGCCCGGCGGTGTTGTCAACATGGTGACAGGTGAGCGGGACGTGCTCGCAAAGACGTTAGCGGAGCATGACGAGGTGGCGGGGCTCTGGTACGTGGGCTCGGCAGCGGGGGGCGAAGAGGTCGAAAGAGCCTCAGCGGGCAATCTCAAACAGACGTGGAGCAATAACGGTAAAAAGCGGAACTGGTCGGACGCGACTCAGGGCGAAGGTTCCGAATTCTTGCGCCGGGCGGTGCAAGTCAAGAATATTTGGGTGCCGTACGGCGAATAGTATGCAATAGCAGGCATCGTCTGATTTGAAGCACTCTCACGGCATGAAACATTGTTTAGCACGCATGTTCGGGGATGAGGTTCCGTTCTCAAGCTCTGCGAGCTGAAATCTGCGCTCATCTATCTCAGTATCTCGCGGAACCACTTTAAGTACGTGTGTACTGAGTACAGATTTGTTTAGCTGACGGTATTTTTGCCCCTATAGACTCTCATCTTCGCGCTTTTATGAAGTGAAAATGAATACTGTTGTACTACTTTTTGCGCGCTACATCACATGTGTATGATAGGCTTCCGTATACACTGACATCACGATTGGAGCTTACTTCATGTTGAAAACAGACAAGAGCAACTTTTTCGGTGTGATGGCAGAGGCGCAGCGGCAGTGGTGGGAAAACTGGTTCGCCTTCGCGCAGGGCGCGAGCGCGAGCAACATGCGCTTCATCCAGCAGTCTACGCAGTCCGCGTTGGACGCGCAGCGTGCGTTCTACCCCTCGATGCCCAAAGCGCCGGAGCACCCCGACACGTTCGGCTCGCAGATGCTCGTGGACCCGGTCAAGCTCGAGCTAGGCGCGTCTGCCTCCCTGACTAAAACTGTCACCGACGACGACGTGGTGGCGTTCGCGGAAGTTTCCGGCGACAGAAACCCCGTCCACCTAGACGACGCCTACGCCGCGCAGACCCGCTTCGGCGAGCGCATCGCCCACGGAATGCTCTCGGCGGGCTTTATTTCGGCGGTTTTAGGGACGAAGCTTCCCGGACCGGGCGCGGTCTACCTCTCGCAAACGTTAAAGTTCCGCGCGCCTGTCACCATCGGTGACGAGATCACCGCGACAGCGACGGTCGTGAGCGTCAAAGAAGGTAAGCCGATTTTCACTTTAGAGACCATCTGCACGAACCAGAACGGTGAAAAGGTCTTAGAAGGCGAAGCGGTCATCCTTTTTGACCCAGTGATTCCGCAAGCGTAAGTCTAAAGTTCGCGCAAAAAATTAAAACCTCTTCAGTACTTCGCTGAAGAGGTTTTTCTAAGGATGATTCTTGCGTTGACCTTTTCTCGTGAAGCTGAAAAAAGGTCAAAAAGTTTTTAGTCTGCCGCCTCTTGCAGCGCGGGCTCCTCCTGCGGCTGCTCCTCTAACGCCTCCGCCATCAACTCCGCGATGTGCTTGGACCTCTTGCCCGTGCCGTCTTTGATCTGATGCCGACAGCTAAACCCGCACGCCGCCACCTCGCCTTCGTGCCCTCTTACTGCTGGAAAGAGCCGCTGCTCGCCAATTTGCATGGATACGTCAAAGTGGTTGTAGCCGAACGAGCCCGCCATGCCGCAGCAGCCCGAATCCACCTCGTGAACGTTCTCGGACAGCCATTCCAAAACAGACTTGCTGGCGCTCGAGCCGATGACCGCCTTTTGCTGGCAGTGGGCGTGCAGCATGATGGGCGTACCGTTTTTATGGAACGCTTTTTGGGGCTCGAGCTTTCCTTCGGTCCACTCCTTCGCTAAAAATTGGTCCAACATCTTGACGTTGTCGCCGACTTTATCCGTATCTTCACTCGGAACGAGATCGCGGTAGTCGTCGCTAAACGCCGTGACGCACGAGGGCTCCAAGCCGACGACGGGCACGCCTCTGTCCACGTAAGGTTTAAGCGCCGTCACATTTTTCTTAGCCAGCTTCTTCGCGTCGCGCAAGAGCCCTTTCGAGAGCTGTGGGCGTCCGCAGCAGCCGTAACTCACGTGCTCGACGTTGTAGCCTAACGCCTCCAACACCTTCGTCGCGGCGACGCCGACTTCGGGCTCGTTGTACATCGTCCAAGTGTCGGCGAAGAGCGCGACGGTAGGTTTCTCTTCGTCCGCTGATGCTTCCGACGCGCCATTCCGGTTCCGCTTCACCCACTGGTGAAAGGATTCGTGTGCGTACTCGGGCATCACGCGGCGCTTGTCCACGCCCGCAGTTTTCTCCGCTAACCAACGCACCGGCTTGAGGGGCAGCATCGCGTTGGCGATGGGCGCGAGAGCGCGTCCGATCGGCGCAACCGTCGCCGCGTTGCCCAGTGCCCGCGCTGCGACAGGTGTGCCGTGCTCGTCGTAGTAGTGCTGCAAGAACTCGTATTTGATCTTCGCCATGTCCACCTGGCTGGGGCACTCCGACTTGCAGGCTTTACAGCTCAAGCAGAGGTCCAGGGCGTCGTAGACCTCTTGACTTGCCAGACCGCCCGAGAGCCGCCCGTTCATCGCGTCGCGCAAGAGGTTGGCGCGTCCGCGCGTGGAGTGGTCCTCGTCGCGCGTGACCATAAACGAGGGGCACATCGTCCCCGTGGTGGTCTTGCGGCAGTGCCCGACGCCCGTACACGCTTCGATAGCGCCCATGAAGCCGCCGTCCGAGGAGAAGTCGAAGTGCGTGTCCACGTGTTGCACGTTATAGGGTGTGCCGTAGCGCAGGTTCTCGGTCATCGGCGGCGCGTCTACGATTTTACCGGGGTTCATGAGACCCTTTGGGTCGAAAGCGCGTTTGATGTTGCGGAAGTCTTCGTACAGGGTCTCGCCGAAAAGGTTCTTGTTCTGATACGAACGGATGAGCCCGTCGCCGTGCTCACCGGACCAGGAGCCGCCGTACTTCTTGACTAACTCGAAGGTCTCTTCGCTGATTTTCTGGAACGTCTCGATGCCCTCGTCCGTCTTGAGGTCTAAATGCGGTCTTATGTGGATGACGCCCACCGAAGCGTGCGCGTAGATGACCGCCTTCACGTCGTACTTCTCGCAGACCGCCAGGACTTCGGGGATGTAGTCAGCGAGGTGCTCGACGGGGATGGACGAATCCTCAATGAAGGGCGTCGGCTTGTGGCGTCCCTTGACGGTTGCGTAAATCCCTAAACCGCCCTTGCGAAACTCCCAGGCGTTCTTCTGCTCCTCGTGACCGTAAGCAACGTACGTGTGGTAGACGAGGTCTTTGACATTGGGGTCGTCCTCTAAGCCCTCGACGCCTTTCAGCATCTCCTCCTCGGTCTGACCGTCGAACTCCACCATTAAAACGGCAGCGGGCTCGCCCTCGAGCCATCCCAAAAGCGGTCTCAACGCCGGGTTCTGTTTGCCCAACTCGAAGAGGTGGTCATCTAAAATTTCCACCGCTGCCGGGTTGTGCTTGTTGATATGTTGCACCGCGCTGAGCGCGTTGACGAGCGAGTCGAAGTGGAGGAGTGCTAAACACTTGTGTTTGGGGTTGGGCTCGAGCTGAATCGTCACGTCTAAGATGATGGCGAGCGTGCCTTCGGAGCCTGCCACGAGCTTGGCGAGGTTGAAGGGCTGACCTTCGGTGAACTCGTCTAGGTTATAGCCGCCCACGCGCCTCATCACCTTGGGGAAGCGCTCTTTGATGAGGTCTTTGTGCTCGGTGACGACGTGGTGAACAGTGCGGTAGATGTCGCCTTCGATGCCGTCTAAAGATTTTTTGGTCTCGAGTTCCTCCGCCGAGACCGCTTTAATCTCCGTAATCGTTCCGTCTGCCAGCATCACCGTCATCGCAATCGTCGCGTCCACCGACTTGCCGTACTTGATGCTCCTCGTCCCCGCCGAGTTGTTCGCCACCATCCCGCCGATGTTCGAGCGCGAGGTTGTGGACACGTCGGGCGTGAACTGCAAGTTATCCGAGGCTATCGCCGTGTTGAGGTTATCGCGAATGACGCCCGGTTGCACCTTGACCCAGCGCTCCTCGGGGTTGTACTCCAAGACCTTGTCCATGTACTTGGAAAAGTCGATGACGATGGCTTCGCCGACAGTCTGCCCCGCCAAGCTCGTACCGCCGCCGCGCGGCAAGACGGGTAAGCCGTACTGGTTTGCCACTTCGACGACGTGCTTGACATCCTCAACCGTTTTCGGCAGCACCACGCCGTGCGGTTTGATTTCGTAGGGGCTAGCGTCCGTCGCCCAGAGGATGCGCGCGGCTTCATCGAAGCGCACCTCGCCCTCAACTTTCCACTTGAGTTCGTTCTCAACTTTGCGTAAGAGGTCAGCGTCAGCGGGGGGCGGCGTACCGGAGGCGCTGCCTACATTGTAGGGCGGTTCAGACTTTATTGCAGTGTCGCTCATACTTTATTATGCCACAGCTCAGGGATAGAAAAGAGCAATTGGAGGGCACGAAGCGGAGGTTTTAGCAGCGTATTCGCGACATTCGTAATTTTTTGTGCTTATACTAAAGTGAAGTTTAGATATCGTACTTTTGACATCTAAACCGCGCGGAAAAGAGCCTTTAGCTGGGCGTATTATGCCGTTATCGACGCGCGTTGATTCAAAGATGCAGTCGCGTGGTCCCGCTCCCGCTAGACCTCTGGCTAAGGGCTTCTCAGCGCGTACCCTCAGACGCTCTCAATTTACGACATCCTTGAATCAGGTTAGTATTACATTTATCTTACTAGCAGTTCCAAGACATACTGAGACGGATGAGCGCAGATCTCTGTCCGTAAGGACTAGCGTTACGGGCAGGCCGCCCTGCCGTTGCGGGATTTCATCTCCGAATGTGCGTGCTAGTTACGCAGTTTTCCGCAGGAAACACCGCTTTGCATAGTGAGAGTGTTGCTTCGCATCGCTTCGCGCACTCAAACCAGCTCCGAGCTTTGCGAGACAGACTTTGATACCTGCTACACGTTGCAATAGTCCGACTTCGCGCTTATGACCTCATTCTGTTGGGTAGGCTCGAGCCACCGGGCGTGCGACAAGACCCACTGCAAGGCTCGACTCGCTGGCACCTCCACATCCGGCAGCACGCCGTGCCCGTCGCCAAAGCCGCTCGGACGGACGAAGTACTTGTAGGAGGCGCGCAGCTCGAGCCCCGTTTTAGGTAGTCCAAATCCAAAGGTAATGAAGTCACCTAAGTTCGTGGGTAAGCCACCCACCTCTTCCCCTACTCAGCCCCGAAGAGCGTCACCACTGTCCGCGCAAACGAGGCTTCATCCAACGCGCGGTACGCATTGATAAAGGTCTGCAACTTGTAGTGCTCCGTCAACCCTCTGAGCAGCGTGTCCGAGCTGTACGGGTCGCGCTTTTGTCCTACCAACACGCGCCCCTTGTCGTCTAAAAGTTCTAACTCCATCAAGCAGGTGCGGCATAACTCACCCTTTTTACCGCCGAAGGGGACGCAGTTCTGCCGCTGCAAGCCGACAAAGGCGCGACGCAAATCGAGCACAGAAGGAAAGAGGGGAAGGAAGTTCTCGAGCCTCACCAGTTCCACCTCTGAAAGAACAAAGTAGAGGTGCGCGTCTGACTGAACGAGCGTTTCCACCGGGCGCAAGAGGTCGAGCGGTCGGTCTTGCTCCAGAGGCAGCGCGCGGATGAAGAGGTGCGCGGGTATCTCCTGTCCGGGCTGCCACTCACCCCTATTTCTGTCCACCTCGCGGCTCGGATTTCCTCTATGAACGCGCCTAGCTTCCGCACTCTTCTCACCAAAACTGAGCGGCGCAGCCACGCGGACCTCTTCGGCGACGAACTCCACAGACTTGCGCCCTTGCCACTCGTTCTCGCGCAGGCTCGCCACTGCATTGACCGTCGGCTTACCTGCTAACTCTTGAGCCTCTTCCCCTTTGTTCCAAGAGATGCCCTTAACGCCGCCCACGCGCAGTTGCAGGTGCTTACCAGACTGCCCGACACCCCTCACCATATCGAGTGAGCCCGTCAGCGCGAAGAGAGGGGACTCGTGCCCCTGACCGTAGGGTTCCAGAGCGTTGATCGCGGCTAAAAGGTCGGCGTCTACTTGCGCGGGGTCCAAGAGCGCGTCGGCGACGACTTCGGGCTGAGAGGGTGGATGCTTAGCGACGTACTCCAAGACCTTTTCCTTGAACGCTCCAATATTCCCATCGCGGATCGCAAAGCCCGCCGCCTGCGAGTGACCGCCGAAACGTTCCAACGTCTCTGCGGCATATTCCAGACCCTCCACCGCCGAAATATCCCGCGTCGAACGCACCGAGCCTTTGCCCTTAGCGATAATGAAGACGGGTTTATAAAAGCGCTCTAAGAGCTTGCTCGCCACGATGCCCATCACGCCAGGATGCCAGCCGAGGTCATCCAGGATGAGCGCAGGGGCGCTGGGGTCGGCTTTCTCCAACGCTTCCGCTAACATCGCGTCTTGCACCTTGCGGCGGTCGTTGTTGCGAGCGTCTAGGTACGCGGCTAACTCCTTCGCGCGGCGCTCCGAAGGGGTGATGAGCAGCTCGAGCCCCAAATCCGCCTCGCCTAACCGTCCGGCGGCGTTGAGGCGCGGGGCGATGCCAAAGGCGACATCCCTTGCGGTCGGATTGCCCGAGTTGAGCGCCCGCGCCAGCACCGCTCTGAGCCCGTGCCACCTCGAGTCACGTAGCTTCGCCAGTCCTTCATTGACTAGCGCCCGGTTCTCCCCCAACAAGGGCGCAACGTCGGCGATGGTGCCGATGGCGGCTAAGTCGCTGTAGTCGGTAGGCGCTTCCAAACCTAGGCGCTCGTGCAGCGCCCATAAGAGGTGATACGCAACGCCCGCCCCGGTGAGTTCGGGCAAGCCCTTTTTCGCGGAGGGCGAGAGCGACGGATGGACAACGAGACATTCCGGCGTCTCCTGCCCCGGATGGTGGTGGTCGGTGACGATGACCTCGACGCCTCTTGCTTGCAGGTCTGCAACCTCTTGCAGATTGCTGATGCCGCAGTCCACCGTTACGAAGAGGTCCGCGCGTCCGGCGTGCTCCTCGACGCGCTGCGGCGCTATGCCGTAGCCGTCCGTGAGGCGGTTGGGGATGAAGGGCGTGACGTTGCCGCCTAGCGCCCGCAGCCCGAGCGTCAAAACAGACGTGCCGCTGATGCCGTCGGCGTCGTAGTCGCCGTGAATAAGGATGCGGCGTTTGTTTTTAAGGGCGTGCTCTAACCGCTCTGCCGCCTCGTTCAACTCTGGAATCGGCGTAAGTGCCAAAGGCGGTTGGAGCCAAGAGGTCGAGGCGTCCCGGAAGCCTCTCGCGTAGAGGATGCTGGCGAGAAGCGGAGGGATACGGAGGTCTTTGGAAAGTTGCGCAACCTCTTGCGGCGGCGCAGCCGGGCGCACCATCCAGCGTGTTGCCAGAGGTGTGATGTCCTGGGTTAGCGTAGCGTCCATCTAGGCGCGGCGTCTGGGGTCAGGTAAGCGCTTCTTCTTGTCTCTTCTATTATCATCTCTATTGCTGTCGTCATCCTTTGCGTCGTCCGTGCGGTCAGGAATGACGGGCGTTTCGGGCTCCTCGCCCAACTCAATCAGACGACGCTCCAGCTTCCGATTCTCGCGGCTGAGCGTCCAAATCCGCCCGAACGACGCGCCCCACCCTGCCAAAAAGCTGAGGATAATCGTGACGGCAAGGACGAGCGCCGTCGGTAATGGCAGCAAGAAGGGCAGTATGATCGTCTGCGGGTTGATGTTGTGTAGAATCAGCAGATAAGCGATCAGCGCGAGCACCAAGATAAGCTGAACGATTCGAATGACTTTCAAGACGAACCTCCGTTACGCTAGTTTAGCGCACCTTAGCGCTTAGCGGGAGGGAATCAGTACGAAGAGAGAGGAAAGAGAAAAGAACTGAGGTTAAAGATTTTCTCTTTTCTCTCAGCCCTTTTCTCTTTGACCTGCTTCTACCGTCTCGCTTCCGCCCGCCCTCTTGACCTCCGTCTATTCGGTTTGCCCTGCGGTTTACTTCTCGGTTTCGTGAGGGGCGCTCTAGCTTTGCTGACCTCTAAGGTGTCAACATCGAGGTCCGCTTTGTCGGGGCGAACGTCTGCGTATGCGCCTTTGACAGTCAGCTCGATGCGTCCAAGCTCGCCCGCGTCGGCGTCTTTGAGTTGGCGCACGACGTGACCCACCGTGCCGATGTTGCCTTCTAAACCGAGTGTCACCCAGCCCTCTTCGCCTGTGAGGAGGCTCTTGGGTGCGGGTGCGCCGCCTAAGAGAAGGGCGAAAAGTCCGGCTAACGTCTCGCTGTCGCCGCTCTCGAGTAGTTCCTCCGCCGTCTCGCGCCAGAAGGTTTTGTCCTCTTCGGATTGTGACTGGGCGTTGCTGAGAAGACGCTCGAGTTTAAGGTCTTGCACCCGCTCGGGCGTCGGCGCAGCGGTTTTAGTGAACTTGCGGGCGACGGCACGCTCGAGGAGCGCCAAGTCGCGCTTCTCGCGGGTTCCGTAGAGAAGGACGACGGTGCCCTCACGCCCCGCCCGCCCGGTGCGCCCGGAGCGGTGCTGATAGGCGTCCGTGTCGCTCGGGATGCGGTAGTGGACGACTAAATCCACCTCGGGAATGTCCAAGCCTCGCGCCGCAACGTTCGTGCCGATGAGCGCGTTGACTTGTCCCGAACGAAACCGCGCCAGGACGCGCTCGCGCTGGGTCTGGTTGAGGTCGCCGTGGATGGCTTCCGCGCCGTGCCCGTTCGCGTTCAGCTCTTTGGCGAGTTTGTCAACCTCGGCTTTAGTGTGCGTGAAGATAATCGTCTTCTCGCCGTGGTGCGCGTGCAAGAGGTCGGACAAGATGCCGAGGCGCTGGTTGACGTTCGCCTCGATCGCCAACTCCTCATAGCTGACCTCTTCTTCGCGCATGAGGTCGGCGTGCTCGGGGTCTACAAGGTGCTTTTTTGCCAAGTTCTTCGCCCAACGCGGTAGCGTCGCGGAGAAGAACATGGTTTGGCGCTCGCTCGGCGTGGCGGCAAGAAGCGTTTCCACGTCCTCTTCGAAGCCCATCGAGAGCATTTCATCCGCTTCATCTAGGACGACGAATTGGACGCCCCCGAGGTCCAGCACGCCCCGCTGCATGTAGTCGATCGCCCGCCCCGGCGTCGCTACGACGATGTCACAGCCGCGCTTGAGGTCTGAGGCTTGCTTGCCGTAACCCGTGCCGCCGTAGACCGTCACGACGCTGAGATGCGGGGCAACCCACTCGAGTTCGCCCGCGACTTGCAGCGCTAACTCGCGCGTCGGCGTGAGAATAAAGGCTCTGGGCGCACGCCCTTTAGTTCTGTCGGTCTCTAAGCCGCTCGCCATCGGGAGACCGAACGCCAAGGTTTTGCCCGTCCCTGTGCGGGCTTGCCCTAAGATGTCGCGCCCGGCTAAGGAGTGAGGCAGCGTCGCCGCTTGAATCGGCGTGGGCGTGGTGAAGCCTTTGTTTTGAAGGGTTTTGAGGACGTTTTCGGATAGGGTGTAGTCAGTAAACATAGATGACCTTTCATGTCATGCCCCGACGTGTTAGTCGGAAATCCTAGTCGAGCACAACCGTAGAGGGCGTCGCGCTATAACCGTGAAGGTACGGTTTACGCACAACGTAAAGCTAAGTTGCAAAGACTAAATTGATATCGGTTAAGTAAGGGAAAAAAGAGTGAAGGGCGGAAGAGTTGAGTTGAACCGGGGGCAGAGAATACGTGTGCGCTCCCTCGTCCCGTAACTACAGGTCTTACGCGCCTTGCATCCTCGAGATACCGTTTGGAAAAATAAAAACCAGCATCTAAAATTGCCACTGAAAATGTGCTTCTCGGTCAACCATTCGCGCTGACCTCTTAGAAGCGTAACACAGAAATAGGAGGGTCATGTGTTCTTGCTTATCCCGCGTTCTTATACCGAGATTTGATGTTGGATTTTAATGTCGGAATTTGATACCAGGGCCGGTCACAGCACCTTAACTCAACTTGGCAAAAGCCAACGTGCTACGTTTACGACTGCGAAGCGTTGCGCCCCAACTCTGTGAGTATGCCTTTCGCTCAAAGATGAAGAATACGTTTGGACTTGAACACACGCGACGCCTATCGCTTAGATGAGACCCTGCAAAGCGCTCGAGTCCTCCCAGGAGCTTTTATGATGGTACAGCGCCGCCCCCTCACCCTAGACCTCGACGTGATCAATATCGCCCTTATCGCCCTAGCCGCCGCGCTAGCGTACTGGGCTCCGTTCGCAACCTTTTTACTCGCTTACGCAGTTCTCGGTCCACTTCATTACCTTACAGAAATCTCTTGGTTACACGAACGGCGCTACTTCTCGAGTCGCCTCGGCGTACTGCTACCCTTGGGTCTAGCCCTATGTACCTTCTTTGTAGGTGGAGAGTTGCGCACCTTCTTCATGGTTTGCGCGTTCGGTTGTGCGTACGCGATCACGTGCAAGTCGCTCTCTTCGCGCCTCGCAGCTTTTTCTATCGTTCCCGTCGCCGCGTTTTTACTCATGCACATCAGTTTGGCGCAAACCCTTTTTCTGGTACTTCTGCCGACGCTTATTCACGTGAGCGTTTTCACCCTCGTGTTTATGCTCGTGGGAGCAAAGCGCTCAAAGAAAGTGAGCGCCGCCGCCGCGCCCCTTTGCTACGGCGTCGCGGCGGTGGCGCTCGGACTTATCACGGTGGGCGGCAACTATACGGTGAGCAGCTTCGTCAGCGAGGCTTACGTTGCGTTCGAAGGTCTCAACCTCGAGGTGATGAACTTAGTAGGTATCCGCAACCCAGACCGTCACGCGGCTATCTACGCCTCGAGCGCCGGGCTCGCCGTCATGCGCATCATCGCTTTTGCCTACACCTATCACTACTTCAACTGGTTCTCAAAAACCCGCGTCATCGGCTGGCATGAGGTGTCCGGGCGGCGCATCTTCGCTATTCTGGTCCTCTGGCTGGGATCAGTTGCCTTTTATCTGTACGATTACGTGACCGGAACCTATATGCTCCTCCTACTCTCTTTCGGACACGTTATTCTGGAATTTCCCCTCAACCACCTTACGTTCAAGTCGCTGCTGAGCCGTTAGGGAGGCTAGGGGCGTCGAGACTAAAGCGGTTATCATAAACATTGAGTTGAAATGGCGCAGATATCATCCCCTAAAGTGCGTGCTAAACAATGTTCTCTTTAGTGAGATTGGCTCAAACCAGATGCTACCTGCTACATAAGAAACCATGTTCCAGTATTACACAAGTCAAGCGTCCTGCTCTATTGTCAGCGCAATGACCGGGAGCCTGGTACTTTTTGGTAAGTACATTTATGTCTCATGTAGGACTACCGGTCAGCCAGTACATTTGCGTCTCGCGAGAGTTCTATGAAGATGGTTAAGATAAAAGGGTCATGGATTCCTTTGCTGCTGCTACAACAGGTTTAATTTTAGGTTTATTTATCGGTATCTCTATCGGCTTCTTCGAGATTGCACCTTTCTTCGCTCTGGGCGGTGGGGTAGCAGGATTCACCTTCGTAAACAGATTGAAGACACGTTGAGAAGTTGGCGTTAGTCCGTTTGCCCTAGCCGCTTTTAGCGCCTATATCATCGCAAAAATTACGAGAGGTCAGCGGCCTCTCGTTTCATTTATAGTAGACCTCTTACAAAAGTACCGCTTTATCCACTGAGCGCGTCCCTTCGCCTAGCGGGAGCGTATGCGACAGCGAGACCGCGCGACTTCACTTTGTGCACTACTCATGCCCGCAGGACTTACGCCAGACCGCGTGAACTGCTCGGCAAAAGCAAGAGCCGGGAAGAACACCCGCCGCCCACTTTCGCAAGTCTAGTTATGCAGCTAGAAACGTTATCTTTAGATAGTTGTTAAACTGATTGATTGTGAGTACGGTTTATCCCAACCTAGAAGCGATGAATCAACTTAGCGCAGACGCTCCCAAAGTCCTCTGCGCGATGTCGGGCGGTGTGGACTCGTCTGTCGCGACCTCTCTACTCCAAGAGAGAGGCTTCGAGGTGGTGGGCTCCATGCTGCGCTTCTGGCCCGATGACCGTCCGCGCGGGTCCTTCGACCTCTGCTGCAGCCCCGGCGCAGCTTATGACGCGCGACGCATCGCGGATAAGATCGATGTGCCCTTTTACCTTTTGGACTACCGCGACAAGTTCGACGAAATCGTTATCGACCCCTTTATCCCGACCTATCAGAAAGGGGAGACGCCCAACCCCTGTGTCTGGTGCAACCGCGACATCAAGTTCGGCTCGTTCGTGAAGCGGGCGCAGATGCTCGGCTGCGAGTTCATGGCAACGGGTCACTACGTGCGCCGCGTGGACGGACCGAATGGCGTTGAACTCCACCGTGGGCGCGATGACTCCAAGGACCAAACCTACTTTTTGTGGGCGTTGCCCCGCGAGATTTTGCCGTACCTCTTGTTTCCATTAGGTGAACTCACTAAAGATGAGGTGCGCGAGATGGCTTCTGAACGCGACTTCATGGTGGCGGAGAAGAAGTCCTCGAGCGGCCTATGCTTCATCACCTCTTCGGTCAAGAACTACCTCGCAGAGTTCAGCGAGCCCAACCCTGGTCCGATTCTTGATGCTTTAGATGGTTATAAAGAGATCGGTCAGCATAACGGCGTCCAGTTCTACACCATCGGGCAACGCAAAGGCCTAGGGCTTTATCACTCGCACTTGGAGCGCTTCGTCGTGGATATTCGCGGTGAAGATAATACCATCGTCGTCGGTAGTAGAGAGATGTGCTACGCCGACAAACTCCGCGCTCACAAGGCGAGCTTTTTGACCGATGTCGATAAGCTGCCAACTCGAGTGATGGCGCAAACACGCTATAGACAAAAACCTGTGGGGGCGCGGCTCGAGCTGTTAGGCGACACCTCTTTTGAGCTTCACTTTGACGAGCCCACCTTTGCGATTACCAAAGGGCAGTCGGCGGTGGTGTATGACGGGGAGAGGTTGTTGGGTGGTGGGGTGATTCAGGAGCGGTTGTAGATTCAGAAGCTGACAAAAGCGCATCCGAGAAGAGGTGCGCTTTTTTTGCACAACCTCTCATCTCTTTTTGAGATACAATGTGATGTGCATGTCCTCAGCAAAAGAGCGCTTGTCGCTTTTTGGAAGAAACATCCTAAGAGCGAAGCTCCGCTCGAGCGGTGGTACAAAGTTGTTAGCAAAACTGACTTCAAGACGTTCAGCGAGTTGCGCAAAGCATTTCCTAGCGTAGATAAAGTAGGGGATTTGTTCGTCTTCAACATCGGCGGCAACAACTATCGGCTCATCGCGGCGATACATTTTGACCGAGGCAAACTTTTCATTCGTCACGTTTTGACGCACAGAGAGTACGATGAAGAAAGGTGGAAGACATGAGTATTGCAGAGCTAGAAACGCACTGGTCAGCCGTTCGACCTCTTCTCTCGGTTCACACCGAAGAAGACTACGATAGAGCAGTTGTCTATCTCAATGAGCTTATTGATGAAGTCGGCATGGATGAGACTCACCCTCTTTACGACCTTTTAGACACACTTGGCACGGTTTTACACAGCTACGAAGAGGTGCACTACAAAATCCCTGATGTTTCTGGACGAGAGATGCTCCGGTATTTTATGGAAGAGCACGACCTTACTCAGTCCGATTTGCCTGAAGTCGGTTCTCAAGGCGTGGTATCTGAGCTATTAAGCGGCAAACGTGAACTCAATGCGCGGCACATGCGGGTGTTGGCTGAGCGGTTTGGTGTGTCGCCAGCGGTGTTTCTCTAAAAAGTGAATTACTTCGGTGAGCAAATTGATAGCCGCTCAACTGACTCATCGCTTATACTGTAGGCAACGGTTAAGAATCTAGTTACTGATTCACCTACTTGACAGACCTTGTAGAATAACGTTACTGAAAGGAGGTTAGAGTGAGCACACCGTCACTCCTCCAACCACGACAGGTTAAACAACTCGCTTCGCCTCATTCTGCTAAGCCTCCGCACCTGTATCACTTAGCACAGAGAGCCGAGAGGTTAGCCGTGCTCGTTGAAGAGGATTGGGATTCGCTTTCGGATGAGATGAAGCATCTGCTGACATGTCTTGCTTATGATTCGCTCGAGCAGCCTCGCTTCTCGCTCAAGCACCTCTTCTTACGTCTGCGCTGGTCTTGGATGGTTGCGTTCGATGATGAAGAAGCATTGTTACAATACCGCGCGTCCTTCATGAGGTTGAGGAATGCCGTACTGGACACCATTGAAAGCGAGAATGAGGACTACCAGGCTGACTTAGCGGAAGCGTTGTCGTCTTTGAGCTTTGATCCTAACGCTGGTAGAAGAGTTAGATAGTCGTTAGGTGATAGAGCGTATTATCCGAGCAATTTCTGCGTCACTAGGTCTTTTTGGATACTCTGCATGAGTGTAAATCCAAAACGGCTGAACGACTTTGTGAGTTTCGCTGATAAGATACATAATTCTGCCAAGTCGAGCTGGTTTCTCTAATTCAGGAACCTGAAAGTAGAATTTCCAAAATTCCCAGTCAGTCTGCTGGATATTTGCGGGTAAAGGTTCGGGTTCTAACCTTTGGATGTCTCTGATGACTTCGCGTGCTCGAGGTGGATTTTCTTTGGGAGCATAGGCTAGGACGGTGTAAATGTTTTCCAACAGCTCATCAAATTTCTCTTTACCTTTAGCATTTTTTCTATAGTGAGTTTTGACGAGCCTCTCATACGTTCTGTCAAAGTGTGGTTGTATGTTGACGCGGTAAGGAGGGTCACTGCTCACAACTATTTACCTCAAGGGAAAGAAAGGCGCTAAAATACCCGCCTTAGCAAAATTTACACTTGCCTAATTGGAGGTCATCCGCAAGCCAACTATGAGTGGCAGTAGCTACCTCATTTGGGTTGGCTATATCAACTTCTTTGTATAGCCGCCCAACGAAATCAGTTGGGAGTTGCTCAATCGTCTTGTCTTTCAAAAGAGCGCACCTACGACCCGTCATAAGCATTGCCCCAACTTCTATGATGAGGTTGTGATTGAGTCCTCTTTCTACGGTATCTTCGAAAATACCGATTCCATACTGGCAAGCCCATATGTGAGCAGCAACGTTGCCGTGTAAGTCGTCGTCAATCTGGCGGTCTGACGCCATGTGAAATACAAGACCGTGTTGATCTACAACCTCTCGTATGGTGTCAACCGCGCCACGAACGGGGTCATTTGTTTTTGAAGGATATCGCGTCATACAAAAGACGTTATGCTCAAAGGGAAATTCTTGTAAAAATCTAGCGATGCCTGGTGTCCACTTCGCGGGGGCAAAAAACGGAGCTACAACAGAGTGAAGAGCTTGTCCAAATTCGCTACCTGGTGAACCTATCAGTTCAACCTCGATAGCCCCAATATCTAATTCTTCCACAAGCTCCTCTGCGGTTTGTTTACCAAGAGGAGAAAGAGACCAGCCCTTACTATTCTTCTGCTTCAGCGTGAGTTCTTCTTTAGCAAGTGCTTGAAGTTCGCGAGGAATATTTGCAGGTTGTGGGATATAAAGTGCTTCGAAGAGGCTACCAAGTTCCGATGGGCTAAACCAGCCGGAGCTTTTTCGAAGCTCGAGAACCCGTCCAATCACAAGCACCTTGTCTCTCGCTCGAGGTAGCTGCTGAATCGCTAGGGCTATGTTTGTCCGGCTCAGGATTCTTCTCCCGAAGATAATCTTCTGACCAAGTCTTTAGCTTCTTCAAGAGCTGAGCGCGGAGCTTTAAGCTCTCTTTTTTGTCCTGAACCCTTGAAACGAAGAGAATTTATTGATGTAATCGCTTTGGAGAAATTTGGTGCGTCAAACGGTCCTAAATTGATACACGCTTCGCGGACTTCACTAATAGGTGTCCATTCCTCGAGATTAGAGTACTGGCGTGCCACAGTAACGAGTAAAGCAATCTCTTTCATTGCACCTGCTGTGGATTTATCAAGTTGCCGGGGGCTGATGATTAGTTCTAAATGCTCGCCGTCAAAGTCAAATACCTCTTTAACTTGCTCCAGGGAAACTTCCAAAGAATCGGCTAGCTGAGAGAGAGGTGTATCATTTCCACCCCGATTGGGTTGTGATTTGGAGGTAGAGAAAGCATTATTCTGTGTATCGTTGGTTGAGCTTATGCTTGCTCCTTGATAAAGAATGTCTATAGTTTTTGTAAAGGCGACATCCCGCAAATCTTTCGGGATTTTCTCCTCTTCAATTAGCTCTCCAACCAGCGTAGAAGCTTCGATTAGCAGCTCCTTAATATTAGTATTCATATTTTTTGCTATCCCTTCGTAAATTAGAGTAGGCTTATTTCTTGCTTCCAGATAGGATTTTTAGGTTTTTAGAAGATAAGAAGAGCGTAGTTACTAAAATTTATTATAATTTTTCATGCGCAATCTATTTCATCAGATTCTTTTCACTTCAAGCAATTTCAAGGAAAATACTTAGTTAAAGTTGAATAGAGGCGCAAAAGTCCTTGCATTTGACCATCTAATCTCAAATTCTCCGATATTTAAGTTGAAATCCTTCTGAGCTTGTTTACCTCCTACACACAATCGCTAAGAGCAAACCTAAATAATCCCTCAGAAGATATTAGCACTTCTACACATATTAATCAATACGCAGCTTGGCTCGTCAATCTTTACTAATCTAAAATCGATACGACTAATTAGCCCATTTTGGAAAAACGAGCTTGCTAGCTTGGACGTGTTTATCAGCAGGGTAGGCTACCAATTTTAATCTTCTCAGATTTGCCAACGCTCGGCTAAACGCACTCGAGTCCTCCGAACGGTCAACGCGCTTCGCAAGTCCTCTGCGGCTTAGGGAGGAGGGATGCACTTCGATAAGCTCTTCTAAGAGCTGGCGTTCGTATGAGCGCAAGTAGGAGAACCAGCGTTCGTGCAAGTCTGCTAACGTTGCTGGTTTGCTAGGCGCGGGTATGCTGGCTCGTCCTTGCTCAGTGAGCGCGACTTGTCCCCCTGAAGGATAGACAACGAAACCGTCGCTATGCAGAGATGCGATGTGTCGACTGAACGCGCTCGATTTTGGGCTTTGCTCAGAGAGCACCGCGAGTGTAGAGCGGTCAAGGCTAGGAACATCTAAAAGTTCCATCTCTGCGAGAACATGCAAGATACGGCGTCGAGGATCGTCCGAGACTTGCTTAGCTACTGCTGAATTAGTTGGAACTGAAGCTATCCCTATTTGGTGTTTGCTCTGATGATCCGAAGTAGGCAAGCCTCGAGCAACTTCACTGTCAGCTCTACCCAAGCGAGAGTCTTGTGAGATGTGAGCTGGTACAAGCTGCGCCGATTCCACGATAACGTTGTCTGCAAGTATTCGAATCTGCTCTAAAGTACTCTCTATATTCGTGGGGAGAGGTTTGACGGCTCTCTCCATCTCACGCTTCTCCGCCTTTTGTAGAGCGCGAGACTGGGCAGGGGCTCGAACTTTCTCATTGACCTCTTCCTCGGACGGCGCATCCTGATAACCGAGTCGGAGGTGCTCCAAAAGGTCGCCTAACTTTCTACTTGCGGGCGGTGTTGGGGGGGTAAGTTGCCCCGGCGCAGGGTGCGTACTTTTAGTGGCAACCGAACGAACTTTGACAACCTCTTGACTGAGCGCAGGACCGAAGGCGAAAAATTCTCCTGGCTCGAGGGTTTTCAGCTGCCGCCTTTCCTGCATGTTAAAACCAAGCTCCTCCGAAGCGCGTTTCATATCGTTGCCTAAAGTGGTGAGTCCGATAAGGCGATTTGAACACATAGCGAGAAGGTTTTTGTTTAAGAGAGCTAGACGCTGAGTCGCCACAACAAGCCCGAAACCTCGTTTGCGACCACGCATCGCTAAGTCAGTCAGAGTATCAAGGGATGCACTGCCCGTATTAACTTGAGGCGCTAATGTCTGTGCCTCGTCAACGATAACGAGAACGTATCGCCAAGCATCTCGAGAAAGGCTCATGAGCCCGCGAATCACAGCCGCGCAGATGAAATCGCGCTCTTCGCCTCCAAATTCGCTCAAATCCAGTATGATACTGACGCCTTCAGCGATAAGGAGACGTGCGGTATTCTCTGCATTTTCTGGCGCGATATCTAAATCTCCGTCTCGCGCCTCGAGAATAATGTAATCATCGAAGACTTCGCGAAGTGTACGGAACTCCCCTTCGGGGTCGATGATCAGGTGCTGTACATGTCCGTGAGTGCCCTCAATGAGCGTCCTAAGCAACCAAGACTTACCACTACCAGAGTTGCCTTGTATTGCCAATCTGTGTGCTAAAAGACCCTCAAGATTTGCGACAACACCTTTCTTATCATTTGGGTCAAACGATAAAGTAGGTGTAGTGCCTTTCATGTGCTCACCTCAACTTATACAAGTCTAGCACGATATTTGGGCGATTTACAGTTCATGCATAACTCCAAACATCGTTTCTTTCAGAGAAACTATCCACAGAAAAAGACCCCCACTCGAGCCTCGAGCAGGGGTCTCAATATTAAACTAGTTACTAGAGCTTACGCCTCAGAAGTCTCCTTCTCAGCTTCTTCTGTTTGCTCTCGCTCCTCTTGCTGCGCCGGACGCCTCCCCTGACGGAACGCAGCGGTCAGCATCGCAGCGGCTTCGGCAGCGTCAATAGCGTTCTCAGGGTCCTCTTCAGTCTCTTCAGAAGAGGTCTGCTCGGCTTGAGGTTGAGCGTCGGCTTGTTGCGCGGGTTCAGCTTGCGCTTCGGTCTCTTGCGTATCGGCTTGCGCGGGAACTTGCTCTTCAAGCTCCTGCTCATTTACCTCGGCAACCTCTTCGACCTCAGCGGTCAAGGGCTCGGCGCTCGGCTGCGTGTCGGGCGCGGAGGTCTGCTCTTGCGCCTGCGGACCTTCTTCGCTCTTCTGCTCTTCAGAGCCGCCCGTGTCGCCTAAGCCGAACTGCGCGAAGAGGTCGGCGTAGACGTCGCCCAACTTGGTGGTAGTCTTCGCGCCTGAATCAGAAGCGGCGTAGGAGTAATCGTAGTCGATACCCTGGCTGCGACGTCCACCCCGGCGACCTTTGCGTCCGCCACGGTTCGAAGGTGCGCCTGAGGGAGCGCCCATGCCCATGTCGTCGCCAGCAGAGAAGGGCAGGAGGCGTTTACGCGACAAGCTGGCGCGTTGCTCGATGGGATCGATGTTGAGGATCACAGCGGTAACTTCATCACCACGGCTGAAGTGCTGCGAGACGTCGTCGATGTGCTCGTGCGCCAGCTCGCTGATGTGGACCAAGCCCTCAATGCCCTCTTCTATTTCCATAAAGACGCCGAACTCGGTCATACCCGTGATAGGTCCGGTGATTTCGGTACCGGGCGGGAAGCGGTCGGGCAGGCTGCTCCAGGGATCGGGTTGTGTCTGGCGCAAACCTAGTGAGATGCGCTGCTGCGCGACGTCTATTTTGAGGATCATCGCCTCGACGTCTTGACCCTCTTCTAAGACCTCTTTCGGGTGGCGGATGCGCTTCGTCCAGCTCATCTCGGAGACGTGGATGAGTCCTTCTAGACCCGACTCGATCTCGACGAACGCGCCGAAAGGCGTGAGGTTCGTGACTTTGCCCTCGATCCTTTGACCGATGCTGAAGTTCGCCAGCACGTTCTCCCAGGGGTCAGCGCGTAAGGACTTCATGGACAAGTTGATGCGCTCGCGTTCCAAGTCCATGTCTAAAACTTCGACGCGGACCTTCTGACCGACTTCTAAGACCTCTTTGGGGTGATTGAAGCGTCCGTAGGAGATTTCACTGCGGTGGACTAAACCGTCGATGCCGCCCAAGTTGACAAACGCGCCGAAGTCGGTGATTTCGACAACTTCGCCCTCGAGCTTCGCGCCCGGCTCCAACTTGCGAAGCGTCTCCTCTTTTTGCCCCGCGACCTCTTCTTCGATGATGCTGCGACGCGAGATAATGACGCGGTTGCGCTTGCGGTTCAGCTCGATGATGCGCACCTTGAGGCGCTTGCCGACGAAGGGCGCTAAATCGTTGACGCGGCGCACGTCCACCTGGCTTGCAGGCAAGAACGCACGCACGCCCAAGTTCGCGACTAAGCCGCCGCGCACCTTCTCGACGATTTCAACCTCGACGGGCATTCCTTTATCGTAAATGTCCTGCAAGAGGTTCCAAGCGCGTTCTTGATCGGCGCGTTTTTTGGACAAGATAATGGTGTTGTTCGGAATGTCCACGCGGATGGCGTAAACTTGCAGTTCGTCGCCGGCTTTGAAATACTTGGCAGCTTCTTCGGCGTTCGCTTCGAACTCGAAAAGCTGGTTGTAGGGAACCAGACCCTCGATCTTCGCACCGACGTCCACGACGAGACCATCTTGCGACAACATGATGACGGTGCCGTTGGTCAGCGTGCCTCTATGGATGGGTTTGCGAGCGAGCTGCTCATCGCTCGCTGCCATGACCTCTTCCATCGTCATGTTGTTGCCACTATCATCTATGGTGTCGTCTATACCGTCGTCTGCGCCGGTATTCTCAGCGGTATCCGTGGTCTCACCGGCAGTGCTGTCGGTTGCGCTCAAGACTTGTTCAGCAGCGCCTTCTACGCCTGCCGAGGTCTCCGAGGTGGCGGCGCTTCCCTCTCCGTCTGAATGCGGCGCAACGTCGCTTGTAATGCGGACGCTCCCGGTGCCAGGGTCCGCTTCGGTTTGCGCTGTATCTTGCTGCGCCGCGTCCTGCTGCGCTGTGTCTTGTTGTGCCGTATCTTGCACACCTGTATCTTGTACGGAGGCTTCGTCAAGTCCGGTTACGGCTTCAGCGGTCTCGTCGAGCGCACTTTCAGAGCGTTCGCTTTGAGTATCGGTTTGAGCCACTGCCTCGCTTGCACCCTGCTCAGCATCCGCAGATGGGGTCTGTTCAGAACGGTCGCTCGTGGCTTGAGAGGTGGTGGAGACGCCTTCTAGGGTGCTGTCTCCAGCCTGGTTTAATTTATCGTCCATTATGTGGGGTTTCCTCCTTGCCTGGTAAAGAGCAACGCTTTATCTAATCTCGAGCGGGGTGAAAACGCATTGTCACAGAGTAATGAAGATGTTTTGCCCAGCCCCGGCGTCGTTGATTAGCACAGCATTGGCTCGCCCAGGTGAATACCTTTTATTATATACCCTTCATGCGCCTCTAGTAAAGGGCTCGCAGCGCGAAAGATAAAGTGTGAGGTTCATGCGTCGGTTGTAGCAGCAGGGCGAAGAGGTGCTTGGGGAGGGCTCGAGCAACCCATTCAAACCTGATTTAGCCAATATTTAGGTCAGCCGACGTAGCCCTGTAAGAGCGACACGCGCAGCCCGCCGTTACGAAATTCTAAGGCGGAGGTCAGAGGAAGCCTCACCCACGTCGGCTCCGGTGTGACGAGCGCGACGTGCCAGCCTCCCGCTCGGCGGAGGCGTCCGCTCAGCGCCTCGTAGAGAGCACTGACCTCTTGCGCGCCGCCCATCCGCTTGCCGTAAGGTGGATTGGTGACGAGCAGCGCGCGCTCACCCTCCGCCCTAAATGCGCCGTAGTCAAGCCTGCGCGCGTCCGCTTGGAAGAGGTGAATATCGTCCGCTACGCCTGCGCGTTCGGCGTTCACCCGCGCCGCCGCCAGCACGTTTTCGTCAATGTCGCAGCCGACGAGTTTGGTGGGGCTCTCGGGGAGAGAGGCGCTCTGCGCTTCTGACTTGAGCCGCGCCCATTTGCTCTCCTGGAAACTCGGGAGATGTTCGAACGCAAAGTGGCGGTGCAAACCGGGAGCGAGCTTGCGCTTTAGCAACGCCGCTTCGATGAGAAACGTGCCCGTGCCGCACATCGGGTCTAAGATGAGGTCGTATTCCTCCGCGCGGCTCGCTTGCAGGATGCTCGCCGCCAGCGTTTCGCGCAGCGGGGCTTCGTTCACGTCTCTGCGGTAGCCGCGTCTATGCAGATGCTCGCCGCTCGTGTTGAGACTTAGGGTGCAGCGGTCTCTAAACATGCGGGCGTACAGCTCGAGCTTCGCCTCGTCCTCTAACTTGGGCTGAAGCCCTAAAGGTTCCAAAGAGGTCGAGATGGCGTCGTGAAGCGTCGTGGCAATATTCTTGTGATGCCGCAGCCGTGACCTCTTCGCGCTCACGTTGATACTCAAGGCTTCCTCAAACCCTACATAGAGTTCCCAAGCGGTGCGCCTCGTTCGGCTGAAGAGGACGGGGTAAGACTGCGCCAGAAAATCGTCTATCCGCAGGAGGACGCGGTGCGCGGTGCGCAGGCGCAAGTTGGCGTGGTACACCGCGCCCAGAGGTCCGCTGAATTCAACCCCGCCGCGCACGTTTTGAACCTCTTTAATATCGGGCAACGCCCGAACCTCTTCCTCTAAACAAGGTTCGAAGCCGGGTGCACATACCGCCAAAAAACGCTGCTCAGCTTTGAGGAAATAGCGTTTTAGGCGGCGCTCTAACGCCCGTTGACTGAGTGTAGAGGTAGACGCGGGCACCCCTTCACCTTAGCAGGTCGTAAAATCAAGCGGTGTCTGACCTCATCATTACGACGATACAGCTCGCTGATTGGACTAAAGTAAGCGAAATTTACGCGGAGGGTATCGCGACTCGCTTAGCGACGTTTGAGACTCACGTGCCGACTTGGGAACAGTGGGATAAAACGCACCTCCCGGGTGCACGCCTGCTCGCTAAGTTAGATGAAACTATCGTCGGGTGGGCGGCGCTCAGTCCGGTCTCGGCGCGTCCGGCTTACGCGGGCGTGGCGGAAGTGAGCCTCTATATCGCTGAAGAGGCGAGAGGTTGCGGGGTGGGCAAGAGGCTACTGAGCGCGCTGATTCAGGAATCCGAACGGGCGGGATTATGGACGCTGCAAGCGGTAACGTTCAAAGAAAATATAGCGAGTATTACGCTCCACAAAAAGTGCGGCTTTAGGGAGATAGGCGTGCGGGAGAAGATCGCGCGGCTTGACGGGGTGTGGCGGGATACGGTCTTGCTCGAGCGGCGTAGCCGAGAGGTTGGGACTCAAGGTTAGCTTGAAGTGCTCGAGGTTTCTTCGCAAGACGCTTTATCCGTAGGCTGCATTACTACACATAAACTTAGGGCGGTAGGGTATCCGAATAGGAGGGTCACGCATCAAAATGCACCCCGTTATGGGCAGAGGTGGTGGCGCAAACCAACCTCCTACCTCTTCGTAGGTTGCAGGTCTCTCTCTAAATAGCTGTTTAGCGCTATATCGTACTGACTCGCGGCCCGATCCGTAGTTGAGCCTAGTGTCTTCAAGCTGCTCCTCTGTACCAACAACAAAGGTTTCTATTAAATAGTCTGCATTTCTATATCCTATGCTAGGTGACCAGATCATTGAATCATCACGGCGTGGGATGAAAAGTCTAAGAGGTGTACGAACGCCTTCATCATCGAGATAGTAGTATGAACCGCCTTCTGGTACTGGTATACGGCCAGACTGAAGTAATGAGGACGTTTGTAGGCGACCGTTCATCGGTATGAAGAAGTGGCGTAGATTGTCCTTGACTGGCAGCGGCGGTGCGCCCTGAATACCATACTCAATGACGACCTCGCCCACATAACCTTGCGGTATGAGGTATATCTCTGGTATGCCCGGCTCCCGGGTCAAGGTTCGTTCGTACGTCTCTTCACCTGGAAAGGTCAGCGCCCAGAAAAACAATCCTACGCTTAGAAAAAAGGATGCCCCAAAAAGGATTGCTATAAAGGCGCGCTGCGGCTCTCTTACCATTCTTCAAATATGGCACATATAGCAAGTATCATTTGGTTTGAAACGCTCTCACGATGTAGAACACCGTTTCGCTTTGCGAAAACTTCGTAAGCAGCACGCACATTTGAGAATGAAATCCCGCTCTCAGGCGAAGCCTAGCGGGATGGCTACGGCTGAGACTTGCGCTATTCCAATCAGTACTTATGTTAATTGCTATGCTGGATTTAGCCGCGTAGCTAAGCTATCTGACCCCTTGGTCATTCTCAGATGCCCTCCTCATTGACATCGGTTTAAGTCTTGTGGCGATTCCAAAACTGCGTCACTGCTCCGTCAACGCAAGCCGAATCCCGAGCCCCGCAAACGCCGCCGCAAAGGAGCGTCTGAGCCAGAGGATGACTTGAGGTGAATTCACAACGTACTTGCGAACGCTGCTCGCTAAGATGCCATACAGAACGAAGATGATTAACGTAAGCGCCATAAAGATAGTGCTCAGCATAACCATATCGGTAATCGGAGAAGAGGTGGCAGGCGAAATAAAAAGTGGCAAAAACGCGAAGAAGAAAACCGTCAGCTTAGGGTTCAAGAGGTTGAGTAACACAGCTTTGCCTGCGACACGCGGGGCGCTAGCTTGAGGTGACGCCGCGCCGAAGCTCAAGCCACCCGTATCACGCCACATCACCCGGGCGAGGTGGAGCAGGTAGAGAGCGCCTGCGAATTTGATGCTCTGGAACACTACCGCGCTCATATGAAGGATAAAGGAGAGCCCTAAAATGCTCGCCAAGAGGTGTGGGAGGATGCCTGCGGCGCAGCCTATAGCGGCGGCGAGGCTTAGACGCCAGCCGTGAAAGAGCCCGGCAGAAACGGTGTAAATCACGCCCGTACCGGGGACGAGAACCACGATGAGCGAGGTCAGCAAAAACTCGGCGCTAAACATCTGCTCCCGCCGTATAAACTTCGAGTTTTTCGACCTTAGCGCCCGGTGCGAAGAGCAGGACGTTCTCGCGGACAGCCCCAAGTTGCCTCATCACCTCTTCTTGGGGTACACCCGCAGGCGCGTAAGCCACGTAAAGCGCCCGCCGCGTCTGCACAGAGATAGGCGTGCGCCTATCTTGCCCGTAGAGAATTGTGCAGATGATCCCTTCGGCGTCGGACATCGTCGTGTCGCCAAATTTCAGAGACTTTCGCGAACCGTTCATCTGCGTGAAACTTTCGCTGCCCTGCGCCGCGTCGATGCTGAGAGGTGGTCTGAGCAAAGCCGCGTCGTGCCCAGCCGTTAAGATGAACGTCTCGAGTTCAGCGGCGAAGTTGGCGTCTACGAGTGGGCTCACAGTGGGTAGCGGTTTACCTTCCACGACGGACTCGAGCTGCCCCTGCACGTGATAGGTGTTGCCGAACCTCTTGTAGAAGTCGCGGTACGCTCTGAGAGCCGCGAGTTCAAGAAAGTTATCCCTAGAAAATCCTGCGAACTTCTTCCTAAGCTTCGCTTCAACCTCTCGCTTTCGTGCGTCTAAAGGCGTGCTGCGCTTCGTGTTATCTACACTGCCAATAAGCAGCGCGCCGACGTGTCCACCAGGAAAGGTTTCGTGCCAGCGCTCAGTCGTTTCGATGTGTAGCACTTTCAGGCTCCTTTGTGACTCGCAGCAAGAGCGTCGTCCTGCAAATCATCTGTAGAGCCTATATCGTCTAGTCCAGGGTGTCTTGTACGCTATGACGGTGCTGGATTGCCTTGACTGAGGTGCGATATTGCCCCGGCGTAAAGCCCCAGAGCCGCCCCATCCAGCGCGTAAGGTGGCTCTGATCGGTGAAGCCGGTCTCGAGCGCGACCTCGGCGACAGGCTGACCCGCCGCTAAGCGCTCCTTTGCACGCTCGACGCGCACCTGCCGCAAGTAAGCGTGCGGGGGTACGCCCACTGTTTCGCGGAAACTCTGCACGAGGTAGCCGCGGCTGAGTCCGGTGAGGTGCACCAAATCGTCCAGCGAGACGGGTTCAGCGTAGTGGTTCTCGAGGTGACGTTTCACCTGCGTCACCGCCTGTGTTTCTCGTCTCGGCTTAAATGTAGGCAACGGTTCGTCGGCGTAGCGCCCGATAAGCTGAGTCAGCACGCTCAGGAGGAGGCTGTCCTGCTCGAGCCTAGACGCTGTACCCTGCTCCAAACGAATATGCAGAGCGCGAAAGAGTGTCGTCAGCGCGTCGTCGGCAATCACGCCTGACTGGAAAAAGGGAAGGCTGCGCGGTCTGTCCGCCATCTCGGAGGTGAGCGTCTCGAGAAACGAGGTCTCGAAGTAAAACATCCGGTACGCCCAGCCCATGTCCGCGGCAGGTTGACCCGTGTGCGCTTCGCCGGGGATACACAAGCTGATGTCGCCGGACGCAGCCACGACGTTCTCGCCGCGGTAGTGAAACCCTAGTGCGCCCGCCTCGATCACGCCGATAGCGTAGCGCTCATGGGTGTGACGCGGGAAAGATTGGGTTTGGTGCGCCGCGCGGAGCAGCTCTAAGTCGCCTAAGCTAGGCACGCGCCACACCTTTGTTTTGGCAAAACTCGACTTCATAAGCCGCCTTAGCTGTTGCCCAGTGGCGCTTCGCTCAACCTTTCACCACGATATTGACCAACCGCCCCGGCACGACGATCTCCCGCACGATGTTGACGCCTTCTACATACCGCGCCACATTTGGCTCAGCTTTCGCCGCGTTGAGGATGGCGTCCTTATCTGCGCCTTTAGGCACGTCCACCTCACCGCGCCGCTTGCCATTAACTTGCACGGCGATGGTGAGCGTATTTTGCTCTAAGGCGCTTTCGTCGTACTCGGGCCAAGACTGCGCGTGAACAGAACCTTCGAATCCCGAACGTTCCCACAACTCCTCAGCGATATGCGGCGCGAAAGGTGCCACTAAGCGGAGGAGCATTTCACGCGCCTCTTGCCACTCGTCCGCTTGTGCTACTCCGCTATTTTTCGCCTTGCTCATCACGTTCACTAAGGTCATCAACTCTGCAATCGCGGTGTTGAACTGAAACCCCTCCAAGTCCTCTGTGACCTCTTTGATGGCGGTATGAACGGCGTGGCGTAAATCCTTGCGAGCGGCTTCGTCTGGGTTGCTGTCGCTCGAGACCTCATCGGTGATGAGCGCCCACACCCGGTTCAAAAACCGCGCCACGCCCTCGATGCCCGACGAGTTCCAGGGGCCACCCTGTTCCCACGGACCGATGAACATGAGGTACGCTCGCACCGTATCCGCGCCGTATTCGTCTACCAAAGCGTCCGGGTTGACGGTGTTGCCTCTCGACTTGGACATCTTTTCGCTGTCTTCACCTAAGATGATGCCCTGATTGCGGAGCTTTTTGAAGGGTTCGCTCGAGTCAATCAAACCCAAGTCACGCATGACTTTGGTAAAGAAGCGAGCGTACAAGAGGTGCAAAATCGCGTGCTCGATGCCGCCCGTGTAGAGGTCAACGGGCGTCCACGCTCTGACGAGTTCCTTGTCTACAGGCGCGTCCTCTTTATGCGGCGAGAGGTAGCGAAACCAGTACCACGACGAATCCATAAAGGTGTCCATCGTATCGGTCTCGCGTTTCGCCGCGCCGCTGCACTCGGGGCAGGTCGCGTTCAAGAAGCCTTCGTGATGCTTCAAGGGCGACTCGCCCGTGGGCATAAAGGCGACATCTTCGGGCAAGCGGACGGGTAAGTTCTCCTCTTTCTCCGCGACGATGCCGCATTCGTCGCAGTAGAGCATAGGGATAGGTGTGCCCCAATAGCGCTGACGCGAGATGAGCCAGTCGCGCAAGCGGTAGGTGATTTTGCCTTCGCCTATGCTATGTTCCTCGAGATAATCAATCGCCGCCGCAATCGCCGGGTTGTTGCGCCCCTTCTCGCCGTTGTTGAGTTTTCCGTCTATTGGACCGCTGTTGACGAGCACGCCCGGACCCGCGTAGGCTTCACTCATCGTCTCGGCGTCGAAAGGTTCTTCATCTTCGGGCTGCACCACCGGCACGATATCCAATTCAAACTTCCGCGCAAACTCGAAGTCGCGCTGGTCGCCAAAAGGAACCGCCATAATCGCGCCCGTGCCGTAACCCATCATCACGTAATCCGCAATCCAGATGGGGATGCGCTCGTCATTCACCGGATTGACAGCATATGCGCCGATGAACTCGCCCGTTTTCTCCTTACCCTCGGCTTGGCGGTCGATTTCGCTCATGCTCGAGACTTTCTGCTTGTAAGCCTCAACCGCCTCGTTCTTGTCCGCCGTCGTCAGCTTCTCTACTAATGGATGCTCCGGCGCTAACACCATAAAGGTCGCGCCCCAGAGCGTGTCGGGTCGGGTCGTAAACACGGTGATGTCGTCGTCCTCTTCACTCTTAAAGGTGACGTTCGCGCCCTCGGAGCGCCCTATCCAGTTGGTCTGCATGAGGCGCACGCGCTCGGGCCAGTCTACGCTCGAGAAATCCAATAACTCATCTGCATAGTCTGTAATCTTAAAGTGCCACTGGGGCATCAAACGCCGTTCAATCAATGCCCCCGAACGGTCCCCGCGCCCGTCAATGACTTGCTCGTTCGCCAACACGGTCTGGTCCACCGGGTCCCAATTGACGAACGACTCCTTGCGGTACGCCAAACCCCGCTTGAACATCTGCACGAAGAACCACTGGTTCCACCTGTAATATTCAGGATCAGAGGTGACGACTTTTTTAGACCAGTCGAAAATCGCGCCCATCTGCTTGAACTGCCCTTCCATAAAGGCGATGCGCTCATACGTCAAACGCGCCGGATGGACCTCTTTACCCTCCCGCGCCGCCTTGATAGCCGCGTTCTCTGCTGGCAAGCCAAATGCATCGAAGCCCATCGGGAAGAGGACATTTTTGCCGCGCATCCGCTGAAAGCGGGCGTAGGCGTCCGGCACAGCGAAGGCGTACCAGTGACCGACGTGCAAGTCGCCCGAGGGGTAGGGGTACATCGTCAAGTAGTAAAACTTGTCCTGGTCCGCGTGTAAGTCAACCTCATACGCACCCGCCTCTTCCCAACTCTGCTGCCACTTGGGTTCGATTTCATGCGGGTTGTATTTTTCGCTTTTGTAGTCGGCTACGGTGTCAGCCATTGTTAGAACTCCTTGTGAAAAACTTTTAGGTATTAGCGCCTAGCTATTCGCTTTTATATGGTATCAGCTAACGGCTATTTGTTCTGAAAACCAAAGGAAAACCCCAACCATTCAAGAGGTCGGGGAGGCAGAGCAAGAGCGGCTAAGAGGGCGCTAGTGTGTAGAGCCTCCTAGTAGTAGTAAATGGGTGAAGGGGTGAATCATCTTGGGAATATGGTAGCGCTAAACGACATCTATGTCAACGATGACTCCGCTACTTCTTTCATTGTTTTGGCTATTATCGTATGGTTTTCACTGACGAGTAACATAGCATTACTCAGGATTTCCAATTCGTCATCCAACACAGTGATTTCATCTAAATTTTTAGGATGTGTAATTCTATCTCTAATTTTCAGAGATTCTAAAAAGCTCTGCCAACCGTTTCCGCCGAAGTCGAGGAGATAGCCCGTCGCCATCCTCTCGTGAAATAAGGAAAGTGAGAATCTAAAGTTATCGGCTGTTCTTAGTTTCATCTTTTGAACACTAATCTTGCCGTTATTCTTGAGTCCGTAGCTCTTTTCCTCTAAGATAGTTAATTCAGGTAAAGATAGTTCTATTATTCCAGCTTGGGAATAGTACATTAAATTCTGCCTAACAGCGTGCGTTAATAGCTCAGTAGAGGCAAACAAAGTTCTTACCATTGTTCTGCGCCAAAACTGAGATTGAATATCTTTCTCGAGGGCATTCGAGCAGTAACTAAAATCTTGTGCTAGCTCTAAGGACGCTTCAGCTATGCTAAAGATAGCTACTAAAATCTTGTGCTAGCTCTAAGGACGCTTCAGCTATGCTAAAGATAGCTATCGCTTTCTCTTCTAAATTTCCTACTTCTTCCGTATCCATGTGAATATACTAGCCTTCTTTTTTGGAAGACTCGAGCCTCCTATCCCAACTCCGCCACATGTTCATCCTCATACCGCTCAATCAGCACCCCAATCACTTCCATGAGCGACGCGAGCGGATGCGTTTCATCTTCACCAACCTCATCAATAAGTTGGTCAAGCATCCGAACAAGTTCGTCGTAATCCTCTTCGGTGTGAGGGACGACAACCTTATCTGACAGAGGTAGCCAGGCATTGAGAGTTTCAGAAACACTTAGCTGCACCGTTTACTCCTTCCACGCCCCTCTATCATACTCCTCGTGCGTAAGAATGGCGCGAATATAAACCTTCTGGCGGTCGTAGTGAATAGCGGCGATGAGCCGCGCTTTGTTGCCACCGAGGTTGAAAACTGTGAGTTTGCCGACTTGGTCGGCGGCAGAAAAATCACTGCGCAACTCGGCGAAGTTGCTGTAACGCTTACGTTTGACGAGCCTGTACCAGTGCGTTAGTGCGGCGTTGGCTTCGGGATGTTTGGCGGCATACTCGTTGAGGCGTTTTCTCGTGATGACGTGCATGAGATGGGGTAACTATACCAGATTCGAGCCTCACCAAATCTCTGCCAGCTCGAGCCTGAATCCCTCCAACACACCCGTTCCTACAACCTCTTGGGGCTGCCCTAGTTCTTCCACACCCTCAGCCGTATAGATGTAAAACTTTCCTTCAATGGGGTCGATGAGCCAGCCAAGTTCTGCGCCGTTTTCCATATACTCGCGCATTTTCTCTTCAACGACTTCCAAACGATTCGTGTGCGAGCGAAGCTCTAGGACAAACTCGGGACAGAAGGGCGGAAACTTATCCATTTGCTCGTCTGTTAGTTTGGCTATCTTCTCCTCACTTACCCACGACACATCAGGGGAGCGAACTGCGCCGTTGGGCAGATGAAATCCCGTGGAGGAACCAAAGACTGTACCTCTTCTATGTTGCTGATTCCAAACTGAGAATTGATAGGTGAGGTCTGAGTTGCGAATCCCGGTCCCTCCGCCAGTAGGTGGTAGAAGAATAAGGTTCCCCTCGGCGCTGAGTTCCATGCGGAGGTCTTTGTTTAACGAGGCAATGTGCAAAAAGGTATCGGCGTCGAGATGCATAAAGGGATCAAGACGCATGGTGAGGGGAAGAAATTCGTCTGCGGGAACAGATTCAACAGCCATCATGACTCCTAATGCGCTTATTCTAGCACTCCTGATTTTAGAGCCCCAAAGAATCTTAGCTCGAGCCCGGCGTCACACCTCTTCACGCTACACGAACTGAGATGCGCCCGCACAATCTATTTCAGCTCATCTGAAGAGCGCTCGAGCTTCACCCAGCTTCGCGTAGCCGCCGGGGTGGACGCCTCTACCCGCTTAGGAAACACCACGCTAAAGCGGCTCCCCCTACCCGTCGCGGGGTTGGGCGACTCGCAGCGCACCCAGCCGTTCATCGCCTCGGTCAAGGACTTGACGAGGTGCAGCCCTAAGCCGACGCCCGTAGACTCGCGGGTCAACTCGTTACCGACGCGGTAGAACTTGTCAAAGACGCGCCGCGCCTCTTGCAGGTCCAAGCCGACGCCCTCGTCCTCGACGTGAATGGCGGCGACGTGCCGCTTCGCCTCGAGCCGCACGCGCACCGTTCTATCTGCGCCGGAGCTATACTTTGCGGCGTTGTCCAAGAGGTTGTTGAGGATGATGCTGAGCGCGTCCAGGTCGAGAGAAACGGGAATAGGCGCGTCGGTATAAGCGGTCTCGAGCCTTACCCCCCGCGCCTCCAAGCTGCTGCGCGACTGATTGACGATACTCCGCACAGCGCTGCTAAGGTCGGCGGCTTGAAGAGGTTGAGTGGTGTGTTGCTCTAACCTAGCCGACGCCAAGACCTGCTCACTCGTTGCTTCTAAACGGGTCAATTCGCGCTCCATGCGCTCCAAGTAGTCGCGCTGCTTCTCAGGTTTGAGGGAGCGGTAGAGCGCCGTTTCAACCAGTAAACGGAGCGTACTTAAAGGCGTTTTGAACTCGTGACTGACTGCGTTCAAGAAGTTCTGCTGCCGCTGTTTGAGTTCGCGCTCCGTCCGTAAACTTTTAGCGATGATAAAAAGACCTGTTAGAACGACGAGGCTAAAAAACGGTCCTTCAAACGCGAACATGCGGATGTAACCGCGCTGCTCGCTGGTAAAGGTTTGCACAGCGCGTCTATCCAGCACGAAGCGTCCGTCTTGAAGTTGCAAATGCGGATAGTCCCGCTGGACCTCTTCAGTGAGCGCGGCATCCTCGGGTGAACGCTCGAGTAAGGCATTGACGGCGGCTGCGTCCTGCCGCCAATTCGCCAGCGTCGCCTCCGTCACGCCGCCGATATAGCGCGCCTGAAAGATAATCCACCAGACGACTTGCGCCAACACAAAGACGATGATGACGCCAAAAGCGATGCGGGTGACGCGGCGGGAGGTCATAAAAGTGAGTAGCGAGCAACGAGCAATGAGCAACGAGTGAAGGTCAAAAGCTTTTTACTCATTGCTCACCGTTCGTCCAGCTTGACTGGATTGCTTTGAACTCATTGCTCCCCTACACCCACCCCTTCTCAACCGCGTCTAACGCATGGTAGCTGATGATGAGGTCCGCCCCCGCCCGCCGAATCGAGAGCAAGCTCTCGCGCACCGCCGCCGCTTCGTCGAGCGCGCCTGCCGCCGCCGCCGCTTTGAGCATGGCGTACTCGCCCGAGACGTTGTAGGCGACGACCGGCAAGGTGGTTTGTTTGCGGAGTTGAGCGAGCACGTCTAAGTAAGGAAGCGCAGGTTTAACCATGAGCATGTCCGCGCCTTCGGCTTCGTCTAGCGCGGCTTCGCGGACGGCTTCGCGAAGGTTGCGTGAGTCCATCTGGTAGCCTTGCCGGGTTTTGGGCGGCGACTTCTCGCCCGTGACCTCTTTGGGTGCAGAGCCCGCCGCTTCTCTAAAGGGTCCATAGAAGGCGGAGGCGTACTTGACCGCGTAGGAGAGGATACCAACCTCTTCGTGTCCAGCGTTGTCTAAGGCTTGCCGGATGTAGCCGACGCGCCCGTCCATCATGTCCGAAGGTGAAACCATGTCCGCGCCCGCTTCCGCGTGAACTAGAGACATTTCGGCTAAAACGGGGAGGCTCGAGTCATTGTCCACCCTCAACCCTCTCGGCGTCTCTTTCAGAAGTCCGCAGTGTCCGTGATCGGTGTAGCCGCATAAGCACACGTCTGTGATGAGCACTAAGTCGTCCCCAAAGGCGCGGCGGGCGGCGCGTAAAGCGTCGGGGACGGGTCCGTGCGGGGAGTAGGCGGCTTTGCCGGAAGAGGTTTTCTCATCCTGCGGGACGACGCCGAAAAGGACAGCGGATTTGATGCCCGCGTTTAAGGTGCGCTCGAGCTGCCCCAAAAGCATATCCACGCTGTAACGCGATACGCCGGGAAGTGCGCCGATCGGCTGCTCCTCACCCTTACCCGGCACGACGAAAAAGGGCACGATGAAGTGCTCGGGGCGCAAGAACGTCTCCGCGACGAGTTCGCGCATGGCGGCGCTTTGGCGCAAGCGGCGCGGACGCTCTTTGAGGTGTACTTTTCCCTTGTCTAGAATCATTACGCTACCTCTTCTTTTTCTTCACGCTCGAACATTTTTAAGATAGCTTTGGTACTCGGTGTTTCTGCCTGTATGCAGCGCCAACCGCGCAGCGCTACCGCTTGGCTCGTGCTCGGTCCTATTGAAGTCAGTTTAGCGTGCTTTCCAACCTCTTCAGGTAGCGCTTGGACAGCAGATGGGCTCGCCAAGACAACCGCGTCCACCTCACCCGCTTGCCAGTCACACGTCAGCGTTTGATAGATTGTTACAGGCGAAGTTTTGACGCCCCCAGCCCCCAACCTCTCCTGCAAGATTTTAAGGGAACGGTTGCCCTGGGGCAGTCCCACAGTTCCTTTGACCTCTTGCTGTTTCAAAAAGAGGTCAGCCAAACCCTCAGCATGTTGCGGTTCACCTACCAATGAAACGTCACCACCCAACTTACCTATCGCCCGAGCCGTCTTCTCGCCCACCACGCCAATTCGAGGATTGATGCCGCGTAGAGAGAGTCCTAAAGCGTGCCACGCTTCTACAGCGTTTGGGCTGGTAAAGAGGAGCCAAGAACATCCGAGAAGTTCTTCTGCCTGACCTCTCACCTCTTCGCTCAATATCGGCTCCGTTCGGATAAGAGGTTGGCGAATGACCTCATGCCCGCGCTCAGTAAGCGCTTCCGCCAAGCCCGCCAAACGTCCTTCCGACTGCGTGAGTGCAACTTTCATCCTGCTAAGAGGTCAGTTTAGGCGCGGGACGTCCTAACGCTTCGTAAGCGAGAAATGCTGCACCTTCGGACGACGGATGTGAAACGGTGACGCGCTCGCCTTCGTACCAAGCGGTGAGTTCGATTTCACCGTTTTTGAGAACACCGTGTGCGCCGAGTGCGAGTTGACAGCCGCCCTGAAGCATCGCCATCAAACCGCGCTCCGCCGCCACCACTTTGTACGCCTCTACCGAGTGAAGCTCGGTCAGTACCGAGGCCAACTCGAAGTCGTCGCGGCGGCACTCGAGCGCCAACACCCCTTGCGCGGGCGCAGGCGCGAAGAGGTTGGGCGATAAAAAGTGGATTTCTAAGCCTTGGAGGTCAAGCTGCAACCGCGCCAACCCTGCGGCAGCCAAAACGATGGCGTCATAGCGTCCATCACGAAGCTTTTGCACCCGTGTGGGCACGTTACCTCTTAGTTCTTGTACCTCTAAGTCCGGGCGGAGGTGTAAAAGTTGCGCTTGTCGGCGGGCTGCGCTCGTACCGACTTTTGCGCCTTGTTTAAGAGGTAAGTTATCGCCATCTATATCAAACGCTTCTGGACGGACGAGGAGGACATCTCGAGGGTCTTCGCGCCCACTTATCGCGGCGACTTCTAGCCCCGGCATCGGCGCACTCGGCAGGTCTTTATGCGAGTGAACTGCAACGTCCGCCTCTTGCGCAAGCACCGCATCTTGCACCGCTTTGGTGAAAAACCCTTGCCCCTGCATCAGCTTAAAGGCGTCTTGCTCGCGGTCTCCTTGCGTTTCGATGAGGACGAGTTCGGTGGTGTGACTGAGGGACTCGAGCCTGTCCTTGACCCAGTTCGCTTGCCAGAGCGCCAGGTCACTTTTGCGCGTGGCGATACGCACATGTCTACTCGCAGTCTTACTCACGGTGCGCCGCTTCCCCTAAGCCGGCTTCCGTCAAAAAGGTCTTTGCCGCCTCTAAGCCGTGCTCTCTCGCAACGGCTCGGAGCCCTTTGATCGGTACGTGTGCGAACTTGTGCGCTAGTCTCTCCGCCTCCTCTTGCGGAAGGGAGTCGCCAATCGTAGCTAGGTACATCTCGCGGAGCCGCTTGATGGAAGGTCCCAGTTGCCGCTCGGTCCAGTTCGTGAGGGCTGCCTCTAACTCACGTTGGACGATCCCCTCCGCCTCTGCGAACTTTTCCGCGAGTTCGCCGCGCCGCCCCCTTCCCACGCTCTGCAAGGTGTCTACGTTTAGAACGAAGAGGTCACAGGCTTTCGCTGCCGCGCGGTTCACGTTGCGCGGAATGCCTAAATCGACGGCGATGGTGAGGTTGGGAAGGTTCGCCAACAAGGTCTCGTTCACCAAATCTTTGACGGGCGTCGCGCAGATGAGGGCGTCCACGTCGGGCGGATGCGCTAAGAAGTCAGCTAGGGAGAGGCTCGAGATCGCTCGGTTAGGGCTCCCCAGGTGCTTGGCGATCTGCTGCGCCCTCTCAGGTGTGCGGTTCACGATGATGAGGTCCGTGTTTTCGCGGCTCGCCAGCGTCTTCGCGGCGAGCGTGCCCATCTCGCCCGCGCCGACGACGGCGACGCTCGCACGGTGCGGAAGCCGCTTTTCCAGTTCGGGGCGTGCCAGGCTGAATAGGGAGGTGTTTAGGGGCGCGAGCGCCACCTCTCGGCGCACCTTTTTGGCGGTGCGTAGCGCCATGTTGAACGCGAACGAGGTTCGCGGTCCGGTTGTGCCTGCCTCTTGCGCTGCCGAAAATGCCCCCCTTACCTGCGCCATGATCTGATCCTCGCCGGGGTTGAGCGAATCGAGCGACGCCGCGATGCGCGTGATTTGCTCCAGCGCGCCGTCTTCGACGTAAGCGTAAGGGCGTACGTGCTGACCTTCCGGGGTGAGGGCGTCTCGCGCACCGCTCAAGGACATGTCGCCGGGTAAAACGGCGACTAAGTCCCAGCGGTTACAGGTGACGATGGCAACGTGCTCCGCAAAACCCAGCCCCGCCAAAACCTCTGGGGTAAAGGTAGTTTGCCACGCCTCGAGCGCCGCCGCGCCGCCGCGCCGGTGTGAGACGCCTATGAGTGCGAGTCTGTTCACACCTTTTATCTTAATCGGAATGGTTCTGAAAGAGTGTCATGGGGGTGTCACAGAGAGGTCTCAGCCGTCAGGCTAGCGGGATGTCATCTTTCAACAGACGCAACCAGTTGAAAACGCGCCGCAGCATCAGGAAGCATTTCAGCCTGTCAGCAGGTCAGGAAAACCCAAAAACCTGAGCGGCTGACTAACTGAAAACCTCTCTACCCCTCGCCCACTCGAGCAACCTCTTCGCCGCTCGCCCCCTATGACTCACGCGCCGCTTCTCCTCACTCGTCGCCTCGGCGAAGCCCTTCTCTAAGTCGTGGCTGTAGAAGACGGGGTCGTAGCCGAAGCCTCCTCGACCTCTTGGTAAAAAGAGAATCTCACCCTCACAGACGCCTTCAAACGAGTTGACCTCTCCTCTTGGCGAAATCAGCACGAGGCTGCAAACGAAGCGTGCGCCGCGCTCGCCCTCGGGTACGTCACGCAGGTTGTCGAGGAGATAGGTGACGCGCTCCTCCGAGGAGAGAGTGCCGCCGAACCTAGCGGAGTAGAGCCCTGGCTCACCGTTCAAGGCGTCTACTTCTAAGCCGGAATCGTCAGCCAGCGCAAAAGCGTCGGTTTGACCTGCGACGTGCTCGGCTTTAATGAGGGCGTTTTCCCTGTAGCTGTGACCCGTCTCTTCGGGAAAATCCGTCACGCCCACCTCTTTCGCGGAGATGACTCCCGTACCAAGTTCAGCCAGTATCTCCCGAAACTCCGCGACTTTCCCCTCGTTGCCCGTCGCTAAAACGATCACCCTAAGTCCCCGCGGATAGACGCAAAGATGTGTTGCACGGCGGTGATGCCCGAGGCGACGAGTTGCACGTACGTTTCAGCGGGAATCGGCTTCTCTTCGCCGCCGCCTTGCACCTCAACGAGTTGCCCGTCGGCGGTGGCGACGACGTTTAAGTCCACCTCGGCGCGGCTGTCTTCGGCGTACTCTAAGTCGACGAGTGAAACCCCCTCGACGACGCCGACGCTCACAGCGCCGAGTTCGTGCGTGAGGGGCCACTCGTCTAAGCTCCCTTTGCGGATGAGCTTATTCGCCGCGTCGTGCAGCGCGGCGTAGCCCGCTAGGATGCCTGCGCAGCGCGTGCCGCCGTCCGCTTCGATCACGTCGATATCCACTGTCAGAGTTTTGCCGTTGAAGAGTGAAAGGTCTGTTACACTGCGCAGCGAACGTCCGATGAGCCGCTGAATCTCTTGGGTGCGCCCGCCCGAATAGAGGCGTTCGCGCTGTACTCGCTCGGGCGTGCTGCGCGGCAAGAGGGCGTACTCGGCGTTGAGCCAGCCGCTTTTATTGCCCTTGCCACGCAGGTGCGGCGGCAACTTGCTCTCCACCGTCACGGTAGCGAGCACGCGGTTATGTCCCCATTCGATCAGCGCGGAGCCCTCAGCGTGGCGGCTATAGCTGGGCGTGAGCACGATATCGCGGAGTTGTTGCGGACCTCTGTCCGGGCGCACGGTGCGCGCTCGTTCGGTTCCTTTTGTGGTCATCGCGCTGCCAACCTAATCATCCGAGCTACTAACCTATCTGTCGGTCTATAGCGGAACGCTAGCAGATATGAAGGGCGGAGAGGCTGAGGCTCCGACAATGTCAGAGTACATAAAGCGTACATGGTCTTAGCCTATCACTTGAAGGTTCATCTTTAGCTCGGCGCACTTCCCTTCTCGGGTAGTGGCTCCGTCTGGAATGACACGGACGTCAAAGCAAGGGGTTTCAACCCCTCAGTCGGCGCGTTAAGGCGGCGGAAGGACTAGGCGTAGCACTTTCAGAATATATTGAGAAAAATAGACGCGGATCTCAGCGAAGCTAGCGGGATTTCATCTCATGATGTGCGTGTTAGGCGGTGTTTGTTACAGCGAGAGCGTCTCTGATCAGATGATACCTACTAGCGGTAGCATTCGAATTAAAACCACTACCCTTTCCTGAAAATTGAATTAAAACTCTGTGTGACAAATTACCCAAGTTCTCAAACGTTAAAAAGGTAACTTTGGGACTAGGAAAACGTGCTGTGTGCGTTTTTTCGCTGCGCCACTGAGGGCGTAGAGAGCATGGCGCTACGAGAATACACAGCGCATGGCGCGATTAGAGACCGCAACTATCAGGGGAGAACCGTTATGAAATCCTTTTTGAAACCCTCAACCTTTAAGCTTGCCCTCGTTACGCTTAGCTTCGTTCTACTCGCTGCTTGCAGCAGCGTCCAATCCACGCTGCCAGAAGCCACCTCACCAACTACCCCGATGACAGATGTGTATACGCACTCACTCAGTGTCGATATTGACGCCTCGAGCCTCAAAGAAAACGTCGAAGCGCGCTACAGCGGCGACGTTATCGTGTGGCGTCCCGAAGCGGGCTTTACCGTTTTGGGGCTCAGCGAGATGAGCATACTCAGCGCGCAATCTTTAGAGGGGATAGTAGTCGAACCCAACCAGGACGAAGTTGCTGCGCCCGAGGCGGAGGTGGCGGCCTCGAGCGTGTGGGGCGAGGGAAAAAATGCTTGGTCGGGAGGTAAAAACGCTTGGTCAGGCGGAGCAGGCATCACTTTAGAACCTACCCTGTCCTGGCAGAACGCCGATGCCTGGTGGCAGATTGACCTCAAAGGCGGCTCCTCATTAGCGCCGCGCAAAGGGGCAGGCATCAAAGTCGCTGTAATCGACAGCGGTCTCGATCTAAACCATCCCGCTTTCGCCAACCACCTCGCGCCCGAAAGCGAATGGAAAGATTTCGTTGACGGCGATACCTACCCCCAAGAGGAGCGCTCAGAGGATGGCGACAACAGCAACTATGGTCACGGTACGGGCGTCGCGGGTGTAGTGCTGCAAGTTGCGCCCAACGCGACGATTCTGCCCTTGCGCGTGCTCGACGCTGAGGGGCTCGGTGACATCACCGACGTAGCAGCGGCGATAGACCACGCGGTTGCGGCTGGCGCAGATGTCATCAACCTCTCGCTCGGTACGGACGAAGACTCCGAAGCGCTCAACCAGATGATCGCCTACGCCGCTGAGAAGAGGATTTTTGTTATCGCTTCATCGGGCAATACGGGCGACAAAAATATCACCTATCCCGCTCGCAATGCCAAAGAGCCGAGCAAGATGGGAGAGTACTTGCTGAGCGTCGGCAGTGCTAAGACCTACTGGGGAATACTGTCGTCCGTACTGTCTCAATTTTCCACCTACGGAGACGCTTTAGAAATGACAGCGCCAGGTGAATATATCTATACGGCTTTTCCCGACAATCAAGTCGGTTACTGGAGTGGCACGTCGTTCTCCGCGCCGATGGTGTCGGGTACGCTCGCGCTGATGCTAGGTGAGGAAGAGGATGAAAGCCGCATCGCTGACAAGCTAGACAGTGTCGTGAGCGAAGCGAATCTGAGCTATCTGCCTCTACACGTCAAGGGGTTCGTTGACTGGGCGCTGGACTAACACTTGATTTGGTTTTTGCCGCTCCGCTTAGCCTCGTACATCTTATCGTCTGCGAAGCTGAGCATCTTTTCGTAGTCGAGCACCTTGATGTCGTCGGTGAGCCCGATGCTCGTGGTCACGCTCAAGTTGGGGTGAACGCTCTGCCAAGGATAGTCCACGACGGCTCGCCAGATTCGTTCGCAGATAAGTTTGGCGTCGCTCGCCGAGGTTTCAGGGAAGTAACCGACGAACTCCTCGCCGCCGTAACGCGCAACCGTGTCGATTTCGCGAACGCTATCGCGCAGAAGCCGCGCTACAACTCTCAGTACCTCGTCGCCTACGCGGTGTGAGAACCTGTCGTTGATTTTCTTGAAGTTATCGAGATCGCAAATCATCACGCTGAGGTTGAGACCGAAGCGGCGCGTGCGGGCGAACTCCTGAGCGAGTTGGATGTCGAAGTGGCGGCGGTTGTAGAGACCCGTTAGGGCGTCTTCTCGCGCTTGGCGCTCGAGCTGCTTTAGGAGTTGCGACTTCTGGTGGTTGGCGCGTTGCAGTGACTCTGTTAGGGTTCTAAGTCCCTCGTTTGCCTGCGCCAACTCGACGTTTCTGAGCCGATAAATTTCAGTTTCTTTTTCGGCTTGCTCAATCTCAAACTGGACGCGCAGACCCTGAAGCCTGAGGTCCGAACTTTCGTTGAAAACTTTGTCTTTCACTTCAATGTACTGTTGCAGGTGCTCGAACGCTTCACGAAACGCTTCTTTGTACCAGTAAGCTTCAGAGAGCGTCTCATGAGTTTTATATATGTCGGCCTGGCTGCCTACTCGTTGCGCGTTTGTGAGCGCTTCACGTAGCGTTGTGATAGCTTCATCATAGCGCCTCTCTCGTAGACGTAGCTGCGCCAGAAAAACCTGGGTTTCTGCTTTATCCTTCAGATCGCCGACTTCTTCTTTAATGACTAAGCTCTGTTCAAAAGACGCTTCAGCCTCGCGAAACTGATACAGCTCGAGCTGCGTCAAACCTAGGTGAGTAAGAACGTTGCTCACGCCGAGACGGTCTCCCATATCGTTCATGTGCTCTAGGCTTTTGCTACCATAGCTGCGTGCCTGCTCATAACTGCCAAGCTTGAGATAGGTGCGCCCAGTGTGGAACAGGCTAAGAGCCTGTGTGTACCTCTCTTGCATCGCCTCACTAATCTTCAGACTTTGCAGAAAGTACTCGAGTGCTTCGCTGTAGCGCCTACGTTCGTAGTAAACTGCGCCTACATTGATGAGCGCCTCAACCTCACCCCTGCGATTGTCAAGTGCTCTAAAAAAACGCAGACTTCGTAAATGATAATCTAAGGCGTTGGCATAATCACCGATAAACGCATAAATCGTACCTATATTATTGAGTGTACCTGCCTCGCCTTGCCTATCACCCAGTTCAGCGCAGAGCTTCTGCGCCTCTAAAAAGACTTTGAGCGCCCCCAAGAGGTCGCCCGAGTCGCCGTAGATGATGCCTAAGGTATTGAGCGAGCGTTGCAACCCCTCTCTATCCCCAAGCTGCTCAAAAAAGGCTCGAGCCTCCGCCACATTTGCAAGCGCCTCGTCGAGTTCCGAGAGGCGCATCTGGCAGTAGCCTTTGGTGAGGAGACTGTGGGCGAGACCGTGCGTGTGCCGCAATTCCCTGGCTAGCGCGTGCGCCTCTTCGCTCAGCCCTAAGGCCCGCCTCGTGTCCACGCGCCGCAACTCCCAAGCGAGTTCACCGAGGAGGTCTAGGCGAGTCGCAGAGCTTTCCTCTGCGACTTGCGCTAGGCTGATCTCTAGGTTCTTGACGCGCTCGACTTGCTCGGCATTCATGTGGTATTCATTGCCCCTCACTCCACAGTGTATCTCGCTTTGCGCAAGAATGAAAGCTCGAAAACTCGGGTGCTGCGCAAGGTCCAACATCGGATCAGAAAGAAGAGGTGAGTAGGCTCGTCCGACGTTTAAGGCAAAGCTCCGCTGCCCCCCTTACTCCCTTACTTAACGTTCTAGCTCGAGATGTTCCTTCCAACAGCCTCAATGGGTCTACACCGGTTTACGATGTACCTGACCGCTTGACAGAGACACACATCGTTATCTATACTGAGCTTACCTTAATAAATAAGGTAGTCAATGATGAGACCAAAGAGGGAGAGTAGAAACGAGCTATGACCCAGTTACCCAAGATGCAGCGCAAGGTCTACGAGCGAATCTGCGAGCACAAGTCGCGAACAGGCACGTGCCCTGAACTCGCCGTTTTCGCGCGTGAGCTTAACATCCACTACGTGTCGCTCAAGCAGCATCTCGAGGCGCTCCACAAAAAGGGTTATCTGGTCTTCGAAAGCCGGGGTAGAGGGCAGTCGCCGAGGCTCGAGCTGCCTGCCAGAGCCACGGGCGTGCCCGTCTTAGGTAGCATCCCTGCAGGTCCTTTGAGCGAGGCGTTAGCCGAGCCTGAGGGTTACTTGCCGCTCCACGACGGACAGAGTAACTTCGCCCTGCGCGTTTCGGGCGACTCGATGGCTGACCTTATTCAAGACGGTGACGTGGTGGTCTTCAAGAAAGGCGTGCCTATGCGCAGCGGCGAAATCTGCGCGGTGCGCGTCGGCAACAGCGAGGTTACGCTAAAGTACCTCGACAAGCTCGACCCTAAAACTGTGGCGCTGAGACCTCACAATCCGCGGTACCCGACGCTTTCGGTGGACGCGCGAGAGGTGCATATCGAAGGGATTTACTTGGGTCTTGTGCGCGGTGAACTGCTCAGTTCGCTCTATGAGGAGGTGTGAATTGGCGTAAAACCGTTTTGAAGAGCGCAGATATCCTCACCGAATGAACGAGCCAACGCAACACTTCACTGAGTGAGATCGTCGGTAATCAGATAATACCCGCTGCGTATGTAGAGATTCCTCTCAAAAGCGGATTTCCAAAGCTCAAGCCCGCGCCCCATCCGCCAAGAGTTGCGCGAGCCCACGCCTTGTCAATCTAGCTCACACCCGTTGTCACGAGTTGTTGTAACGGGACTAAAGGAGAACTAGCTCATGAACTATCCTGCACGTATCTTTAGGGATTTGTCAAGTGTTTGGCAAAGGGACGCCGCAAGTGGGCGCGTCGACAGCTTAGCCGCTGAACTCACCGCTTGCGTCGCCGCGCAAGGCGCGCTCTGCTTAGGTGTCATCCGCGCCGAGGCGGTACCCAAATATTACGGTCTCGTTTACCTCTTAGACAGCTACGGCATCTTGCTGCGCAAGCGTCATAGAAAAGAGGGGGGCGTGCTCGTCTTCGCTGAGGTCAAGCAAGAGGTAGCGTCCGAATTTGCAGGCGCGGTGGTCTTCGAGCGCACCTTAGCACCCTCTGAAGCTGCCGTAACGCTCAGCCAGAGCACCGAGAGAGAATTCGCGCAGGCCGCGTAGGGAGGGTTGAGATGAATATGAGCACAGACTTGACCTGGGAAACATTGTTAGAAAAACTTGCGCAACCCTTCCCGGCGTCTTCCATCTACTGGCGGGCGGGCGTCGTGAGCCGTGACAAAAAGCGGGCGCAAGCGCTGCCTTACGCCGAGCCGCGCGTGTACGAAGACCGCCTCAACAGCGTCTGTCCCGGTCTCTGGAGCGTGTCGTTTCGTCCCTGGGGGGAGTCGCGCATCATCTGTGACCTTTCTATTGGCGAGCTGACGCGCGCGTCAACAGGTGAAGAAAACGAGGGTTTCGCGCCCGGCACAGCGGCGGAGGCGCAGGCGTTCAAGCGGGCCTGCGTGAAGTTCGGTCTAGGGCGCTACCTCTACGACGTGCCGATCATCTGGGTGCCTTACGACGAGAAGGCGCGCAAACTCTCCGAAACGCCGTCGCTACCCGAAAAGTTTTTGCCCCGGAGCAAACAGAGCGCGCCGCACACCCTCTCCGAAGGACGCGCCGTCGCCATGCGCCGCGAACTGGAGAAGCTAGGGCTGAAGGAGCGCGAGCAGTACCGGCTCGCCGCCGACGTGCTCGGTCATGATATAGCGGCGTTCACCGCGCTCACCGAAGCCGAGGCGCTAGAGGTCTGGAACGTCGCCAAGCGTGCGCACGTGGCGCGAAACGGTATGTCGGCGCAGCGAGCGGCGTGACGGGCACCCTTACGGCTGAACCTCACGAGCGCGAATACCTCTACCGGTGCCCCAAGTGCAAACGGCGCGTAACGGTGCTACTCGAGAACGTCGCCGTGAGTTGTAGCCGCTGCGGTCGGGTGATGAAGTGCGTCGACACTCGAGCTGAGCGGAGACATATAGCTTAGCTACTGACCAGGAAGAAGCGTATCAGCTACAAGGCTAATGGGTGGATAGAGGAGAGGCTCGAGCGGCGCACCGTTAAAGCTCGAGCCTCTTTCAACCGACACCCTGTAAAGACGGAGTTAAACAACATTAATGGGAAGGACGGCGTGAATACCGGACTTATTCTTATAACCTGCCCGCACTGTGACGGCGAAGGGGGCGAGGAGTACGCGGCGGGTCCAGGCTACCGGGCGCATCATTCTGGCGGCTATCTCCCCTTCGAACACACCCATTTGTGCGAGGTGTGCGAGGGCGCGGGCGAAGTAGAGGCGTGCGCCTACTGTTTGGAACCTTTAGAGGTCTTGCGCGGCGAAGAGGTATGCGGCTGCGCCGCGCTGAGCGTAGCGGCGGACGTGCGGCGAGCTGCGTAGAAGCATTAGGGCGCGCGCTGCTTGAGCTGGTCTGAGACGTCTTGGGCTAGCTCGCGCCCTAGCTCTGCCGCCTCGCTCGCCTCGCCTGCAATCTCTGCCTGAATGACGAGGTCGCCCGTCATATCGGTCACTGCGCCGAAGAGGTTTAGATCGCCCTCCGGGGTGACGCTGGCGAGGGCACCTAGCGCGTAGGACGAGGCGCTCTCCAGTGCTCCGACAAAGCTCCGCTCGGCGCGGACGCGGTCGAAGCTGGGGCGGTGCTGGAGGGTGTAGGCGAGGTCGACTGCAAGGTCATCGTCCTCTTTGACCACCAAACCGAGCGAACCCTGCCCGGCGGCTGGCGCGAAGATGGCGGGCTCTAAGAGCGCGTTGATGCGTTCTCTGCGCTCGAGTTGCAGCAGATTTGCGCTCGCCATGACGAGCGCGTCTACCTCGCCTGTGGCGAGCAGCGACAACGTCGTGTCGACGTCGCCGGAGACTATCTTGACCTCGATATCTTTACGGTTAGCGAGTAAAAAGGCGCGGTCACGCGGGGCGTGAACGCCCACCACGCTACCCGCTGCTAGCGACGCTAAATCCCTGCCTACCCGGTTGACTAAGGCGGCGCGGGGCTCGAGCCTCTTCGTCACGGCGGCGAGCATGAGACCGCCCGGCAGAGTTGGCGGCAGTCCTTCCAAACTTTGCAAGGCGATGTTGATGCGTCCGGCTGAAAGCGCGTTTAGAAGGTCATTCACGCCGCCCTGTACGGTCTTTTGGATGATGTTGACGTCAGGCCAGCCCTCGCTCAGCTCGGCGAGGACCCCCCGCGCTTGCGGCAGCGCTAAGATGCCACCCCGGTTGCCCAGAACGATTCTAGGCATGGGGTGTCGAGGTTTTGTAGTGTTGTGACTGGTGAGGCGCTCTGTCAGATACATGAGTAAACGTATAGCTAAACACACAGCATTTTACAGCAAATGCGCGGCAGGCGCTACAGACCGTCACTTCGCGAGATGTCCCTCAAAGCCTTGTGATAACGTTTCCGGTTAATTCCTTTAGGAATTAACCCGAGTAAAGAGTTTTCAACCGATGGTAACATCAACGAATAGCCAGTACGAGCCGTTTACAATGGCATGATACGCAGTCGCGTGGACCCTAGAACGGGCAAAGCCCGCCCCGTTGGGGCTAGTTCGCTCCCGCTAGCGGTTGAGGACTCTCTAACGAGTTAAAAAAACTACGGATTCCGATGATTACGGAAGAAACGAAGGAGTTCAGGTAGTAATTAATCGGAATCCGTATGACCTCTTGCTAACCCGTGAAATAGAGCAGCGCGAATGAGCCGAAGTAGAGCGCTAGCGTTAGGAAACTCTCGAACCCGATGTTGCCGATGCCCTGTTTTTCGCGCCGCAAAAGCCCTAAAAGCAGAATGCCCGTCATCAGGATGGTCAGCGCGATGATAAAAACTTGCTGGTTGGTGATGGCGTGGTAGATGGACCCGTCTCTGTAGGCGAAGTCCGAGAAGGCGACGAAGAGCGTGTCGAAGGCGTTGCCGCCGATGACGCCGCCCACCGCCAAGGTCAGCGCGCCGCGCCGCACGGCGGCGATGGTGGTGACAAGCTCGGGCAGCGAGGTGGCGATGGCGGTGAGCAGCCCGCCGACGATGGTCGCGGAGATGCCGGTTTGCTCTGCGATCTGCACCCCCGTTCTGGCGACGACGAAGCCCGCGACGCCTAAGAGGAGTGACAGCGCGAAGAAGCTCATCCACAGGCGCGTGAGGCTGGTCTGCTTGGCCTCCTCTTCCGACTCGTCAGGGTCGTCCTCTTTCGTTTCAGGGGTGCGGTAGGGGTCCCACATCGGGTCCTCTTCCGCCTGAGCGATAAGATAGATGCCGAACCCGTAGGCGAGAATCAAAATAATCGAAGCGGGGTGAATACCGAAGTAGCTCACATCAGGACCGGCGAGCGCCATGATGGGAATCGCGAGCAGCGTGGCAAGAAGCGTGCCTTGCATCAAGTTGGCGATCGAAGCGGCGGCGTGCTCCAAGTTGATGTTGCGGTAGCTCATATCCGCCACCGCCAGAAAGACCGTTTGCGCCGCGACGCCGCCAAGCGCGTTGCTGATGGCGAGTTCTGCCGCGCCGCCCGCCGCCGCCGTCACCGAGGTGACGATGCCCGAGAGCGAGGTAGCCGCGCCCAGCATGACCGCGCCGACGATCGCTTCGCCGAGCCCCGTTTTATCCGCTAAGAGGTCGGCAACTTTGGTGAGGCGCGTGCCGACGAGCGCGATGACAACGGCTGCTGCGGTGAAGAGGATGAAGATGATGGGTAGGGAAAACGCAGAGAAATCGACCATGAGTAGCTTAGTTTACCTTTTTGTAGTGGCTACCTCTGCGCCACTCGTACCTTTGTCGCTGGCTTCGTCAACTCGCTCAGATTTGTCCGCGCGCTGCCGCCGCCGGAAGAGGTCCCACACGCAGAGAACGAGCGCGAGCGCGATCATCACCTGGATGAAGGTGAACATGTCGTGCAAGCCGCCGATTTGCGCCTCCACGGGTGCGTTTGTCGCGTCGCCCCCTACTTGACTCGGCGCGCGCGCCGCCACACGCGCCGCCCACAGCGTTCCCAAAATGGCGATGCCGCTAGTTTGTCCGAGCGCCCGCGTTTCCGATAAGAGCCCGCCCGCCACGCCGGACTTCTCCCTCGGCACCGAGCCCATAATAGCGCTGTTGTTCGGCGACTGGAACACGCCCATGCCCAAGCCGACTGGCAAAAAGAGCAGCACGTAGCTGAGCGCGGTGGTGTTCGCGTCGAGCGTGCCGATAGCGAGGTAACCCGCCAAGACGAGCACCAGCCCGATAACCGTGATAGGTCTCGCGCCGAACCTGTCCGACAAGCTGCCCGCGACGGGTGCGATAAAAACCAGCACGATGGGCACGATAGCCATGAGTAAGCCGACGTTGCGCGGCGCGTAGCCGAGGATGTTCTCCAGATAAAAGGGCATCAGAAAGATCGTTCCTGCAATAGCGACAAACGTCGCAAAACCCGTGACTAAGCCGATGCTCAGGTCCGCATTCTTGAAGAGGCGCAAGTCAATAACGGGGTCTTCGACGCGCAGCTCGAGCCACACGAAAACGGTGAGCAAAAGGGCGCTCGCCGCGAATAGCCCGAGAATGAGAGCGCCGCCGAAGCCGCGCTGCTGCCCCAGCGTAAGCGCGAGTAGAAGCGCCAGAAGACAGCTAAAGAGCACCGCCGCCCCCGGCAAGTCGAAGTGCTGCCCGCCTTTAGGCTCGTAAGCCGGAACGAAGCGGAGCGCCAAAAGCGTGCCGAGGATGCCTATCGGCACGCCGATAAAGAAAACCCAGTGCCACGAGAGCGTATCTACGAGAAAGCCGCCCAACGTCGGACCGATGACGATACCGCTCGAGAGCACCGAGCCCGTGATGCCCAGCGCTTTGCCCCGCTCGTTATCGGGAAACACATCGGTGACGATCGCCAAGCTGAGCGCTGTCAGGAGCGCCGCGCCCGCGCCCTGTAAAACCCGAAAGCCGATCAACCAATACACCCCTTGTGAGAGCCCGCAAAGGAGCGAGCCGAGCGTAAAGATGACGTAACCCGCGATAAAAAGCGACTTCTTGCCGAGCATGTCCGCCAAGCGCCCGACGATGGGCAAGAGCACCGCGTTCGTCAGCAAAAAAGAGAGCACCACCCACTGCACGACTGCAAATTTCGTCCCTAACACGCTCACGAGCGAGGGCAGCGCTACGTTGACGCTCGTCGCCATGACCGTGCCTAAAAACGTGCCGAGGCTCGCGGCGATGAGAACGAACCACTTGCGGTTGTCGGCTTCTTTGTCGCGATTGGATTCAGAGGGCATAATAGTTAAGTAGAACACGTTTTGTGTAGAAGAGGTTAAGCGCAGCCTACGGAGGAGATTATGTGGAGATTGCGTGGGAACGGCTGGACATGCTGTTCGCCTACCCCTAAACCTCTTATTGTTGTCTCACCCCCTACTGTCTCACCACGTGAAAGAGTCGTCAATGAAGGCCTCCGAACTGCAAAGAGCGGCGGCGTGGCAAGAGCGGCGGTGAGAAATTCGAAGAGGTCTGGCGTTACGCCTGCTGGGACGTTGCCTCACATCACGCTGCTCCGCATCGCTTTGCCGCACCGCTTCTTTTCAGAGCAGGTTCCATACAAAGATTAGGGAGAACGCTCGTCCCTCACGCGCGTTTATAAGAAGACTTAAAAACGCACGCAAAATTGCTCACATGTAGGTCTGCTGACCGGCTCGAGTGACGAAGCCCACGCCCTTTGGCGCGTGAAGACCGTACAACTAGGGAAGCTATGACCAACTCTATTTTGCGCTTCATATCTTTTATTACGCGGGCTCGTGTGACCGGTTTAGCGTCAACTCGGGATGGTTTTATATCAAAGGACCGCCGTGCAGCCTACTGACCGAACCCCCCTCACAGAGACGGCGCACGAAACGCCCCGCAAGCTGCGCTGGTCTGTGCGCACGCGCTACCTCACGGCGTTAGCGCTCGTGGGCTTGCTCAGCGTCGGCGCGTTCGTCGCGCTCAGCAGCGTGATTCAGACGCAAGGGCACTACGGTACGATTATCAACGTGAGCGGACGCCAGCGGATGCTCTCGCAGCGCACCGCGCTCTACGCGCAGATGCTCGCCTCTACGCAGAACCCCGGCGAGCGCGAGGCGTTGGCGCAAACTTTAGCGCGTGACACCGACCTGATGGAGCGCTCGCATATCGGGCTCACCGAAGGGGACGAGGAGCTAGGTCTGCCCGGCAACCCGTCCCCTGCGGTTGCCGCGCTCTATTTTGGCGCGCCGACGGACCTAGACGCGCAGGTTCGTGAGCACATAAGCCGGGTGCGCAGCCTTCTAGCCGCGCCCAGAAGCGACCTTACGCCCAACAACCCCAACTTACAAGCGATCCTCGCCACCGCGCCTACGACGCTCCTACCCGCGCTTAATGACGTGGTCGCGCAGTACGAGGCGGAGTCGAGCGCGCAGGTGGCGCGGCTCAAATGGGTGGAGACCGGCGTGCTGCTCGCGACGTTGCTGACACTGGTCTTAGAGGCGGTGTTCATCTTTCATCCGATGGAGCGCGCCATCCGCTCGAGCCGCCAAAAGCTCGTCCACGACGCCTTTCACGATGACCTCACAGGTGTGCCCAACCGCGCGCTCTTTGTGAGGCGCTTGAGCCGCGCGATCGGGAAGCGCCAGGAGAGCGAACGCGCCTACTTCGCCGTGGTCTTTTTAGACCTAGACCGCTTCAAGACCATCAACGACTCGCTCGGTCACTCGGTGGGCGACGCGCTCCTCGTTGCCTTTTGCGAGCGGCTCTCGCGGTGCGTGCGTCCGGGTGATACGGTGGCGCGGCTCGCGGGCGACGAGTTCACAGTTCTGCTCGAGGATATGAGCAGTCCCGAGGACGCGCTCAGCGTCGCCGAGCGCATCGAACACGCCTTAGAAGCCCCCTTCAGTTTGACGGGTCACAGCGTTCACGCGACGGCGAGCCTGGGCATCGTCTCCTCGGAAGAGGGCTACACCACTGCCGAAGAGGTCTTGCGCGACGCCGACATCGCCATGTACCGCGCGAAGGTAGGTGGTCGCGCCCGGCACCAGCTCTTCAGCCCCGAGATGCGCGAAGAGGTCGTTCAGGCGATGGTTTTCGAGCGCGACCTGCGCAGCGCTGTCCCTAAGGGCGAGTTAGAGGTTCACTATCAGCCTATCGTGTCGGTGGCGGCGGCTAAAACTGTCGGCTTCGAGGCGTTGGTGCGGTGGCGTCACGCTCAGCGTGGGTTGGTCTCGCCCGCTGACTTTATCCCTATCGCTGAGGAGACGGGCGTCATCGTCGACATCGACCGTTGGGTTTTACGCCAGGCGTGCGCGCAACTCGTCATCTGGCAAGCGCAGTTTGCCAACCCCCTCACCCTCAACGTCAACCTCACCTCACAGCAGTTGGAGCGCCCCGACTTCGTGGAGGTTGTGCGCAAGACGCTCGCCGAGACGGGTTTCGAGGCGGCGCAGCTCCACCTGGAAATCACTGAAAGCACGCTGGTCAACCGCACGGAAGAGGTGATGGCGGCGCTCGGGCAGCTCGAGTCCCTGGGCGTCGAACTCCACATCGACGACTTCGGCACGGGCTACTCGTCCTTATCCTACCTGCAAGGCTTCCCGGCTGACGCGCTCAAAATCGACCGCTCCTTCGTCAATAAGCTGACCCAAAACGCGGAGAGCGCGCGCTTAGTGCAGACCATCGTGGCGATGGCGCACGGGCTCGGCTTGCGCGTTGTGGCTGAGGGGGTGGAGACGGTAGAGCAGCTAGAGCACCTGCGCGGCTTAGGCTGCGAGTACGCGCAAGGCTTTTACTTCGCCAAGCCGTTAGAAAAAGACGCCGTCGCAGAGTTTTTGACGCTTTCATCCAAGGAGAGGGCGGACAAGGCGGCGGCGTGAACCCCTACCCCTTCACCGATCCCGCCAAGAGCCCCCGGATGAAGTAACGCCCTAAGATGATGTAGATAAGGAGCGTCGGCAGCGCCGCTAAAATCGCCCCCGCCATCGGCAGGTTCCAGTCCACTGCCTGCCCGCCCGCAAGCTGCGCGAGCGCCACGGTGATGGGCTGCGAACTCTGCCGCGTTAGGGTGACGGCGAAAAGGAATTCGTTCCACACCTGCGTGAACTGCCAGATGATCACCACGACGAAACCCGACACTGAGAGCGGAAAGACGATGCGGCGGTAGAGCCCGAAAAAGCCCGCCCCGTCAATCTTCGCCGCCTCCAACATCTCGTCGGGAATCTCCGCGTAGAAGTTGCGAAAGATGAGCGTGGTGATCGGTAAGCCGTAGACGATGTGCGTGAGAATGAGCCCCCAGAGCGAGCCGTAGAGCCCTAAGTTGCGCAAGAACTCGAAGAGGGGAATCAGCACGCTCTGATACGGGATGAACATGCCGAAGAGGATGAGTGGAAAAACGATGTTCGCCCCCGGAAAGCGCCACTTCGAGAGGATGTAGCCGTTCATCGAGCCCAGTAGCGCCGCGCCGAGAGTCGCTGTCACCGTGAGAATCAAGCTGTTCAAAAGTTTAGGCGCGAACGCCTCCCACGCTTCGGCGAACGACTGCCAGTACCAGACCTCGGGCAAGCTCCAGGTGTTCGCGAGGTTGATGGCGGCGGGCTCCTTGAGGCTCGTCACAATCACGAGGTAGACGGGCAGCAAGAAGAACACTGTAGCAATGCCCAAAAGGAGGTAGATAACCCAGCGCGTCCCCGCGCCACGTCTGCTCGTCTGCACCTCTTGTTTCGTCGCCGCTTTCTGCGTTGTGCTCACCGCCTCACTTCCCCGCGCAAGCTGGTGTAGAGGTAGGGGATGATGACCGCCGCTACCATAACGAGCAGCACGACGGCTATCGCCGCGCCTTCCGCGAACTGGTTCGCCCTAAACGAGCGCAGGTACATGAGAAGCGCAGGCACGTCCGTCGTCGCGTTGTCCGCACCCGCCATCGCGAAGATGAGGTCGAAGATTTTTAGGCTGATGTGTCCTAAGATGATCATAGCGGAGAGCGTGATAGGCGCGAGGAGCGGAAAGATCACGAAGCGGTAGAGTTGCACCTCAGTTGCGCCGTCCACCCGCGCCGCCTCGCGTAAATCGTCGGGGATGCCGCGCAACCCCGCTAAGTAGAGCGCCATCGTATAGCCCGACATCTGCCACACCGCCGCCATGATGATGCCGATAAAGGCGAGGTTGAACCCATGTGTCTCGCTAAAAGGCAACAACGCGACTGAACGCGCCCCGGTGAACAGCCAAACGATGAGCACCGCCGCCGAAACGCCTGCAAGCAAACTGCGCCGAGTGTTGCCACTACGAAAGGCGCGAAACGCCACCCATAACAAGATAAGTGCAACTAAAATACCCGTATAAATATGGAGGTTTTGCCAGTTAAATTGCCAGACCTGCTCACGACTCGCCAGCCAGCGAAACTCGCCCTTGGGGAGTCCAACCACCGTCGGCAAGACGTTGACGCCCCCTTGCGGTTGCAACATCCAGCGCCAGATGGTGCCCGTAACGATAAACGCTAAAGACATCGGAAAGAGAAAAACCGTGCGAAAAAAGCCCTCGCCGCGCACGTTTTGCTCGAGCAAAATCGCCAGCAAGAGCCCTACACCCAAGCAGCCCGCCAAGAAAAATATCGTGAAAAAGAAGGTGTTGACCAAATCCTGACGAAAGCGTGCGTTCGTCGCGCCCGTGAAGAGGCGGTCGTAGTTGGCTAAGCCCGTGAACTCGAGCTTGGGGTTGAGCGCCAACGCCTGCGCAGGGTCCTGCCCCCAGTTGGTCAGCGACACCCAAAAGGTCTGCCCGATAAAGCCGTAGACGAAGATGCCCAACAAGACGAGCGAGGGCAGAAGCATCAAGATAGCAGTGAGTTTGTCGCGATAGTTTTTCATAATGATCCGTCTCTTGCGGTTACGAGTTAAAAGCGAGTTAAAAGCAATGAGCAATGAGCCTAAAGGTTTTCACTCATTGCTCATTGCTCGGTACTCATCGCTGTTTTCTGCTCATTGCTGTCTTAGTTCCCGATGCCCGTCTGCGACGCAATCTCCTGCGCGGCGTTCGCTGCCGCTTCGGGATTACGCGAGCTTAAAAAGCTCTCCATCACGCTGGCGAATTCGCTCATGAACGTCTCGTTGGCGACTGCGCCGTGTACGAGCGAGCCGACTTGCGTATTTTCCTGATAGTCCTCAGCGGCGGACTGCGAGTAGGCGTTGTACTGGCTTAAATCGCTGTCTAAGCGCGGCGAGATGGAGCCTTTGAGCGGGTTGAAGGTGTCCTGACCCTCTTGCGAGCCCACAAGTCTCAGCCACTCCCGCGCGTTTTCGGGATGCGGCGCGCCGACGGGCAAGCCGAACGAGTCGGACAAGAGCATGAAGTTACCTTCCGTACCGGGGGACGCCGCCCAACCGAAGCCTTCGCTCGGGGTGAGCCCCAGCGTCGTGCTCATGTAGCCCGCCGCCCAGTCGCCCATGACGTTAAAGGCGGCGTCGCCGTTCGCCACGCGGTCGGTGGCTTGCTGCCAGGTCAAACCGGTGGCGTCCTCGTTCGTACAGTCTAAAATCTGCCCGAAGGTCTCCCAGACCTCCACCACTTCGGGATCGGTAAAGGAGAGTTCGCCGCTCCAGAGCCGCCCGTAGTTTTCGGTGCCGAGCGTCGCCAACGCCACCGATTCCCAGAGGTGCTGCTGCGTCCAGTTCTCGCCGACGACCAAAGGCGTGACGTTCTGCTCTTGCAAGGCGGGGCAGGTGGTGTTCAAAAATTCGTCCCAGCTTGACGGCACGCTGACGCCCCACTCCTCCAAGTTACTCGGCATGTACCAGAGGACGTTCGAGCGGTGGATATTGACAGGTACGCTCCAGATGCCCCCCTCCGTGCTGATGAGGTCGAGTAGCCCTTGCGGGAAGGCGTCCATCCAGCCCTCTTCCTCGAAGAGCGGGGTGAGGTCTTCCATGCGCTCCGCTGTGACCCAGGTGCCGATGAGTTCTTGCCCGGCGTGAACCTGGAACGAATCGGGCGGATCGCCGCCCAACATGCGCGTTTTAAGAACAGCGCGCGCGTTCACGCCCGAGCCGCCCGCGACGGTGGCGTTGATGACCTCGGTGTTCTCGTATTCCTGCTGATATTGGTCGATTAGCGCTTGTAGCGCTGGACCCTCGTCGCCCGCCCACCAGGAGAAGATTTCAAGCTCCTCTTGGGCGTAAGCGGCGCTCAAGAAGAGGGTGAGAAGTAGAACGGCTAATCGTTTCATGATGTCTCCTTTTTCAAATCTTTCCGAGTAGTGAGGTCTGAGACTCGAGGGTTGTGAAGAAGCCGTTCCGGTGCTTGCTACTACCTCAAAATCGCCACTAGGGAAATTGAGCATACCGCTAAGCAGCGCGGCGTTCTTTTGGTTCCATCCGAGTTGTGACCTTCGCTCCTCAGCATAGCGCGTTTTTGTTGGCGGGTAAAGAAGCCTGCTAAGCTGAGTACACATTGATGAAGAGGTGAGCGTTGTGCACGTAACGAAAGAACCCTGGGGCGAGGTAAACGGCGAGGCGGTGAGCCTCTTTACGTTGAGGACCGAGAATGGTCTGAGCGCCAAGATAACGAACTACGGCGGCACTTTGACCGAGTTGCGCGTGCCGGACGCGAGAGGCGCGTTGGCTGACGTCGTGCTGGGCTTTAAGCGGCTCGAGGATTACAGGTCCGACGCCTATGAGGAGAGTAGCCCCTACTTCGGCGCGCTCGTCGGGCGCGTTGCTAACCGCATCGCAGGAGCGCAGTTTTCACTCGGTGAAGAGGTCTACACGCTTGCGGCAAATGAAGGCGAGCACAGTATGCACGGCGGCGCTCGCGGCTTTGATAAGCGGGTCTGGCAGGCTCAAGTTTTGGACGAGGGGCTCGAGCTTCGCTACACCTCACCGGACGGCGAAAAGGGCTATCCAGGACGGCTCCGGGTGAGCGCACTTTACACTCTGAAAGAGGGCAGGCTGAGGCTCGAGCTGCGCGCCGAAGCGGACCGAGCCACGCCCGTCAACCTCACGCAGCACAGCTACTTCAATCTTGCCGGAGAGGGCTCGGGTGACATTCTGGACCACGAGTTGACGCTGAACAGTCGCTTCTACACGCCGACGGATGAGACCTCTATCCCAACGGGAGAAATTTTAGAGGTTGAGGGAACGCCCTTTGACTTCTCGGTAGCGAAAAGGATAGGTGCAGACATCGAGCAGCCAGCCGTGCAGCGCATCTCGGGCGGCGGCTACGACACGAACTTCGTCATCGCGGGCAGGGGCGACTTGCGGTTTGGAGCGCGGCTCCGTGACCCCTCTTCAGGGCGGACGATGGACCTTTACACAACGCAACCGGGGCTGCAAGTCTACAGCGGCAACTTCCTAGAGGGAAAGTTGAGAGGTAAAAGCGGCGCACTCTACGAGAAGCACGCAGGGGTGGCGCTCGAGCCCCAGCACTACCCCGACGCCGTCAACATCCCGCACTTCCCTAACACTATCTTGCAGCCAGAAGAGGTCTACCGCCAAGTGATCGAATACAAATTTTCAGCTCGGTAAAGGTGGAGTAGAGGCGGAGTGGCTCGAGCTTTATCCGGTTCTCCTACCGCGTCACCGAAATACCTAGCGTCTCCGCGGAAAACTCACAGTCGGGATAGAGACCTCTTAGGTTGTGGGCTGCTCGCGCAACTGACCGCAGGCCCGTGGTGCCCGTGTGAAGTTCGCGATACTGGGCTCGTCACCCCGGCGAACGCCGAGAAAGTGCGGCGCTAATGTGGACTTTATCAGGTCACCTCGTGAGGGGGGCGCGTTAGACTGACGGGGTGCGATTAGGGCAGATAGGTCACGGTTCAGATGTCGGCAGGGTGAGGTCTCTCAACGAGGACTATCACCGGGTGTGGCAGTTCCCTTGCGCGGACGGCTTGGCGCTGCTCGCCGTAGCAGACGGCATGGGCGGCGCGGCGGCGGGTGAAGTCGCGAGCAAGCTGGCGATGGAGGTTATCGACGAGGCGTTCAGCCGCTACGTGGGCGCGCTCCAGCAGGGGCAACCCGTTGTCGGCATCGACAAGCTGACCGAAAAGGCGCTGCGCTTAGCCAACCGCCGCGTGTTCGAAGCGGCCACCTCGAATACGGGGCGGCAGGGCATGGGCACGACGCTGACCCTAGTCGCGGTGAGCAACCATAAGGCGTACTTAGGGCACGTGGGCGACTCGAGGGCGTACCTCATTCGCGGCGAGCAGATTTACCAACTGACCAAAGACCACTCGTGGGTGGAAGAGCAGCTCGAGCAGGGTCTCTTGAATGAGGAGCAGGCGCAGAACCACGCCTGGCGCAACCTCATCACCCGCGCGCTCGGCACAAGAGCGCAAGTCGTGCCGGACATCGCGCAGATCGAGGTGCAGCAGGGAGACGTATTTATCATCTCGACAGACGGCCTGCACGGGCTCATCCAACCCGGCGAGATTTTGGATGAGGTCAGGAGGCGCTCGAGCCGTCAAGCGTCGGTGGAATACCTCATCGACTTGGCTAACGAGCGCGGCGGTCCCGACAACATCACGCTGGTCATCGCGGAGGTCGGCTGATGCCCTGGTTGCTACTAGGTCTCGCCCTCATCGCAATTATCGCCTTGTTGCGCGCGCCGCGCTGGGTGAGCGCGGCTTTGTTCGGCTTCTCGCTGCTGCTGAGCGCCGGGCTCATGGTGCTCTCTGGACCGGAGCGGGCGATCGCGCCGATCTTGCTGCACGCTTTCGCCTTAGGGTTGTTCGTGCCGGCGGGCGCACGCGCGACGCGCATGGCGCGCGTCGCGCCCGCGCAGCGGCGCAGGGAGGCGCGCGAGGCTGAGGACACCTCGTCACCTTTTGATATTTCCGACATTCCCGGCTACGACGTGTTGGAAAAGGTCGGCTCGGGCGGCATGGCGAGCGTCTACCGCGCGCGCCGCAAGCGCGACGGGAAGACGGTAGCGCTAAAAATTCCGATGGAGCAGTACGTCGCCGACGCGAAGTTCATCCGCCGCTTCCACCGCGAGGCGGAGGTGGCGCAGCGCTTAGACCACGTCAACATCGTGCGCACTTTTGAGCACGGCAGCGTCGGCGCGAAGCACTTCATGGCGATGGAGTTCGTGGACGGGCGCTCGTTAGAGAGCTACGTCGAGGGGCGAGAGCTGAGCCTCGAGTCGAGCGTCCAGATCATGCGCCGCGTGGCGGACGCGCTGCAACACATCCATATGGCGGGCATCATTCACCGCGACATCAAACCTGCCAACATCATGATTATTAGAGGGGGCGTCGACGAGGGCGACGAGTGGGACGACCCTTACGTCGCGCCCGACGCCGTGAAGCTCATGGACTTCGGCATCGCGGGCGGCAAAATCTTGTCGCGTCTCACCATGACGGGCGCGCGCATCGGCACGCCTATCTACATGTCGCCCGAGCAAGCTAGAGGGCTTAAAATCGACCACCGCAGCGACATCTACAGCTTAGGGCTCGTCTTTTACGAGATGCTCACGGGCGAAACAGCTTTTAAGGGCGGCTACGAGGTCATCGTGCACCAGCAGATTTTCCAGATGCCGCCGCCACCTAGACAGCTCAATATTGCGATTCCGCAAGCGCTGGACGCGCTCGTGATGCGCATGGTGGCCAAAGACCCCGACGAGCGCCCGGAATTAGAGGAGATCGCGGCGCTTTTGGAGGGCAACTTAGAGGTGCCTCTCGCAGGCGTCGCAGCGTCGAGCGACCGCCTCATCTTGGCGGCGAGCGCGCGCCAAGGGGTGCTGCGTGTCCTCGATACGAACGGCAACTTGTGCGCGTCTTTCGGTGAAGTGGGCGCAGGTGAGGACGACTTCTCCGCTGCGCCGCAGTCCGTCGCGGTGGACCGCAGCGGTAACTTCTACGTGGCGATTTTCGAATACCGCGTGGGTCAGGCGAGTTGTCCGATGATCCACAAGCTGAGCCCTTCAGGGGCGCGTCTCCTCTCCTTTGGGCATTACGGCATGAAACCCGGAGAACTGCTCTACCCGACCGCCGTTTCAGTCGGACCCGACGATACGGTCTACGTACTCGACGCGGAGACCTGCACCGTGCAGCGTTTCGACGTGGACGGAGACCACCTGGGTAGCTTCGGCGGACGCGGCGAGGGACACGGGCGCTTCAACGATCCTAAAACTCTGATTGCCGATGAGCGTGGCGTCTACGTACTCGACTATGGCAACCGCCAGATTCAGCGCTTCGACGCCGGGGGTCATTACGAGACCCGCTGGGCGTTCAAGATGGACGAGGGGATGCGCACGCTGAGCGGTCTCGCGCCGGACGAAGCGGGCAACCTCTACATCGCGGAGCGCTCGAGCGGCAAGGTGCGCAAAGTCACCCCGGCGGGCGATATCGCGGCGTCTTTTACCGTTCAACCTCTGCAAGCTGACAGCGACGCGCTCTTAGACCTCGCGGTAGACAGCGCGGGCAACCTCTACGCAGCGCAGCGCGGCGAGCAGCTCATCTATATCTACGACGCCGAGGGCAATCTCACCGACACAGCTGAGGTCTACGCGCCCATCAGTCAGATGATTTTGGCAAGAGGGTAATTGAGGTCAAGGTTCTGCCGTTACATCTTTGAAACTACGTGCGTTGTCGTTAAGCTAGCACTTCCAAAACATATTGAGACAGAGTGCCGCAGGTATCACCTCACAATGTGCGTGCTAAGTACTTCGACTTCAATAATCTAAACTATCTCGAGGAAGTTTTTGCGCTCAGAACGAACTTCGTTGACATTCTCTAGTTTAGGTTATTTCGACACATCTACTTAAACAGTGTTTTCTACAGTGAGGGTGTCTCAGACCAGATGATACCTGCTAAGCTTATCAGCCCCGGCTGAAGGCTCCTTTGCGCGCAGAAAATAGCAGGTATCATCTGGTCAGCTACACTCTTACTTATAAGAACATTGTTTAGCACGCACTCTGAGGGATGATATCTGCGGAGAAGTGTAGCAATGAAACGTGGAAATGCTAAAAGATACGGATTCCGATGAGCTTCACGAAGTACCCCTGAAAGGGACGGAATCAACTCCGACTCCGTAGAAGCGCGAAGCGTCTGCTGGTTACGAAGTTTCCCTCCGGGAAAGCAAAATTTCATAACGGAGTGTATGCAGTAATCAATCGGAATCCATATGAGAAGAGACATTCTGCCTTCTGTATTCTGCCTTTACTTAGCACTTCCAAAACATACTGAGACAAAGGGGCGCAGATCTCTGTCCGCAAGGACTAGCGGGATTTCATCTCATAATGTGCGTGTTGATTACGGAGTTTTCGCAAGGCGAAACAGTGTTTTTTATAGTGAGAGTGTTGCTTCGCAAAACTTACGTATACTCAAACCAGATGATACCTGCTAACTCTATTCAGCCGGCTGCTTTAGGTCTTTCGCCAAGTCTCACGTCGCGAAGCGTGAGCTAGCAAACAGTGCGTTAGATAAAGCAGTTCACAGAAGTACTGAATTGGAATAGCGCAAACATCATTTAAGAATGTGTGTGCTCGTCGGTGTTCTCCAACGTGAGACTGGCTCAAACCAAATGATACTTGCTATAGTATCTGAACGTCAGGCGGCGATAGGTAGCGCCCGGGTGAGTGCGCCGAGCATCTCTTCAGCGCTGCCGTAGCGCTCGCAAGGGTTGTGTAAGAGCGCCTTTTTGATGATAGGTGCTAGAGGCGCAGCCTCGTTTGGCAACGCGCCGAGATGCACAGTTGGGTCGCCCATGAGAAAGCGAAACACGTCTTTGCCGTAGGGGGGACCGCCCGTCACCATGTGGTAGAGCACCGCGCCTACCGCGTAGAGGTCACTTCTTGGATCGCGCCGCTCGCCCGCGAACTGCTCGGGCGGCATGTAGTTGGGCGTCCCCAAAGACACGCCCTGCTGGGTGATCGCCGCGAGCGCTAAGTCTTTGGCGAAGCCGAAGTCTGTCAGGAGTGCCTTCTCGCCGTTGATGAGGATATTCGACGGCTTGACGTCGCAGTGAATAACGTCACTCTTGTGGGCGTAGGCGAGCGCTTGGAGCACGTCCGTAGCAATCTTGATGCTCCGCTCTAAACTGAGCGTGCCTTGATTCAGCGCTTTCTCGAGCGACACGCCGGGGCAGTACGCAAAGATGAGGCTCATATCTTGCACAGCTAGGAGGGGCACGATGTTGTCGTGCTCCAAAAAGGTGACCACCGCAGCTTCGCGCCCTAATCGGTTGGCGAGCGAGGGCGAACCCCCTCTAAGCTCTTTAACCACCACGAGTTTATCGTGCCAGCGGGCTAACTCGACCCTCATAGGTCCGTGGTCCGAAAGTACGCGAATGGGAGTAAACATTGCCATAAGGTTATCATGTTTCACATCTTAATAATCTTCATGGACAACGTGATTTTTCTTACTTTGAGTCTCAAGTGCGAGCTTCACCGCGCCCCCAACATGAGTTTGTAAGACGCGAACGCCGTGAGCCTGGAGCCGCTCCAAAACGCCCGTGTGTGGGTGCCCGTATCCATTTCTGCCGTAAGAAAGAACCGCCTGCTCGGGCTGCGCGGCCCTCAGGAGCGCGTCGGACGTTGAATGTTTCGAGCCGTGATGCGCCACCATTAAGATATCGACGTCGGGCACGAACAGCTCCCTTTCGACGGGGCTCGAGAGGTCCCCCAAAAAGAGCGCCTTAGTGCCTTTTACGTCCAGCACAAAGGCCACCGAGTTGTCGTTGTCGCTCTCGTAAGGGACGGGCGGCGGGTTGAGAATCTCGAGGTCAGCCTCGCCTACGCTCAGCCTTTCGCCGCGCGTCACCTGCATCACCTTGACGCCCTTGCGCGCCGCAACCTCTAGGAGCGCGTCGAACACGGGTTTACCCGGTGCGGGTGCGCCGATGAGGAGCGTTTGCACGGGCATGCCCTCTAATACACTGACGAGCCCTTCGATATGATCGGTGTCAGGGTGCGAGGCGACGACGAGTTCTAGTTCGTCCACCCCTTGCGCTCGCAGCGCAGGCAGCACCGTGCCCTTCCCCACGTCGAAATCGCTGAAGGGCGTCCCGCCCCCGTCCACTAAAATTTCGATGCGCTGTCAGATACAATAATCTATGCGACTAAACAATAATCCTTGCGACTCTCACAATAATCTCTGCGACTGACGTATACTCACCTGAGTGAGTGTCGTACCGCCTATCGACAAATTTGTTTTGGGGGACCAATTATACTTCCTCGACTGGATAGGCGGTGTGACGCACAATCCAGGAAAGTCCAGCGAGCCCCTCATGCAGGTATTCACGAGCCCGGTCATAACGAACAGCGGCGGCATGTCTTACGGAAAGCAGTTCGCTATGAACGTCGGCGTCGGTTTACTCCCTTACATGAAGATCGGCTCCCTCTGGTATGAAGGCAACCGTATCGGCCTGTTTCCTCTCCGCAAAGTCACCTTTAAGTTAAGAATCGCATCCGACAACCCCATCGTCTCGACGCTTCAGGAAGCTCTGGGAGATGAGCCCGGTGCGAGTAGGGGCGGGCGTACAGTACTCGGCACCGCTTTGTTCGACACGATAAGTCGAACGAACTGCTTGGTTTACCGTTATGACACGACGCGCAGAAAGAAGAGCATACTCAGTAGCATCATCTTCCCGGTCATGGAAATTGTCAGGTTCTACTACGCGACCGGGACGAGGCTTAGCAACGCCCTCTTCACGGGCGAGGTGCAAGGGGAGGACTTGTCGCGACTGTGCAGTGAGGGTTCGGGTCTCTATGACGACGTCGCCATCGTCAAGCTGAAGTCCGAATACGCCGACAGCTCTGCTTACATCATCGGCAGATGGCTGGGGTCGCCTCACGCCAGGGCGCAAGCGATTAAAATCTACCAGACTGTCCGCAAGGGAACCATCAACCGGCGGGCCGACCCTTCGAGCGATCTGCACGTGTCGCCGGAAGTCACCTTTCCCTTCCTCGGACCCACCGATCTGAGTGTCCAAGGCACTTACCTTACCCGAGAGAACGGCGAGCGACATTTCCTGGTCAGTCGTCTCCTACGCTGCACTGCACCTTTTCCCTACGAGGCGGTCACAGTCGAGCGTCCCCTCGGCAAGATCGAAGAGACGTTAGAAGGAGAAGAGGGTAATCCCATCTACAGGCGACCCTTTACTCGGAAGCGCAAACCTAAAGGCAGAATCAAACATCACAACGAACCGAACCTCGGACTCCGAACCCTGAGCATCGACCTTTACGAAGAGAACTTCCCCGACTTAGAGAACAAACCCCTCCACAAGACCTACGGGGAAGCCTATATCCACCGCACCAAGAAGCGGAAAGAGGGCGAGGAAGGGGACGATTTCTCGAGCGGCTCCGGCGTCCACGGCGGCTCGGGTCCTAGAGGTATCAGGCTCAACACCGATCCTGCGGACGAGCCTCCTAAAGCGCAGAAAAAGCGTGCCACGCCGGTGCAGTTGGCGTTCACTAAAGACGCGCTGGACACGCTCAGGGACGCATATAAAGTTCCCTATACGCTCCTCGATGCCGACGGTCAGGAACTATCAGAGGGGGAAGGATTCGCACTTCTCCCTAGCGAACTTCGGCTGCTGAACGACTGGGCGGAGTACGAGGTGGGTGAGGAACAACACGCGCCACGTCCTCATCGCCGAACTCGAGCACGAATCTGGGCTTTTCACCATCTTCGAGGTCGAGCGGCGACTGAGCGGCGAGAGCGGTCGCTACCGGATGCTCATCGCCCATCTGATCACGATGGGAAGTTTGCGGTGGAATGTCAAAGCGATGCTCCAGGTCTTTGCAGAGGAGCAAAGGGTGTTCCTACCCGAAAAGAAAGCGTTGCAGGCGCTCAAGCCCAAATATTTCAATCATAAGATCGGAGAGACTGCGCCGGAATTTGCCAAGAGAGTATTCGACTACATGGAGGCACTAGCGAAGCGATCCCGTAAAGAAGGGTGATTCCCTCATCTTTAGGCGTGTTAAACTCCCCCGAACTAAATCAAGGGGGATAATTTTCATGGCAAACATCTCGAAAGCCGACCTCGTAGACACGCTCGCCGGGGAAACCGAACTCAACAAGAGCCAGGCGAAAGACGCTTTGGAAGCGGTTCTGAGCACCATCACATCGCACCTCGAGAAAGAGGACAAGGTCACTTTAACCGGCTTCGGCACCTTTGAGGTGAGAGAGCGCAACGCCAGAGAAGGGGTCAAGCCGGGTACGAGCGAGAAGATTCAGATACCCGCGACTAAATACCCGGCGTTCAAAGCAGGAAAGAACCTCAAGGATCGCGTGAAGTAGGCATTTATCTCGTTCAGCGCTTAAACTGTAAAGGTGACCAAGCCTTCCCTCTTCGACCCTGCCGTGCTCGATCAGTTGGAAGGCTTGAACGAGCGCTACGCCAAGCTGAGCGCTCGCATTGAAGAGCTGGAGGCCAGGATCGACGCGGGCGTAGCGTTCGACCTGCCGCCCGACACCGCGCAACTCGGCAGCTTGGTAGACACGCGACGTAGAGTCGAAGTTACGAAGTTTTCCGAAGGAAAGGAGGCTGTAGCGTTGCTCGAGACGCTCCTCAACGAGTTGAGAGAAGCAGCCCCTTAGTTCTGCTGCCACCTTCCCCAATCGCATCCTATCTAATCGTCTAGTTTAGGGAGGTTCTCATGGCACTTCAAGTCATCGGCGCAGGCACAGGACGCACCGGCACTATGTCGCTCAAGCTCGCCCTAGAACAACTCGGCTACGGCAGGTGCTATCACATGGTCGAGCTGCTCCAACATCCCGAGGACGTGGTCCACTGGGAGCGGGCGAATAGGGGCGAGCCGGTGGACTGGGACACGCTCTTCGCAGGCTACCGTGCTACCGTGGATTACCCCGGCTACCTCCACTACAAGACGCTCATGCAGCGCTACCCTAATGCCAAAGTCATCCTTACCGTGCGCGACCCCGACGCCTGGTATGAAAGTGCTCTCGCGACGATCTACCGTGCCGAGCCCGGTTTGGCGCAAAAGCTCAAAATGGGCTTAGCCCTCCCTTTCTCCCCGAAGCTCCGCAAGCTCCTGCGCGTGTTCCAGCTCTCGGGCGAGGTTTGGGAGCGGGAGTTCGAGGGCAGGTTCGAGGACAAGGACTTCGCGGTAGCGAGGTTCGAGCGGCACAACGAAGAGGTCAAGCGCACTGTGCCCGCCGACAAACTTCTCATCTATGAGGTCAAGCAGGGGTGGGGACCTCTTTGCGAGTTCCTGGAGGTATCCGTAGCCGACACGCCCTTTCCCCGCTCTAACGACCGACAGGCGTTTCAGGCGCAGCAGAGGCGGGGATTGCGAGCCTTACTCAGGAATGACATCGCTTAGCGGAGAGGTTGCTCAAAACCGTTCTTCACATGAAAGAACACCCGCTACTCGGTGTAGCGGGTGTTCTTTCGGTTCGAGTCGACATGTGGTGTCATTGTTGCGAGAAGCAACTGTAGAGCGTTGTTCCAACCTCTCATGCTACGGTCGCTGCTAGTCGATGCCTTCTGGCATTTATACCTAGGCGCTCCGCAAGCAAAGCGGAGCGCCTAGGTATTTACTATTGGAAGTTGAAAGAATCAGAGGTATTACAGGTGCCGGTTCTACCTCTATCCGACGCCGTGTGAGTCGTCGACTCCGAGCCGGACACTTCGATGTTCAAGCCTGCAACCCAGTAAGGGATTCTAGGCAGCGCCGAACCGTAGCGGCTGCTGGTGTAAGTGCCTGTCCGACTGCCCACCTCTTTAACAACGGTTCCTGAAACTGTAACGTTTTTCCGAACGCTGAGGCTCAAGTCTCCTTTGTTGGGCGTGTATATCCGACCCACATTTCCGGTTCCGGCGAATAAGCCGTATACCGAGGGGTTTCCTGGTAACTTGATCCAGGTGAATTTTGCCGCGCCGCTTGCGCCCACAACACGTCTGGCCCGGAGCCGTTTTTTGTAGTAGGTATCTACGCAGCTATCGGCGGCTAGCTCAGCTTTGGGGATCAGATATTCTTTGATGAAGGAAATCAACCCTTGCGACTCCAAAACCGACGTACTCTCTACTGCGGCTGTAGAGCGCTCGATAGGGCTGTAGGCGACACCTAAATCCCTATTTGCCTGGGTGCTGAGAGACTCAGGCGTAGCAACAGCGCTCAGGTCGACCTGGGATAGAGAATCGACTGGGATAGCAACAATGTTATCGTCAGTGACAAGGTAAACGATGTCCGCGATCTGTACTAGACCCTTCTCGTTTAGAATACTTTGAAGGTAAGGGTCGTGAATGATGGTCCGGGGTAAGAGGTCTTGATCAGCGAGAGATTCACGCTCCTCTGCACTGAGTTGAGCGAAATCCTCCTCCATAGAGAGGTTTTGCTGCTCAATTGTGTGTCTTTCCGAAGTGTAGCCCATGCGTTGCTCGAGACTATTCAAGAACGCTTCATCCTGATTGATGAGGCTACCCCAATAGGTTGCGAAGGCGTCGAAATCCGGAAATGTAAGGCGACCGTCGACAAGCGACGCTTGAGCGGCAGAGTCGTATTCCTCTGGGGTTTGTACTGAGTTTTGCGTACCACACGCAGTTAAACCCACTGTTACAGACAGTAGTGCGACTAGTAGTAAGGATGTGCTTTTCATAATTATCTCCTGTTTGAAAGAACTCGGGTCAGTCAAAGCTGAATCCAACAGACGGGACTTTGGAAACTCAGGGGTGTGAGTGCCGAATGTTAGATACTCGAACGAATCATGCTTACGGTGCTAAACGTAGCGTTGCTCCAGGCGCTTTGCAGCAAGGTGTCGAAATTTAGGTAGGATGTGCCCGCTCTACCTATGCAGCTATGTACCGTGAAGAAAGCTTCCCTGCACCTACCTCCCTTTCTTTAGATTTAGGCTGTAAGCGTTACTAGTAACTTCAGCGATCAGTTGATCCACTAACAACCTTGACCTAAATCAAAAGCCTTCGAGGGTTCCCGGACGGAGCCACAAATCCTGGAACCTATTTGGAACCAAATACAAGTAAGGCTGTAGGCAACTTCGTTGAACTTGCGAAGCCGACAAGTAAGAAAGGATGACGACCATGAAATATTTGCGCTTAGTTTGTCTTGGTATCCTCTTATTAGGGTTTGGTGCACAGGTCTACGCCGAGCCAGCGCCCCCTTCGCAGGCTCAACACGAGAGCGAAGCGAGCGAGCATACCGACGCCGAAGACGCTTCTGGGCAGCATGAAGGTGGCTCGGACGAATCTACCGACCCTGAAGACCCAGGTGACTCAGTGGGGATGCCCTGTCCTTCAGGGGTCTGTGACAATAACGGGGGTGGCGCACGTAATCCGGTCGCTGCCGACCCGTGAGCCTCAATTCAGTCCGCAGTTGAGGCGAAGCAGGACGAACCGAGCGCCCAGGCTGGCTTCTTATGAACACGGTCGGAAAAGCGACGCCGGACGAGCAGGTTACCGAGCAGAGCACTGAGGACGAAGGACACGACGATTCCAAACAAATTCTGAAAGACCTCGAGATTGAGAAAGCTAAGGCGAGGGTGAAGGTTGCAGACGTCACCCTCGCCGCTTTAATCAGGCGACAACGCGAGAAAGATGAACCGTAGGTGCGCTAAAGAGCTAACTCGGCTCTCAACTGCTGAATGCGGCTCAACACAATAGGGGTGCGCGGGTCGCTGGGCGACAGACGTTCCGGCAGCGTCTCCCACAACGCCAAATCGTCCACCATGACGGTCGAGAGATAGTATTGCGCCTCGAGGTCTCCTGTAGACATTACGGCCTCTCTCAGGGCGCGTTCGAGGAAACCCTGCTCCTCGATGAGCCGTGGCGACTCCGCTGCCGCCAACAAAGGACCACGGTAAAGCTCTATCGCCTCGGAAATGTCGCCGCGCTTCAAGTGTGAGAGGAGCGCATTGAAATCGGCCTCGACTTGCCCGCTCAGGCGGTAGGGACGTGTCGAAATCGGAACGTGTTCGCGGAGCCGCGCAAGCAGGGATTTGATACTCGCCGCCGCTGCGTCCTCGCCGTATAAGTAAGAGGCCAAGCGCTGTCCGCTCAGACCCTCCGGGTAGAGTGCGAGCAGGGCGAGCACCTCGAGTTGGCGGGTGGACAAGGTGAGTATTTGACCATCGAGCCGGACTTGCGGCGGTCCGAGGAAGGTCAGCTCGAGGTGCGCCTTACCCTGCTGCGTCCCGGCAACGACCTTCTGAAAGATCGTTGCGGGACCGACGAGGTAACGCTCGCCGCTCGTGCCGAGCGCACTGAGGTAAGGCTGCACGTCTTCCATCACACGGTGCGCCGTCACCGTGTCGCCGCGCTCGACGTAGGTGAAGGCCAAATAGCTACAAGCGCGGGCATAATGTACGGCTTGAATAGGCGACTTGTAATGGTCCACCGTCCGCTGTAGGTAAGGCTCTGCCGCTGCTGCGTCGCTCAGAGAAAGTGCCATACCGAGGCTGAGGTCGGCTGCCGCGCGGTCTGTGGCAAGGTGCTGTGCGCGTTGCGCCCACTCCAGCGCAGCTTCGTGCTTGCCGAGTTCGAGCAGTGTACGCACGAGGTTGATGGCGTTCTCGCCGAACTGCGCCCTGTCCAAAGATTGCGCGTTGGCTTCGTAGTAGGGCAAGGCCCGGTCTGCCTGACCTTGCGACAACCAATAGTCACCCAAGGTCGAGCGGACTAGGGCCGCGAGCCCCGGCACGCTGGAGGCGAGATGGGCCTCTGCCTCTTCGAGCAGTGTTTCGAGTCCTGCCGTTTTACCCGTTAAAATACGCCCGAACGCCCACTCGTTGGCAGTGACCAACCACCGATAGGTATTTTTCAAATCGTGCTTATCGAACAGCTCCAACGCCCACCCCGCCCAGGTCGTCCCCACATCGTAGCGGCCGACTAAAATGTAAGTCGCAGCGAGCGACCAAGCGTTTCTGACCACAGCGTACCCGTCCTCTTCCGCCTCGGCTTGCTCGACTGCCTCGTGCAAAACCTCGATGGCTCGTTCGGGCGCGTCGTAGTTCAAGGCCAGACCATACTCGTAAAGCGTAAAGGAGGTCCGTGCGAGCGCGACCGCACGTTCCGCCTGTGTAAGGTGGGTGTCGCCGCCACTCAAGGGTGCGTAGAACGCACGCAAACGAGGGGCATCGTGGTGCTGGAGAAAAGTCTCGATACGCGCCAGAAGGGGTGCGACTTGACCGACACGTCGCGCCGCGACCAGGAGCCAAAACAGCACGGCTTCGTTCTCTTGGTGCGTTTCGTCTAGCTGATTCAAGTGGCGCCACAACTGCCGATAGAGCCCCTGCGCTAAAAAGTAATTGCCGGACGCCTCGAGGATGGTGGGCACTTGCTCCGGTTTGAAGCGCACCGACAATTCCAATGCTTCAGACCATCGTTCCGTGTAGAGAAGGCTGGTGAGCACCTCACCGATGCTCGCTTCCTCCTCGAAGCCTTGTACGTACCAGTAGCCCTTCGCCGTCGGACGTAACGGAACGGGTCCGCCGTAGTGCTGATGGAGGAGCGCGAGAAAAGGCTCGAGCGCGCTGCGGCTTTCGGCCAGTAGGTCTGCGAGTACTGCGTCCGGAAGATCGGGGCTCAACTCACGTGCGTCGCCTAGCGACAAGGTGAGGGCGTCGCGGTCGAGGACGAGGCTGTTCGGGTAGGACAGCGGCAGCGCCTCATCGCTCGTCAAGATTAGGGAAGCCGTGCCGAGCGTGTTGCCTACGTCGGCGACGAATTGGGGGTAGAGGTCGGCGTAGGAGATCGCGATCTGGAAGGGGTCGAGGGCGTCGCGGCAGCGTTGCAGGACCGATAGCCCGTAGGGGTAGGGCATACCGTGCTGGAGGAGCGGACGACCGAGTGCACGGGTGAGCGCGTCGGCGAGACGGTTACCCAAGTAGACGGGGTCGCCCTGATCGTCCGGCTCCAAACTGAGCCAGGCGAGAGGTCGGTCCTCGGTCGGTAGACGATGGATGATCTGATGACTGCCCCAGGCCGGGTCGCCGGTAAATAAAACGGGCCCCTCGTGGTGCCGGATGCGCTCGGTATAGCGCGTGAGCCATGTGCTGTCGGCAAGGCGACCTAGAGTGACTGGCGCGGCGGATTCCCCTTGTCCGTACGAGTGTCTGCTATCCATACATTCCCCCAAAGACCGTGCTAGAGCACATGAGTACATGGAAGATACGAGGCTTGCCCTGAATTTCATCTGACTGCAAGCCTGTGGAGGCTGCTTCATACGTCTGAAAAAGTATGTTGCGGTTCGCAACAGGTGGACGCAGACACCTGGGCTTGGTCTAAAACCTTGGACACTCAAAGTATACAGCTAAGCGGCTAGGCTCACCTCCTGAGTCTCTTTTCGCTGCTGGGATAGTTCAAAGGTGTCAGGCGTCTCATAGCCGAGCGAGCTGTGCAGCCGCTCGCGGTTGTAGTAGACCTCGATATATTCGAACACCGCGACGCGGGCGTCATCGCGTGTGGCAAAGCGCTCAATGGGATAAACGAGTTCGCGTTTTAGTGTCGCCCAAAAGCTTTCAATGATGGCATTGTCGAAGCAGGCTCCTTTGCCTGTAAAGCTCGGCAGCATCTTGTGCGCTTCGAGTTCGCGCTGATAAGCGTAGGAGGTGTATTGAGAACCCCTGTCGCCTAGGTGAAGGCTAAGAGCCTTTGAGCTTCGCTCTAACCTTGTGATGAATCAAACCGGGCTGGGGCTTGCGCCGCGTCGTGGCTGAGCATAGGGCTTGCAGCACGAGGTCAGTCTTCATATTGTCACTCATGGCGTAGCCCACAACGCGCTTAGAGAAGCCGTCAATGACGCCCGCTAGATAAAGCCAGCCCTCGGCGGTCGGCAGATAGGTAATGTCAACATGCCATACCTGATTGATCGCTGTTGGGCGTGGTTGTTCCAGCAACAGGTTCTGGGTCTCGAGATCACAGCGCTCATACTTAGTGCGGTGTTTCTTGTGACTCACAGCGTAGAGCCCTTCACGACGCATAAGACGTTTGACTCTGCCTAGCGAACACGAAACCTGCTGCTTCTTGAGTTCGGCGTGGACACGGGGGCTGCCATATCTGCCCTTATTCTTCTCGAATACCGCTTTGATCTTCTCCAACAGCTCGGCGTTGCGCTTTTCGCATTTGCTCGGCTCCCGCTGCTGACGAGCCCGCCAGTGATAGTAGCTGCTCCTAGCCACGCCCAAGACCTTGCACAGCGCCGAGACGGAGAACTCGCTCTGGTGCGCCTCGATGAACGCGCACTTTAGGTTGTCTGTTTCGCAAAGTAAATGGCGGCCTTTTTTACGATCGCCAACTCTGTTTCAAGTCGCTTCACCTCCGCCTGGAGCCGTTTCAGTTCGGCTTCGTCAGCGGTCGGTTGTGCTCTTTTATGACCCATCACGAGTCGTCCCTCGCGGTATTGTCTACGCCACTTATGGATGTTCGACTCAGCAATACCCAAGCTCCGTGCCGCCTCGGTGATGCCGTAGCCCTTTTTCTCTACCAGTTCCACCGCATCGATCTTAAACTCCATTGGATACTGCCGAACCACCCTCTTGCCTTCTGCCATCGTCTTCCTCCTTAGCAAAGTCTATTCCTACTAACTTTGTCCAAGGTAGTGGGCCAATGCCAACCTTAGCAAGCGAAGGTGCTCGAGGAATAGTACGTAAAATCACAAAGAGATGTACTTTAACGTTTGATGAACGCTCAACGGGAGTTGACGAGGAGAGGCTGCGAAAGCGAACACTCGCCCGTTCGTTGTCTGGATTGAAGGGGGTCGAGGCTCTCCTCGACGACGCTTTCAAAGCGCTCTATCCGGACACACTTTTCCTTCGTAAAGACGAATTTTGCGGAGGTTGCCCGGAGACGAAATCGCTCAACGCCAACCCTTTAGCGACCACTGAGAAAGCCGCCAGGTCTTGAACCGATCCGACGGCTTTCTCTCGTTGTAGTTCCCCCGGCGGAGCACTCTTATTTTAACGCCGTCGTCATATCGAGAACAGGTGTGTACGGACTAGCTAATTCGGGGTTGGAGAACCTACAAAGAAAAAGCTCGAGGGGACCTCCAACCGGGGGGCGGGATGTAGAAGGTACGGTCCTCGAGACTTTCCTCAGCCTAGCCGCTCTCGGTCCCTCCGAATGAGCCATTGCGTTACCGAACGTCACTGTGAAAAGGTTCACTCTTTCCGCCGAGGTGTAACAAATAATCGGAGTAGAGCACAGATTTACTTGCTTTCACATGTCTATAATTGTAAACAAAAGTATGATGCTAAAGGTGAAAAAGTCGAGTAAGCGCACCTCTTACGAACGGGCATTCTTTCGAGCAGTAGGTGCACGCATAGAGCTGTTCAGGTTGCGGCGCGGGCTGAGCTTGGAGGAAGTTGCTGCCCATACAGTGCATCCGCCCGAGTGGCTGAAGGGGCTCGAGGCGGGAGTGGAGGAACCGAGGCTCGACGACCTATTCGGCATCGCCAAGGCGTTAGGCACCGACCCCAGCGAACTCGTGAGGGTGGAGCCGAAGGTGTTTTCTTGATACGGTCAGCTCTCACGGCAGCATAGGGGAACGTGTGACACGATGAGGGCATGTCAGGACGCCGCAAGGACCCGGAATACCAGGCTTACAACCGCAAGGTCGGGGAGAGGATCAAGGAGCTGAGGCGGGATAAGAACCTCTCTCAGGAGGAGTTTGCTGCCGAGGTCGGACTCAGCCGCTCGTACCTGAGTTTGCTGGAGACGGCTAAGCAGGACCCGTCGCTCTCGACGCTCTTTAGGGTGGCGAAGGTTTTGGGGTTGAGTGTGAGTGAGTTGCTCGAGGTGGAGTAGCGTCACCAGAAACTCTTCAGTAATCTATATTCATAGCTGCACTATCGGCGATTTCGTCTGCTGCTAAAGATAGAGCGTGCCTAAGTGCTTCCTGATTTTCATTCTTGAGCAAGCTGAATCGCGATTGACTCTGTTCGGGCAAGAGGGTTACGCCCGCCTTTTGAAGAAGTCCTCTATACGCAGGATTAGCCACGAATCCTATCATGTTGGAATAATCGTGCTTATACTTTTCTATGAAATACATAAGCCTTTCGTAAACCCGCGCTTGAGCTGTTTTATCGCGTTTAGATAAGAGGAAGTCGTAATTCAAAACAGCGGGCTCTTTCACGTAACGCAGAGGAACAGGTCCGTAAAGCCCGGATAAGAAAACAATGTCGATATCGTTCTCTAGTCCCTGTAAACTTTTCACGACTCGCTTATATGACGATGAGTCGGTGTACGGTTTAGCCTGAGAACAGGTGAGAATTAGACAGATAGGTTTCTTGGCCTTAAAACGCCTTTTACGTATATCGAAGGCAGTAGGGTCATTTCTGACTGGCTTCACCTCCACTGCTTCCGGTAGAGGCTCGCCCTCAAGCAAGGCGCGGAGCTGGGCTCTTGGACGAGCTAGTTCAACGAGATAGTCTTCCAGTACGCCTTTCTCCCGAGCAGCAATTGCCTTATCAAGGATTTGCATATCCATTTCAAGATTGTGAAGTGCAGTCGCAGCATAAACGACACTCTTACGTCCCCGCTTAACCTCACCTTTTTTGGCTCGCATTACGAAAACATCTTCATGCACATCGCGCGAGTAGCAGACTTGACATGTACATGGATAGGACAAAAGTTCCCAAAGACGTCGTTCTTTGTAATTGGGGGTGATGTATTTAAGTGAGCGAGCTTTCTGAATATAACCACTAGTGTCGAAAGTAGTCGCCCCTGCATGTAAGAGGAAAGGGACGAGAAGTCCGGTGACACCAAAAACATGCATCGGTAACTCTCCTGCAGCGCCACGTACAGCGCGGACATAACGGACGATCTCCTGCTGTCTCCCCGCCTTTCTTAACGGAACTATGGAACCTAGCCCTACCCCGTGAACGATCTGCATGAGATTTTCCTTGTCGAGACGTTCAAGCACCTCCTGCGTGAAGATGGCAGCTTGCTCGGGTGTATTCCCGTGAACAGGAACTACAAGATTTATATCTTTATCCGGTCTCTCAGAAAGAATTCTTGCGCAGTAAAGTGCATTTTGAAGTGTCTTGTTCAGTCGGTTACGCGACTCTTCTTCAGTTAATCCAGGCGGTATCGGGTAATCTAAAGACACAATCCTCGAAGCGCCTAAAGCTAGCTGGAGTTCGAGAATCTTTTCCTGCATGTTATGTTCAAAGAAGCCGTAGCGATCCAATCCAGCGGGTGGACCCTGCATGAACACGTAACCACCTGAGTCAGCTAAAATGTGTGCATGATAATCTAAGTCGAAATTGCCATTGTAGTGTTTACGCAGAGGTTTAGACAGCCACATCTCGAGTTGTTTTGGTAGTATGGCACCGTAGTTCAAAAAGTGTAGTGCTTGAACCATCACGGGTATATTACGCCTCAATAAACCTTGTTCCATGCCATGCAAGAGTTGCTTATACATGCCGCCGCCGTTTGGCGTTGTACCTGTCATCATAGCCGTAACTGGGTATAGGATAGAATTGTGCACAGGAAGACCTTACCGTACGAAGAGCGATAAAGCAAGACCTTCAAGTAGGAAGCAGGAATTCGTACCGCAACATTTTGCTTATATTCCTATGCGGGTTATCTACGATAAGAACGGTTTCAGCGTTGCGGTAAAAGCTGCCCCAGAGGAAGTTTGCTGACCCCACTAGAGCGATTTCATCAGTGATCAAACCCTTGCTGTGCAAGTGAGGAACAATGTGGTGTTTATCAGGCGTAAAGCGCGATAAAAGTGCATTGAGCCTCCGGTCCGGTTCTCTCGTATAGATTGAGGTTCGATGCCCCTGTCCTTGTAGATAAAGTAGCAAGGTGCTCAGTCGTTGCGGTCCCGATTTATTGACAGGATAAGGTAGCTGTAGGGGTAGATCGTCCATCCAAGGGCTGACAATTGCGATGTCACCCTCGCTACTCAACATAATCTGAGGAACCAACCACGGCAGCTTCTTAGAGGCTAAGAACACGGTTAGGTGCACCGCTCTCGAGAACCATCGGTAAGTTTTTCCCCTCTCTAGCCCTTTCGGAAAGTTCTTTGTTGCTCATCTCTATTATCAGCCTCGATAGTATTGACTCAGCGAGTAACCTTGAAGGCTCCTCGTCACCGATCTGCTGAGTACCGACACAAACGGGGCAGCCATCAGTTTCTAAACAGGTGTATTGGAATGGCTCCCCACTCGCTCGTTGGTTGATCAACCGGGTAAGTTCGTTTGAAACTTCGACGAAAATATCCTCTGGTAGCGTACTCTGGGGATCGGGTAGGTTGAGGCGTGCCACCGTACGCGTACGTAATAGTTGGGCGTCTATACCATCGCGCAATGCCTCTTCAGCTAAACCGACAGGGCATAGCACAACACGTAGCAGTTCTTGGTAAACCTGAAGTGCATCAGCCTCAAGTGCTTTCTGGAAAACTTCGATAAGACCCGCGCCCCCCTCAAAAACTTCCCACACCGAAACGTTATTGTCGCCGATCGCAGACTCTAAATCTTCACGGTGCACGCCGACGACACTTGCTACTGCCCGATGAAGCAGCTCTCGAGCGGTGGCAAGTGCCACTCCTCGGAGTTGCTGCGGCTGCGCTCGTCCCTCACTAAGCTCGTTGAGCAAGTCATCGAGCTGCCATCCAAGTGCTTGCGTGTCTATCGTATACACCATTGGCTCAAGGTAACGGACTTCAAAGCGGTCTGGATCGCCGCTAGCCCTGAAATACTCTGCGTCCGCGTCTCTATCGTTTGAGTTACTCTTCAGATAACGATGTGACTCAACGTCAGAACCTAAAACTCTGGTCCTCCCTTGTCCCTCAAATACACGCAGTCGCTCGCTAATACACGTTCCCGTATGATTTTCGAAACGCCTCTCTAAGTAGGGCTGGGCGTAGAGCTTTCGAAATTCAAGTTGCCCGCCACATTCACAAACCCGCTTACTAAGACTGTGAACCTTGTAGCATTGCTTACAAAATTTAACGACTTGGCGTCCTTGACGGTCCGTACGGACGCCGCGTAAAGGTACAATCTGAGGACGTACACCCCCTTCTACACTTAAACCCTCAATGGGTAAACGCACCCTGACCCTGCTTCCGTCAACCCAATCAGGGTGGTGTTCCGTATCGAGGGTTGCCAAAGTCGTGTCTCCATAATGACGATAAGTCAGTCTATACGGTAAATAAAGACTCGCTAAGTTGGAAACTTGCTCCTCTATGTAGTCAGAGCTGCCGCTAGAGTAACGCTTTTCGAAACGCAAAGGCTTTACGGTTTGAAAGTAAGATGAGGGTAGGAGAGAGCTGATGGAGACCGGACAGTTGTTCTCTACGCAGGTGTGGCTAGGTTCGCTTACTGCGTCGACGCCAGCGTGTAAATAGTAAAGCGAACCTAGCGTTACTTTTATGTCTTGTGGAGACGATTGGAAGGACCACCCTTTATTCCAGTGCTCCTTTAACGTGAAAAAGAAGTTGTGGAGCCGCTCGTAGTCAGAGATGCTTCCTTCGCCTGTTCGTCTTAGGTTATAGAGGTGAGCCCTAAGGTTAGTAAGCAAGGTCACTACTTCTGCGAGATGCTCGGCACGTTCAGGTTCATCAACGAGAATCTGGCTTACTTGGCTGATAAGACTATTGGTAGTAAGACGCTGTGTCGGCTGTGCTCCTCCAGCGAGGTAGTTGTCGATCTGCTCTCGGAATGCATCTAAGTCATTCATCAACTCGGTGGGAAAAGCGCTTCGAAGTTGAGTCAAATGGCGTCTCAAATCGAGGATAGGTCCGGTTCTCTCTAATTCTCTATCAGCCCAGCCAATCAAAGCATCTTTGAATCCAGAAAGATCGAAGTAGCCTGCAAATCTGTCTCTAAAATTGTCAAAGTCTTCCTGATACTTAGCACTCAATGTTGGGCAGGCTTCGAGCTGGTCGAGGATGTAACGTGCTATGGCCTTAGGTGGAAAACTTTCGTTTTGTTGGTAGTACTTGGCATATTGACTACGGTCCCGCTCCAGTCTCTCGTGTAATTGTTGAATAACCGCATTGTCCGTATTGAGGGGGATGTCGAAAACGCCATTTAGTAACCGTTGACGTCTAAAAAGTGCGAAGTTATCCGGAGCGTCGTTACCCAATATAAGGATGCTATGACTTAGATCGCCTTGCTTTCGTCCAGCGCGTCCGCGCCTCTGAGTAAAACCTGCTAGAGAACGCGGTGGTCTGTATTGGACAACAGCTTTGATCTGTTCATTGTCCACGCCTACCTCCAGTGTAGGCGAAGCGACAAGAAGATTGGGACTAAGATTTTTACCCGTCTTCGATGTGACTTGAGCTACTGAGAGAGGCTCTTCACTAACTACTTCTGCTGGTTCATAGCAATCTTTGCCACCATGTATTCCTCTCCAGCACTCGCCCGCACTATAGATATCGCAGCGCATAGGTTCCTTGCGAGGGCAGGGTTCATTATTCCCATTTAACGGGTAAGAAATATCTTCGACTACCGTGCGGAATGCCCAAAGCCCTTGATTGTGTTCAGCGTCTCGAAGCTGATTAAAAAAGCGCCCCGTCTGATCGAGAGAATCCGCAAAAATGATAACCTTCTCTTGAGGGGTCAAAAAAGCGTGCCCGAGTGCCATAGCGCACTGGATGAGTAAGGAAGACGGAGCAGGGCTTGACTCATCAGTTGGCGTCTGAAGCGTGACAAACCCTTCTATTCCTCCCAACTCTTGCTCTGCTTCGTAGGCACTTGAAAGAGCCTCGTGTGCTCGGACTCCCTGGTCACTCCCGTAAAATAATCGGCTCGCGAAACGTATAGGGTCCGAAATGGTTGCGCTGGCAGCAATGAGCGTGAGTTCTTTGCCAACAAGTTTCTTCAGCCGATTGATGAGCTGATGAACGTGGACGCCGTAAAGCGAATCGTACAGATGCGCCTCGTCGATAACAATTCCGCTGAGTCCTGTAAGGAACGGTTCAAACTCCGGCCGAAGGTAGAAGGAATCGAGCGACTCGGCTGTCGTTACCATTATCGGTGGGTTTGCCTTGATATGCCCTTCACGCGATATTGACACCGCAAAAGTTTTTTTGCAATCTGGGCACTCAAGTTCTCGGTAGGGTTGCTCTCCTTTTGGAAGGAGTCGCAATTTGACCTTCGCACCACAGACGGGACATTCTTCTAGCGATTGAAATTCTCCTGATTCGAAGAGGGGAGAGCCATCATCGTCATATTGATTATCGACCGTTAATTGGTCAGAACGCTTGACGGAGCCGAACTGAATTCCTACCGGAATGACATGACCTTGCTGTCGCGCGAAATAGGCTGCGCTCAACACCCGCGCAAGTTGATCCTCAAGCAGGGCGATGCGAGGATAGACTAAAATGAAACGCTGGGTGGGGTTCTTCAAAAGACTGTAGATAAGAGGAAGTACGAAAACTTCCGTTTTTCCGGCTCCCGTAGGTGCCGTGATGACGAGTCCAGAGCGATTCTCCACTGATCTCAAAACTTCAGCCCAACCGTCGACCTGAAATCTACTAAATTCTGGGTACGGGCTCAGTTTGGCGACAGCTTCCTGTTCGGTCGTAGGAAAAGTGCTTACGCTGCGAATAGGTCTTGTGCGAGGTATGGCGTCAAAACGGAGGCGTCCAACAAGAACATTGCCGCTTTCGCTCGCTCCAAAGCGCTGTTTTACCGTCTCCAAAATCCGCAGTAGCTCAAGCGTTCGTGGCACCTTGACACTAGGGGAAAGGGCGACCATATGTGCATCTGTACTGATAGCATTAGAACGCCGCGCCACAACCGCCGCATCTGGCGTTGTGTTGTTGCGATTTACTTCTGTGCTAATTCGCTCCAATTCTGCGAGTAGTTCAGGCAGCATCAACGTCGACCTCTACTCAACTCTGTATTCAGTTGCTTCGAAGCGGTGCTCACTTCATCGGAAGTCTTTGACATTTTATTGAACTCCTCTAGCACTCCAGCGCGTTCGCTCTTTGCGCTCCCCAAGCAGAGATTGTGGAGAAATAGTCTGAGAAAGGTTACTCCACATTCCCTTTTCTATCTGCTAGCTCTTTCCCCTTCCTTCAGGAACTCATCGGTAAAAATTCACAAGAACTAAATGGAAGCGTAACACGACGTAACGACCTGATGCCATAGTGGATTAAGGGCGTGAGGAACTTCACAACTACCGTTAGAAATGGCCCTAATCTTCCGCTGAACCAAAGGCATTACGCACAGCATCTTGAGACTAGCTTCTTATATTCGAAATAGGTTAGCGTTATGAAGCTTACGGCGACTTCAAAGTTTGAGAGAGTGAGATAAGAGTGCGAAGAGACGTGTTGATAACGGTTTTAGTAGCCATCTATATCGCTACTGAGTTAGTTTCGAACGCCACAGCGGGCCGCCTCGTGCAGCTAGGCGCATTTGTCTTCCCTGGAGCGATTTTTCTCTACTCCCTTACCTTTACACTGCGAGATGCGGTGCATACAGCGGGCGGTTGGCGCGTCGCCAAAGCGCTCATTTGGGCTGGCTTCATCGCGAACGCTATTCTCGCGCTTTACGGGTTGTCCATTAACGCATTTCCTAAACCAGTCTGGTTCGATGACTCAGCTTACCAAGCAGTGTTCGGAACGACGGCAAGGGTAGTCGCCGCTTCTCTGGTTGCTTATCTCGCGTCCACCTGGCTCGACGCTCTCATCTTTGAACGTTTCAAGCGCTCGATAGTCAACCGCGTGCTTGCCTCAAATGTCGTTTCTACGTCTGTCGATTCTGTCCTCTTTATTACTATTGCATTCGCCGGCACAGGTGCCCCGCTGCTCAACCTCATTGTCGGACAGATAGTCGTTAAGATGATCGTAAGCACCCTACTCATCCCTGTCGTATATTGGGTGCGGGACACTTTACGTGAACAAGGGTTGGCGATGGAGGGATACTAGATGTCAAGAGCAGTCGTTCTACTCTCGGGTGGACTCGACTCCGCTACAGCAGCTGCACAGGCTATCGCAGACGGCTATGATCTCATGGCCCTTTCCTTCCGATATGGTCAACGTCACGAACGGGAACTCGAAGCTGCTAAAGCGGTAGCCGAAGCGCTGCACATTCAAGAGCACTTCGTTAGCGACGTCAACTTGGCACAGTGGGGTGGGTCGTCTCTCACCGATGAAGATATAGACGTGCCTACAGGAGGGAGCGACGCGAATGCCATCCCCTCGACCTACGTTCCCGGACGCAACACCGTCTTCATTGCGATTGCGCTCTCGCTCGCCGAGGCGAAAAACGCTGAAGCCATATACCTCGGTATCAACGCCGTGGACTACTCGGGTTATCCTGATTGTCGACCTGAGTACTTAGAAGCGTTCAAAAATCTCGCTGAGCTTTCGAGCAAAGCAGGACTTGAAGGTAATGCGCCTAGGCTTGTTGCCCCACTCGTTATGGACTCGAAGGCAGACATCGTCAGGCGTGCCCTCAGGCTAGGTGTGCCCATCGAGAGTACATGGTCCTGCTATCAAGGCATGGAGGAGCCGTGTGGAGTCTGCGATTCCTGTCGTATCCGTGATCAGGCTCTTATTAAAGCAGGGAAAGCAGACTTAGTCGGCTCCTTCAATTTATCTCGCGCTGTCCCGAGTTGCTAGCCCCTGGTTCATTGTCCGCTCCAATAAGGTTCTTATAGCTTTCGGCAAAAAGTGAAAGCGCAAATATAGTTTCATCAATAACTTCAATTGTCAGGTTGCTTGCTTTCTGAATGGAATCGAATTGAGGTCTCCAACCATTTGCTTTACTAATAAGTGTAAGTTTAGAAATTAGTTCGGGGTTCATTGTTTCTTTAGTAATTTTCCAGTCATCATGGGGATCATGATCAACTATGTAGCTATATAACGGAGTTATTCCCCCACCTCCCGGTCGATCAAAACCGTAGAAGGTATATAGCGATGTTTCCCTGCCTTCAGGTAATGTGTAGAGACAGTTTCGCGCTCTTTCCTCTAACCATTTAGCCATCCAAGGATTAGAGCCATGTTCGCGCTCACTAGCAACCTTGATCAATTCCCTCAGAATACTTTGGAAGTCTTTGAGGACCCGCTGAACTAAAGAACAATAATTTAGCAGATGCGTAGCAACGGGGTAGTAGACAGTTTCTTGGATCAAATACCACGCAGCTATGTCTCCTCCCAGAACGCCATCTTCGTCAACGAACGTTTTAGCATGTCGCTCAATCATCACCGAATACATCTGTTCTAACGCCGACGCACGAGGGTACCAATCTTCATGACCTAGTTCTCTAATGTCACTAAATACAGAATTATCTGACTCGTCAGGGATCATTTCGTCTCCCAATCTAAACGTGAGAACTTAGAGTACAATATCTACAATTACAACATTTTCGCATGGTCCAATTGTTTAGGATTTCGAGAAAAGTAATACAACTATGGCAATGACTCACAAGCCACTCCAAACGGTGCGGGTCGCCCGGCCCCGCAGCTCCGTAGAACGCTTGCGCCTCAGCCTGCGAGGAAAAGTTGCCACAGTCGTGATCCATCCCTTGGGGGTCGCAAGTGAGGCTTGGTGGACTCGAGACCTCATCAGTAATATTCGGTACGACAGGCTCAAGCTGCACCTGCTGCGTCGGTAGAGCCTCCGCCGATACCTCGTGAATCCCATCCTCCGACGATCACGAACCCGCTAAGCTCTACGCCCTCTACGCGGCAGCGAAAGCCCTGCGTGACGAGCACGAAGATACTATCTTCGACCTCGTCGCTGAGAAAGAGGTCGGGTTGACGCTGACCGTCAACTCGAGCCGCTTAGCTTTCACGCTCGCCTACTTGCTCGCAGAAAAGGAATGAGGAGCTAGACTCAGTAGAACGCCTCCGCAAAGAAGATGAGCACGTCGTCCAGCGCCTCAGACCAGACCGCCCAGGTGTGTCCGCCGTCGGTGACGCGTAGTTGCGACTCTATCTCCGCTTCTTGGAGCGCAGCGTAGAACGCGGTGGAGCTCTCGAAGAAGTCGAAGACATCGTCATCACCAACCGTGATGTAGACAGGTAGGGGGTCCTCTGCTGACGCAACCTCAGCGATGAGCATGAAGGGGTTGCGTTCCTGCTATAACGTCGAGTTAAAGGGCTCCGAAGGCTCCTGCAAGCAGCTCCTCGCGGCTCAGGCCCGCGTTGTCTTGCGGTGGCACACCCTGGAACAGTGCTCCGCTCATCACTCCCACCGCCGCATAGGTATCCGGATGGCTGAACGCCAGGTACGCCGCGCCGTAACCGCCCATCGAGAGCCCGCCGATGGCGCGGGAGGTGCGCTCGGGAATGGTGCGGTAGGTCGTGTCGATGTGGTCGATCAAGTCTTCAGTGAAGGCCGTCTTAACATCGCCGAACGCCTCTGAAGGGACGTACCAACTGTTCTCTCCGTCGGGCATCACGATGATGGTTGGTGGGATGAGATTCTCGGCGATGAGCCGACCTGCTGTATGCGCCACGTCGCCGAAACGCACCCAGTCGGTGTCGCTGCCGCCGTAGCCGTGTAAAAGGTAAACGACGGGGTAGGCGCGGCTGTCACTGTCGTAGCCCTCGGGTAGATAGAGACTGTAGGTGAGCGTGTCGCCTAAGGCGTTGCTCTCAAAGCTCTGCCCCTCGAGCACCGTCCCTGCTGCCGCTCGGGAAATGAGTAGAAAAGCAATGAGGACAAAAAGAGTGGTGCGGAAGCCGTGACGTTGCATAGGTGCTCCTCTCAATATTTTAGGTTGCAGCAGGATACCGCCTCGTCCCCGACACCGCGGCCAGAGAGGACACCTCGGAGTACTCAGTCCGCCAGCCAAACATAGTCCACGTGGGTTGATTGTGCCAATCCCTTCGACCATAGGTCACGTTCGAACACGAGCGCTACCTCACCGTGTCGGAGGCGGACCTCGGAAGTAACCTTGACCTAGTCGCGTGGGGTGGCGCGCTACCGCTTGAGCGTCACAACAGAATAATTTCAGAAAGCTCACCCGAGGTGTATGGAGTTAGGCCAACCCGTACGAAGCTCGGCGGGTCACGCCCTCGCCTTAAAGAGCCGCAGCGCGAACTGCATCAGCGGTCCGATGAAGAGCGCGAAGAGCACCGTTCCTAAGCCGACCGAGCCGCCCAAGAGGAAGCCGGTCACGAGCACGGACAGCTCGAGCAGCGCCCGCACCTTCCGGATGCTCAGCTTCAAGGTCTGTGAAAGCCCCAACACCAGCCCGTCCCGAGGTCCCGCGCCGAGCCCCGCCGTGATGTAGAGCCCGCTCGAGAGTCCGACAAAGACGATGCCGAGTAGACACTGCGCCGTTCCCCAGAGGAAACCGTCGGCTACCGGAAACCATCCTTGTGCCACAAAGAGATCGACCCACAATCCAACTAAGACCATATTGAGCAGCGTGCCGAGCCCCGGCTTGACCCCCGAGAGGAGATAGCCGAGCACAATAACGAGGAGTCCCGTGAGTTGCATGACCCGCCCGAACGAGAGACCCGAGCGTAAGCTGACACCCTCGTGGAAGACAGGCCAAGGACCTAAACCGACGTTCGCGGTGAGAACCAACGCAACGCCTAGAGCTAAACCGACGAGTCCGAGGTTGAGTTGCACAAACCGCCGCCAGAAGCGGCTCGAGGCGAGTCTGTTGAGAGGGAGGGTACGCACGGCTGACAGTCTAAACCGTCGGGGCGCAGCGCGATGTGCCGGAGTAAGTTAGCAGCGACCCAGGGAAAGCCGATGCGTTTCACCCTACAAGGGGTCTCCGGCGTTTGGGGTCTGCTCGAGCCGACGTTGCGCTCGCTATCTTTTAGCTCTGCGCCTGCCCCAGTGCTACCCTGAGCCGAGGAGGAAAACATGGCAACGTATGATTTTGCGAACAAAGTCGCCCTCGTTACGGGCGCAGGCTCGGGCATCGGCGAGGCGTGCGCACTAACCCTGGCACGAGGTGGCGCGAAGGTTGTTGTAAGCGATGTCGACGCGACAGGCGGTGAGCGGGTGACGCAGGCAATTCGAGAGGGCGGAGGCGAAGCGACGTTCGTTAAGACCGACGTGTCCGACCCGGAGCAGGTCGAAGCGCTGGTGCAGCAGACCCTAGACAATTACGGTCAGCTCGACATGGCGGTCAACAACGCAGGCATCGGCGGCGAGTCCAAGCCGACAGGCGAGTACAGTTTGGAGAGCTGGCATCAGGTTATGGGCGTCAACCTGCACGGCGTCTTCTACGGGCTGCGCTATCAGCTTCCCGCCATGCAAGAACGTGGCGGCGCGATCGTGAACATGGCGTCGATACTCGGCAGCGTCGGTTTTGCGCAGTCGCCCGCCTACGTCACCGCGAAGCACGGCGTCGTGGGGCTCACCAAGAATGCGGCGCTCGAGTACTCCGCGCAAGGAATTCGGGTCAACGCGGTCGGTCCCGGTTTTATCAAGACGCCACTCTTAGACGAGAACTTGGACGACGAGACCCAGAAGATGCTCGCCGGGATGCACCCCATCGGGCGCATGGGTACAGCGCAAGAGGTCGCCAATTTGGTCGCCTTCTTGTGCTCGGACGACGCCTCGTTTGTGACCGGGAGCTACTACACGGTGGACGGGGCGTACACGGCGCAGTAGCTACTCGATGATTTCTAGCACGTCCTTAGGCTCAATCTTGCCCTTAAACCAGATCACCTTGGCGCGGGTCTTGCTCACGTCCACACCCGCACCCTCGAGGTTGAGCCGTTCGGAGACCGCCAAGACCAGGTCGTCCCTGCCCGACTTCTCCACCTGCATAAACTTTTTGCGCAGATACTCAGGACGCCAGTAGCCCACGATCTCGAAGAGAAAACTGCGTCCATCGGGGTGGACCAGGCGGAAGTCTGGGATCATCACACTGCCGGGGATGGGGACGAGGTCGACTTCGCGCTCCAAGCGCCACTCGGTCTGTTGGGTGTCCCAGCGCTTGGACAGGGCTTGCTCGAGGATGGAGTCGTAGACCTTCCCCTTCTTGTAGTGGGAGACCAAGCCACTGTTGGGCTCGAGTGTATACCTCGCTTCTTCGGGCACACCGTCGTAGGTCTGCTTAGGATTCAAGACTGCCGTCATCTGCCAGCGGGTGACATGTAAAAGGGCGGGGAGGAACTTGGCCAAGTCCACACCATAGCGCGTGGAGGCTTTGAACAAACTATTCGGACCGTCCACTGTAATGGTGAAGCCGTGCTCAGGGTCGCCCTCAATATAGGCGAGTAAGCGAAAGAGCTTCAGGTAGCGGAAGAGCTGCTTGTACTCGCCGGGGTCGTTGCGATACGCCGTTAGGACGAGCTCGCTGGCGCGGTAGAGGACGCCCTGCGCTTGCGAGAGGTTGTAGCGGTGGATGAGGGCGTCAGGGGTAGGGGACTCGAAGCTCACCATGATCTGGTTCTCCGCTAGGTCGGCATAGAGTCCGGCTCTGACTTGACTGGGTTCGACGTGGGTCTCGAGTTCTCGGCTCAGGGCGTCGGCGACTTCGCTGTGAATAGCCGTCTCCACCGCTTCGTCCGGTGCTTGCCTTGCAGCCAAAGCGAAGGCCCGCTCCCTAAGCTCTTCCGGTTCTAAGGGGCTGACCGTCTCGAACTCAGCAAAGCCGGAGGTAAGGAGATGGGCCAACCCTCGTTTGACCCGGTAGTCCGTCTCTTCCCCCTCGAGCAGTTGCAACTCGGTATCGAGCACGTGACGCGGCTTATTCAAGCAAGCACAGAAGACCTGAATGAGTTCTTGCGCCGTCGCCAGGTTCCCTTTACTCAGCTCGAGCCACTTGGGGACGATCTCCTCACCGTTGTAGCGGTGCATCAACAGCTCGCTCGGCAGCACTACAGATCCTCGAAGCTCAGACTATCTTGGATTGGCACGTGCTCCATCACTGCTTTAGTCGGCTTCTTGAGGGGTTGCCCTTCACCCCGCCTGCGCCTTGAGACCCCCTCCTCGCTGGTGTTCTCGGCGATGACCTCATATAAGACCGCGAGCTTGCCCTCACCCTTGCGCAGGATTCTACCTAAGCGCTGCACGTACTCCCGTGTCGTGCCCGTCCCCGACATCACGATGGCGACGTTGGCTTCGGGTACGTCAACGCCTTCGTTCAGAACCCGCGAGGTCACGATACGCGGGTAAACCCCTTCTTTGAACTTCACTAAGGTGCTGTGCCGCTCTTTAACCTTCGTCTGATGCGTAATCGCAGGAATCAGATAGGTCTGCGACACCTTGTAGACCATCGCGTTGTCGTCTGTAAAGACAAGTACCCTATCGTGTTCGTGCCGTTGCAGCAGCTCAAGCAACACCCTCAGCTTCCCTTCAGTTCCAAACGCAATCGAACGTGCCTCGCGGTGCGCCAACATCGCCGCCCGTCCCTCTTTACTCCTCGCACTCTCCCTGACGAAGCGTTGCCAGCCCTCGAGCGTCCCGAGACGGATACCGCGTCCTTGCAGGAAGTTGTTCCTCAGCTCCATATATGCGTCGTAACGCTTGCGTTCGTCGTCCGTCAGCTCGACCTTGATCTGCTCGATGCGGTGCTCGGCTAGGGCGTGACCGGAGAGTTCTTGCGGTGTCTTGCTGTGAACAACGGGGCCGACGAGCGTTTTTAGGTCCTCATGCTTACCGTCACCACGCTCTAAGGTCGCGGAGAGCCCTAAGCGGTAGGGTGCGAGTGAATACTCGGCAATCACTCGGGTGAAGTCCGCCGGTAGGTGGTGACACTCGTCGAAGATGAGTAAGCCGTAGCGACTACCGAGCTTCTCTGCGTAGATGGCGGCGCTGTCATACGTCGCCACTAGAATCGGACTCTCGTCTTTACTGCCGCCACCAAGCAATCCTATCTCCGTCTCCGGGAAGGCGACCTCGAGCCCGGCGTACCACTGGTGCATGAGGTCCAACGTCGGCACAACGATGAGCGTACTCCTGGGCGTGGCTTGCATTGCCAAGTAAGCGACGAAGGTCTTGCCTGCGCCTGTAGGTAGCTCAGCGATACCTCGGCGTCCTGCCCTGAGCCAGGCGTCTAAGGCATCTTGCTGGTGCTCGTATGGAGCGTGTTCGCTGATTAGCTCGAGATTAAGCTCGCTCCAGCCCTTCGCCTTGTCGTTCACCTCTATCCCATCGCGCTTCATCATTTCCAAAAAAGCACGGTACTGCATAGCGGGCAGGCGGAACTTCTCGATGCGGTCGTCCCAGGTGACAAAGTCGAGCCAGGCTCTGCCCTTGGGCGGGGGATGCAGGATCAAGGTGCCGCGGTCAAAGGTCAGGGTAGAGGTACGGGTGCGTGCCACCTCGTTAGGCTAGCATTTGTAAGCGGACGGTTCGAGGGTCCGAGCAATTTCGACTCAGAAAGTTTCTGTAACAAGCTCCGCTATCTCACAAGGAATAGTTGCCGCGACAATTGCGCCAAGGTTATATACTTCTTCCTCGACCCCGTCGAAGCGTTCCAAGCTGACATACCTGAGCAGCTCCGGGTCGAGGTCGCTCGCATCGCAAGCACACCCAACACCCTTATGACAGGTATAGGATCGGCTGATACAGCTATTCCCACACGCCTTACCCTTGCTACAAATTTTGCAACAACTCCTGACCTGCTGAGGCGGTTCATACGTTGGCTCAGGCTGAGGTTCGGTCATTGTTGAGGCTTGAAGCTGGTCGTAAGCCGAGGTGCCCAGGAGGGCGAGGTTCTGCGCCACGTAATCAACGGCTCGCAGATCGTCCTCGTTGCGCACGCTGGGATCCGCCCCTAGCTCGAATAGCCTGAGTACCACCTCAGGGTTGGGATTATCCCGAACCGCGTACATCAGCGCCGTCCAGCCCGCTAAGCTGGTCACGTCAAGCGCTGCGCCCGCCTCAACTAGCAGCGAGACGACCTCCGGGTCCTCGTTGCCCGCGGCGTACATCAGGAGAGTTTGCCCGTAGGCGTCGGCTGCGTTCACGTCTATGCCGGCCTGCAACACCGCGCCAACCTGCTCGCGACCTCCCTCCTTGACGAGGGTAAAGAGGTCGGTGAAGGACACGTTCTCTGTTTCTGTAGGGCTAAGCGAAGGTTCACGTGTGCCAACTTCATTTGTTGGTGTGCTCGGCGGCGAGGGTGTTAGCGTAGGGGGTAAGGACAGTCGGTCTGCTGACGGAGCTTCAACAGGTGTAGACGGAGTCAGGGCTGCTCGCGCGGGATCGCTCAATTGTGCGAGGGCTGCTGTGCCGGTCAGGGCAGTATTAGCGCTGGCGTAATCGAGGGCGCTCTGCCCTTCCTCGTTGCGCAGCGCAGGGTCCGCGCCGCCCCCGAGCAACACCAAGATCACCTCGGGGTTCGAGGCGTCGCGGGCGGCGTACATGAGGGGCGTCCAACCCGCTAAGCTCCGGGCGTTCACCTCGACGCCGTGGTCGACGAGCAGATTGACGACGTCGGGTGCGTTACTCGAGGCGGCGTACATAAGGGGCGTCTGACCATAGGCGTCCGCCACGCCAAAGTCCGCGCCCGAACTGAGTGCCAGGACCACGTCGTAGAAGCTGCCCTCTTTCGCGAGGGTGAAGGCATCCTGCGCGAGGGCGGAAGTGACGAGGCAAAGACAGAGCAGACACGACAAAAGATAGTAGCGCTTCATGGCGTTCTCCCTAGGTTTTAGCGTTCTGAAAACTTTACCACGTCCAGGCTGTGGAAAAGTTCACATTTGGGAGAGGTGGTGCTAACCAAGAAGACCTGCGCAACCCTTATACTCTGAGCTATGAAGCTCGACCTCCAGCTCGCCGAGGAGCGGCGCTTCAGGGTCCTCTTCTCCCGCGATGACCATGAACCTGCCGAACTCAACGCCCTCTACGCGACAGCGAAAGCCCTGCGCGACGAGCACGAGGACACCATCGTGGACCTCGTTGCCGAGAAAGAGGTCGGACTGACCCTGCTCGTCAACCCGAGCCGCTTAGCCTTCACGCTCGCTCACTTGCTCACGGACAAGGGGTGAAGGGGAAGGGATAGGGTCAGTAGTACGCCTCGAAACTCTCCGCAAAAAACACCAGTACCTCGTCCAGCGCCTCAGACCAGACCGCCCAGGTGTGCCCACCGTCAGTGATGCGCAGCTCTGACTCTATCTCCGCTTCTTGCAAGGCAGCGTAGAACGCCGTCGAACTCTCAAAGAAGTCGAACACGTCATCATCCCCGACAGTGACATAGACAGGTAGGGGGTCCTCAGCCGACGCGACCTCGGCGATGAGCCGGTCTGCGGTATGTGCAACGTCGCCGAAGCGCACCCAGTCGTTGTCACTGCCGCCGTAGTCGTGCAGAAGGTAAACGACGGGATAGGTACGGCTAGTCTGTTTGTCCTCTGGTACTCAGCCCATGAGCCAGACGCTGTTGACCGTAGTGTCGCCTTTAAGCTTGAGGTCACGACTCGCGATTCTCGTTCGCACCGCGTAGAGCGACGCTAAAGAATGGGTTGGAACCTGAGCTAAAGGGTATTCAGAGGCGCATAGTGGTGGTTGCAATTATTAGGGCAACGGGGAGGCTGTGCAGGCAAAACTTTATGTAACGAAAGAGGCGAGTGAGGTTCACTCGCCTCATCAGCTTTTCTTGAGCCTTATCTCTATAAGTCGAGATCAACGACCATCCCGTCTCCCTCGTTGACCGTTCCTCGGATGTCGTACTCACGCTCCGGCTTGATGCACTGGTTCGCCGTCCAGGGGCTGCTGGACTCTGAGTCGCTGATGTCCCAAAGCTCCTTTCGCTCCCACACCCGCTTGTCCTCGAACGAGTCGAATTTATATTCGCCTAGCAGCGCCCTAAAGACACGGATGTCCTCGAAGCGTGCTCCTGAGTTGAAGTCCGCTTCGAAGATGTTTCTTCCGTTTTCACGCCGCCCTTGAGCGAGGTTGATCTCCATTTTGAGGTTGATGTCGCGCCCGTCGTAGTCCCAATCGCGCCCCGAGCAGCTCGAGGTAGCGCAGACAAAGCGTATAAGACCTTCCTCGGTCTCACCACCCTCTCTAGGACCCCAATTGCCTCGCACGCTGACGACCGGATTGTCGTCTTCGTCCACATAGAACCACATCCTGACGATCTGGTTGGGTGGTAGCCGCCTCGAGTCAACGGTGTAGATGGGATCGCCCGAGGTCTTGGTAAAGAGCGACCAGTTGTTGAACCCACAGTTCCATTGCAAGCCTGCGTCGATATTTTGATAGTTGATGCCTTGCGAGTGACCCCCTAAAAAGATATAGGGCACTTCGAACTCATCCGTGCGGTCGTTCGGGCACTCTGGGAAGTTGTCTTCCTCGACGTCAATGTCATTCTGCGCCCTAGAGGGCAGATACAGCCTTGTGTAGAGCGCGTTGAAGCCGTCTCTAGGGCTCGACTCGGTGAGAAAGAAGCAGCCGTCTCTCAGAAAAGTGCAGACAGTGAGCTTTTGGCTGGGCTGAAGTTCACTTTTTTTTTGCGCTTCTTGCTCTTGGCGAACTTGCTGGTCGCGTGCATTCAAGTAGTCGCCCAGCGTCTCGGCGCTCTCACCCGAGTTCGGCACGAGTTTTCCTTCTACGTCGCCTTGTGCCGTTGTCTCTAACCCTTCATCCGTGTAGTCGTACTCGATTAACCCTTCGTCAGTAGCGACGTACTGTGCGATAAGCATGGACTCATCTACCGTATCCGCATCGGGGTCTATCGACATGAGGCTCTGAGCTTCTTTCAGAAAGGCTTCCTGACTCATTTCATTGTTCTGAGTAGGCACGGTTGCGCTGTCGCAGGCAGTGAACAGCAGCGGCATAAAACAGACCCAAAGCATCTTTTTCATACGTCCCTCACACTCATCGTGGATTAGGGCGTGGTGATGGCGCAGTGGGCGACGCGGTGATAACGTAATAAATTTTATCCCTAAGGTGATTGTAGGGCGCTCTCATGAGCAGATGAGTAAGAAGCTGCTCCTTTGCGCTCATGAGAGCGCTCTAGGATGCTAGAGCAGAGGAGGTGCAAGATGAACCTGATAAGCAAGCTCGTCTTTTTCGTGTTCCTGCTTCTAGGAGGTGCAGCCGGGGCGCAAAGCTGCCAGGCGCTCGAGGAGGCGGGTGCAACCCCCGCATTCGAATATTCGAACCTGAAAGAGATGTCGCTGGGCGACCTGCTCGAGGTTCTCACCTCCCGCGACTTACTGGACGAGGGCGAACGCGCCTCTTTCACCTCCGACGGTGAGTTCGACCCGGACACGCTCGTCGGGGCGTCCTGTTTCGGTCCTCTCCTCTTCACGCTCAAAGGACAAACCACATTGGTGACATACAACGTAGCCGAAGGGCGCAAGGTTTCGGAAATTGATGGTCTGAGTTATCCCGTTGAGCTGCTACCTGTGGATGGGGGGCTTTACGCCGCAACCCTGCTCGCGCCGGGCATAGGAACCGCGAGCGCAGTGCTCAACTTGACGGAGGGGCGCGTTCTGTCCGCTCCTGAATTCGGCGCGTCCAGCAGCTCGAGCGTCGAACTCACTCTAGCCAACCGGGTGCTGGTTGAGCGCAGCTTGTTAGGTCAGGAGCAACCTTCGTCGGGTCTCGCTATATACCAAGTCGAAGAGGACGCAGTTCGGGAACTAAGTGCTTGCAGGATAGACGCGCCGCCCGCTGACGACTACGCGGTGTCAAGTCGAGGCGTTTATGCACTCACGGAAACTTCGGAGGGCGTCGAGGGCAGGTTGCTCTCTGGGTGTCAGGAGGTGGGTGCTGCCCTGCTGAATTAAGGTTCGGGCTCGAAGCGGATGCCCCTGTCTCCTGGATAGGGTTCGCGGTGGTCGTGCTCGCCGTCTAAAATTGCATTCGGTATCCGCTCGGGAAAGGCGGCGCAGCGAGCGGAGCCGAAGTGATGAGTGCAGCGGTTACACAGCGGACTGTAGAAGGTCATGCCCTCCTCGACAATCCTGCTCATGGCAGCGACTCACACGCCACGCCGTCGTTGTTGCCGTCAAGTCGGTGAGGGTCGCCCGCCCCAGCAGCCTCATAGAACGCTTGCGCCTCAGCTTGGCTCGAGAAGTCCCCACAGTCCCTATCCGGTCCGCTCGGGTCGTAGGTGAGGCCGCTCGAGGTGGATGTGCTTGGAGCTGAGCTGGTAGCGCTCGGCGCATCAGGCTGAGGCTGCACCTGCTGTACGGGTGACGCCGCGCTCACTTGATAGGTTCCATCCTCGTTCGCCACGACAACGACCGTCCCTTGCAAATCAGTGCGGTAGATATCAGCGTTCACTGCACTATATAGCCTGAGCGCCCTTTCTGCCGGGTGATTGTAGGAGTTGTCCAAGCCTGCCGAGATAACCACTGTCTCCGGCTTGAACCGGCTCATCGAAAGCGGCGTGTCTCCGTTCTCACTCCCGTGGTGGCTGGCTTTGTACACATCTACGTCCTCGAGCAATTCGGGCACGTTCTCAACCCACCACGCGAACTGCGCCCGCTCCGCGTCACCCGTGAGCGCGAGCTCGAACGCCCCGTAGGTGAGGACAAGTCCTACCGAGTTGTCGTTGTTACCGAGCGAAGGAATGCCAGGCGGCGGCAAGACTTGTAACGACGCCTCCCCTAAGCCGATGCGCCGTGCCGTCGGCGGCACCTTGGCGATACCTAGCTCGTTGAGTGCGGCGTCTAAGTCTCTGTAGGCGGCGCTCCCGTAGTCGAAGCCGTTGTCCAGGAACGCCCTCGGCTGGTACGCCCGCACCACCGCCTCCAAGCCGCCGATGTGGTCGAAGTCGGGGTGGCTGGCGATGACCAAGTCGAGTGACTTGACCCCGACATCTTGGAGGTACTCGAGTACCTGCGTCTCCCTACGTCCGCCATCATAGAGAACGTTCCTACCGTCGTGGGTGCGGATCAGCACGCTGTCCCCTTGCCCGACATCAACGAAGTGGATTTCGAGTTGGGCGGACGCGACGCTCAGCAGGAGCGCCAGGAGGACGGCGAGCCGTTTCATAGCTCGAGGTCCCCCTCGGGTACGACGGGGCGATCCTCGCGCGACGCCCTAAGTTCCTCAAGGCGTCTTTCCTTCTCCTCTTCGTCGACGGTGAAGCTGATGCGGCTCGCCTGACCTTGAGACGCGATATCGACTTTGAGGATGTCGCCCTCCTTAGCGTCTTCGGGTAGCCAGTCCCTGGGGACGTTGAAGGTTTGTCTGTCTTCTCGTTCTAGGGCGACCCAGCCGTTGTCCTCGAAGCGGTCAATGAAAACGTGACGCATGGCTTAGTGTAGAGGGTTCATAGGAGCAGCGCCATATAACCTTCTTCATAGTCCCTACGACGAAAGGTTGCCTTTGCAGCGGGGCGTGGTAGAAAAACCCTATGTCCATCGACTCGAGAAAGCGCGTTATCGATCTGAGCAAGAAAGCCGAGGTCGAGATTCAGAAGAGCGGGCTCGCAGGCAGGAAAGCTCAAGTCGCTTTGAATATCTACATCCCCTTCATGCCCACCGTGCCGAAACCTCTATACTCGCTTCATATCACAGTCCAAAAGGGCGCTACGCCCGGGGAGGAATTGCTATGGCACTACTCGAGAACAAGGTCGCACTCATCACCGGCGCAGCCAGCGGCATCGGGCGCGAGATCGCGCTTCTCTACGCCGAGCACGGCGCACACATCGTCGTCGCCGACCTGCAAGCAGAATCTCGCGAAGGCGGGGAGCCGACTCACGAACTCTGCGAACAGAAGGGCGTCAGTGCCCGCTACGCCCTATGCGACGTGACCAAGCGAGAGAACCTCGAGAACGCTGTCGGCGCAGCCGAGGAGTTAGGCGGCGTGGACATCATGGTCAACAACGCGGGCATCTTCCGGCAGCACAACTTTTTAGAGGCGAGCGAAGACGACTTCGAACAGATGATGGCGATTAACGTCAAGGGCGTCTACTTCGGCGCTCAGGCAGCGGCGAAGCGTATGGTGGAAAAGGGCAAGGGCGTCATCATCAACCTCTCGAGCGTGGCGGGCTTGCAAGGAACCGCAGGCTTCTCTACCTACTGCGCCTCGAAAGGGGCGGTGCGGCTCCTAACCTACGCTTTAGCAGGCGAACTCGGACCACACGGGGTTCGCGTCGTCGCGCTGCACCCCGGTCTCATCGCTACCGACATGACCACTGAGGACGTGCCTATCGTCGGTACGGATACGGGCGAGGGCTACTTAGCGCAGATTCCCCTCAACCGTTGGGGTCAGCCGGAGGACGTGGCGAAGACGGCGCTCTACGCGGCGAGTGACTTAGCGGAGTACGTCACGGGCGCGTCGCTGCTGATCGACGGGGGGATGCTGCGGGTCTAGCCCCAGTCTAGTAGGCGAAGGGTCTTGATGGAATGCTCCGTGGCTTTCAGCTCGAGCCTCCTCGCTGTGCGACGCTGCTTAGGTGCGATGGGACCGCGTGTGTAGGGGTAGCTACAGGCTTGACCGTTTCTCCTCACCAATAAGTAGTGGGTCGTTCGTCTCCTGCATCCACCCTTCGAGTCGCTCCTGGAGACCTCGAGCCGTCTCAAGCTGGTGCTCGGCAAGGTTACTTTGCTCGTAAGGATCGCTCTCCAAGTCGTAAAGCTCTTCGGCGGCGTTCGGCAAGTAGGAGCGCTCACCGAGTAGCGCGTCTGCTGAGGGGCTCTCTGCCACGTCGTCAGGTAAGTAAACCTGCGGCTCCGCTTCGAAGTGCCTGATGTACTTCCACTTCTTGGTACGGATACCGCGCACCGGCGCGTAGCGGTCGTGCCAAGTCAGCTCACACATGAAGTGGTCACGAACTTCTTGCGTCTCGCCCCGCAGCAGCGGCAGAAAGCTCCGCCCGGCAAGCGTGGTATCTGCTTCACCGCCCGCCGCCTCGAGCAAGGTCGGCAACAGGTCGATGTTGCATAGCAGCTCGGCGCAGCGCAACGAGGCGCGAATCTCATCTGTCCAGCGGATGACGCAGGCTGTCTCTAAACCCGCGTCGTAGAGCGTACCCTTAGCTCGCGGAAAGGGGACACCGTGATCGGTGGTGAAGATGAGCAGGGTGTTTTTTAAGCCTGCCCGGTCTAAAGCGTCTAAGATTTGCCCTAGCGCTTCGTCAACAGCCTGAATCATGCCGTTAAAGGCAGCAACGTCGCGCCGCACCTCCGGCATGTCCGGGAGGTGGAAGGGCACGGCGACCTCCTCGGGGTTATCCGGGGTATACGCGCCCTCGGCGAGGTTGAAGGGGCGGTGCGCCTCAAAGAAGCCGACGGAGGCGAAGAAGGGCTGCGCTGAATCTCGTGACGTCAAGAACTCGAGCAGCAGCGGCACGACTTTCCCCGTGATGTTCGGAGCTTCTGTCGCCACCGCACGGTCATACCCAAGCACCTCCGCACTTTTCGCTTCGTGCTGCAAGCCAAAGAGGTAGGTCTCGTAGCCTAGCCGCTTCAAGCGGTGCGGCAGAGCACGCTCTGGCTCCTTGAGCTGCCAGCCTAAATGAGCGAGCCCCAACATACCGTTGACGTGGGGGTACTGCCCGGTCATCAGGCTCGCCCGGCTCGGGCTGCACTGCGGCGCGGGGCAAAAGAGGTTCTCTAGGAGCGCACCTTCCGAGGCGAGGCGCTCGACGTTGGGCGTAACTACCTTGTATCCGTAGGGGCTAAAAGCACGCCCCATGTCGTGACCGTGGACGAGCAGGATATTGGGTTTCGTCGTCACTGCGTGGGTAAGCCTGTCAGCTCCTCTAAGTCGAGCGCCAGAATCGCGAGCGCATCTTCGGCGTTTTCGTTGCCCATCAGGACGCTGTGAACTGTTGTATAAAACTCCCTCGAGACCTGGTTGTACTGCGAGCCCGTGACCGTGGAGGGGCGCGGCACCGCGTTGGTGAAAACGTCGGCGAGCCGCCCGAAGAAAGGATTGACCTCGAGCACCTCTTCGTCCTCATACAGAGAAGCGATGGTCGGGCTCAAACTCCCCTCGACCGCGCGGTACTTCTGACTTTCTATAGAGGTGAGGTAGAGCGCGACGTCAGCGGCGACCTCGACGTTCTGGCTGTACTTAGACACCGCGAGCTGTGCGCCCCCTAAGGTCGCTGTAGGCTCGCCGCCCTCTACACCGCCTGCTGGCAGTGACGCGACCTCGAAGTTACCTGCAATGGCGCTGTCCTCGGCGTTGCCCAAGCTGTAGGCGTAGGGCCAGTTGCGCATGAAGGCGGCGTTACCTGCCTGGAAGAAGTTGCGGGCATCCTCCTCGGCGAAGCCCGTCACACCTGTAGGCGAAATCGTGCCGACCCAACCCGCCACGCGGCTCAAGATGTCGGCAGCGTTGGAGTTGTCGATGGTAATGACGCCGTCTGTACTGATGATGCGTCCGCCACCGTTGGAGTGGACCCACTCGAGCGCGTCGCAGGTCAGTCCCTCGTAGGCGTCGCCTTGCCAAACGAAGCCCGAGAAGTCAGGGTTGTCCTGCCGCTCGCCCTCTTGAATGGTCCGCGCCATCTCTTCCAGTTCAGCCCAGGTCTCGGGCGGACCGTCGTAACCGTACTCCTCTAAAAGGTCAGTGCGGTAGTAGAGCAGCCCTGCGCCGATTTGCAAAGGCATCGCGGTGAGTGCGCCGTCAACGAGATTGTTCTCGATGAACGCCTCGAAGTGTTGGTCGATGACTTCATCTGCGCCGTAGGGGTTGAGGTCGACGACGTGCGGCGCGACGATGCCTGTCCAAATCACGTCCGTTTGCACGATGTCAACCTCGCTCGATTGCGTTTCGAAGTACTGCAAGTAGAGGGCGAGGCGGTCGTCCGCTTGATCGGGGGTCTGCACGAGGTTGATCGTCACACCTGGGTTAGCCTCCATGTAGCGTTCAGCCAGTGTCTGCGTAATCTCAAACTCTTCGCCGACGGTGACAATCGCAACGGTGATGGTGACATCTTCTTGCGCCCAGACGGTGCTCACGAATAGAAAAATAGCGAGAGAGATAAAGCGAACCATAGTGACCTCTTTTCAGCGCTCCGAGTTGTGTGCTCAAGTTTAGTATAGCCTGAATAGTGGTGTACCCGCCACAATTACCCTCATCGATGCGCCCTTCGCCTTTCACCTGAACCGGCTCTGCCTAACGGCTTCGGGTGCTCCCGCTCTGGCTTTCGGAAGCTTCCGAGATATACATTACCGCTAGTAAAGGAGTCTCGCTATCAGCATAAGCGATGACCGTTGCTCGGCTCATGACTGAAGTAGAGGCGTAGAGGTTACTTCGTTAGCGCATCTAGCGTGGCGAAGAGCCGCCTCGCCTCCTCATAGGAGAGGCCATTATTCTACTCACGCAAAAAAGGAACGAGATGTTCCAAGGTCATGCAGGAAACACCCTTCGCCTTGCGACCTTTGACCTCGCCCGTAAAGACCAGGACTGGCATGACGAACTGTCCTTCTAGGAGGTCGTTGAGCTTATAAACCTGCCGCCATACCTGCTTGGTTACCTTATCGTTCGGCTTCTTATGCCCATGCGTGTAGAGCCCCTTATGTGTCGCCAGCACCGAGCCGGTATAGTTCTTCGCCTCGACGACGAAAACGCCTTTAGCCGACGCGACGACATGGTCGAGGTTCTCGCCGCCGATGTCCAGGTCGTGCCAGACGCGCCAGCCCTCGGGGAGCTTCTTCAGTTCTTTGCCGACCCGACGCTCGCCTTGCATCCCTTTAGAAGCCGCGTGAAAGTCTTTGTCCGAGCCGAAGAACATCGTCTTGAGCGATTTGCCGATGAGAGTTTTGCCCGCCGTTCCTCTTACGATTGCCATACCACTAAGGGTAGAAGAGGAGAGCTTACGGGATTCTTACACCTACAGCGCCGAGAGTCGGGCATAGCGCCACAGTTCCCGGCCCGAAGTCCTGCGGTAGACTGCCTATGCTTCATCATCTCCAGGAGGTAAGTATGGGTAGACTCGACAGCAAAGTAGCGCTCGTCACGGGCGCGGCATCCGGGTTAGGCAAAGCCATCGCCACACGCTTCGCCGAAGAGGGCGCGAAGGTCGTCATCGCCGACGTCGACGAGGAGAAAGGACGAGAGGTGGCGGACTCGCTAGCGGACGCCCTCTTCGTTCAGGTAGACGTAACCAAAGCCGACTCGGTCCAAGCGATGGTAGGGGCGGCGAAAGACCACTACGGACAGCTCGACATCCTGATCAACAACGCCGGCATCGACGGCGAGCAAGCCCCGACCGCCGAAGCGAGCCTGGAGAACTGGCACCGCGTCATCGACATCAACCTGCACGGCGTCTTCTACGGCATGAAGTACGGCATCGCGGCGATGAAAGAGCGGGGCGAAGGGGGCGTGGTCATCAACATGGGTTCGACAGCAGGCCTGGTCGGCTTCGGCGACATCCCTCCCTACACAGCGTCTAAAGCCGCCGTCATCCACCTCGCTAAAGCCGCCGCCTTGGAGTACGCCAAAGACAGTATCCGCTGCTACGCCATCTGCCCGGCAGTGGTCCTCACGCCTTTGGTCGAACACTTCATCGAATCGTCACCCGACCCGGACGAGCGCCGCGCCATGTTCGAGAACATGAACCCGATGCCGGGTATGGCGAAGCCGGAGGATGTCGCCAACACCGCGCTCTTTCTCGCCTCCTCGGAGGCGCGCTACCTGACCGGCGTGGTCGTGCCCGTGGACGGTGGCTACACCGTGCAGTGAGGCGTCTCGAGTGAGGAATGTAAGAACGTCGTAAGGCGCACCTTGCTAGGCTGATCGGATGGAACGAGAGACGGAGACGACCGCGATGCCGACACCTCACACTTTCCCCGGGCCCGACCCGCATTACCAGGCTACCCTGGCGGCGTTAGCGGAGAGCCAGGCGCACCTGCACGAAGTTATCGGCTCGGCTGCCATCGTGCTCTACGCCCTGGATAGAGACGGCATCTTCACCCTGTCCGAGGGCAAGGGGCTCGAGGCGCTCGGGCTCGAGCCGGGTCAGCTCGTCGGTCAATCGGTTTTCGAGGTCTACAAGGACGTACCGCTCATCCTCCGCGACGCGAAGCGGGCGCTGGCGGGCGAGCGGGTCGTCTCGTTCACCGAGGTAGCCGGGATGGCGTTCGAGTCGCGCTATCTCCCCTACTTCGACGCCGAGGGGCGGGTCGAGCGGGTGGTCGGCGTGTCTCTGGACGTAACCGAACAGCAGCGGGCGAAAGAGGCGCTGCAAAGGGCGCACGACGAGTTGGAACGGCGTGTCGAGAAGCGCACCGCCGAACTCGCCGCGCTGAATGCGCAGCTCGCTCACGACGCCTTCCACGACCCCTTGACCGGTCTTCCCAACCGTGCTCTGTTCATGGACCGCCTGGGTCACGCGGTCAAGCGCAAGCGACGCGAACGCGCACCCGGTTACGCCGTGCTCTTTCTGGACCTGGACGACTTCAAGGTAGTCAACGACTCGCTGGGTCACGCGGCGGGTGACGCGCTGCTCATGGAGGTGGGTAAACGCTTAGAGACCTGCTTGCGCCCCGGTGACACGGTCGCCCGCTTGGGCGGCGACGAGTTCGCCGTGCTGCTCGAGAACGTGACGGACGACGCGCATTTGGAACAGATCGCGACGCGCATCGGGCGAGCCTTTACCCCCTTTACCTTGGAGGGGCACACGCTCCGCGTCACCCCCAGTATCGGCGTGGTGTCGAGCGATGTCGGCTATACGGAGGTCGCGGCGCTGCTGCGCGACGCCGACATCGCTATGTACGAGGCGAAAGCACAGGGTAAGGGGTGCTACGCCCTGTTCGACCCGGCGATGCGTGAGCGTGCGAGGACCCGGCTGACCCTGGAGACCGAACTCCGCAAGGCATTGACAGAGGGCGAACTGCGGGTCCACTATCAGCCCATCGTCGCCACCCGGACGGGCGACCTCGTCGGGTTGGAGGCGCTCGTGCGTTGGCAGCATCCAGAGCGCGGGATGATCTCGCCCGCCGACTTCATCCCCTTAGCCGAGGAGACCGGTCTCATCGTCGAGTTGGACCGTTACGTCCTCCAGGAGGCGTGTCGGCAGGTGCGGGCGTGGCAAGAGATATATGGACGCGACCTCACCTTGAGCGTCAACCTGTCGGGTCAGCAGTTTACGCATTCAGACCTCGCGCCCTATATCCGGACCGTTCTACAAAACACCGGCTTGGACGCGCGGCAGCTTCACCTCGAGCTGACCGAGAGCTTGCTCATCGGCGGTTCGGCGCAGGTGAGCGACATTTTGGCGGCGCTACGGGCGCTGGGTGTCGAGCTCCACTTGGACGACTTCGGCACGGGCTACTCGTCGCTGTCCTATTTGCAGCGCTTCTCGGCGCACACCATCAAAATCGACCGCTCGTTCATCCGCAACCTGACCGAGAGCCAAGAGAGCGCGACCTTGGTGCGCACTATCATCCTCATGGCGGACGCGCTAGGGATGCAGGTCGTTGCGGAAGGTGTGGAGACCGAGGCGCAGTTGGCACACCTCAAAGCTCTGAACTGCGATTACATCCAGGGCTATCTGTACGGCAAGCCGCTGAGTGCAGGCGAGGCGGAGGCATACCTAGAGCAAAGGTTTCCCGAGAGCACGTTCGTGTGAACGGTATATCGCTCTAGCCGAACTTTCCACCACGAACAGCGGCTACTCCATCTCGGACTTGAACACGCGCCGTTTGTTTCGCTTCAGCGAGCGCGTTAGCTCCTCTTCGGTAGGGGTTCGCATCAACTCCTCTACAGGCGTTTTCAGAACCGCAGCCAGTTTGAGCAGCGTGTCCAAGGTCGGGTTGAACTTACCCCGGCCACCCTCGAACTCCTGATAGCGCCTGAGCGATATCTCGGAGCGCTCGGCTACGTCATCTTGGCGCAGCCGCCGTTTAAGCCGTATCTGCCGCAGCCGCCAGCGTATAACCCGTTTGTAAGCGTCGTTGACATCGTCGGGCATCTGCCCATCATGGCGAGCCCTCCTCCATCTTTGTACGCCCTTATAGTGCGTGTTGTAGAGTGGGGCAGGTCATGACACATGGGAGGTTTTATGACGCGACCTATTCGGTTTTCGATTCTATTCATGTTGCTCGTCGGTTGTGCTCCGGTGCTCGAGGTCTTAGAGGGAGAAAGCCAGAGCCAAGCCGAGGTTCTCTGGGCCGCTCAGGTCAGCCGCGTGGAGCGCTACGCCGGGCAGTACCAGGGCGAGCAGGGTAGCGCCACCGTGCAGGACGGGCGGGTGCTGGAGCTGGAACTCTCAAACCGGGCCTTTGGTGGCAGTGCTCGCTTCAGCGACAGTAGCCTAGACAGCCCACCCATGCGCGTCTCCTACAGCGGAGGCGGCTTCTTCGAGGGGCAGGCTACAGCGACCTTCGAAGGTGCAGGCTTCTCGAACTACGTCTTCTTCATAGGCGAAGCTGAGCCGAATTTGGTGGCGGAAGACGGGCTCGTTACGGGTTCCTTGCGCTTCACCGGGTCGGACGATATAGGTCAGGTCATGGATGTCGTGGTCGAGAACATCCGGGTGCCTTACTGAAGGACGAGAGAAGCCAGTCTTTCGAGGTCTTTAGGGAACGACGAAACCATTCACCTGTCATGGGAGGACATGTGACCCGACACTCATATCTACCGCTGTTTTTTGCGCTCGCTTTATGCTTACTTTCATCTTTTGCCTCTGCCCAACTCGAGCTGACTACCCGCTTGACCCCTTGGCCCCCCGAGGGCTGGCCCGCGAGCACTGAGGGAGAAGTGCACGCCGTCGCCGTAGCGGATGCCACCCTGGAGGACTACAGCGAGGAGAACCTCACGACTGTGTTCTCCTTCCCCGTGAGCGAGACAGGCGAGGTGACTTACCGCCTGCCCGAGGAGTTACCGAGGAACGCCAGACGCTTCTACCAGGAGGCGAGCTTAGACGACTTCCAACTCTGCCCTGAGGTCGCTCCCTCCTTGTCACCGCCGGGTGCCCAGATGGTCCTGCTCAAACTCGCCCTCTACGCCGATGGGCAGTTCTGGGGCATTGTAGACCTCACTGCCGAGCAGGGCGGTCTCTTCGATTATGAGTTGCGCACCCTGCTCGGGCTCCTCTACGCACCTGAGCCCTTTCGGGTGGCGGGCAGCGGCTTCTGCGCGGGCGAGGGGTCGCAGGTGACGACCGACCTGGACTTACAAGCGGGGCTCAATTTACTCGAGGTCTCGGGATCGGCCAGCTTAGCGGGCGGAGAGATGCTCCTTACAACGACCGAGACGTTGGACCTGCCGCAGACGCCGATTGGGATAGATGTCGGTGGTGGGGTTAGTGGCGGTGCGCCTTAGCGCAGCGTCGCCGAGGGGAGGAGCTTGTGCCGAGTCAGCTTCAGAATCACCTGAGCATCCACGTCGCGAGCGAGGGGGCAAGGCAGGGCGTTTCCGAACGCTTGAAGCAACTCGACTTCGACGTGCCGGTAAGCCTCGTGTTGGATGACCGGCCCGGCTACGCCTTAAAGGTATTGAGCGCGCTCGGGCGACCTTTACCCGTCTTGCTCATCACCGCCAACCGCTCACCTCACTACCTCTTGGACCTGCTCGAGCACGAGCCGCAGGGGTTGTTAGTCACCTCGAACCTTCCTCCGGCTCGAGCTTTAGCTTTTTACCTCTCCCGCGTCGCCATCGGCGAGCACTTCTATGAGGGTCCCACACCCAGCAAAACGCCTTTGACGCCGAGAGAACGCGAGGTATTGAGGCGAACTATGTACGGGGAGAGCGTCGAGACGTTGGCCCGGTCGCTCGGCATCATCCCCTACACAGCAGGAGAGCATCTGCGGCATATCAGGGAGAAGCTCGGGGTAGAGCGCAACGCCGAACTCGTCCTAGCCTACTTCGCCGGGGACACGGCGCAGCTCGCGGTATGAGGGGCGTCGCGGAGGGCAGATGAATAGGGCGACCCGCAGTAGAGAGGTGCAGGAGTACCGCCTGGACGAGTTGGAGCGCGAGCAAGACCGGCTCGCTAAACAGCTCTACCGCATGGCTCTGCGCCATGAAGACGTGCGGCAGGAGCTGAAAGACAGCCGCAAAGAGACGAAAGAGCATTTCGATAACTTAGGGGACTTCCTGCACAGCCGCTTCTTCTGGTTGATGCTGGCGCTCCTCGGCGGGCTTTGCATCTTAGGCATCTTATTCGTGGACTTCAGGATGGACCTGGCGCAACTGCTAGGTCCATGACAATGCGTTTTATGGAAAGGGAGAATAGATGAACCACTCGAGCTATAGAACTCGTCGCTTACACCTCACTTGCCTGGTCTTAGTAAGCCTTCTACTCGTCGCCTGCGGCGAGACGACCGCCACGCCTGAGAACCCGCCCGGTCCTATCGAGGTTCCGCCAGGCGAACCTACAGGCAGCTTGCAGGTGACCGTTCAAGGTTTACCCGATGGCGCAGATGCGAGCATCCTTATCGTTGGACCAGAAGAGTACAGCGCTACAGTGGCAGGCAGTCGCACCTTGCAGGACCTTCGAACCGGCTCCTACATCCTCGAGGTCGAGAGCGTCGAGTATAGAGACGCCACCTACAGCGGCGCGTTCGAGGGGAATAATCAGAGCGAGACGATCGTCGACGTCACCGAGGACGAAACGACCACAGTCGAGGTGACCTACACCTCGGTCGGCTCGGTCGAAGAGGGCGAGATCGCCCCTGGCACAGCGAGAGAAGGGCTCGTCGCCGAGAACGCCTTCGACGACTACACCTTCAACGGTGCAGCCAACGTCCCCCTAACCTTCGACTTCACCGGGACAGGCGAGGAAAACCAGGGTAACTACCGCATCCTTATCTTCGACACCGACGACTTGGAAGAACCGCTCTACAGCAGCAGCGTCTTGGGCACCTACGGACGTGCCCCCTTGATCGGCTTTTCTCCCACAGAGGACGGGCAGTACGTCCTGCGCATCCGGGGCGAGAACAACGTGGTGGACTACCGGGTCAGGGCGCAGTACCTGAACGGGTCGCTCGAGGAGAGACAAGAGCCGACGATGCTCGATTACGGCGACACCGCCACAGGCGCAGTCACCGCAAACTCCTACGACGCCTACCGCTTCACAGGCTCCTTCAACGAGCCCGTCCTGCTGAGCTTCAGCTACGACGACGAGGACTCTCGCTACAACGGCCTCTACCGGGTGGAGTTCTACCGCGTCGGGCAAGACGAACCTTTGGAGACCTCCCAGACGTACGGCACCATCGGCATACCCCCTGAGATCGACTTCACGCCGCCTGAGGACGGAGACTACCTCGTCCGAGTCGTAGGGGCAGGAAGCCAAGGCAGGAGCTTGGTGAGGTATAGCTTCGTGCTGGAGAGGTTGGAGTGAAAGTGATCAGAACCTCCCGAGTATGGAGATTTGCGTGACAATGTAGATAAGACGGTGAAGACCCTCTACTTAACTCAGCCGCTTTATGTAGAGACCAGCGAACTTCTTACCAACCGTGAATCTGTTGTAAAGGCAGATTCCTGCTGCGGGGGCAGCGCTATCACTCTGTCAAAATTATGGCGAAGGTCGTGTGCGTCGTGAGCTATCACGATAAGCCCTTTTCCTCTCGTGTAATGCAGAATAGCGTCATTGACTACCTTCCTGCCGCTGTCATCGACGTTGGCGAAAGGCTCATCTAAAATGTATAAGGAGGCAGTCTTGAGTAGTACCATCAGGACAGAAAACTTCTTTTTCTGACCTAATGATAAGTCGTCGAAGCGGTTGTCAAGGCATTTATCGAGTTTGAGGAGGTACAGTAACTTTTGCGCTTCCTCTAACCTCTCCCCAGCGATAAGCTGACCGATCGGTAGATTCGGGAAACAGACGGGTTCGACTGCGGCGCTGACCTCTCCCGACAAAGTCACCTGGCCTTCAGTCGGTTTTAGAAAACCTGAAAGGATGTTGGCCAGGGTACTTTTACCCGACCCGTTGGGACCTATGAGCAAAACTCTTTCGCCCGGTTCGAGATTGAAGTAATAATTCTCGAACACAGGTACATCCTCGTAAGCATAACAAAGGTTCTGGACGGAGAGACGTGCCCCGGAATAAGGGAGACGTACTTGGTGTGTATCCTCCTTTCCACATAACTCCGTGACTCGGTCGACTGAGGCCATGAGCGAGGCCAGTTCGGGCACTAAACCTATCAGCGTACTGGTAGAACTGACAACGTTCCAGAAAGCGTTCATGAAACCCATGAACCCACCGAAATTTAGCGTCCCTGTCAGTACAGCATAGCCGCCAGCGATAGTGGCTATGAATTCGATGAGGCTCATGGAGATGCCGCTCAAAGTCGCGTAAGTACTTTCGGTCTGAACCTTAGTCTTTTGAGAGTTTGCATAGGCTTGGTAGTGTCTGCGGGAATGCAACTGCACTAGAGCGCGTAGATCGAACATGTTCACGGTTTTATGAGCTTTGACGATACCGGTAACCCAACCTTTGAAGGCAGCTTCCCCTTCGTCGGTATCTCGACTTTGTTCATAAACCTTGGACGAGAAGTGTGTGGTTGCCCAGAGGAGGAAGGGAACGACACAGAGCAAGGACACTGTTAGTTGCCACGAAATGAATGTGATGACAGACAGCGCCCCTATCAGGCTCACGATCGTCGTTACAACAGTAAGAACGCTATCGACGATAGGACGTGAGGCTTTATCCGACTCATCTACGATTCTGGACACGTAGTACCCCTCATCGCGTTCTATAGTTTCCTGGTGAGGCGTTCTCAAAAACCCTTGAAGTGCTCTTAGTGTCAGGGATTCGCCTAACCTGAGCTTCAACTGCTCGACATAGTTCATATATCGAAGATCGAGCAGGCGTAGACCCGTAAAGAAGATGAGCGACCCCAACCCCAAAGCTACGAATAGGCTGAAGTTTCCTGCTATCACGCCTTCGTCGAACATGTATTTGATGACGAGCGGGTTGACAACCGAGACGACAAGTGCCACCGACGATCCCCACAACAGAGAGAACAGAAAACGCTTTCTCGAATCCCCGACGATAGCACCTAACTTCTTCACCCCACTCGCCACTTGCTGGACGGTTAGGGCCTTCCTCTTTGAGGCGCTCACCGCGCGACCAACCGTACCGTTCGGGATTCTGACGTAGCAGCTTCGATAGCAGCGCGCAGAGGTTCATCTAAACAAAAGTTGAGGTTCCCGGATTGACTCGCCAATCTATGACTGAACAGGGCGATGCCCGCAGACCCCGTTGCCAAGTCCGTACTTATCCTGAGGAGGTGGTCGCCGGGGAAAGCGGTTCCTGTCTCTTTGGCTATAGCGAACAGCTCGATACCTTCGTAGACCCTGTTGCACGCGTCCAAGGCTTCCGACTCACCTGTGAACTGGTGATAGTCGAGTAGAAAGTTTCCGAGGCCGGCGAGACCGTTGAACAGACCCGGAAAGATGGTGTATTTGCGGGTCACATCGGGTAGCAGCTTGAGGAGCATATTTCCGTACTCTGGATCGCCCGTGAAAGCGTAGTACCTGAGCAGCGTAGTGCCAACGCCGGCACTACCATAGGCCAGGTAGGGGTAAATGATTGACCTGAAGTTCGTCTCTTCGGGAAAGCTGAGGTAGTTCTCTTCGGTTAGAGTCGCATAACTCAGATCGAATGCGAGTGCTCTACGACCCCACTGCAGATAGACGGGTTTACCCGTCGCGACATGGAGATGTAAGAAGAACAGTGCGATTCCAGACGCACCTTGCATGTAGCCGACATAGGTGGTCCCGTCGAAGCTGGGCCAGTAGTCTCCCCGCTCATTCTCCTGCTTGAAGTCGTTCAAGGTTCGAGCTATTACTTCAGCTCTTAAAAGCGAGTTTTCATTACCTATGGCATACCACTGATTGAGGTGACTCAACCCGACCCCGGCGGCACCGGTACCTAATCCGGAGGCCTGATACAGGAGTGGGTGATGATAGGCGTTATCCAAAAGTTCTAGCGCGTCGTCCGCCTGACCTAATACGGATAGGACCCAAGCCATACCGGATGTTCCGTTATATAGCCCTGGAACGTAATGCACAAAGTCCGGAAGACGCGAGTTTATCCAGCGCATAACGTCCTTCGGGACATTTCCTAAGAGGTGCTTTAGAACATAAACGACACCTAAGGCGCCGTGGTCGATGCTCAGAGGGTTTTTCGCCTCTATATCGTTTGGGAAGAGACGATCGGTTCTATCGAAACTCGCTGTGCTCAAGATGTATTGGGCGATGCTGCGATTTAGCGAGACGAGTTTTGAAGGTTTTTGACAGTGGTGTTTAATCTCAGGTACAGTTTTGAGTGCCCGGAAACACTCGACCACTTCGTCGAGCCCAGGGCGCTCGTCCTCCTTTTCGCTCAGAAGCCGTAGAACGATCTTTTTAAGGCCGAGATCGAGGCCGAAATCCTTGAGGATCGCGTCTAAAAACTTAGCGGGCGCATCTGCGTGTAGCGGCGCGAGAATAGCTGCGGGGGTGCAAAACGCAAGGATAAGCGCACCCAGAGCGTAGAGGTCGTCCTCCAACCGTGCCGTGTTCCGCTGACTTCGATCCTTAGGCGTGAAGCCATATGTGAACATTCCGGAGCGCTCATCCGAATCCATCTCGGAAGCGCCCTCGAGGTCGATTAACTTGACCTCCAGCGTGCTGGGATCGATTAAGACGTTGCCCAAAGACAAATCACCGACGATAATTCCGTGAGCGTGTACGGTTTGGATCGCATTAGCGAGGTTGATCACGACACACTTAAGTTCGTTGAACCAGGCCGCCACATCTTCGGGGGTACAACTCGCTTTGAGCGTTATATCTCTTTGTCCGACGAAATCCGACAGGGTTTCGCCTTCGATAAGTTGCTGAGCTAGAAATCTATGTTCCCACTCGTAAAATAGGGATAGTGGCTTGGCGGTTAGTCCTGTAGATTTGAGTCGCTCGAGAACCCTATGCTCCTTTTCTAAGCGGTTCGTCACGTCCGCGCCGTCCATACCGACATCTATGAAGGGGCGCGCCTCTTTCACCACCACAGTCTCACCTGTTGTAGTGTCCGTCGCTTGATAAACGCCCCCTGTGTTGGAGTAGCTCAAACAGTCGAGTACGAGAAACCGTCCGTTATCGAGCACCAGCTCCTCGTCTACGTCTTCGGTAGGAAACGGGTCCACAGCCCAAGGAGGTGGGTTGAAGTAGGGGGTCCGGATGTCTTCATACTTGCTTCCGTTCGGGGCGACTAGAAAAGACAATTCTTGCCCAGAAGGGTCCAAGGAGCTTAGCGAGGCTACGCCGCCATACCGGTAGTACAGCACTTTGCAGTCTTTGTACCGCTTGTCACTCAGGATGTAAGGGCCGCTGAAATCTTTGAGCACCTCGTAGAGCGCTTGAATAAGGTGCTTGAACGCTTCTTCGTCGGCTGGGTATACAGTCATAAATTTGCCCGACCCGCCGCGCGACCAGCGTTTCGAATTCATCTCGGAGAAGATGAAACGGTCGGCGGCGAACTTGAACGCCGTACCGTGTTGAGCGATGACCGGGATCGACGCCTCCACAATTTCGTGCAAGTTGAGGGGCGTGGCCGAGATGTGTATTTTCCAGCCTTGGATAATCAGGTCAGATTTAGGGGGGCTACAATGTTGCCACACATTTTCGGCTTTGATACGCCAGGTATCTGGTAGAACCTCTTCCACAAATCTGCGGATATCGTTATCCGGCCTATAGTCGCTCAACGTCTCGTAGAAATCCGACTCGATGATCAGCGCCTCGCTCATATACTTGATCTTTCGATCCCATCGCTCTAGCCTTGCTTCTCCTTGCGTGCCTGACATTGTCTTTCCCTCCTCAGTCCTCGAATTTCGTCGGTATGACGGCGCGCTTGGCACTGCCAAGCGCGCATAGTCTATCTGCGTTTAGTGGTGAAAGCTGAAAGAATCGGGGTGGAGAATGAGTAAGTTTCTCCATGCGGCTCACGCTGGTTTAAGAGATCATCTCCCACGCGTGAGTGTTTTACCGCCGATCTGACAACCTCCAGTGGACCTAGCCGAGCAAGTACCACTTTGTGTGCTTCTGAACAGCAAAGGGCTGGGCGCGGTAGTACGCGAAACGTTCTGCAGCGACAATACTTTTCTCATGATTCATCTCCTGGAGCTAGATTTAGGTTGCAACGTTACTAGTAATTCAACTGATCATGATCCGCTAGCAACCTTGCTTAATTAAAGACGTTGTAAGGTTCGACTTCGGTACCGTAATATTTGGAACCTGCTTGGAACCTGGAGCAGGCAACACTATTTCTATAAAGTGGATATTATTCGCAAGGATGACAATGAAATACTTTCATTAACCTTGTTTCGTAACACGCGCTACCCCAAAGACCTCTACCCACCCCTCCTTCACCGCCTGCATCCCCATGAGCTTCTCCGGCTCCTCGCTGACGACCATCAGGACAGCATTCTCCTCCCTAAGTCTCTCTTTGAGGGTTCTCACTCTACGGGCTACGATGACCCTGCCGTACTTGCCATGCCCGCAGAGTAAGTAATACTTCTTGCCTTCGGATGAACACAAGCTAATGAGCGAAGGACCCTCCTTCTGTATATAGGTCCAGCCTCGAGCCTCGAGCATTTCTCGCGCTCTGCGCCTGATGACATGTCCAGCAGCGGCGCTAGATGTGGAGTACCCTTGATTTACGCCGAGTGCACTTCTGCCTCTCGTTGTGAGCAAGACCAACTCACCCGAGGAGCTGTCCAGAGTCGTGAGGTAGCCTCTGCCGATCAAACGCTTCAAATCGACGACGCGCCTCGCTCGCGATATCCATACGGTCCGCACCATGCTCTAAGAAGTCGCGCAAGTCGGACCTGTTTGCTCACTCAGGTCACGATAGGGTCCGAGCAGCGCTCGATGCTCCTCTTCGAACCGTATTCTGGCGCTATGCGCTTTCGAGATGGCGGCCTCGAGCCAGGCGGGAACCTCGGACCAGATAGTCAGCAGCTTAGGCTGAGTCATCCCCGTCTGCGCGTAAGCTTGAATAAAGCGCTCGGGCCAGCCCTCCATGAGCCACGCCAGCATCGTCATAACTATGTGACGATGCTCGGAAGGCTGGTACTCGAAGTCGTTCGACGTAGCTTTGAGGTCGAAGTCGACGTGACCCAGCCCGACACGCTGGGCGACGTAGGTGCTGAAAGGGCGTGTATAGCGCAAACCCATGAGCGTCGTGACGAGGATGCGCAGTCCGTCGAAGTAGGCAACGCTCGAAAGGTCGCCGTCGTCGGAAAGGGTGACGGAGCCAGCATCTAGCACGCTCAACAGATGAGCTTGAAACGCGCTTACGCTCGTGTCTGCTTTCTCTAAATGCGAGACCTCGACTGCGCTCAGGTCTGCGCCGCATTCGTAACAGCGATTGATAGGTATACCGGAGGGAACGCGGCTCTCCGTGTGAGCGCCCACATCGACTTTGTAAGGGGCGATAGGCGCGTCGCAACTCGGACAGTGGTCACGCAGGGGCGTATCGTGCTCGGGGCACACGGTGACAAAGGCGAGCCGCCATATCCGCCGAAAGTAGAGCGGTTCTTGTGCCAGGCATAGGGGACAATATTGTAAACCGTATCGTCTGCTCCTTCGGCGTATATGACCCACACGCAAGGTCCAGCGGTTGCTGTTACTAGGGTCGTGCTCGGCGTAGAGCCGACCCGCATAGGACCAGAGGGTCGCTCGGTAGAGGCGCTCGACGCTTACACCGGATTTGAACGACAGGGGGAGGAGCAACCGTAGAGAAGCCGATTTGTCGATGTCACGCCACCACACCTCCAAATCCGCGACGGCGAGCGTCGTGAAGTTCTGGAGCTTCTGCTTGTTTCCCTTCGCCGAGCGTATGAGCCAACTGCTGAGCAGCTCGTCGGGTAGGGGCTGCGGATGGACCGGCCAGAGGTTACCCGAGAGCATCCCTAAAGAAGCTTCTCGACTTCCGCGCGACGCTTGGACACGGGAACCCACTTGAGGGCGTTTAGCGCGTCCTCGTCGATACGCTCCGTGCCCGTGCGGATCGCGATGACCGCTGAGCGCGTCAGGATTTTGGAGAGTTCGCCGAGGAGCCCCTCGGACATGGTGAGGAGCCGCGTTGCCATGTCGTTCGCTGTGAGGTTCGAAGGCTTTGCGAGCGGAAGGGTTTTCTCAAAGCTCACGAGGAGCCGCCCGTACTCCGCGTCTTTCTTCCAGTTGGGCAGGACTTCTTTGTCGAAGCGGCTGTCGAGGTGAGGGTCGCTTCGCAGAAAGCGGAGCGCTTCTTTCGTCCCTAAGGCGACCAGGGGAATTTTCAGCTCGTTCCCGATATATTTGATAACGTTGCGCACCTCCCCCTGCTTCCGCGCCGTGCCGGTCAGTAAGTGGTGGAACTCGTCGATCATCAACATCTTCGTGCCGGTCTCTTGGAGGATGCCGATAGCCTGGTCCTGCTTCTGGCTCGCCTTGTCCGTCTTGCGGTAGGGGGCGAACAGGACCTTGAGAATCTCCTCGTAGAAACGCCCTTCGTCGGCGACCGAGGGCGCGTGGAACGAGACGACAGGCGCGTAGATGGTCTCGCCGTCTGCGTTGTCGCGGGCGGGGAAGTCGCGCTGGAAGCGCCTGGCGAGCTGCGTCTTACCGTTAAACGTGTTGCCCACGATGAGCAGATTCTGGGCGCGTCCCCGGTCGTAGTGGGGCTCGGTCGGGTCGCCGAGCAGGTCCTCGAGCCGGTCGCGGATTTCGCGGGCGCGGGTGTAGCCGATCCAGCGGAAGGTCTTGATGTAGCGGATACGCTCCTCGTCGCTCCAGGTCAGAATCTCGCGGGCGCGTTCGGTCAGGTGGTCTTGAGACACCGCAGAACCCATCTAACCCTCCTCGAGTTCGTCGAAGGGCTCCAAATCGTCGAACATGAACGGGGCCTCTTCATCCGGCGTGTCGTCGGTCTTGGTGGTCGTCTCCGCGACGGGCGCGTCCTCAGCAGCCTTGGCGTGATCGGAACGGCGCTGGACGTTGCGGCGGGCCGACTTGGTTTTGCGGGCTGCTTCGCTCTCGATGCGCCGCATCTCCGCGATGGCTTTGAACAGGGCGTCCTCGTCGACCTCCTGCTGGAGCACCTTCTTGATGTGTCTGATCGCCCGCTTGACCTCCCAAATGGACACGGGCGGGTGGAGCGCGTTCCCGTAGGGGATTTCGAAGTAGGTGTCCAGGTCTGGGTCGAGGAAGTAGATGCGGCTCAGGTCCCTGGGGTCGTAGCGGAAGGTGAAATAGCGCGGTTCCTTAGGGTGGTCGGGGTCTCGTGCGCCGATCCAGGGGTGGAGCACGTCGCTGTAATACTCAATGTAGTTGAAGGCGATGCCGTAGCGCTGGACGCTGTGCTTATTGTCGTAGGGCATGAAGTCGAGACGAAGGCGCATCTCGTCCGTCGCCTTCTCGGGCAGACCGCGCCCGAGTTCGGTCTTCGTGCCGAAGATGCCGCGCTTGTACTTCGCCGCCGGGGTGCTCATGATCCCCATGTGGGGGCGGTTGTGATACTTCATCAGCAGGTTCGCGAACCACGACTCGAACTCGGAAAGCGTCATGATGGCCTTTTTCTCCGAATCGTACTCGCCCTTGTCCTTGTAGTTGCTGAAGGTCGTACCGGGCAGCTTCTGAATATCGGTGGCGAAAGTGCCCATGAGTCGCTCGATGTGTGCGCCGTGCTTGGGCTCCCCGTTGCCGCGGAAATCCGAGATGATGTCGTACTCCTCGCAGGCACGCTCAAGCATCTTGCCGCGGAACTCCTTGGCGTTGTCCGCGTGGACCGCCTCAGGGAAACCCCAGCAGTCCCAGGTCGCGTCCACCCCGAGCTGCTCCAGCCAAGCGTGTTTAGGCAGAATAGCGCGGTACAAGCACATTCCGACGGCATTGGCGTTGGGTGGGTCGAAAGAGATGTAGAAACCCAGCCCGACGCGGCTGTAGACGTCGATGGCGACGGTCGCATAGGGTCTGCCGATGGGCAGGCGGTAGATGTCGTCGACCAGCTCAACGTCGAAGGGCGTGTGGTCGATCTGGACGGTCTCCAAGGGAAACGTCGCGTTCGGGAACTTGCCGACTTGCGGCTCGTAGTCGGCGGCGGCTTTTCTGCCCCGGCGACGCAGCGCTTTCGTGCGGTCGCTGATCTCGGTGATGCGGTTGCGTACTGTATTGGGGTGGGGCGCTTTGAGTTTGGCGGCTTTGCACCTACTGACGACCTCGTCGCACGTGTCCTTCACCGAGAAGCGTTGGTCTGAGAGATAGACCTCCTTAATGGTCTCCTCGATGATGGTTTCGACCTCGGGTACCAGGCGGTTACCTTTAGGCCCCGACTTGGCGGCGAGCAGGGCACTCGTCGTTCCTTCACTCTCGTGCGCCTTGAGCCAGCGGTAAAGGGTGGCGGGGTGCACGCCGACCTCCCGCGCCCGCGTCTCGATGTCGGCGCGGCTCCGCCCTTTCAGGTCGAGAAGCGGTTTGATCGCCGCGAGGCGTTTGGACGCCCGCTCCCAAGCGTCGTCGCTCGCGGTGACGGTCGCGGTGTGGACGAATGGGTCGGCTTCGCCTACGCCTGCGGGTTTCAAACCGTGCAAGGGAAGACGTGTGACCTTGTCCGAGCCTGCGGGGTTTGCCAGTACGGTGTCCATGTCGACCACGTGGGTGACGATATAGGGTCGCCCGTCGTAGCTGACCTCGGTTTTCTCCTCTATGCTGAAGCGTACGTTCACGTTCTCTCCTACCGGAGCGACCAGAGAGGGCTGTCTACCGCCAGCTTCTCGGTGAGGTCTACGCCGACTTGTCGCAAAGCGATGAGCTGATAGAGGACAGGCAGGTATTTGGCGCGTTCCAATTCCGTTTTAGCGAGCGCGGCGAGGAGGTCCGCGGGTGTCGCCTCTCCCAACTTGTCCAAGATGCTGAGAATCATCCGAATACGCCCGTCGTTAGAGGGTGTCTTCATGTAGCGACGTAGGAACTTGGCGTTATCCAGGTAAGGCGTGCGAATCTCTTCTTCGGTGACGATCTCGAAGTCCATGTTCCGCGCTTCGGCGTAGACAGTAGCTTCCGCGAATTTAGGGGCGTACGCTTCGGCGTGCAGCTCGAGGAACTTGCGTGGCTTGACCTCGACTAAGCTGGGGCGCATCTCCCTGGCAGGCATGATGTCGCGCCGATAGTGGACGAGGAAGTCGGGCGTATACTCGTGCTCGTCGCCTTCGGCGTCCTTGTAGGGGATAGTGACGGGCTGCTCCTCGAAGGTCTCGAAGGTCGAAGCGGAGCAAGATCATGTAGTCGCGCTCTAAACCCGACTCGTAACCGCGCATCCCGCCGTCACCTGTCGGGACGCGACCCGAGGGTCTGTTGGATTTACCGACGACATCTCGTTGGGGCATGAAGATAAAACCTTCCTATCTGAAAACAGTCGCACGAATTATTGTGGGTTTGCAAGACAGTCGCATAGATTATTGTATACAGTCGCACGGATTATTGGTTGAAACAGGATGAAAAGGGGGTCTGAGTCGCATAGACTATTGTATCTGACAGCGCCCCGGCAGCCGCACGAGCACGCTATCGCCCTGCCCGACGTCGAGAAAGATCAGCTCAGACGCGCCTCTGTCCGCCGTAACCGCTGAGCTAAGCACCGCGACGGTGACGACGAGCAGACCGCGCCAAGGGCGCATATATCCCCTGACCGCAAGTACAAAGGCTAGCGCACCAACCGCATAAAAAGCGTAACCAAGTGTTGAAATCTCGCCCCAGGTGAGCACGGGAAGCCCTGCTGCCGCGTCCGCCAAGCGCAAGAGGTTCGTCGCCAAAAGGCCCGTGATGAGGTTGAGCGCGCCCGCCAGCGGGAGCGAAACCAGCCCGAGCAGCCCCGATAAGAAACCGAGCGGCACGAGCAGCGTCGCCAAAGGAATCGCGACGACATTGACGAGCGGGCTGAAGAGCGGCACGCTGCCAAAGGTGCTCGCTACGAGAGGTAACGAGAGCGCTTGCGCGGCGATACTGACAACGACGCTACCCAAGAGGAGCGTTTTAGGATGCCACCAGGAGGGGTGCGCGCCGAGGAGACGTTTGGTCAGCGGCTCGGTGAGGAGCAGGATGCCGGTGACGGCGAGGTACGAGAGCTGAAACGAGAGGTCGAAGAGCCAAGCGGGGTGCCACAACAGGGTGACGAGCGCTGCGAGCGACAGCGCCGACCACGGTTCAATACGTCCGCTCCCGAGCCAAAGTGACGCAAGCACCGCGCCGACCATCAAGCTCGCCCGCAAGACGCTCGGGCTCGCGCCGACGAGCAAGACGAAACCGACGAGCAGGAGCATCATGACCGGGTAGCGGCGCTGTCCTAGCGGGCGAAGAGACCAGCCGACTGCGCCGACCAAAATGCCCACGTGCAGACCCGAAAGCGCCAATATGTGCGCCAGCCCGGAGACGGCGAAGACCTCACGCAACTCGCCCAGCCCGTCACGAATGCCGAGCGTCATCGCCTGCATCAGCGCGGCGCTCCGTTCGTCCAAGTTCGCGACGACGCCCCGGCGCAGCCGTTCTTTGAGAGAGGTCGTCGGAGCGGATTCGGTGACCTCTTCGACGAAAAGCTGGGCTTTGACGCCTCGCCTCATCAGGTAAGAACGGTAGTCGAAACCGCCGGGATTGCGCTTGCCCGAAGCTTCTTGCAAGGTGCCGCGCACCGTCACCTGCCCCGCGCCGACCTCATTAGAAGGGGAGAGGACGACGCGCTCCCCCTGGACCTCTTCGGGCTGCTCGAGCCGCAAATACCGCCCGTCGCTCACGCCCGAGAAGGTCATCTCTTCACCCAGTAAAGGCGCTAAAGGATTCGGCTGCGCCTCCCATACAGTGTAGCGGACGCTGCCGAGGGGCGCGAGAAGCATCAGCACGGCGAGCAGCACATGACCTCTCGAGAGACCGAACGCGGCTGCAAGCCCCGAGCCGATGAGCGTGAGCCAAAGCGGTACGCCCAAGCCCGCTAGCGCGACGCCTCCGCCCAGAAGGAGTGCCGCCGGGATGGACCAGGGCGCGAAAGGTTGAACCTCTTCCGCCGATTCGTCGTCTACACGCTCATCTCGCGCCGAGTACGCCGCGCTCACAATTTGACCCAAGGACGAAGTTTTTCCAGCGTCGCCGCGCCGATGCCCGAAACGTCCAAGAGGTCTTCGACGCTCGAGAAAGGTCGCGCCGCTATAATGCGCTTCGCCAAGGCGGGACCGATGCCCGGTAAGCGGTCTAACTCGCGTTCGCTCGCCGAGTTGAGGCTAACGCGCATCTCACCCGTTTCAGTTCGTTTGCTCGGAACAAAAACTGCGCTCCCCGCCGTGAGCGGCGCGGCAGGATTGATGAGGGTTTCTTCGGCGTCCTCTGAGAGACCGCCCGCCGCTGCGATAAGGTCTTGGAGCCTCGAGCCCCACGCGAGCGTATACACCCCAGGCGAACGCACCGCGCCCGCTATCGACACCGTGATGTCGGGCTGCACCCGCTCAATCTGAACGCGCTGCACGGTGAGCCGAGGCGCGAGGTTGAGCCCGACGAGCAGCGCACAGAGCGCCACGAGGCTCCAGGTAACGAGGGTTTCTTGACGCGGCGTCACCAGAGAAGTTTACGCGGCTAGGAGAGGCCTAGCCGCGAAATATTTGGGTTGAAATCCGGTGAGAGACTCGAGTGAAGTTGCTGACACGCTGCCCAACTTCAAGTTTTACGCAAATCTCTTCAGGGTAGTTACTCCATTTGAAATGACGCGGACGCTAAAGCAAGGGGCTAAAACCCCTTGTTTGTCGTGTGGAGACAGCAGAAGGAGCATATGGTAGCGTTCGATCTAGGACCACCACCTTTTTTGGAAGTAAAACTGAAGGATGAAGACTCGAGAGCTGTTCTCTTCAGCAGAGTAGCTAAGGCGTATCTCGCGCTGCAAGCAATGAAAAAGGCTCGAGTTCTCGAGCCTTTTTCCAGAGTATTTAAGACTTACTTAGCCGCTTCGTAATACTCCGCGACCTTATCCCAGTTCACCACGTTCCAGAAATTGCTCACGTACTCCGGGCGTTTGTTCTGGTACTTGAGGTAGTAGGCGTGCTCCCACACGTCTAAGCCTAAAATGGGCGTTTTGCCTTCCATGAGCGGGCTATCTTGGTTGGGGGTGCTCATGACTTCGAGCTTGCCCGCGTTCACCACGAGCCACGCCCAGCCTGAGCCGAAGCGCCCTGTCGCGGCGCTCTCGAACTGCTCTTTGAACGAATCGAACGAGCCGAAGTCGCGCTCGATGGCTTCGCTGAGGTCACCGCTGGGGCTGCCGCCGCCGTTGGGTCCCATGATTTCCCAGAAGAGGTTGTGGTTGGCGTAGCCGCCGCCGTTGTTGCGCACCGCTGTGGAGAGTTTATCCACGCCTTGGGCTAGAATCTCCTCGATGCTCATACTTTCCATCTCGGTGCCTTCGGTGGCGTTGTTGAGCTTCGTCGTGTAGCCCTGGTGGTGCTTGTCGTGGTGGATTTCCATCGTAGTGGCGTCGATGGTGGGCTCTAGGGCGTCTTTTGCGTAGGGTAAGTCGGGTAGATTAAAAGCCATGTGTGACTCCTCTCGAGAGTTAATACCTTCACTTCGTGTACTCCCAGAGTGTAGCAAAGGTGTCCCGCATAACCTTCTCTGAGCTTACACTTGAGGTCAAGGTCACGGTGCTTGCGACGCTTCGCCGCGCCGCAACCAAGTCAACTTTAACCTCTCATCTACGCATCCTCTTCAGCCCAACGCCTTACACCGCATAAGACTTTAGGCTTAGCAGTACGTGTGGCACGTTTACATCAGTTGAATTATTACTTCGGCTGTAGTTTATAAGTTGCTGAGTGCTCGAGAAGCGCTTGGCCCAATCGTTATAGAAAATCCATAAGACCTCTTGCGCTACGCTTGTACGCGGAGGTTCACCATGCATCATGTTCAGTTCACCATCCTACCTACCCCTGCACCCATTCTCGCCGGGCAAGACGCCCTGTCAGAAAGGCAGCTCGAGCTGAGCGGCTGGCACATCTTAGGCAAGATGGAAGGCGAGTTTTACGGCTCGTTCGAGCGGAAGCGCGAGCGCCTTCAGCAGACACTGAGTCACGCGGAAAGAATCAAACCGCTGCCCGTTGTTAAGCTAACGCACCAGGACGTTGCTCATCAGCGAGCGGCGTAGAGTGTTTCCTTCGGCAGTTGCGTTCAGTCCCTATCGTCTATCTTAAACGCAGCTTCCAGACGTTCATCCAAACGCTGCAAAAGCTCATCGGATAAAGGAAAGCCGTGAGACGTTTCGAGCGTACGCATGAGTTCTGTGCCCCACATCCAAGCAGCTTTGTAAGCTCGTTCTAGCGAGGAGAGGTCGCTCGTACACGCCGCGAAACGCGCGTACGCTTCACTCGAGAGGTCAGCCTCGAGCCGCTTCGAGGGCGTAAGCCAGTGCTCCTTCGTTTTATCTTCAACTGCTCTAGCCAAGTAGAGAAGTGAGCGGTGTACGTGACTGAGCACCTCTAGTGCTCGCGTCCGTTCGCCCCGCGCCAGCACGTTGAACCCTAAAAGCCACCAGTTGATGAACGTGTAGCAACGTGTTCCTAACTGCTCAGAAGAGGTACGCTCGAGTTCGGCGTTTTTCAGAGTCTCGAGATGTTCTCTAAGTGCTCCCGTCCGGTCTAAGATGAGCATCGTGTCTATATCCAGCGCTTCACCCCCGAGCGGCCACGCCCGCACCTCTTTCATGTTGGCGGCAGGCTCGAAATGAAATTCGCCCCGCACCAGATTGTCGAAAATTGCAACTTTCGTACCAAACTCGTTCGTGAAAAAGACCGTTAGTGGTGCGACTTGCGAGGTCCACGCCGCTTGGTCCAGCGCGTCCAGTTCACCGTCTCGAAAGAAGAGGTGAAACTCGATGTCGGATAAGGCGTCCCCTTCGCCCTGCGTGAACGAGCCGTACATCAGCGCGGCGACTAGGCGTTCGTCCTTTTGGCAAAGTTGCTTCACCTTGCGAATCATCGTGTGTTGTGGCAGTTGTGGCATCAAAGCGCTCCTAATACTCGAGATAATTCCTAAGACCTCTTGAGTTCGTATGTTCTGGAACGCTTTAGTACTTACTGAGCACGTGTTGCTCCTGTTGATGACAAAGTTGGATCAACCAGCAGAGATCAAAAGCTAAGACAGCTAAGTCTATTCGTAGGAGATGACCTCGAGCGTAGCGGTGCATTTGCCCCACTCGAGCGCCTGTTCTGTTGAGGGCAACCATATATCGACTTGGTTGGTCTTTTCGGCGCTCATGGTGTCTTGCACTTCTAGAACGCCTGTGTCAAAGCCGCCGCAGCCGTTCTCCTCAGTTTGTAGATTGATAACTCTGACCTTCGTACCGTAAGGGAGTTGGGTCTCTAAGAGGTCGCGGCTCACCGCGACGATGCCCTCACGCACCTCTGCGCCCGTCGCTGTGATCCTCGGCGTGCCGTCGGTCTGGGCTTCGGTGGAGGAGTAGGCGGTTATGGTGACCTGCAAAGTGTGTTGCGCAGGGGTGAACGCGATAAGAAGACACGAGAAAAGGATAAGGGTAGAAGCAGAGATTTGTAGAGACGTAAAACGTAGCGCAAAACGCAAGAGAAACCTCCAAACGTCACCGCCGCAGCGCGGCGCTATGACCTGTTCACAACTCGGACTTGCAAACCAACTACCCTCACTTGTGTATATAACACATAATGAGTAAAGATAGTAGCATAGTGTGAAATTTAGCGCATCTCACGACGATTCTAAAGTTAGGCGCTGTGAAATACGCTATAGTTGTGCCTGCAGCGTAGCCAATAGTACAACTATACCTATCTTCTCACACGCGCCGCGCTTAGTATGAAAGGACCACCGGGAGCGTAGTCGGGTGTTTCAGGGGAGGCGAAGGGCTCGCTTAGAGAGCGAGCCCTTTCTTTTGCCCATTTTTAATATTAGCCGCCCATCTTGACGAGCGGTCTGTATTCGGGGTGACGCTGGATGTACGCCTTGACGAAGGGGCACAGAGGCGCAGTGGTCATGCTGTTGTCGCGGACGTACTCGAGCCCCGTCTTCGCCAACGCGCCGCCGATACCCCTTCCTTCTAAGCTTTCGGGCACTTCGGTATGCGTAAAGATATAGGTGTTGCCGACTTTCATGTATTCCAGCACGGCGGTCTGTCCCTCGATTTGCGCCTCGAAGCGGTTGTTGTCTTCGTCGTGTGTGACCTCGACCTCTTGCGAGGTCTTATCCACGTGGTCGGCGAGTTTCTCGCTCTGCTCAGCTTGTTTAGGGTTGTCGCTCACGGTTCACCTCCGTAGAGGCTATCTTACTCGTTTCTAGTCCGCTCGTTTCCGGCGAGGTGTCTTCCAACACGTAGAGCCCGCCGTTGCGGTCCGAGGCGTAGATAAAAGGAGAGCCGGGCAGTTTATGAATACCCCACACATCCTGCACGCCGCCGTTCTTCGCTTCGAACGTTTCGTCCGCACCTTTGAAGCGCGCGACTTCAACCGGGTTGTAGGGATCGCTGATGTCGATGACGAGCACGCCCTCGGCGTACCAGGAGACGTAAGCCTTATTCCCTTCGATGATGAGGTTGTGGCTCGAGTAAATTCCTTCTGAGTTGCAAGTTTCTCCGTCCGGGTAGGCGCTGCAGCGGGTGTTGAAGGTAGACGCCAACACGGGGTTCGCCGGGTCGCTGTAGTCCCAGATGCGCAAGCCGCTCCAGCCGCTCGCGCTCGTGCCTACCGTGACCTCTTGACCTGTCATGCCGACTTCTAACTCACTTACGTCATTTACCTGGGCTAGCTCGAGCCCCACGCTGTGACCCACGAACGCGCCGGAGATGTCCGTGGGCGCGTCGCCGCCCATCTGCACCAACGCTTCGCCGTCCGCTTTGGTATTAAAGACGATGACGCCCGCATAGCCCGCTTGCTTCGCCATCGTCGTCTTAAAGGTAAAGGTGCAGCCGCCGCGCAAGATGAGGGCGAGCTGAGCGTCGGAGCTAGCCTCGGGCATCCCCTCACAGCCCCTTCCTACATAGACCGTCGGACCTGAGAGCGTTTCACCGGGCAGTGACGCGATAGGCGTAAGGATGGGACCTTCGACGCTCATGAAGGTGCTGCTCTCAGTTTGAACGGTGGTGCTGTAAGGATCAAAGTCCTCTTCGCCCTCCACGACGGTGGTACCGTCCGCCGTCGTCCAGACCGAGTGGCTGTTGACTTCGCCGTCTTCGCTTAGGGGCTCGAGCGCCACGCTCACGACTCGGGGGTTCGCGATGTCCGAGAGGTCGAGCCGGATGAGGCCCGCGTCCCAGTGGGCGAGGTACGCCGTCATACCGTCACCGGTGATGTAGTGATCGTGCAAGTAGCGGTTGGCGGACTGACCGAAGCCATCACTGAGATAAGCTCGAGCCTCGTCGAAGAGGTCTTCATCCGTTTCGCTGACCCAATCGACGCCGGGGAACTCGAGCACTTCCGGTCCGAACGAACTCACGAGCCGCGCGTTCTCAGGCTCGGTGATGTCGAAAATCTGGAAGTTACCCAAAAAGGTGTAGACCTGCGCGGCGACGTAGTCGCGCCCGTCACGGGAGAAGAGGTAGAGGTTGTGCACGCCCTCGTCCTGATGATCGGGGTCTTCTCGTAAGGTCTTGTTGACGACGTCGGTCCGCACGTGCGCGAGGTGAACGGGGTTTAGGGGATCGTCTACGTCGTAAATCTCGAAGCCGCCCGCGCCGTCACGCGCACAGCGCTCGTTCGAGTGAACGAGGATGTCGCCGCCGTTCATCGCCGCGACTTTCACGTCGTTGACGCGGCTGCCTTTGACCGACGGCAGCGAGCCGACGCGCCCGATTGTTTGCGGGTCACGCACGTCGAAAACCTGCACGCCCGCCTCGCCGACTTCACCGTCGCCGCACGGGTCCATAAAGGTGCCGATATAGGCGTAATCGCCGTGCACCCAAACGTCGGTCGTGGCGTTCGCCCGCACACGCTCGCCGCGCCCGGCGAGCTTCAGTTGGCTCCTCCACGCGCCCTGCGGACCGTCACTCACTACGTCGAAGCGGATGTCGCTCGTCGGCACGAGCGGCGCACCCAAGTTGACCGCGATACCGCCGTCCTCAAACGTGATTTCGTCGTGCGCCGAGGCGAGGCTCAAAAGGAGCAAAACCGCGCCTATCCATCCGTATTTCGCGCTAAAATAGTTCATAAGATACTGTTTAGTGTACTCGAGGTAGTGTGCTCAGCGCGCGCGTTTGGGTCACAGAGGAGAAGCGAGTCAGCATAGGCGAAGGCTAAGAGCCTTTGAGCTTTGCTCTAACCTGTGTCAGCACTTCAAGTTTTTAGGTTTTCCTGGCTTGCTGAAACGCTGACAGGCTGACACGCTTTCCTTACCGCGCAGGCAAGAGGTCAAACACTGCCAGTTCTGCCGGGCAGCGCAGCCGCGCCGGGAAGATCACGGTGCCTAGACCTCTCGAGACGTATGCGAGAGGTAGCGCGCGCTCCTCCACCCAGCCCGACGCGAACCGCTGACCGTGCGCCGACGAGGTGAAGACCGGACCCCAGCCGGGCAGACGGACCTGCCCACCGTGCGTGTGCCCGCAGAGCGTGAGATTGACCTCTTGCGGAACATCCGGGATGAAGTCGGGGTTGTGGGCGAGGAGCAAGCAGGCGGCATCTTCGGGGCGGTTGCGCAGGGCGCTGACAATATCGGGCGCACCTCTTTGGGCGTCGTCCACACCTGCAAGGTAGAGGTCACTGCGGAGCTTGACGCCCCGGTTATTCAAGATGTGGACGCCCGCGCGGTTTAAGGCGGACTCGAGCCCTCGCAAATCTGCGAAGCGCGCGTGATCGTGGTTGCCCCACACGCCCCAGACCCCGAGCGGCGCGCGCAGGTCGAGCAGCGTACGTTCTAGTTCCTCTAAACTGCGCCCGAACCAGTGATCGACGAAGTCCCCGGTGGCGACGATAAGGTCGGGCTGCTGCGCGTTCGCCGCGTCTACCCACTCGCGGACGGCGGCGTAACCGACGAAGGGTCCGGTGTGAAAATCGCTGAGGTGCACCACGCGGAGCGGCTGGTTCAACTTAGGCAGAGCGCGGCGGTGACGCGTCACCTCGAAGCGGTAGGCGTTTTGAACGACGCGAGCAGCGAGATAGGTTACGGTGAAGCTCGCTACGCCCGATAAGGCACGCTGTAACGCGAGTTTAAGAGGTCGTTTCATCAGACAAGCTTAACGCGAAGCGTCGCTTATACTGCTTCGTTTGTGCGCCGTGGCGGTCCTTGTTGCGCTGCACATCTCCACTACCTAAGCCAATACGGTTCGTTCGGGCTGTGGCTGGCTCGAGCCTTCCCAAAAAATATCAGTAACCAAAGTTCAACAAGAGGTCACGAATGAAAACGAACCCTGCACGCCCCATGACCGAAGCCGCGCAGATGGAGCGGGTGCTCCAAGCTGACCCGCAGCGCAGCCGAGTCATCGAACGTACGCCCTTCTACTACGGCTGGGTCATCCTGCTCGCGGGCACCTTCGGCATCATGATGACGACGCCGGGGCAGACGGTGGGCGTGTCCGTCTTTCTGGACAAGATCATCGCCGACTTGGGCTTGCCGAGGGCGACGGTCTCGCTGCTCTATACCGTCGGCACGCTCATCGGTTCCTTCTCGCTGCCGTTCGTCGGGCGCTTCATCGACCGGCGCGGGCCGCGCTTAGCTGTCATTCTCATCACCTCACTCTTCGCGCTGGCGTGCGTGTGGATGGGTTTTGTGAGTGGGCTCGTGGGGCTGCTCGTCGGCTTCATCCTGATTCGCGGCCTCGGGCAAGGGGCGCTCTCGCTCGTCAGTTTGTACGTCATCAACATCTGGTTCGTGCGGCGGCGCGGGCTCGCCATCGGGCTTTCGGGGCTTGGGATGGCGCTTGCGACGAGCTTCTTTCCGCTCTTGATTGAATACTTGCTCGCGCAGTTCGGCTGGCGCACCGCCTACATGATGCTGGGCGGGCTCGTCGCGCTCACTATCTTGCCCGTGGGCGCACTCCTCTTCCGGGCACACCCGGAGCGCTTCGGCTTGCAGCCCGACGGCACCTCGCAACCGAGCGACGCGCCCGCCGAGGTCAGCTACAGCTTGGCGGAGGCGCGGCGCACGCTGACCTTCTGGCTCTTCGCGCTCGGCTCGGTCTGCGTGTCGGCGCTCGGGACGGGGCTTATTTTTCATCACTACGACATCATGGCGGCGCAAGACGTCACGCGGGTCGTCGCCGCGACGATGTTCGTCCCCTTCGGGCTGGTGATGGCGGGCTCGAACCTGGTCACGGGCGTGCTCGTGGACCGCTTGCGCCCCAGGCTCTTGCTGAGCGCGATGCTGCTCCTTTTGTGCGGGGCGCTCGCCCTCGCGCCGCAGGTCGGCGGACCTCAGATGATGCTCGCGTACGGCGGGCTCTTCGGTTTTTTACAGGGGATGCAAGGGGCGATTCAGGGAAGCGTGTACGCGCACTACTTCGGGCGCGAGCACATCGGCTCGATCAAGGGGTTTGTCACGACGCTCTCGGTGGCGGGGACGGCGTTCGGACCGTTTCTGTTCGCGGTGGGGGTAGGGGTGCTTGGCAGCTACGCGCCTACCCTTTTGCTCTGTGCTCTCTTACCTCTTGTGGTGGCGGTGGCGGCGCTCTTTATCAAACCGCCTCGAGCCGCGCTTGCCTCCGGCTGAGACGCTTCTTTAGCGCTTCAGCAGCGACAACATCTCAATGTGATGGGTCTGCGGGTAGAAGTCGAAAGGTTGAAAGCGTCTCAGGATGAGCCCTTGAGCCTCGAAGTGCGCGACGTCCCGTGCCCACGTCGCCACGTCGCACGACACGTAGAGGAGGCGCGACGCCGAAGAGGTCAGGATGGCTTCGCGCACGCCCTTCGCGAGCCCCGCCCTGGGCGGGTCTACGACGATGAGGTCCGCGCTCGGAAGAGGTCCGAGTTTTTTCGCGTCGGCGCGTATAAAGCTCAGATTCTGGACGCCTAGACGCGCCGCGTCGCGTTCGCCGCGCACCACGCTGCTCTTGTCCACTTCCAACGCGGTGACGCGCCCGAACCGCTCCGCTAGATGAAGCCCGATGATGCCCGTCCCTGCGTAGAGGTCCAAAGCCGTTTCGCCGGAGCCCGCCCAGTCCTTTAGCTCGGCGTAGAGGAGGCTCGCCGCCGCCGGGTTCGGCTGCGCGAAGCTCGTTGCCGACACGCTCACCGCGAAGTCGCCGTAGCGCTGCAAAAGGGCGCGCTCGCCCGCTAAACGTTCGGAGCCGCTGCGGAACCTGCCGCGCGGATCGTAAGGCGCGTAACTGACGCCGACGACGCCGACGTCCCTTTTTAAGAGGTCGTGCGCAAAAGGGAGGTAGTTTTTGGGCGACGCGCTCGCAACGAGCGACATAAGCGTTTCGCCTGCGTCGTTACAGCGGAAGACGACCTCGCGGATTCCTTTTGGCACGCCTTTGGGTGCGCCCTGCCACCTCTCCCACACGCGGTTGATACTTTCGTGCGCAACGGGGTCAGCGGGAAGCGTAATGATCTCTTGTTCTCCCGGTTTCCTGTAGCCAAGCCCACCTCTTGTCACCGCAGGTTGAACCGTATGGCGGTAGTGCAGAGCGCTAGGTGCAAGAACAACTTCGGGAACCTCAACCTCTCGCTTCAAGCTGCGCGCTAGGGCGTCCGCTGTGACCTCCCGCTTGAGCGCCAATTGACGCTCGTAGGTGGCGAAGCTGTAGTCGAGACCGGGGTGCGGGCTAGCCGGAACGCGCTCGGGGCTCGCCTCGAGCACCCGAGCCACCTCGCCTTGCAGCACGCCGGAGCGCATTTCCAGAACGGCTTCCACCCGCTCGCCCGGCAGCCCGCCGCGCACGAGGGCGATGCGCCCGTCCGCCAAGCGCGCCAAGGCTGCGCCGCCGTGGACCATCCGCTCGAGCCTCAACGCTTCTTTCACCGGTCTATTCAAAAGCTTTTTATTCACGAGGTCATCACGGCTCAAGTCTAACGTGTCAGCGCTGCATGAAATAGCAGGTATCATCTGGTTTGAGACACTCTCACTATGCAAAGCGGTGTCTAGCACGCACATTCGGAGATGATATCTGCGCTCATCCGTCTCAGTATGTCTTGGAACTGCTAAAACGTCCCTAAATGTCGGTCAAGTTGTGCCGAAAGGGATGGCGAGAAGAGAGCCTCTCCCTTTCTCGCACCACCTTCGCCCTACCCACTTTTTGGCTCATAACCCCTGTAAGGGAACTGCCTCAAAAAGCCATACCTCACTCGCAAAACTGATTTGAGTCACAATTTGGCACTGCGCCCCTAAACACGTGTGAAATTTCCTGCTATACTGCGCAGCAATATGAAACGTTCTCTACAGGAAATTGTCGAATTGGTCGTCTTCGGTCTTATCGCCCTCGTCGTCGCCACGGGCCTTCTCTGGGTCTTCGGTCAGATCATCGTCTGGGTCGGCGTGCTCTTCAAGCTGCTCGCCGGGCTGCTCTGGTTCTTGCTCAAGTACATCATCCCCGTCGTGGTCATTGTCGGCGCGGTCTACGCGCTGGTGAAGCTCATCCAGCGGCAGCAAAGCCAAAGTAGCGCGGTGACGGTTGGAGCCGGTGGCAATAGCCCGGCTGCATCTTCAACGAGCCCTTCTTCTATGAGTGCGGGTTCTACAAATACGGGCAGCAGCGTAGCCGTCGCACCTACCTCGCCCGCGCAGCCCGTCGAAGCGGAGCCCGTCGAAGAGTCTAAGTCAACCTCGACGAGCCAGCCCTCAGACAAGCCCGTCGAAACAGTTGAGGCGGAGCCCGTCGAAGAGTCCAAGAGTGGCAGCTCGACAAGTCAAACTGGCGGTAGTGGCGCGTCAAGTTCGGCGAGCAGCTCGAGCGCAGGCAAGTCGAGTGGCGACACATCCGGTAGCGGTGCATCAAGTGATAGTACGCCGAGTGGCAGTACGTCGAGCGGCAGTTCAGCGAGCAAGAGCGGCGACGCGAGCGGTAGCGGCTCGAGCAGTGGTTCGTCCGGTGGCAAATCGAGCAGCGCTTCGACCAGTGCGAGCGGTAGCAGTGCAGGCTCGAGTAGTGGCGCGGGTAGCAAGGGTGGCGCATCAGATAGTGCTTCAAGTCAAACCGACGACGATGAGAGTGTAACGTTTAGAACGGGCGGCGCGTCAACCAAGGAGGGCGGAAGCGTGAAGACCAGCGAAAAGGACGGCGCTTCGGGGGCTAGTACGCCAGACAGCAGCTCGTCGAGCGGCAGTGAGGTGAGCCAAAAGCCTAAAGATAGCGACGCTGGAGCAGAGCGGAACTGGGCGCAGAATAAAGACGAGAGCGGTGCATCGAACTCAGGCAAGGGACAAGGGAGCAGCGCTTCAGGCTCGAGTAGTAACCAAAGCAAGAGTGACCAAGGTAAGGGCAACCAGAGCAAGGGTAACCAAGGTAAGAACAAGAAAAACTAACAGTTTAGGTTGAGGAACACGCCTTGGGTGTAAATCGAGTCCGTCAGAGCAGCCTCTGACGGACTTTCTCCTTGTTTGAGGGTTAAGCGCCTGCTACTCTATGAGTACACAGCGCAGCCTAGAAGCGTCTAGTTTGTTACACTAATATGGTGAATTGAGGTAACCCGTGACCATTGCACCAACATCCACCCAAACAACCTCTCACCTCCAAGACTTCTACGACTTGGAACCTCTTTATACGGGTGAGGAGAAGCGCCTTCGCGACGAAGCGAGGGCGTTCGCTGCCGAGGAAATTTTGCCGCACATCGGCGCGTGGTGGCAGGAGGGTCACTTTCCCGAGCATCTACCTCGTCAGTTTGGTAAGCGCGGGCTCTTAGGCGTGACGCTGCCCAAGAGGTATGGCGGCGCGGAGGCGTCCGCCACGGCGTACGGTCTCGTCAACCGAGAGGTAGAGTACGGCGACTCGGGGATGCGCTCGTTCGTCAGCGTGCAGTCAAGCTTGGTGATCTACCCGCTTTACCGCTACGCTTCTGAGGCGCTGCGCCAAAAATGGCTGCCGCGACTCACCAGCGGCGAAGCGGTGGGCTGCTTCAGCCTGACGGAGCCGCACGGCGGCAGCGATCCCGCGAACATGAAGACGACGGCGCGGCGCGTCGGCGACGAGTACGTGATCAGCGGTCGTAAACGCTGGGCGACAAGCGGGCTCATCGCGGATATCGCTATCATCTGGGCGAAGGACGAAGAGACGAGCAAAGTCGCGGGCTTCGTCGTAGATACGGATACGCCTGGCTTTAGAGCGGTCGAGATTGCCCAGAAAGCCTCCATGCGGGCGTCCATCAGCGCGGAGCTTCATTTGGAAGAGGTCGCCGTGCCCGTCGAAAACAGGCTCGAGGTAGAAGGTCTGCGCGGTCCCTTGTCCTGCTTGAATCAGGCGCGTTTCGGTATCTCTTACGGCGCTCTCGGCGCAGGGTTCTTTTGCTTCGAGGAGGCGGCGGCGTACGCGGGGGAGCGCGAGATGTTCGGCGTGCCCTTGTCGAGCAAGCAACTCGTCCAGGCGGAACTCGCCAACATGCTCGCAGACCTCACCAAAGGCAGTCTCCTGGCGTACCACCTGGGGCGTCTCAAGGAGCGCGGCGAGGACACGCCCGCGAGGGTTTCGCTCGCCAAGCGCGACAACGTGCGCGCAGCCCTGAACGCCGCGCGGCGTGCGCGCGACATCTTAGGCGGCAACGGCATCACGACGGAGTACGGCAGCATCCGGCACATGTTGAATTTAGAGACCGTCTCTACATACGAAGGAACCGACAGCGTGCACACCTTAGCGCTCGGGCGCGAGATCACGGGGCACAGCGCTTTTTAGCGCGTGCGAAAAGCGAGTTGGTTGAAGTAATACGAGGAGAATTCAGACTACGAGGTGCTGGCTTACTCCGGCGTAATAGCCGCGTAACAATAAGGGGTTGCAACCCCTTGTTTACCTTTGACCTATCACAAGTATAGAAGGAGAGGGCAGAATGTGAGGAATAGCGTTCCTTCTGTGTTCTATAGCAAGTATCATTTGGTTTGAGCCAGTCTCACGCTGAAGAACATCGACGAGCACGCACATTCTTAAATGATACTTGCGCTATTCCAATTCAGTACTTCTGTGAATTGCTTTAGTCCTCTCGAGCCCTCTCCGCCTGGTAGCCCTCTACAAAGCTCCTTACGAAGGTGCTCAGCACCTCTAGCGCCACCCGGTTCTTCCCGCCCTCGGGGATGATGAGGTCGGCGTGTTGTTTGGTGGGCTCGACGAAGAGGTCGTGCATCGGCTTAACGCTTCGTCGGTATTGGTCGATGACGCTCTGAGCGCTCCGCCCCCGCTCCCGTACGTCACGTTCTAAGCGCCGGATGAAGCGCTCGTCGGGCGGCGCGTCCACGAAGATGCTGAGCGAAAAACGTTCGCGCAGAGGGGGCTCGTGCAAGACGAGGACGCCCTCGACGACCATCACAGGTGCGGGCTCCAACCTTACGGTGTCCGCCGAGCGGTCGTAGCGCGAGAAGTCGTAGACGGGCTGCGCCACGCTCTCGCCGCGCAGCAGCGCGTCGATCTGCTCGACTAAGAGGTCGGTATCAAAGGCGCTCGGCTCGTCGTAATTGGTGCGCTGCCGCGCCTCGAAAGGCAGCTCAGGCAGCGCGTGATAGTAAGCGTCTTGCGGCAAGGTGACGACGCGCTCCGCCCCGGCTGCTCGCGCGATGGCCGCGCTCACCGTCGTTTTCCCCGAGCCCGTGCCGCCCGCGAGCCCGATCACGAGAGGTTTGCGCGCCACTACGTAGGGGCGGCAGGCCCTAGCGCCGCGCCCGCCCTCTCTCGCCGCGCCTCGCGGTAGCGCACCGCCGCCGCGATAAAGCCTCTAAAGGGTGGACTCGCGCGCATCAAGCGCGTGTTGAATTCGGGGTGAGACTGGAGCCCCAAGAAGAACGGATGTCCCTCAAGCTCAACCGCCTCGACGAGCCCCGCGCCGCGCCCCTTCATCCCCGGCGTGACGCCTGAGACGGTGAGCCCCGCGTCCTTGAGCCGCGCCACATACGCCGGATTGACCTCGTAGCGGTGGCGGTGACGCTCTAGAGCGACGCCCTCTTTGTCGAGCAGGGATTCGTAAAGCCTTGCCAGGCATGTGCCCGGCGTGACCTGCATGGGCCAGTCGCCCAAACGCATGGTGCCGCCTAAGCCGGCTACCTCGAGCTGTTCGGGCATCAGCCCAATCACAGGATGCGGCGTGTAGGTGTCGAACTCGGTGGAGTTCGCGCCCTCTAAACCCGCCTCGTGCCGTGCGAACTCGATGACGGCAACTTGCATCCCCAAGCAGATACCCAAGTACGGTACGCCCTCGGTCCGCGCGTAGCCCGCCGCCAACACCTTCCCCTCGATGCCGCGCACGCCGAAGCCACCCGGTACGAGCACGCCGTCTAAGTCACTCAACGTATCCAACTGCTGCTCCAACAGGTCTTCGGCGTTGACCCATCTGAGCGCGACGTGCGCGTGGTTGGCGATGCCCGCGTGCTTCAGGGCTTCCATCAAGCTGAGGTAAGCGTCGGGCATCGCGACGTATTTGCCCACGACGCCTATGGTGACCTCTTGCTCAGGCTGCCGCAGCACCTTGACCGCCTCGCGCCACGCGCGAAGCTCGGGTGTGACCTTCTCCAGAGAGAGTCTGCGCTCGATGAAGCGCCCGATGCTCTGCTGCTCCAAAATTTCGGGCACCGCGTAGACGTGGTCGGCGTCGTGCGAGTTAAAGACGTCTCTCGCCTCGACGTTGGTAAAAAGCGCGATTTTGCTGCGCACCTCTTCGGGGACCGGACTCTGCGAGCGCAAGATGATGCCGTCGGGCTGAATGCCCACACCGCGCAGCGTCGCCACCGAGTGCTGCGTCGGTTTGGTCTTGAACTCTTCGCTGGTGCCCAAGTAGGGTAGTAAAGTCACGTGGAAGTAGAGCGTGTTCTCGCGGCCCTCTTCGAAGCGCATCTGGCGAATCGCCTCCAAGAAGGGTAACGACTCGATGTCGCCCACCGTGCCGCCCACCTCGACTAGAACGAGTTCAGCGCCTGCCTCTTTTCCTGCCGTGCGGATGCGCTCCTTAATCTCGTCGGTGACGTGCGGGATGACCTGCACGGTCTGCGAGAGGTATTCGCCGCGCCGCTCCTTCTCGATGACGCTCTGGTAGACCTGCCCCGTCGTGACGTTGTTGCCGCGCCCCAAGTTGATGTCTAAAAAACGTTCGTAAGTGCCGACGTCCAGGTCGGTCTCCGCACCGTCCGAGGTCACAAAAACCTCGCCGTGCTCGTAAGGGCGCATGGTGCCCGCGTCCACGTTGATATAGGGGTCTATCTTAACTGCGGTGACGCGGTAGCCGCGCGCGCGCAGGAGTGCGCCGATGCTCGAGGTGGCGATTCCCTTGCCCAAGCTCGAGACCACGCCGCCCGTGATGAAGATGTAGTTGGTCTGCATAAAACCATCCTCTCCGGGGTTTCATGCTACCACGCTGGAGAGGTGCAAGGAGAAGGGGCGGCTTTTGGGGCCGCCCTTAGTTGGATGGAGACTGAGTAGCGTTTGCTGCTAGGGCTCAACTATGTATAGCGGTTATCAGAAGTACTGAGCTTGAATCACGCAGATATCATCCCTTAAAGTGCGTGCTGCTTACGCAGTTTTCACGCAGTGAAACGATGTTCTATCTTGTGAGATTAGCTCAAACCAGATGATACCTGCTATAGTTTAAGGCTGGCAGTCTTGAGGTCCCTCGTATGAAACAGACACACTACGCGCCGTCAGTTTATCGATGTTAGCCAGGTCCTCACTACCGAGGCAAAGATTGAGAGGATTATCAAACAAGGATACGTTGGGGGCGTCTCCATCATTCTTAATCCCTTCGTTGGCAACGAGCGGCTCGAGGTCGCTAATCTTGTTGTCGCTTAGATCTAAAGAAATGAGGTCAGCAAAGTTTGGAAGGGGGTTAAGATCGCTAATTTGGTTGTTGCTAAGTGTCAAATTGCTAAGCCCAGTGAGGTCTTGGAGCGGGCTAATGTTACTAATCTTGTTAACGCTGAGGTTCAAAGAGGTGAGGTTCGTAAGGGTTTGAAGTGGACTGAGGTCGTCAATCTCGTTGCCGTCAAGTTCTAAAGCAGTGAGATTCGTGAGGCTTTGAGGTGAAAAGGTGCTAATCCTATTGTATCCGAGCGATAGTTCAGTGAGGTTAGTAAGGTTTTGAAGCGCACTAAGATCGCTGATCTGGTTGCCGCTGAGATTCAACGTACTAAGACCTGTAAGGTTTTGAAGTGGGCTAACGTCACTGATCTCGCTATAACCGAGTCTTAAAGAGGTGAGATTCGTGAGGTTGCGAAGCGGTTCGATGTCGCTGATGCCGCCGCTATCAATTCGTAAGCTCGTAAGGGTCGTAAGACTTTGAAGCGGACTTAGGTCGTTGAGCGTGAAGAAGGAGAGGTGCAAGTCGGTGAGCTTAGCGAGGTTGCGAAGCTGGCTCAGGTCCACGGTAGGTCTGACAACATCGTCCTCGAGTCGTTCGCCGGCTAGCGACTCGAGCCTTAGAAACTCTAGTTCGCTCAGATTCTCTAAAAAGGAGAAATCGTCCTCCTCGTTCTCTAAAAGCGTCAAACCGAGCCTCTTGAGTTTGGTGAGGTTGCGAATCGGCGCAAGTTCATCTGCAGAGAAAGTTACATCAAAGGTAAAGAATTCCTCTAAGTTGACCGCGTACTGCAAGCCCTCGAGGTTATCCACGAAGCCCGAATCGAGGGGGTTGAGCCTGAGTTCCACTAACTCAGCTAGCTCTTCGCAGGTGATCGCGCTTCTGTCAGCGACGTCGACAGTGAGGTAAAGCAGAATTGCCTGCCGTAACCCCTGGTCGGGAATATTCACGGGGTTCGTGCAGGTTTCTCCGTTGCCGCTATCCCCATCACAGTTTTCAGGCTCATCAAAGCGAACGAATACACCGCGCTCAATGAGCGCCTCGATGTCTTCGCGTCCTTGTGTGCCGGGGCAGGTCTCGAGGGGATTGTTCGTTAAAGTAACCGTGTCATCGACTCCTGGTGCGTCGGCGTTGGGTCCTAAACCTCCATTGTTGACGAGTGGCGAGAGGTCGGTAATCTGGTTGTAACTAAGCCCGAGACTCTCCAAGTTGGTCAAACCCTCCAAAGGGGAGAGGTCGCTCACCTGGTTGCCGCCGAGGTCGAGGTCGGTTAAATTGATGAGATTTTGCAGTGGCGAGAGGTCACTAACAGCGTTGCTGTCGGGGCTGTTATCACCTAGCGAGAGGGTCTGTAGCGCCGTCAGATTCTGCAGAGGCGAGAGGTCGCTCACCTGATTGTCGATGAGACCGAGGTAGCGCAAAGAGGTCAGGTTCTCGAGCCCACCCAGATCACGAATCTCGTTGCTCGAGAGTTCGAGCCTCTCTAAATTCGTGAGGCTTCGTAGCGGCGAGAGGTCGCTGACGCTGTTCGCGTTGAGCGTAAGCTCCGTAAGGTTGCTGAGACCGGCTAACGCGCTGAGGTCGCTGATGGCGTTGCCTCTAAGCTGGAGGCGCTCGAGGTTGACGAGACCGCTTAGCGGGCTGATGTCTTCTATGTTTCGATCTTCAGTCTCGATGTCGATTTCACGCAGTTGCGTCAGGTTAGCCAAGGGCGAGAGATCGCTGATGGAGGTGCGGGTTTGACGCTCATCGTCGATACGCAAACTGATAGCTTCGAGGTTAGTCGCGTACTGCACACCTTCGAGGCTGCTCACGCCGTCAAGCTCGCCGGAGTAGGTAAGTCTCTCGAGCGTCTCTAGGTCTTCGCAAGTGATGGCGCGTTCGGAAAACTCGAGGGCGAGAACGTCGCGAAGAACCGCTCTGAACGCCTCATCGGGTATCTCCACTGGGTCCGTGCACACCACCGGCTCCGGCTTAGGTTCCGGCTCTTCCGCCTCGTCACCTTTGACTACTATATACGCCCGCAACGCCTCATCCGAAGTCACACCCGCTGCGTTGGTAGCTTCGCTGGTAAAGGTGTACGCAAATTCACCTTGCGCCCCCTCGAGTTCGCTCACGTTCACCGCATCTTCAGCTACTTGAATCTCATAGATACACGTAACTTCGGCGTCCTCACCCGTCAATTCACAGCCGCCGCCAGGCTCACTGATACTGGTAGGCGCACCTAGGGTAAAAAAGCTCTGCGTTGGGTCTAAAGGACCGGCTAAGCCTTCGGGTGTGGTGTTGACTAAACTCACGGTGATGTCGGTGATACCTACTAAGCTCTCGTAGACGGCTCGAGCGTAGAACGTGCCGCCTGGCTCGACCTCGAGGATAGGTGCATCGGCAGGGTCAGCGACGGGGTTATCTACACCGAGATAGGGACCACTAAAGGTCTCGCTCACTCCGAAGGCACCTTCGGGGGGACGCTCTGGCTGGTTGATGTTGCCTGCGCTTTCTAGGTCACCGCAGGCGGTGAGGAAGAGGAGGAGCGCAACGCTCCAGGTTAGAAGTAGTTGATATCGCCTACGTACGTCATTCATAAAGATTCCCCTTTTTGAGCTGTTTTTACTGAAGTTTTCCCCAATGCTTTTCGTGCTGCGCTATACCTGTACACGCCCGTACAGGTCCATCCCCCTTCATCAACTAAAGCGCACACCCGATACCTGTACACCTCGATGCGAGCAGAACGGTGCCGCCCCAACCCGGTGTACGCTGGTTACTCGACTGTTCACCTTGACCGTTGCCGCTAAGATAGCAGGTCACTCTCGCTACAATCTAGTAAGGTAAATCACAATTGAGCTTTGTTAAAGGTTGGGTTAATTGAGGCTGAAAGGGAGGTTGAGTAAAGAAATAAGGCGACACTGAGGGTTGAGAAATTCTTGCTCATATTGCGAGCTGCACCGTTTCCCGGTACAATCCTCCGAATGAGGACGATTTCAAGAGACTGCGGCGGGCGCGGCGTTCGCGCCTTTAGCCCCCTGAGGTGACCTAGATGTTTGTACATGAGTGGATGACGCAGAGCCCGCAGACGGTCAAGCGCACGACGCCCGTGATGGAGGCGATGCAGATGCTCCGGGAGGGCGGCTACCGCCGCTTACCTGTGGTCGAGGGCGCGCGGCTCGTCGGCATCGTGACGGACCGAGACCTCAAGGACGCGACGCCCTCGAAGGCGTCAACGCTTTCGGTCTACGAACTCAACTACTTGCTGAGCAAGCTCGCCGTCAAAGAGGTGATGAGGTCGCCTGTCATCTCGGTGGGTCCCGGTGATCCGGTGGAGCGCGCCGCGCTCTTGATGGAGACGCACAAGATTTCGGGCCTGCCCGTCGTCGAGGGCGACGAGCTAAAAGGCATCATCACCATCACAGACATGCTCCGCGCCTTCGTCGCGATGTTGGGGCTGCGCGAAGGGGGCACGCGGGTCACAGTCAATTTGCCCGACGCACCGGGCGTGCTTGCGCAGGTGGCTCTAGCGGCTGCGCCCTCGAACATCATCGCGGCGGTTACGGCGGGCGTGCAGCAGGGGCAGCGCCGCGAGTTGGTGGTGCGCGTGGTGGGTGAGGGTGCGTCTGAGTATCCCGAACGGTTGCGAGAGGGAGACCTGGACGTAGTGGACGTGCGCCACGACGGTACTCAAGAGGATGCGGGCGACCCGAGTGGCTGAGGACCTATTTACCTCTTTGCGCAAGGCGGCGCTGGGTGGGCGGGTCAAGAGCACGCCGTTTTTGGAGCCCGACGACGCGGCGAGCTTGGCGGCGAAGCTGCGCGAGGCGGGCGTCGGTGTGCATTCGGACGGCGGCTACACCGGAGCGCGGCGGCGCGTTGTGACGGCCTTCCCCGAGCACATCCCCGAGGCGAGCGCGGCGTTCGCGGCGCTCTATTACGAAGGGGTAGCAGAGGACGACTTGCGCGTCGCGCTCGGGCGCACAGGTCTGGCTGAAGGGTCTTTGGGGGACGCCTTAGAGCACCAGGACGGCGTGACCTTCGTCGTGCTTGCCGCCGACAAAGAGAGCGCCTTAGCGCCCGTGCACGTCGCGGGTCAGCGCGTCGCGCCGCAAGAGGTGGATCCGGCGCATCTGGGGCGCGGCTCCAACAAATCGCAGACCGTCGTGGTGCCCTCCTTGCGGGTGGACGCGCTGGGCGCGAAAGCCTTTAAGGTCTCGAGGTCGTACTTCAGCAAAGGCGTCGCGGGCGGGCGGGTGCGCGTGAACGGTTTGGCGGCTGGCAAGTCGAGCAGCGCCGCGCTAGGCGACGAGGTTTACGCGGAGGGGCTGGGGCGCTTCACCGTGACCGAGGTCTTGGGCGAGACGAAGAAGGGAAACCTCAAGGTCACTTTAGAGATCGAGCGCTAGCTTGCCTACGTATCAGCGGGCGCGCTGTTAACGTCCAACTCATCGTAACCAAACGCCACACCGTCCTTAGCGCCGTGCTTGACAAGGTACATGAGCTTGTCGACGCGCTGCACCATGCCCGCGACGCTCTCGGGCGGCTTGCGAAAGGTGTAGACGCCGATGCTGACGGTGACGGGCCACCCTCTTTCCCGCATGGCGTCCAAGAGGAGCGTCCTGAGCTTGTTGACCGCAGATTCAGCCTGGTGCGGGTTCGTCTCGGGCATCAAAACGACGAATTCGTCGCCGCCCATGCGTGTGACGGTGTCCGTCGCGCGGACGTTGCGCTGCAAGGTGCGCGTCACGATCTGCAAAAGCTCGTCGCCGACAGGGTGTCCGAAGCGGTCGTTGACCGCTTTGAAGTTGTCCAAATCGAAGTAGACCACCGTTGTTGCGCTGCTATAGCGCTCCGAGCGCTCCAACTCGCGCTGCGCTACTTCGTAGAAAGCCCTTGCGTTTGCCGCGCCCGTCAGGGGGTCCGTGCGCGAGAGCGCCGCTTCGCGCTCCAAGCCGTCTTTGAGCCTGAGGAGGAGCACGGTAAAGGCGTAGAGCAGCCCGATGCGAATGAGCAGGTTCCAGAGCAGCGCCAAGAGCGACGAGGTGGTGGAGAGAAAGTCCGAGAACGTCCAGAGACCCGCTGTGAGGAGGATGATGCCCACGCCCGCCGCCCGCCCCAGATACCAAGCGGTGAGAAAGATGGGCAAGAGGTAAAAGAGCGACAGCGATAGCTCTTGGCTGATGCGCGCGTCGAACAGCGCGACGAGAGATATAGACACAAGGCTAGCCAGAAAGAGGTTGACCTTGCGCTGAGTTTTAAGCGACTCGAGTAGTGGACTTTTCATAGCGTAATAGGACCTAGTAGAATTTGGCGTAGAAAGGCGTGTTGAGATCGTCTACAGGACCAAGGCTATCATGAAGAGAGCTTTTGGGAGACCAGAGTCGCTCGGGGAGAGCGAAAACCTGAGGGCGTTCGCGGCGACTATATTGACTCGAGAGGGCTTAGGGAGAGAGCATAAAAAAGAGGACATAGAAAAATTGCCATCCTATGTCCTCTTCTGTCTTACTACCCGTCTACACGCTCTTCTTGGTTCACCGCTCTTTACGCGCTAGGGTAGCGCTTCACGACGCCGCTTTTCCTTTGGGAGCCCGCGCCTTGCGGCTCCGCTCGGCTTGGAGCGCCTGCATTCGGCGGCGATACGAGCCGTATTCGATGATGAATGCGACTAGGTTGACGAGGTAGATGACGCCTAGCGCGATGTAATCGGTGCGCTCGCTGAAGCCCATGTCGATACCCCAATTAGCCAACTGCGCGATGATGTCGAGGCTGACGATCGCCCACGGCACGATGAGGAAAAAGCCCCAGGCCTCATCCGCCAAGCCGCTGCCCGGCACGAGCACCGCGAGCACCTGATAGAGAAGCGTGCGCGGCGCGTTGCGGCCACTTCTAGCGCGCGGCATGAAGAGGAAGACGACGTTGAAAAGTAGCAGCAGGAAGAACAGCACGATGAAGAGCGTCCAGAGGAGCGGCGAGAAGAGCGCAGGTCTAGCGCCTCGCAACTCACCCCAGGGGTTGGTGAAAGCGCCCGCCAAGGCGTCGTTCCAGGTGCCGCTCACCGCGTTCCTGAAGTCGTCTTGGGACGGGGTGGCGAGCAGCGCCTGGTCAGGGCGGTAGCGCTCTTGAAACAAAAAGATCGGGTTTTCGTTCTGCGGCTCGCCCAGGTTGTAACGCGCCTCAGGTAGGTTGGGCTCTAAGTCTACGGCTTGCTGAAAGAGGTCGGCGTCCTCAGTCAACACGCCCAAGTTATTGATCGCGGGCGCGTAACCCGCCGCCGTTTCGTAGTCCGCTTGCGCGTCTCTCGCTTCGCCTGCGATCTGCTCGGCGTAACCGCGAATGAACGCGCCGCGTACGTCTATCAGCTCGGCGCGCTCCAAGTAGGCGAGCGCCTGCCGGTTGGCGAGCGTGCCCGACTCGGTGGCTAGGGGCAAGCCCGCGCTGCGGTCGTTCCAGCCCGCCAGCCCGACGAGCGCAATGACAACTAGAAACATCAAAATCAGCACGAGCTTTTCGGTGATGGTGTAGTAGCGAGGGACTAGAAGCCGCGCCACTTGGCCTCCCCTACCCTGCTCCGCGCGCTGGCGTCTGATGTCGCCGCTCTGCGGAATCCAGTACTTAAAGAGCAGCGTGAGGTGCAGTAGTAAGATAGCGACGAACACGGCTAGGGCGGCGTACCAACCGATGTTGCCCAAGGAGCCCGCCAAGCCGTCTAAGCCGCTCAACCCAGTGGTGACGGTGCTGCGCGACTGGCTGCGCCAATAGTTAGCCTCTTCTAAACTCACCTCGTCCTCGATGAGGTTGGCGTAGGAGGCGAACGCATCACTCGCGCCCGGCACGTAAGGTGCGGCCAAAAGCAGCTTTTCCGCCCAGAAGTCCGCGCTGATGACGTTCTCGTTCCTGAGAGCCTCTTGCAGCGGGTTGAGGGGGAAGTTGTACGCTTCTTGCATGGTGAGGTCTGTTAAGAGCCTTGGATCGTACCCTCTAGCGGCGAAGTCTTCTAGAGCCCTCGTGAACGCCTCTTCTGCTAGGTTACGCTCGCCGTTCTCCTCTAAAACCTGTGCGAGCCCGGCGAGGTCGTAGAAGCTCTGCGCGACTTCGACGCCCTGCGCTAGAATCTCTTGCGCGGTGTTCGGGTCAGCTTCCGCTAAACCGACGGCTAAGTAGAGCCAGGGGTTCGTCGGGTCTTGCTCCAAGCGGGCAGCGGGGTTCTCTACCAGGGCTTCTTCTTGCAGATAGGTGAAGATTTCTGTGGCGAGCCCGAAGCGCACCGGGTTCTGCAGGTTGCCACTGCGCAGCGTGAAGCGCTCGCTCAGGCCCTCTTCGTGTTCGACGGTCATCGAAATCGTGTTCTCGTTGACCCGCTCGACGCTCTCGACTTGACCCGACACGAGCCAGCGCGCTTCGACTGCGCCCGTCTCTGGGTTTAGCTGCAAGACGCTGTTGCCGTGCCCGACGTAGAGTTCGCCTTCAGACTCTAAAAGCCCCTGCGTCGCGCCGCTCCCTTCAGGAAAAGGGAGCCGCCAGACGGGGCTGCCGCCGCTCGTTGCCACGACGGTGTCACCTTGCAGGGCAAACTCCAGGGTGCTGGGATCGACTGGAGAGCGGTTGAGGTCGGTGTTGCCCTCAGCTTCGCTCTGCACCGCTTCGGTAGGCTCAGGTGTCGGGTTCGTCGCGCCGACACTGCCCGTGGCCTCCGACTCGTCCGGTGGAGGCTGCGTGACCTCGTCCTCTGCTTCCCCTTCTAAAGCGTCCTCTTGTGCGACTTCTTCGCTCGTCTCCTGAGTTGCCCCGTCTTGTTGCATTGCCATCAAGGCGCTTGAGAGGGTAGTAGAAGGCGCAGCCTGAGTGACGCCGCTTAGCGTAGCGCCTACGAGCAGCGTGAGGAAAATACGGACCATCAGAAGCCTCCGGCTAGTGAGCTTAAACGAGCTTGGTTGCGTGCGTACCTGCTTTTCATAAAGGTAATTTGCACAAAGGTGACTTGCATAAGGGTGAATATATCAGAGACCATAACAGTGCATTATATGAGGTATCGCCCGGTGCTTGCATGACAGGTTCGTCAAAAAGATTTTCTGTTTGCCTCAGTGCGTACAGGGGGGGCAACACAAAGGGAATTTTTACGCCATACTTCCGGGGCAACTTGGTATACTGAGCGCGTAATGGGTCAAGACACCTGGACAAGCCTCGCCCAACCCTTTTCCGAGAGCGCCTTGGAGTGGCGCGTGCTGCGCTTAGACGACGAGGGGTTGCAGGCGCAGGCGCGCCCGCAACTGCGCGTAGACGCCGTGCTGCGCCGTTTGGATGAGACGGTAGGCGTCGCGAACTGGTCCAACACGCTGACCGCGCTCGGCTCAGCTACCGAGGTGCTCGCGCTCGCGTGCACGCTTACCGTCGAAGGGGTGAGCAAGTCCGCCGCGGCGACGCTCGGACCGGGCGCGAGCGCGTCGGCTCTGGCTGACGACGCGCTCGTCTACGCCGCTGAAAGGTTTCACATGGTGCCGCCCGCTGATACCAACCTCAGCTACTGGGTGGATTACGACAAAGAGAGCGGGGCGATGCTCTACGAGCCGGGTACCCAGGAAACGCTCGCTGCCGCAGAAGTGGGCGCGCCGGCGGCTACGACTATGCCGGCTGCGACTACGCCAGTTACGACCGCAGCGGAGACCGCGCCGCTGGACGCGCCGAGCCCGCCCAAACCCAAGTCGGCGGGTCAGCAGGCTATAGACCGCCTGGTGGAGCGGCTTAAAGCGGAGGGGCAGGGGCTCGAGGTGGCCAAGCTCATCAACGCTTATGGCGGCTACGGCACCGATCCTAACGCCGCCCGTGAACTCTACGCCAAGCTGCGCGAACTGCTGCGCGGGGGCGCGTGAAGACATGCCAGAACAGATGACAGGTACGTTATGATCAAGGTGATTTCACTCGGGGATGTGCACGGCCAGTGGGCTGAGGTGTGGCGGGCGCTCAAGGCGGCGTCCGCCGCAGACAACCTCTTTGAGCCCACGGACCCCGTCACAGACGGACGCTACCAGATAGTTTTCGTCGGCGATCTCGTCCACTACAAAGACTTTGACACCTACGCGCAAGTCGTCGGCGCTGAATACTACAACCCCGAAGATGCCAAACAGCTCCGCCGCGCCGCCAAAGCGCAGATTCGCGAGCTGTACCGCTTCAAAAACTACGTAGATAAAGCGAACGGCAACGTCACCGTGATCTTAGGCAACCACGACGAGTCAGCGCTCACCCACAAATACGACCTCAGCACGCGCGGCGGCTTGGCGCATAACGAGTTCGACGAGAGCAAAGGCGGTATGGCGCTACCCGAAGACCTGGCCGAGTGGTTCAGGAGTTTTCCGCGCGAAAAGCTCCTCTTTGACGTGCAGTTCGCCCACGCGGGTCCGCTGCCGGGGATGCAATTCTTCGATGACTTCTTCTACCACGATAGCGATACGAAGCACTGGTGGCATAAGAAGCCCGAACTCGCCAAACACACGAGCTACCGCTTCGGCGTCTACGGTCACACCTCGATGAAAGACGGCATCCATGTGGACAGTGAGAACTGCTTCGCGATGATCGACGCCCTGTCGCACTGTCAGTTTTTCGAGATGATCTTGTCCGAGGACCGCTTGGACTACCGCGTGATGAAGTTTTGAGTTTTTGGCTGATGTTCTAAACCCCTCTTAGCTTGCAGACCTCTTCTTATCTCTACCGTTATAACGAGCTAGGAAGAGGTGAAGGATGCAAGACGACCACAAAAAACTTTGGGACAAAATTAAAGACATCCGCGTGACGATGATGACGACGATGGAGGCGGACCACACCCTGCGCAGCCGCCCGATGTACACCCAGCAAGCTGAATTTGATGGGCAACTCTGGTTTTTCACCAAAGACGACGCGCCAAAAACGGACGAGATCGAGGGCGATAGGCACATCAATTTGGCCTACGTCAACCCGGACGACGACACCTACATCTCTGTATCGGGTATCGCCAAACTCGTGCACGACAGACAAAAAGCCGAGGAGATATGGAACCCCGTCGTCAAAGCGTGGTTCCCGGAAGGGCTGGACGACCCGCAGTTAGGCCTTCTCCGCGTCGAGCCGACGCAGGCGGAGTACTGGGATGCGCCCTCGAGCAAAATGGTGCAGCTCTTCAAGATGGGCAAAGCTGTGGTGCAGGGCGAAGAGGCGGGCAACTTGGGCGACAACGAGAAGCTGAGCCTGTAGGGTTCGGAGAGGTCAGTTCAGCGTTCTGTAGCGGCCTCGGCATCAAAAACGAGCATACGAATTCAGTAGGGTCAGGTTTCAAACCTGACCCTACGCTGCGCTGTATACGCTTATAGGTTGAATAGCGCTGCCCCACACGAAACGTCGTAAACTGCTGCGTGAACCGTTTCCGCACCTATGTCTAGCCTGTATCTAATAGCACTTCCAAAACATACTGATACAAAGGGGCGCAGATATCATCTCATAATGCGCGTGTTGAACAGTGTTTTTTATAGTGAGAGTGTCTCAAACCAGATGATACCTGCTATAAACGCCTGATTGTCCAAGTACTGCGCTTCATTAAACCTTTAGACGTGCATCCAAATTCCTTTGCAATGCGTAAAATTTAACAGAAAGCCCACAACTCTACCTTTTCACTTCCAAGGTGGGCCGCTTCACTTGGGGACACAGTATGGAGGACACATGGACATTAAAAAAGTTCTAAACGCCAAGACGGACCGCCGCCGCTTGCTCGGCAACTTAGGCATGATGGGTGCGGGTGCGGTGCTAACCGCGTGCGGCACGAGCGTCGTCGGTCAGGCTGACCAGGAGACGCAGCAAGCCGCCGGACCGGATGTGGACGCCGCCATTCTCAACTTCGCGCTGAACCTGGAATACTTGGAGGCGGCTTACTACCTCGCCGCCGTCGGGCGCTTAGGCGAACTGCCGGGCTACAGCCCCGACAAGGTCATCTTGCCCGAGGGTTACGACGGCACGGACCCCAGCACCTCGCTCTACGCGCCCGAAGAACTCTCCTCTCAGACCGTCACTAAAGTGACCAAGCTCGTCGGCGAGTTCGCCAACGAAATTGCCGAGGACGAGCTTAGCCACGTGGTTTTCTTGCGTACGGTCCTGGATAGCATCGGTGCGCCCGTCGCTGAGTTGCCTGTTCTTAACCTGAGCACATCCTTCGTCGCGGCTGCGACCGCTGCTGATAGTCTCGCGGACGGCGGACTCGGTTTCGATCCGAACGGCTTCAACCCCTTTGCGAATGACACCTTCTTCTTACACGGTGCGTTCATCTTTGAGGATGTCGGCGTCACGGCGTACAAGGGCGCAGCGCGTTACATCACCAACAAGGACTATTTAGAGGCTGCCGCTGGCATCCTCGCGGTCGAGGCGTACCACGCCGGTGAAGTGCGCAGCTTCCTCTACAGCTCTGACGAGCGCCGCGAATACCGCTACGGCGGCGTGGACATCTGGAAGGTGACGCAGGCGATTTCGGATGCGCGCGACTCCTTAGACGGCACCAGCGACCTCGATCAAGGCGTCGCGAACGGTCCCAAGGGGCTGACCGCCAATATCACGCCCACCGACAGTAACGCCATCGTCTTTAGCCGCACGCCGCTCCAAGTTGCCAAGATCGTTTACCTCAGCCCGGACGCAGCCGTGAGCGACGCGAGCTTCTTCCCGCAAGGTATCAGCGTCCCAGCGGGTTTAGCGGACACCTTTGGCGTGCTCCTCAGCCCCGACTTCCCGAACAACCTCTAACCTCTTTTGGGGTCCGGTATTCGGACCCCACTCTATTTTTTGGTGACTTATCGCTTGAAAGTTGGGCAGTAGGTACAGGTCGAATGCCGACGGGTACGTCTTGCGACGTTTCTATGTGATGAACGTTCCCGTATAACGAATAAGGGGTTGCGTGTAATGAACAAGGGGTTGCAACCCCTTGTTTAACCTCTGCATCATTCCAAATAGCGCCACTACCTAGAAGCGCAGCCTCAAATCCCAAGATAGGACGACAACGAATGAACCGACCTCTTCTTTTGCTCTTGTCATTACTCACGGCTTGCGCGTTCCAGGGCGATCTGGTGGAGGAGCCCGCGCCCGAACTCACCTTGAGCGCGTCGGTGACGGAAGGGGTTGCGCCGCTCGAGGTCACCTTCTCCGCGCAACACACGCCCGCGTCGGCTGCAGCTACCTACACCTGGACGCTCGCCGGGCAGCCGCTGAGTAACACTACTTCTAAGCTTACCCACACGTTCGACGCACCGGGCGTCTACGTCGTCACGATCAAGGCGGAGACGCGCTCAGGAGCCGCTGCCGACAGCGCGACGGTGCGCGTGACGCGAGCGGACGCGCCGCCCGAGCCGGGTCCGGTGGGCGAGGGGACGCTCAACGTCATGAAAACCCCCGGCGGACCCGCACCCTGGGCGGTGCGCTACACCGTTCAAGCGGAAGGCTACAGTGACAACAGGCAGATCAGGGTGCGCTGCTCCGCTGACGGCGATCTCAGCTATGAGGTGAACGAGGGCGCAGCGTGCCTCCACACAACCGCCACCGAGGAAGCGCAAATAGACGTCTTAGTTGAGGATGAGGTAGTGGACAGCGTTACGGTGGCGTCTGAGGTGACGCCGCCACAAGAAGAGGTCGCTTTTCTGGGAACGTGGCGCTACGACTCGAGAGGCACGAGCGAAACGTTCGATATTACGCGCGGCACGCCCACGGCCGGGGAGAGCGGCGCGGGCGACTTCAAGCTCTTTCTCATCAAGTTGGACGGACGCGACATTGCTGAATTTACTTTTGGAGGCAGGACGGTTGTGTTGGAGCCCAATCCCGAAGTGGACGGACGGCAGGTTTATTTCGCCGACGTCTACGATCTGCGCTTGGTGCGCTTAGACTGAACGCTGTCTCGCTCAACTGTTATTACATAGGATAGTGGCTCTATCTGGAATGACGTCGATATCAAAACGAGGGGTGTCAAAGCAAGGGGTTGAAACCCCCTGTTGTCGCGTGGAGACGGTAGACGAAGCGCGTGGCGGCATTCGACTTAGGACCACTACACTCGAGTCGGGCTGGAAGCTCACATATCCCTCGCTCCCTCACTCTCCGAACGGCGCTACAATCTCCTCACCTCGTCGCCCTCTATAGTGGGGTATACGTAAATGTGAGAACACTTTCACTTGAAGGGAAAACCATGTTAGATAAAGCGCTGAATGAATTTTTCGGGCAGGACAAGAACCGCGAGGAGGACTACCGTGACTTCGAGCGTCGCCAGCGGGAGAACCCCGAGCAGGTCTCGGACCAGGAGGCGGCGCGGCGCTACCGCGAGATGATGGGCCAGATGGACGACCAGGACGAGGACGAAGAGGTGCAGCGCGAGTACGAACGCGCGTTTAGCAATCTCTCACCCCAAGAGCGGCGCGACCTAGCCGAGCGTTATATGAAGGCGACGGAGGACAGCGGACGCTCTTATCAGGGGTATGACCGGAATCACGATGTGGAGCAAGCATCCTCGCCCCGCGAGTTGGGCCGTATGACGCGCCGCGCCGCCAAGCAAGACCCTGACCTCTTGGAGCAGCTTGTCGGTTCGAATAGCCCGCTGAACAGCCGCGGTGGCAAGATGGCTTTAGCTGGCTTAGCCGCTTTTGCTGCTAAGCGGTTTCTAGGCAACAAGCGACGCTAGTACCCACAGAAAATGACGATAGAGCACCTGCGCAGGTGCTCTTACTTTTGCTTGCTGACCCAACCTAAGAATTTCTGCACGCGCGGCTCGGCGAGAATGGCGCTCAAGGTGTTGTACTCGCGCCCCAGCTCTTTCTCCGTAAAGGTGCGGTGCAGGTGCTTGTGACAGGCGCGGCAGAGCCACACGCCCCGGTGGGTCATGTCACCCCGGTCGAAGCGCTTTTTGAACCACTTGTTGCTGTGGTTCGTGCGCGGGATGAGGTGGTGAAAGGTCAGCGGCTTGTCGCGCCCACACATAGCGCACGTGTTTGGCTTGTCAGGTTTAGCAGTGAGGCTCACAACCTCTTGATTTTACCTGTGGAAAGCCCGTTGGTGCGTCGCTCACGACGTTTCTGGCTGATATTTTTTGGTGGTTTCGAACCGAATGCCAACGTGCGCTTCTTCCGCCATTTTCGTATGATGGACAAGGGGTTTCAACCCCTTGTTAGCCTCTGTATTCTTCCAGATAGAGCCCCTACTTTTTTAAGATATCGCGCGCAGTTTTCCGTACAGACTCGAGCCCTAATTCCCTTTAGAAATTATTCTTGCATGTTTCCCCGGCCTCTTTGCAATGCGGCTTTCCCAATGTCACACATGCTAGCATCGAGAAAAGCCTCGAGCTAGAAGGAGAACATCATGCCACAAACAGCCGTCAAAACCTTTGCCAACCTCATCGGTGGACAAGAGGTCCCCAGCCAAGAGACTTTCGAGTCGCACAACTCATCGAATCAAAGCGACGTCGTCGGCACATTTCCCGAAGCCACGAAAGAGCAGGTCCGCGAGGCGTGCCGGGTGGCGAAAGAGGCGTTTAAGCGCTGGTCAAAGACGCCTGCCCCGGTGCGCGGCGAACTCATCGGCACCATCGGCAAGGCGTTGGAGCGGGAAAAAGAAGCCCTGTCGCGCCTGGTCACGCGCGAGATGGGCAAGACGCTCAAGGAGGCGCGGGGCGAGGTGCAAGAAGCCATCGACACCTGCCACTTCTTCCAGTCCGAAGGGAGGCGGTTGTACGGGCAGACCGTCCCCTCGGAGATGCCTAGTAAGGACCTCACCACCTACCGCCGACCGCTCGGCGTCGTCGGCATGGTCACGGCGGGCAACTTCCCCATCGCCGTGCCGAGTTGGAAGATCATCCCCGCGCTCGTCACGGGCAACACGGTGGTTTGGAAACCCTCGGAGGACGCGCCCGCCGTCGCGTACGCCTTTGTCAAGCTCATTCAGGAGGCGGGCATCCCCGAAGGGGTGGTCAACCTCGTTTTCGGCGGCGGTAAAGATGCGGCGGGGCAGCACCTCATCGACATGATGGACGAGGGTTACTTGGGCAAGTTCGCCTTCACGGGCTCGACTCAAGTCGGCAAGATGATTGGCGAGGTTGCGGGGCGCAACCTCTTGCATCCAACCTTGGAACTCGGCGGCAAAAATCCCCTCGTGGTGATGCGCGATGCGGACCTGGACAACGCCGTGACGGGGGCGCTCTGGGCTAGTTTTGGGACGGGCGGACAGCGCTGCACCTCGGCGGGCAACCTCATCGTGGACGCGCCCATCTACGATAACTTTAAGGAGAGATTTTTAGCGGCGGCTAAAGAGGTCAAAATCGGCGACCCGAACAGAGTCGAAGACGTGCTCTACGGGCCTTTCATCAGCGAAAAGTTTTTCGAGCGTTGGGCGGAGCACTACACCTGGGGCGAAGAGGACGGCGCGACGCGCCTCTACGGACAGGGACGCATCACCGAAGATAATCAACCCGGGGGCTTCGTGAGCGACGCGGACAGCAGCTTCTACGGCTGGCCCACCATTTGGGAGGACGTTAAACCGGGAATGCGGCAGTTCCAGCAAGAGGTCTTCGGTCCCACCATCAACCTCGTCAAAGTGGACGGCATCGACGAGGCGATCGAGGTGGCGAACGCAGTGGATTACGGCCTGTCGTCCGCCATCTACACGAACAGCCGCGAGTGGGCGCACCGCTTCAAAGACGAGATTCAAGCGGGCATGACGAGTATCAATAACTCGACTTCGGGCGCGGAGGCGCACATGCCTTTTGGCGGCGTGAAGGGCTCGGGCAACGGCGCGCGCGAGTCAGGGATTTGGGTTTTGGACTCGTACACCTATTGGCACGGCGTCAACGATGATATTTCAGGCGAGTTGCAACTCGCGCAGATGGACACGGCGTATATCGAGCCGCAAGGCGAGGTGAAAGTCGAGAAGCTGTTCGGTTGAGCGTTAGCCGCCGCAACTGAATAACTGGGATGGAGCGCGTGGCGTAGGGGAGATTTGTGAATCTCTCCTACGAAACGTCGTGTATCTGTTTATAAGATTTGAAGGGACATTTTCATCTGGCTTGCATGTTGTCCTCTTGCCTAAAATGTTTCGACAGGAGGCAAACTATGACCGTAGCGACGACGAAGCCAGGCAAGCCGAGCTTAGGGTCCTTTCGAGAGCAACTCCGCAACATCGAGGAGGACACGAAAGACCTCTGTGCTGATCTGACGCCTGAGCAGCTTACGCGGCAACCTCTTTCTGGCGGTTGGTCCGTCCAGGAATGTCTGGTGCACCTCAACGTTACGGGCGAGCTTTATCTGGCGAAGATGGAGCCCGTCCTCGAGGCCTCCAGAGCGAGAGGTGAAAAAGGGCAAGCCCCTCTTCGCTACGGACTTCTGGGTGGACCTTTTATCCGCTCGCAGGAGCCGCCCGTTCACTTCAAAGCGAAAGCCCCCGAGGTCTTTCGTCCTGTCCAGACTCCAGATGAATCGGTTTTACCGAACTTTCTTGCGTTCCAAGAGAGCGTGCGTGACCTCTTGGTACGGGCTGAGGGCTTACCGCTTACGAAGTTGAGCGTCACCTCGCCTGCAAGCAAGTGGCTTAAACTCAGCGTTTTCGAAGCGTTCGGCTTGCTGCTCGCGCACGAACGGCGGCACCTGTGGCAAGCGCGGAGGGTCAAAAGCGAACTCGTTCCATGAAGTTTCGTTTAGCTCCTTTAGAGAGGTTTATTAGAGAGGTGCGTCATACTCCGGGTTAGCGTAGGTCATCCCAACCTCAGAAGGAGTCATCCATGAAACCTCTTATCTTAGCCAGCCTTTTAACCCTGTTCGGCGCACTTGCGTGGGCGCAAGACGGACTGGGCGAAAGTACCATCGCCGTTACCGGTACGGGTACGGTCTACGCCGAGCCTGACCGAGCGATGTTCGACGTAGGCGTGAGCGCCTTTCAAACGGATGTCACCCAAGCGAGCGACGAGGTCAGCGACAAGGTCACGCAGGTTATCGCAACATTAGAGGCGCTAGGCGTTGCTGAAAGGGATATCCGCACGGTGGACATCAGCATCTTTCCCGAGCAGAATTACAACCGCGAGGGCGAACTTACCGGTACGCGCTTTCGCGTCGCGAACCGCCTGCGCGTCACCGTGCAGGACACCGAGCAACTCAGCACGCTCTTAGGGCGGAGCGTTCAGGCGGGCGCGAACGAGGTGAGCAACGTTCGCTATACGTTTGCCGACCCTAAAACTTTGGAGGACGAAGCGAGGGCGCAGGCGATGAGCGCGGCACGTGACAAAGCGGAGCAACTCGCGAGTTTGGCGGGCGTACAACTGGGCGTAGTCCAGCGTATCGTGGAGCAAGGCGGTGGCTCACAGCCCTTCCCCCAACAGACGCGCATGATGGCGGCGGAAGCGGACAGTAGCGTGCCCGTCTCGGCGGGGCAGCTCTCGGTGAGCGTCTCTTTGAGCGTCAACTACGCGATCACGCCGTAAGCAGCGCGTGTTAAGTTAGCAGCTATGCCCGAAGAGGTCCTCTGTTTGCCTGTTGCACATTTGCCCGAGCCGAGCCCCGACGTGCTACCTCTTAGCGAAGCGCTCTACGAATTCATCGCCACAAGGGGCGAATTCAGAGCGCGAGACGCCGTGGAAACGGACGAGACCTACCGCCAGATCATCCCTTATGCGGTGCTCGAGCGAGAGGACCGCGTCTTCTTGGTCGAGCGGCTCAAAGCCGGCTCCGAGGCGCGGCTCCACAACCGCCTGTCGATCGGGCTTGGCGGGCATATCAACGCCGCCGACGCCTCAGCTACTTATGCGAACGCGCGAGACCTGCTCGAGGGCGCGCTGACCCGCGAACTCCGCGAAGAGGTCTACATCCGCGCCTTTTTCGCTCATGCGGTAGGGCTCATTCACCGCGCCGAAACTCCCGTCGAACGAGTTCACACCGGCATTTTGTACCGCGTCAAGACGCCTGGCGAGGTCCGCGTGCGCGAGACGCACAAGCTTGCGGGCGACTTCGTGGCGTGGGAAGAGGTCGAGCGGGTCTCGGAGCGGCTCGAGCGGTGGTCGCAGACGGCGCTCAAATTCTTACGCAGGGGTTAGTGACGCGAAAGACGTTCGCTAAGTGTGGGCGTCCGTATTAACTAAACGCTTCGTCCTCGAAAAGCCCGTGCATAAAGAGGTGTAAAACCGCCTGTATAACCCGTTCATCCTCGCTTGCGGGCTCCTCCGCGATGCGCCAAAAGAGCCCGTTGAGAAGCCGCGCCGTCGTCTCGACGTCCACCTCTTGCCGCGCCCCTGGAAGTGTGAGCGCCGAGCGCAACACGAACTCGACGCGCTTGGCGGTCCACGTTTGAATACGCCCGTCAAGCGCCGCGAGTTCAGTGTCGCTGAGCGCCACCTCGCGCCACGCCCGGTATGCGCCCGCGTAGGTGCGGTCTGCGCTGAGCCCACTTCGGAGCGCAGCCTCTAATACCTCTTGTGGCTCATCTGCGCTGAGGTCTAAGTTGAGCGTCTCGAGTTCCCTCAACAAGCTATCCATCAAGACGAGAAGAAGCTGCCGCTTCGAGCGGAAGTGCTGATAGAACGTGCCCGCCGCTGCGTCCGCTCCCTGGGCGACATCAGCAATGCTCGTCCTCTCGAAGCCGCGCTCCGCGAAGAGGGCTAAGGCGGCGTTTAGAAGGGCGTCTCGGGTGCGGCGACTCCGCGCTTGCTGCGGAGCGGCGGGCACGTCCTCGTTTGCTAAGAGGTCGGGGCGGGTCAGCTCAGGTGAGGACGGGTTGAGGGATAGTGTCATTGACAAACAGTGTAATCGACTCGGTGAGAATTTCTGGCTGGTCCTCGGACACGAACGTTCTGGAATTTGCAACGCGCTCTAAGCGGGCATTAGGAAAAGCGTCTGCTAGGCGCTCACCGAACACGAAGAGCCTGTCGTCTTGTCCCCAAACTACTAAGACGGGTTTATGAAATTCGGAGAAGCGCTCCGCAGCTTCTAGGGTGTAGCGGTTGGAAACCCCAAGCGCTACTTTTTTAGCGTCTCGCCTTATCTCGGGGCTGTGGATGTAGCCCTCGAAATAGCTCTCTGCGACGTGGGGCTCGAGCTTTGCGTGAGCGAGCAAGGCGTAGAGGAGGTTCTGAACGGAGCGAAACCGCGCGGCGAAGCCGAGCAGTGACGCGCCACCAGGTATCTGAAAAAGAGCGATGAACGGCTTTAGAAGGGGCGGGACGAAGTGTTCGAAGGCGTCGCAGTTGGTCAGTACGAGGCTACCTACCCGTTCGGGGTAGTGCACTGCGACGAGCTGGGTGAACGCACCACCTGTATCGCACGCAATGACGGTGACATCCATAAGGTTAAGCGCCGCCATGAAGTCGTCTATAAGCTGTGCGACGCCTAAGGGGGTAAGGTCGGCGTCCTGGTGTATAGGCTTAGTGTGTCCCCCGAGAGGTAGAGTCAGCACGACGCACCGGAAGTGCTCGGAGAGTGGGGGGTAGACCTTGCGCCACATCTCACCGTTGACCAGAAAGCCGTGGATGAAGAGAAGGGGTGGACCTGCGCCCATGTCTCTATACTGAATAGGACCTTGGGGAAGCTGGACGGTGCGTAGGCTCGCATCTGCTGTCATCCTATACTCCTTTCTCGTTTCCGAATTCGCATTCGTATTTTAGAGAAATAGAGATAAAAAGTCAACCTGAAGGGTTCGCGCCGCCGCCATCGCCTGATCTTACTAGCCACCGACTAGGTCCGCGCGGTAGGCTAACCTTATGACGCTCACGCCCGGCACGCGCTACGCGCTCACGGAAGAAACGCAAAGAAGGTTAGACGTCACGGCGCGGCTGCGCCACCTCTTCACGAGTTGGGGTTACGCGGCGGTGGACGTGCCCGTCTTAGAGCCCTATGACCCCACGCACCCCGCCGCCGAGAGCGCCTTTAAGCTGGGCGGTTTGGAAGGCGACTTGCTCGCGCTGCGCGCCGACTTCACCCCAGCCATCGCGCGCTTAGTCAAGCTGCACTACCCCGAGGTGACTTCTGGAATGCCGGGGCGCTTCCAGTATTGCGGGCGGCTCTGGCGGACCGTCGTCCCTGACATCGCCCGCACCCGCGAATTCACCGAAGTCGGCGTCGAACTCGTCGGCGTCTCGAGCCCGAAAGCGGACGCCGAACTCGTCCATCTGGCGCGGGAAGCGGTGCGTGAGGTGGGCTTAGCGCCCCGCGTGGAGGTAGGCAACCCCGGCTTCGTGCGCCGCCTCTTCGACCTCGCGGAGATTCCGCCTGGTGAGCGTGACGCGCTCGCGAGCGCGATCGACCGCAAAGACGTGGCGACGCTGCGGACGCTTTTAGAGGCTCACGCCCTGAATCCTGAGTTACGAGCCGCGCTTATGGGCGTGCCTGACCTCTACGGCGACGTGAGTATTCTAGGGGAGGCGAAGCGGCTCGCGCCTTGGCGGGAGATGAGCGAAGAACTGGCGCGTTTAGAGGTCATTCTGAGCGAGTTCGAGGACGACAGCGAACTCCTCTTAGACTTAGGCATGGCGCGGCGTCTGAGTTATTACACGGGCGTGACCTTTCGCGCGTACACCTTTGATTTCGGGCAACCGCTGCTGGGCGGCGGACGCTACGACGGGGCGCTCCTGCCCTACGCGGCGGGCTTCGCCATCGGGCTGGAGCGCCTGCTGAACGCGGCGCTGGGTGACGCCGCGAAGGTGACGCCGCTCGTACTGAGTGTAGACGACGACGCCTCGCGGCACCTCCGCGCGCGCGGCTACAGCGTCGAGCGCGCGCTGGTGCCCGATATGGGCGCGCTCAGGCGCTACGCCCGCGCGCGCGGTATCCCTTACCTCTTGAGCGCGTCCGGCTTGGAGCCGCTGACGGCGGAGCGCCCCTTTTATGAGGCGTTACAGGGATTGCTCGAGGTGCCCGCGTGAGCACGGGCGCGCACAAGCTGACGCTCGCGCTACCTAAGGGGAGGGTCATGGAGGAGAGCCTGCGCGTTCTGCGCGCGGCGGGGTTGGACGTGCGGATCGGGAACAGAGGGCGCGCCCTCCGGCACGACGCGGGCGACGCCTTCATCACCGAAATGCGCAACACGGACGTGCCGACGTACGTCGATTTAGGCGTGGCGGACGCGGGCATCGTCGGCAAAGACGTGCTCTTAGAGTCCGGGCGCGACGTGTACGAGCCGGTGGACTTGGGCTTCGCGGCGTGCCGCTTGTCGCTCATCCGCCCGAACGGTGAAACGCACAAACTCCGCCGCGTGGCGAGCAAGTATCCCGCGACGGCGCAGGCGTATCTGCGGCGTCAGGGTGAGAGCGCTGAAGTCATTAAGCTCGCGGGCAACGTCGAGCTGGCGTGCTTGACGGGCTTGGCGGACGCGGTTATCGATATCGTCGAAACAGGGGGGACGCTGCGGGCGAATGGGCTTGGAGAGGTCGAGACGATCCTCCACTCGTCTGCGCGCTTCGTGGTGAACCGCGCCGCCCTGAAGCTCAAGGCGGACACCTTAAAGCCGCTTATCGCGGCGCTAAGAGAGGTTGCGGCGGCGGTTTAGGCTCAGCGCTCCGTCTTGCGGATGAGGCTCTCCGCCTCGAGCTTCTCCACGTGCGCTCTCAAGTCGCTCGGCTCCACGCTGAGCGAGCGGGCGACGTCCGCCACCGTGGAGCGGCGGGCGAGTTGCGTCAGGGTCTGCCGCCCGGTGCGTCCGAACTCGCGCTCGAAACGCATGGCGAGTTCGGTCATGGGGTTTAGGGCGTCGCGCCCGCGCAGCGTGAGATAGTAGCGCTGCTCCTCCCAGCCCGGCGGCTCGCTCGGCAGATGCAAACCGGGCGCGCTGTAGGCGGGCGCGTAGAAGCCCAAATCGTTTCGTAACACTTCGGCGGTGTGGGCGATGAAGAGGGTGGGGAGACCCGCGCTGTAGTAGGTGTAGCCCACCGAGGACACCTCGACGCCGCTACGCTGCTCGCCTACGTCGGTTCGGTCTCCACTTTCGGTTCCTTGCGCCATCCCAAGGAGGCTGGCGCAAAGCAGCGGTGGCAGGGCGCGCAGCTCGAGCCACGCCTCGCCCTTATCCTCCCTAAGCTGCGCGAACCGCTGGTCAGAAAGCTGCAACGTCGCCCTGAGCGCACCACTCCCCCAAGAGGTAGCCGTCTCCGTCTTCTTCCCCTCAGCATCTCTATAAGCCTCATGAAACGCCGCGCCGATGCGCCCGCTGAAGAAGAGCATGACGCCCTCTTGACGTTCTTGCTCCTGGGTCCTAACCGCGAGCGTGCCGGTGAAGCGCTCCTGGGCGAGCCGCGCGACGAGGGCTCTAAGGTCTGTGTCGTGAAGGCTCAGCCGTTGGCTGCCGAGCGCGGGCAGCGCGCGGAGCACGGCGCTGTTGCTGCGAGGGAAGTGGCTGCCGAACTGCGGGAGCGTATTAGTTTCTACGCGGTGGGCGTAGAAGGTAAAGGAGAGGTCCGAGGCGCTCAGCTCGAGCGTCTCACCGAGCGCGAAGCTGCGGTGCTGCCCGCTGTCCCAAAGCCCCAACCAGTGGCGCGTATCGTGAGGGGTGTCGGAGGTGAACTGCTCGAGCAGCAAGGTCCCCGACGCCCGCATCATCTCCAACGCTTGCAGCGCCCCGTAGCCCGACTGGTTCCCGAGCGAGCCGCGTACAGGTCCGTTCGACTCCCCGTTCGATCCCCTATTCAACCCCCTGGTCAACACTGTCACCAAGTCCTCAACCTTTCCATGCGCACGCCTCTACGCCTCTCCCTGCAAAAACGCCTCTAACATCTTTTTATCTTCCTCGAAGCTGAGTTGCGCGAGCGCCCGCTTCGGCGCGAAGAAGTCGCCCTCCTGAAAGAGCGCCTCGCGTAAGGTAGGCTTGGGTGCGTCCGTACGGAGCGCGAAATAGGTGATCTCTCTAAGTTCGCCTCGGTTGTTGTGGTAGCGCGTCGTGTGGGTTCTGCTCTCGTCGGGGCACGTCGCGACGACGCCCCCTTCCTCTTCGACCTCGCGCAGCGCCGCCTCTAAGGGGGTCTCGCCAGGTTCGATGTGCCCTTTCGGAAAGACCCAACTGCCGCTCTTGTGTTTGAGCAGGAGCACGTCGCCCTGCGCGTTGCGCACTACGCCACCCGCTCCCGGCGTCGCTGATGAAGATTCTGACACCGCTTGCCTCCCTTACGGTTGCTGCGCGAAAACGCCGCCCTGCTCGAAAAAGGTGATGATGCCGTCTGCAATGGCTGCGGCAAGTGTGGTCTGATAGGCGTCAGTGGCGAGCTTGGGACCCTCTTCGGGATGAGAGACGAAACCCGTCTCCACCAAAATCGCGGGCGTGCGGGCGTTTCTAATGACGTAGAAGATGTTCTTCTGCACGCCTCTGTCGGTTGCGCCCGTCGCGCTGACCATGCGGTCTTGCACCATCTTGGCGAGCGTCAGGCTGTAGTTGAACTGCTCCTCGCGGAACAGTTCGCCCTCGATACTCGCGACGACTTGCGCCGCCTCGGTCAGCTCCGCGCCGACCTCGCCGCCGCCATTCTCTTCGACGGCGCGGCTCACGAGCGTGTCGTTGAGCGGCTGACCGAAGACCCACGTCTCCACGCCCTGCGCGTTCGCGTTTTCGGCGGCGTTGGCGTGGATGGACAAGAAGAGGTTGTGCTTGTCCGAGGTGGCGAGGTCCGCTCGAGCCGCCAAATCCGCCCGTTTTTCACGTTGTAGGGCGTAGTCGTCGTCGCGCGTCAAGATCACCTCGATACCGTTCGCCTCTAAGATGTCGCGCACCTTGAGCGCGATGGCTAAAACCACTTCTTCCTCGCTCGCGTAGCCCTGCGCGCCGGGGTCTCTGCCACCGTGTCCGGGGTCAATCACCACCGTATGCGTGATGCCCTCGGGCGCGCGCACCTCTTGTGACTCAGCGGGAGCCGTTTGCAGCGTCTCGGCGGGTTGCCCCTGTAACCCCGGACCGAAGTCCACATAGAGCACCTCGCGCTGCCGTTCGCTCGTCGTGGGCAAAAGCCCGACCTCATACCCTTGTCCCTCTGGGCTCAGCGGGTAGTCCGTCTGGACGACGAGCGCCAGGTTGCCGTCCACGGAGGTGTAGCCGAGGCTCCCTATGTGCGCCCCCTTCTCCTCTCGGCTAAACGCCTCGCCGCGCAACCCCGGAAAGGCGATGACCATGTTCGATTCGTCGACTAAAACTGTGTAGGACGCCCCTTCGGGCAAGTCGAGCGCGACGCGCGTCTTGTCGGCGTGGACGCCCACGCGCGGTCTTTCTAGTGTGACCTCTTGGGTAGACTCCGGTTGAGCGGGTTCGGAAGAGGTCTCCGCAACGGTCTCGGTAGTATTTTGCACTGTATCTGGCTCGCTAGAGTCTGGCGAGGCTGTATCGACCTCATCGGGGGTGAACTCGAGCAGCACCACGCGCGTCTCGCTGTCCCACCCTACCTCGCCGCCCAACGCCGTTACGAGCGGATTGATCGCGACGTAACTCTGTCCACCCACAAGAATAATCTGCGGGCTGCTGGACGTTTCACCGTCTACGCTCACCGTCCCTGAGCGCTCATTCAAACCACGCTGAATGTCGTCGGTGGCGGCGAAAGTGACCGCTCTACCGCCCTGACTGAAATAGAACGCACCCGTGTTCGGATTGTAACTGTAGCCGACGCCCAGCACGTCGGCGAGCAGGTCAACGCGGGCGAAGGCGTCCGCGGAGTTGCCCTCGGCGATGAAGTAGTAAGGTCCGACCTCATCTAAGAGGAGTTCGCCCTCGTAGCCCAGGTAATTGTGTCGCTCTTGCGCCGCAGAGCTAAACACAAGGATAAAAGAGAGGATGACAGCAAGATACTTCACTCTGTAAGCGAGTCTAACACGCTTTGTGAAAGAGGTTGCTGAGAGATTTGTAACATTTAGGCGGGTATCAAAGTCTGTCTCCCGTTGGTCGGTTCACGTTAGTACTCGCGCAGCGATGGTGGTCAGGAACGCTCTCACTATGTGAAGCGCTGTATGACACACACGTTTTAAGATGGTATCTGCGGCACTTTGTTTGAGTATGCCCTATTTCGGCAGCAACCTCTCCCCATAGACGCCCCCGCCGTCCCCTTGCTAGGCTACACGGATGACGACGCTGCTCCGCGCCCAGCTCTTCCACACGCCGAAAAACCCCTTCACCGAAGCGGACGCTTTGGAGGTTCATGGAGATGGCGCGGTGGCGTTCGCGGAGGGACGCATTCACAACGTAGGGGCATTTGACGAGCTTCGCGCTCGGTACCCCGAAGCCGACGCCATAGAGAGGCGGGACTGCGTACTCCTGCCCGGTTTGGTGGATACCCACGTCCATTATCCACAGGTGCGCATCATCGGCGCAATGGGGCTCAAGTTGCTGGACTGGCTGAGCGAGCGCACGCTACCCGAAGAGGCGCGACTGGCGGATGTGGACTACGCGAAGGAGGTAGCCGGAGCCTTCGTCCGCTCCCTCTTGCGCAGCGGCACCACCACCGCCCTCGTCTTCGGCTCGCACTTCGCTAGCGCGCAAGAGGTCTTGTTCGAGGAGGCGGAGCGTACGGGCTTGAGGATAACCAGCGGGCTCGTGTTGTCGGATAGGAAGTTGCTAAGCGAACTCGAGTCCACCCCCGCCCGGTGCTACGAGGAGAGCGTCGCGCTGCTCAAGAGGTGGCACAACCACAGGCGGCTGCGCTACGCCGTCACGCCGCGCTTCTCGGTCTCGTGCAGCGAGGACATCTTGGAGGTGTGCGGCGCACTCCTGCGCGAATACCCTGACCTCTTCTTTCAGACGCACCTCAATGAGAGCGTAGAGGAGATTCGCGTCGTCCGCGAGCTTTTTCCGTGGGCAAAAGATTATTTGGAAACCTACGAACGCTTCGGCTTAGTCGGTCCAAATTCCGTTTTCGCGCACGACGTTCACGTGACGGACGAGGAACTCTCGAGGCTCGCCAAAGCAAACGCGGGCGTAGCGCACTGCCCCTCCTCCAACGCCTTTATTGGCAGCGGGCTGTTCGACATGGTGCGGCACGTGGCGCACGGCGTCCCCTTCGCGCTCGGCACGGATGTCGGCGGCGGTACGGGGTTCAGCCTCTTAAAAGAGGGGTTGATGGCGTACCAGACGCAGATGCTGGTCTCGAGTAGACAGGGCAGTGTTGACAAGAAGGGCTACGCGCTCAGCCCGGCGCATCTGCTCTACCTAGCGACACAAGCGGGCGCAAACGTGCTCAATTTAGGAGAAGAGGTTGGCAGTTTGGCGGCGGGTAAGAGCGCGGACTTCGTCCTCTTGCGTCCGCCTGAAAAGAGCAGTCTAGCCGAAGTTTTAGCGCACAGCCCCTCGGCGGAGGCGAGTTTAGGCGCGCTCTTTACGCTAGCAAGGGAAGACTACGTGCAAGAGGTCTACTTAGCTGGTGAGCCCAAGCTGACCGAACGTTACGAGTGAGTCTTCGTCGGTCTCTTCCGGTTCGGCGCACTGCGAGGGTAGCTCGCCACCTTTTCTTTCTCCTTCTCGTCCACGCTCTCGGTGTCCTCGTCCACCTCTTCCGCCTGCACCTTTGTGACTGGTACGTTGTCATCTGAGCCGTCGTCCACCACGACGTTCTGAACGGGTTCGCGGCGGGCGGAGAACGAGTCCTCCAACTGAAGCTGCTTGCGCTGCTCGAGCTGCTTGCGAAACTTCTCGTCGCCCACGAGCTGATACGCGCCGCCCTCTAGGTGGTCGTAAACCGCCTTATAGCTCTGCGTGAGGTTGTCCACCAGTTCTGCTGTCCGCAGGAAGTGCTCGCTCACGTCCTCGCGGTACACCTCTAGCTCTTCGGTCTTGGCATCGAGTTCTTCTTGCAGTTTTTTAAGCCTGCGCGAGTTGCGGTAGCGCAGCGTGAAAAAGGCGAAGCCCAAAATGCTGCCCACCACAAAGACCACCACGACGAAAAGCCAAAAATTCTCGATATACATGTGTCCTCCTCTAAACCTTGCTAGGGCAATACACTGATATCCTCACAGCGCCACGCCCGTCATCATCTCAATCGTTACCGCCTCCAGCTTAACTGGAGTACGTCAATCTCATCTCTACAGTTTAAGCTAACTCGCCCGCGAAGGGGTGTGACGTGCAAGAGGAGCAGAGGAGGCAGAATATTACCTTCTGTATTCTCTTCCTGCCAACTTCTTCACATCCGCGCTTTATCCACTAAAAATTTGCTGAAAAGGTGACGAAAGCACATGAAGATATGAACGGTCTATGAAAAATTAGGGTACCCGCAAGGGCACACTCACACTTATAATCATAGGGTGGACGCCGTCTCTTGCCCTTCGTGTAGCGCGCCGAACCCCAAGGCGATGCGCTTTTGCGGCATGTGCGGAGCGCGACTTGCCCCGCACCCGTTAGGGCGCGAGCGGCGGCGGGTGACGGTGGTTTTTATCGATCTGGTGGGTTTTAGTGCGCTCACCCGTGACTTCGATCCTGAAAAGCTGCGCGACCTAGCCGACGAAATTTTGACCGTCATCGCGGGCATCGTCGAGGACTTCGACGGCTACGTGGACGCTTTTCAAGGCGACGGGCTCATCGCGCTCTTTGGCGCGCCGCGCTCGCACTCGGACGACCCGGAACGAGCGGTCTTGGCGGCGGCAGCGGGGCTCCGCGCGGTGGAGACTATCGGGCAGAACAAGGGCATTATGCTCAAAGGGCGCGCGGGCATCAACACGGGCACGGTTATCGCGGGCACAGTGGGTACGCGGCGCGTCAAGGACTACACGGTCATGGGCTCGGCGGTGAATCTGGCGGCGCGGCTCGAGGCGGCCGCCTCCCCCGGCGAGGTCTGGGTGGGCGAAGAGACCTTCGAGGCGACGCGCCACCGCCTCTACTACGCGCCGAGCCCGCCCCTGACGCTGCGCGGCTTCCCCGAGGTGACGCGGGCGTACCACTTCACCGAGCGGATGCACGCCCGCGACCCGTACGCGCACTTGAACTTCGTGGGGCGCAAGGAGGAGCGCCAGGTCTTATGGGACGCCCTGGAAGAGGTGCGCCGCACTGCTCAGGTGAAAGAGGTGCGACTCGTCGGTGAGGCGGGCAGCGGCAAGACGCGGCTCATGCGCGAGTTTTGCAAAGAGGTCAAAAGGCGGCGGGTGGCGCAGGTGGTGTGGCCCCAACCCGATCCCTTCACCACGCCCTCCGCCTCATCTCTAAACGCCTCACTAGAACCTCTTCTCCTCAGCGACAACCTCCAAGACACGCCCCTCCTACTCGTCACCGAGCCGAGCGCAGCGCAAGAGGCGATGCTCTTAGAGCGGGCGGCGGCAGGCGCACTCGTCGTTCGCCTAACTCGCAAAAGAACCGAAATAAGTGTGGGGTCTGAAGGCACCTTGCCCCTCGCCCCGCTCAGCACCGAGGAGAGCTTGGCGCTTTTAGGGCAACTTACCCGCCCGGAATTCAAGGTGGCGGCGGAAGCCCTGGTCACGCAAGTTGGTGGCGTCCCCGCGCACGTCATCGAACTAGGGCGCGCGCTCGGCGCAGCCCGCTTCGGTACCTTGCCCAACTCGCTGACCTCGCTCTTGCAAGCGCGGCTCGATTTGCTGCCGCAGAGCGCGCGGCAGCTTCTCGCCCAACTCGCCCTCGTGGGCGAGCGCTGCTGGGCGGGTCTCGCTCTTGTCCTCGCGGCGCAAAACGACCTAGAAACGCTCCTCAAGGAGAATCTGCTCGTGTTAGAGGCGCACACCGCGCTCCCCGGCGAGACGGAGTACCGCTTTCAGAGCGACCTCTTGCGCAGCGCCGCGCTCCTCATGGTCCCCTTGAGCGAGCGCCCCAAAACGCATCAGCATATCGCGAACTGGCTGGCGAGTCGCAGCCTCGTCGAAGAGGCGAAAGTGGAGGACATAGCGGCGCTGACGGTGCACCACTTCAGGCAAGCGGGCGACGACGAGGCTGCGTATCCTCACCTCTTGAACGCGGCGCTGGCGGCGGCTGAAAGAGGCGCGTACGAGGGGCTCGAGACCCTCGCAGCTTTGAACGTTCCCCCGCACCTGCGCGCGCAGAGCGCCCTCGCCTATGCTCAAACGATGTGGCAACGCGACGCCCAAACCTCCTCTCAGAGACTAGAAGAGGTCAGAGCGTGGCTCGCATCAGAACCTGAAAGCGAGCACGAAGCCTTACGGACGCAATACGACGAACTGGTGAAAACGCTCAAAGCCGGTGTTCAGATAGGACAAGCGGGCTTGCGCATGGCGAGCTAATTAGAGCTGCTCCATATCACTTAGGCACCACCTCTTCAGGCGATTTCCCAGGTAACTCTTCCGCCGAGCCGAAGACCACAAACCACGCCCGAAAGCTCGGCTCGACCTCTAGGAGGAGCCTCGAGACGTCACCCCGGTCAAGCTTCTTGCCGCCTTGCAACCTCTCTCGCAGCGCCGCCGGAAAATCCCACCCTCGCTCCGCCAAAAGCTCCGCCGCCCGGAGTGTAAACACCCCTTGAAACCAGAGTAGATTACCGAAGTCGAGTTTCCCCCTCGGATACTCAAACGCGCCGAGGTCCGCCCGCTTGACCGTCGTACCGGCGACTTGCAGCCGCGCCCACGCCGTGAAACGCTCCTTGACGGCGTCTAAACCTGCAGCCTCTAAAGCCGCCAAGAAGAGGTACGTCGCCATAAATTCGTCCACCCACTTCACGCGGCTGCGAAGCCCTGAAAGGTTCGCCGCCGCGTGTCCCCACTCGTGCCCAATCAAGAGGTCCAAAAACTCGCGCACGTCCCCCGGCGCGTCCTCGCCCGCTTGCGCCGCCCGCACCAAAATATCGTCCCAACGCCGCAACATCCGCGGCGGATAGTCCGCCGCCGCGACGATGCTCACGCCCCCACCTTTTTGCGTGCGCGTGAAGGGTAGACCGTAGGGGTAGCTAAAGAGCTTCTGCCAGTCGCGGCGGCTCACGATGAGGAGTTCGGTATCTGACAGCTCGCCCAAATGCGGCGCGGCTCCCGCTTGCAACTCGCCCAAAAACCGCCTGAGTTGCGCCGTGCGCCGCTGAGCACCCTTGGAAAAACGCGCAGGCGGCGAGCCGGGTAGAGGTTGCAAGTAGACCTTGCGGGCGTAGGGGTCACTCACGCTTCGGCGCGTGGTTGAGTGGGTTGCGTCATGGGTTAGTGTACCGCGAAGGGCAGAACGTTTCGTAGACACCTGAACCGTCATTCCGAGCGGATGTGAAGACTCTCTACGTTCAGAATGACATCTTATTCCACCTCTACTCACCAGACCTCTTGACAACTCATCTACATAGGAATACTATATACTCAATCTGAGTACCTAGTATTCCTATGGAGGTAAATGTGAACGGCAACCTGCTCAAAGGCAACCTAGACCTCATCCTCTTGGCGATATTGGAGGACGAGCCCAAATACGGCTTAGAGATTATCGGCGAAGCTAGGGTCCGCACGGACGGCTACTTCGAATTCAAAGAGGGCAGCCTCTACCCGGCGCTGCACCGCCTCGCTAAAGCGAAGCTCGTCGCGGCGGAGTTCGCGCCCTCGGACGCAGGCGGGCCGCGCCGCCGCTACTACCGCTTGACGGACGCAGGTAGCAAGCGCTTGGCGGAGAAGCGCAAGGAGTGGGAGCGGTTTAACGGCGCGGTTCGGGCGCTTTGGGAGGGACGATGAGCGAGGTCGAGCGGTATTTGCAGAGGGCGACATGGGGTCTTTGGGGACGCAAGCGCCAAGAGGTGCGCGAGGAGCTAGAGACGCATATTCAAGAGAGGATTGTAGCGCACCGGATTGCAGGACTCAGCGAGAAAAACGCCGTGGAGCGCACGCTCAGTGAGATGGGTGAGCCGCGAGAGGTGAGTGAAGGGATGACGCGAATTTACACCTTGCCCACGCTACTAGGTTCCGGCGTGTTCTTCGCGGCAGCTTGCGCAATTGTCGTTGTAACGTTCTCAGATGGTTCAGCGCAGTCTCTACCTCTAGACTACCGCTGGCCTGCGGAGATTTGCCTCGAGGCGTCCGCCCAAAACCTGCCAGAAAAGTGTAAGGCAGACGAACCCTGGCTCAGCGTCGAAGAACTTAAAGAGAACCTCGGGCCACTCGGCGTGGGCGTCACAGAGCAAGGTGATGACACTATCCTCTCCTTCCCCAACGCGCAACCCGTACGCCTGCCGCCCCTCGACATCAAGCCCGCAGATTACGGTTCAAGCGCGGGCACGGAGACGCTTAACACCTTTCTCCGAAGTGAGCAGTTGCGCGAAGGGTACTACCCCCTCTACGCAATTGTTTTCCAGATCGCGAGCCAGGCTGACGTACCTGTAAGGCTCGAGGGGTGGGAAAACCCAACGTTGCAGGTGGGCGACGCCGCTTTCCAGCTAGGGACCGAAGCGCAACCGCTCCAAGATATGTTCCTCTTTGGACTGCTTTTCATGCCCCTGATAGACCAGCCGTCCTTCCCCGAATTCATCGAATCCACCGGGCTTACCTACACCGCTTGGGACGACGGGGACGGGTCTTCTAAATACAACCTCGAGAGCCAGCGTTTCGAGGTCGGCGCGGAAGAGGGCGAGAGGTACTTCGTGGCGGCTTTTTTGGAGCCGACGCCAGACGACGTGGCTCGGCTCGAGCGTGAGGTAGATAACACAACCCTTTGGTACGACATCGCTCGAGGAAACGCAGACGGCACCGTCAACCTGCGCCTGCCCAATGAAGTCACCTTTGTAGAAAAGATAAGTGAGCAGCCAGAGGTGAATACGGCTGTGCTCATACGGCTTACGGATACGTTCGTGCCTTACCGCGTAGCGACGGAGCGCGAAGGTGGAGAGGTTGCGGGATTGGATTACGGAATTGTCTCGCCCACTCAGATTCGTGCAGTGGAGGAAGCGCAGTGAACGACGTTGAGCAGTATCTAAAAAGGGCAACACGCGGACTTTGGGGGCGCAGGCGTAAAGAGGTCCGTGAGGAGTTAGAAGCGCACATTCAAGAGCGCGTCATGGCGTACCGAATCGCAGGATTAGATGAAGAAGATGCAACTGAGCGAACGCTTGGAGAACTTGGGCATCCGAGAGAGGTGAGTGCAGGCATGGCAAGAATTTACACCCTACCGACGCTTTTTGAAACGGGTCTTTTGGCTACGGCAGCTTGTGTTTTGGTGGCGTCGCTTAGCTCGAGCAGCCTAGCGCAGTCCGTAGAAGGTCTTTTCTACTATCCGACTGAAACGTGCGTCCAAGCTGTAGAGGAGGGGAAAATCAGCATCGGTTCGCTCGAGGAGTATCACTCTGACACCTCAGACGCTTGCGTAATGATGTTTGACGGTTCGCTCTGGCTGAGTGTGGCGTCGCTCGAGAGGGCGTTGGAACCGCAGGGCGTTGACGTGTATAGAGACAGGTTTCTTACCTTCGACTTTCCAGAAGCGGACAAGGTCTTTTTAGCTTCCAACGCAAGCGATATTCAGTACTTCGTTGAGGATGGACAGCTTCCTCTCGCGCAGTCCTCTTATATCTCGCTCTGGAATCTCCTCGAGGCGGCAACTCGATCAAGAAATATAGATGTCGGTGTGACAAGCTGGGATAATCCGACTGTGAAGTTCAACAATGCTTCCCTTCAAATCGGTACAGAGACGCAGCCTGTGAGAGGAGAGGATTTCTATAACACTTACCTGAGTTGGCTTCTGTCTGGTACTTTAGTCGATCCATTCATCAACATGGATTACATGTATTTGGTCAACATGTATGACGAGCAAAGCGCGAACGCCACCGAACATACGTCCCTTCACACCCTAGAAATTGACTCTACGCAAACCCTGTCCGAAAGTAGCTCTCCAGGTGTTTATGGCGTAGTTGTCGTACTAGATTCGGCAGGACCTCTAATCCGCGATACGTACGCTGACCAGGTGGACGACGCTCCGGGCATGGCATTTCTAACGGACATAACTAGGGTTAATCAAGAGGGACAGCTAGACCTGCATCTTCCAACAGGCGAGGTTCAGTTTGTCGAGTCGTTGTCAACAAACCCGGAGCCCGGTACGGCGGTGTTGGTGCGTCTTACCGGAGGCTCGAACGAGTTTCAGAGGTGGTACGAGGTTGTCTTACCCGAGCAAATCCAAGAGGTGAACTAAGCCAAGCGCTATACTAAGCCTATGTCAGCCCAAGACAGACTTACCCCGGCGCAGCAGAAAGCACTTAGAGAGTTCTGCGAAACGCACGGTGTGAAGCGGCTCGCCTTCTTCGGCTCTGTCATCACAGACCAGTTTCACGCCGAGAGCGACGTTGATGTGCTGCTCGAGTTTCGCCCTGGCTGCGTGCCCGGCTTCGCGTTCTTTGGTTTACAGGACGAACTGGAAACTATCTTAGGACGAAATGTGGACGTGACCACACCGGGCGGCTTGCATCCATTGATTCAAGAAGAGGTTATGCAAGGCGCTCAAACGTACTATGAATATTCCTGAAAGGGACGTTCTCTATTTGAATGACATGCTGAGCTACGCGCGTGAGGCGGTTAGCTTTACGACTGAGACGACGCTCGAAGCGCTAAGAAAGGATATGAAGACGAGGTTGGCGCTCGAGCGTGCTGTAGAAATTGTAGGAGAGGCGGCTAAAAGCGTCTCCGCAGAGACGAAAGGAACCCTGCCTCAAATACCCTGGCGAGATATGGCGCGAACTCGTGACTTCTTCGCCCACCAATATTTCAAAATTGACGTAGAGATTTTGTGGCGTATTGCGAGGGAGAATCTACCGGAGCTTATTAGCGCTTTAGAAGAGGTCGTTTAAGCCTCGAGCTGCTTCCTAAAGAAGCTGGAAAGATTCTCGAAACAATCTAACAAATAACCACGCTTTAAAACCCCAAATACGGCGCGGGGTCGTACCACACCGCGCCTTCCCCTTGGGGCGTCCCCATGCGAAACTGCAAGGTGTCGGGCGGCGTCAGCGTGCCCCCGCCTAAGTAGCCGATAATCTGCCCCTGCTCGACTTGATCGCCTATGGCGATGTTGTCAGGAAATTGCAGATTGGAGTAGGCGGTGATGAGTTCGGGACCGTTCAGGATAGCGACTAAGTAGCCGCTGTTCGCGGAGATACGCCGCACGCGCCAGACGGTGCCCCCTTTAACGGCGCGAACGGCTGTACCAGGCTGCTCGGCTTTCAAAAGAATCTGACTCGCGCCGCCCTCGCTGAAACCGCTCACGAGACCGGGGTTGGCAAAGGGCAGCGTGAACTCGCTGTTACCGAGGTCCGTGGGCGTCTCCAACGTGCGAATCTGGTCTTCTAAGTCTTCCGCCTCCTGGCTAAATTGTTGCCACTCGCGCACCGCTTCTTCGGCGGCTTGGCGCTGCTGCGCCTCGGCGTCCCTATTGATTTGGCGCTCACGCGCCGCGGCTTCGCGTTCCCTAGCGGCTGCCTCACGCCGACGCGCGAGTTCGGCGGCGCGTCGCAGTCTGGCGAGTTCTTCTTGCAAGGCGGCTTCGGCGTTGAGCAGGGTCTGTTCGATGTCGGCTTGCTCATTCAACAGGGTCTGCTGCTGCGCGAGTTGTCCCTGGCGCGTCTCCTCGAGCTGTGCAATAACACCTGCCAACGCCTCTCGCGTTCCTTGCAGCGCAGTTTGATTCTCAGCAAGTTGCGCCTCTCGCGCGTTCAGTTCTTCGATCTGCGTACTCAGCGTGAGTTGCGCGTCTTGCAGTTCGGCAACCGTGCGGTTCATCTCTTGAATGAGCAAGACATCTTGCTCGGTCAGTCTCGAGAGGTAGAAGCTCTTCACGCGCAGGTCGAAGATGGATTCGGACTCCGCCAAGAGGCGGGCGTAGCGTCCGCCGCGCTCTTTATGCAGGTTGACGAGCAGCGCTTGCAGGCGGGTCTCGAGCGTCGTCAAGCGTTCTTGTAAACCGCGGATGCGTTCCCTCGTCGCCTCTAAGTCCTGATTGAGCGCTGTGACGCGCTCCGTAAGCTCGGCGCGTTGCTCCTGCAACGCGCCTATTTCTGCGTTCAAGCGGTCACGCTCAGCGAGTTGCGCGTCCAACTCTGCGCTCGTCTCCTGCAGCGCGGCGTCGATTTCCGCTTGCGCGGCTCTGCGTTCCTCCAAGAGCTGTTCGTAACTTTGAATGTCCTGCTCGAGCTGGCGAGTCTCACTATTTTGCGGCTGCGATTCTTGCGCGTGTGCGAAACTAAAAGCAAGAACGATAAGAATCCAGGCGTACCTCATACGGATTCCGCTTAATTCACTATCACCGAGAAAGTCGTTCGGTGATAGTCCATACGCTCCATCCGTATTTTTGTTCCTACTCGCAGGAGAGTCTTCAACAGGGCGTATCATGCCGTTATCGACACGCTGGCTCCATGACCAGATGCTACCTGCTGTTGAAGACTCTTTCACTCGGATTGATAAAAAATCAATCGGAATTTGTATCATACGTCCTCCTGTAAGTATTGCGAGACCGAAATAGCGCTGCCTGCGAGTCCGACGAGCAGCGACAGCGCGGCGAGGAGCACGGCGACTTGTAAGAGGACTAAGGGGTCACGCTCGAGGGGGAAGAGGGGCAGATTCTCCGTCAAGAGGTCTGTCACGAAGCGGTAGCCCGGCAGCACCAGCGCGAGGGTGATGAGGGCGCTGATGAGCCCGAGCAAAAACCCTTCGATGAGGAAGGGCGCGCGGATAAAGCCGCGCGTCGCGCCGACCAAGCGCATCACCTCGATTTCGTCTTTGCGGGCGGTAATCGCGGCGCGAATCGAGTTGACGATGGCGAACAGCGCAGCGGAGAGCAGCACGACGATGAGAATCGAGCCCACCACGCGAAAGGCGTCGTTAATGGCTAAAAAGGTCTCGACTTCGTCGCTGATGGCGTCCACCTCGGCGACGCCCGGCAAAGCGCGTAGCCGCTCGGCGACGCCTTCGGTCTGCGTCGGGTCGAAGAGGCGCATCCGCAGCGTGAAAGGCAAGGGGTTTGCCACCGCGCCGCTCGCCTGGGCGATGTAGGGGCGCTCGCTCTCGAGCGACGCTAACGCCTCCTCCGGCGAGATGAGGTCCACATCCGCCACCTCTTGCCACACGCGCACCTCTTCCACCACGGCGGGTGGGTTGGCTCCCTCTTCCAGATAGGCGGCGAGTTCCAAGTCGCTCTGCAACTCCTGCAAGGTCAGGTTGAGGTTCAGGCTCAAGAGGCTAAAGCCCGCCAAAATCGTCAAGGAGAGCGTCATCGTCGTCAGCGTCGAGACGCTGGCAATCCAGTTGTTGCGCAGGGCGCGCAGGGCTTGTCGAAAGGCGTACATAATTAGCGCCGTCCCCAGGCGCAGCACTGTGGGGAGAGGGCCCATGTTCTAAACTTTATCTGTCGTTTCTGCTTCACTGAAACGAGTGTATCAAATCGACGAGATGAATTCGCTGAGCTGGCGAAACGTTCTCCTTAACTGTTGAGTTGGGGACGTGCCTGCTAGGGACTCTATAGCGGTGAGCATAGACCGGTTGAGCATACGAGTAAGTTTAAGTGCAAGGAGCGGATAGCCTCTTCTCAACCTCTTGTCTGAGCTGTAAGTCAGGAGGCGAAAAGGATGAATATAACGGTGTTAGGCTACCCTCTATTAGCAGCTCTAAGACATACCGAGGCGAAGTGTAGCAGGTATCATCATCGAATGTGTGTGCTGCGCGATGTTCTCAAAAGTGTTAGTGTTGCTTCGCATAACTTCGTTCACTCTGACCAGATAATACCTGCTGTATGAACCTCAAAGTGACCCTCTTCTTACTTCTTCTCGCGGTCTTTTGGGGCTCGGCGTTTCCGCTTATCAAGATAGGGCTCGAGGACTTCTCCCCAGGTCACTTGACGCTGATACGCTTCATCGTCGCGTCAGCGTGCTTCATGCCGTACCTCTACTTGACGAACAGCACCCTCTTTCCCAAACTGCGCGATATTCCCTACTTCTTCTTACTCGGGCTTTTGGGCATCACGATTTATCACACCGCGCTCAACTTCGGCGAGCTTTACGTGACGGCGGGGGCGGCGAGCCTGATTATCGCGACAGCTCCGGCGATCAGCGCGGTTCTGGCGTACTTCATGCTCTCAGACCGCTTGCCGCTCCTGGGCTGGGTAGGCACGCTCATCTCATTTTTCGGCGTGCTCCTCATTGTCATGGGCGAGGACGAGGGGTTGAGCTTCAATCCTTACGCGCTGCTGATTCTGCTCTCCGCTATCGTGACGGCGTTTTTCGTCGTCTTGCAAAAGCCGATGCTAGGGCGCTACAAGTCTGCCGAGGTCTCCGCGTTCGCAACTTGGGCGGGGACGGTGCCGCTCTTCGTCTTCGCGCCTGGGTTTGTAGGCGAGGTCAGCGCGGCGAGCACCGCGCCGCTCTTAGCGGCTATCTACATCGGCGTCTTTCCCGCCGCTATCTCTTACGCAATTTTTTCCTACGCGCTCTCCAAAGCGCCCGTTACGGTGGTGACGGCGTTTCTCTATACTGTGCCCGTTTTCAGCATCTTCTTCTCCTGGCTGCTTATTGGCGAAGTCCCGACCTATCTCACACTCGTCGGGGGCGTCGTGGCAATTTTGGGCATCGTGCTGGTGAACTGGGCGAAGCGGCGGGTACGTGTAAGGGCGCGTAAGGCTTCGCCGTCGGTTGCGAGGTGATGGAGTACTTGCGTTCGTAGCAATGAGTTGAAAGCACAGGTCAGAGCGAAGCTCAAGCAGGTTAGAGCAAAGCTCAGTAGGTTCTTACAGGTGAGCACAAAGTGCAACGGCTTTCAGCCTTAGCCTGTGCACTATGTGCTTCACCTAATGAGCAATGAGTGAAAACCTTTAGACTCATTGCTTGGTACTCATTGCTAAGATTTGTACTCGTTGTTAAAACAGCGAATATGCCACCGGGCGCGGCGTCCACAGGGGCTCAGCGTACTTCACCCCGATGAAGGTGCCCCAGTACGCCGCTCGTCCGCGCCTGCGCATGTACACGTCCGGCGTGACTGTCTCCGAGGCGGCTTCGCCCGTGAATTGGCTTCCGTAGCAACGCACCGCCTCTTCCCAGGTGTCTATATAGTCGCTCGTATCCACCACGAGCGTCGCCTCGAAGGGACCGTTGCCCATGTAGAAAAAGAGGTTTTTGGGCTTGTAAGGCTCGCCGGAAAGAGGGCTGTTTTTGAGACCCGCTAAGTGAACGGCGGCGGGGACGATGTGCGCCGCCGCGACGTGGTCGGGGTGGCGGTCGTTGGCGTGTGGGGCGATGACGACGTTCGGGCGCAGTTCGCGCAGGACGCGCCCGAGCTGCAAGCGGCGGTCTTCGCTGTCCATGATGCGCGAGTCAGGCCAGCCTAAGTTTTGACGCACGTCTAAGTTGAGGACCTTTGACGCCGCCTCGACCTCTTCGGCGCGAATCTCCGGCGTGCCTTTGGTGGCGGCTTCACCCCTCGTCAAATCGACGATGCCCGTGCTGCGCCCTTCGGCTTTAGCGCGCGCTAAGCTGCCGCCCACACCGAGTTCGGCGTCGTCGGGGTGAGGGCTCACGACCAAGAGGTCGAGCCCGGAGGCTCGGCTAGGCACGGCTCGAGGACTTCTCTGCGTTCTTCGTCGCTGTTTTCTCACCGATGCGCCGCTCGTTGCCGTTCGCCAAACGGATGATGTTCTCCTTGTGCCGAATCACCGCGAGGGCGGCGAGCGAGGCGAGCAAACAGAGCTGCGGCAGCGTGAACGTCGGCGTCATCACTAAGAAGAGGGGCGCGGCGACGAGACCCACCACCGAGCCAAGCGAGACGTAACGCCCGATGACCATCGTAAAGAGCCCGACTGCGGCGGCTGCGAGCGCGGCGGCGGGCGCAATCGCGATGCCGACGCCCAAGCTCGTGGCGATGCCTTTGCCGCCTCTCAGACCCAAGAAGACGTTGAAGTTATTTCCCAAAACCGCCGCGAGCCCCGCTAAAACGAGCCCCCATTCGCTCAAGCTGAAGAGGTTGGCGATCAAGACCGCGAGCATCCCTTTTAAGGGGTCCGCAACGAGGACGATGAGCGCCGGAACCGTGCCCACCGCGCGCAATACGTTCGTCGCGCCGATGTTGCCCGAGCCCGTCTTTTGAATGTCGACGCCGTGAGCGCGCGCCACCCAGTAGCCTGTCGGGAAGCTGCCGATGAGGTAGCCCACCACCAAACAGAGAGCAAAACTTAATGCGTCAATCACCAGGACCTCCTCTTGAGCTTAACGTATCCTTTATGGTGCACCGCTACCACCCCCAACACTATGTACCGACATGCTCTACTCGTCAACGCAACCTCAAAGCTCAATTATACGCACTGCGAAGTTCATCAGCCTATCACGTTGGGACGATGCACGTTGGAATACTTCCGCAGCCTATACACAAGTTTCGCTAAACCGTTTTCTCACGACGGGTCTGGACGAGTGCGGAAGTGAGGTGGCATCATGGAATCACGCCCTAAGCTACCTTCAGCAGTTCCACGACACATTGAGAAAGTTGAGCGCAGGTATCATCCCTTAAAGTGCGTGCTAAACATCGTTTTATAAAGTGAGTGTGTTTCTGACCAGATGATACCTGCTACTTGTAGCGCTTCTAAAACCTGTGTAAAACTAGGCGTCACCTCTTATCCGCTCGACAAGGTAGGCTAAACCCATGAGTCAAGCTGCCCTCTTCTTGGTGGTGCTGAGCATCACCGGCATTTACAGCGTCCGCTGGACGATGCGCTTAGCGCCCCTTATGAGCGAACTGCCGCTCAAAACGGTCCTCGCCACCGCCCTCTGCGCGCTCGCCGCCGCGCTGTCGTTCACGACGAACGTCGCTTCGGTACTTATCGTCAGTGCGCTCATCATAGGACCGCTCTTTATCCTAGCGCCTCTGCTGCTCACGAGTTTGGCAAGGGGGAGGCTCTACAACGCAGCCAAATCTATAACAAATCTGCTCTATTGGACAGACGAAGGACGTATGGGCGTGCGGCGCTTGCTCGCGCAGGTCGCGTTGCAGCAAGCAGACGCGGACGCGGCGCTGGAGCTTCTACCGGAAAAAGGCGCGGACCTCTTGCGAATTCAAGCTTACGCGCTCGCTGAAAGGTGGCTCGAGCTTTTAGAGCTAGACGTGCCCGAGCGGGGCGACAACGCGGCGCTTGCGCGCGCAGGGAGAGCGCAAGCCTACTTAGCTCAGGAGCAGCGTAACGCCGCCGAAGCGGAGCTCACGAGGATGCGCCAAACCTGGGAGGACGAGGGGCAGGGTCCTATCGGCTACCGCAGCGTCAAGTTGACCCAGGCGCGGCTTCACGCCTATGACGGCAACCTGGAGGCGGCGCGGCGCGAACTGCAAGACCCGCTGCCGGGCGTGCCGCCCTACCGCATTTTAGACATCCTCGCGGACGCCGCCGAGAGAGGTCATAACGTGGACGCGGCGGTGCGCCTCTACGCGCAAGCCTACACGTACGCGCCGCCGAGCCAGCGGGAGAGGTTCGAGCGGAAGCTCGAGCTGTACGGTCAGAGCGTCCCCGACGTGCCGAGCCCCACCTCTCGCCTGAGCGTCGCCACCCTCTCACTCGCCGCTGCCATCATCGCGGCTTATATCGTGCAGGTTTGGATAGACCGCACCTACGGCGCGAACGCAGGGAGCCTCGTCGCAGGGTTTATCCTCAACCAGCCGGGCATCCCCGAAAGTAACGCGCTATGGCGCTACCTCTCCTATGCGTTTGTCCACGGCGGTATCGTCCACATCGGTCTCAACACCTGGGTGCTCTACGACATCGGGCGGCTCTACGAGACGCGGCGGCACTGGGGAAGCTTACTCGCCGCCTTCGTTTTCGGCACGGTTATGGGTGCGTACCTCTCCGTCGTCGCAGAGGGGAGTGGGCCGCTCACGCTCGTCGGCGCGTCAGGCGGCGTGCTCGGCGTCGCGGGCGCACTCCTCGCGGACGTGTGGCGCAGCACCAGCCCTCAAGACAAGCTCCTTACCCGCTCGCTGTTGCAGTGGGTCGTCCTTATCGTCGTCTTTTCGCTCGCCATTCCCGGCGTGTCGCTGTGGGGGCATATCGGCGGGCTCGTGGGCGGGGCGCTCTGGGGCTTTATGCGTCAGGGTTCGCCCAAGACGAGGCAGTTCGATATCATCGCGGGCGGCGTGAGCGTCGGGCTCATGATCTACGCGGTGACGGAGGCGGGGCTGTGGTTGGTGCGCTACGGACCGCAATTGTAAGCAATGAGTTAAAAGCAATCCAGTCGAGCTGGTTATGTAATCTTGCGAAGCAAACGATTACGAAGTTTTCGCGGAGGCGAAACGGTGAGCAATGAGTGAAAACCTTTAGACTCATTGCTCGGTACTCATTGCTGCTTCTATCTCCTCATTACCTGCTTTTCCGCCCGCTTCCAATACGAGCTGAACGAACGTAAGGACGCTTCGACTCGAGCAAATGGTTCATCCTCCAAGGCAGATACAGGTAGGTCAGCGTTGAGCTTTTCGAACATTCGCCACGTACCCGGATGCCACGAGCCGGGCGCGGCGAGGCTTTCGCACCCTCTCTCTCGGGCGTACTCTCGCACCTCTTGAGCGCTCCCAAACATAAGCTCGGCCTCTCGCCCCTCGCCTCGCAACCTCTTCACAAGGTCCGCCGCCAAGCTCACCGCGAAGTGGAGCCGCATGAAACTCGGCTGCTCGCGCTTGAACCGCTCGGCGTCCAGATAGACCAGAACGGGCGCGTCCACAACTTCTAAAACCCTCGCCCCAGCCGACAACCGCTCCGCGTGGAGGAGCACGAGTGGTCTCTCGCCCGCAGGTCTGAGCAGGTCGGGGTGAGGGACGCTCATAACAGTTTGCGGCTGCTCTTTCGGGCGCTTCTCAAAACCGCCTTTGCCGTAGCCGCTGAAAAACCGCTCGTCCAGCGCCTCATATGAGTCGTTAAAAGGCGCGTCCTCGCACGGCTCATGACCGTTTTGACGCATATTTTCGCCGTTGAAATAGTAGGGTTTGCTAGAAAAGGTGGACGCTACCCACTGCCACGAGAGCGCGTTCGGTCCCGGCTCGCCGTCTACGAGGTAGCGGTAGAAGAGCCTTTCGCCGTGCCACCAATGGGCGTTCGCAAAGTGCGTGACATAAGCGGCGAACCACAAGCGCTGGTGGTTGTGCAGATAGCCCGTGTCTTTTAGCTCGTGGACGATGCGGTCGATGCACGAGAGCCCCGTTTCACCTCTTTCGATATCAGCGGGTAACTCGTCGCGTTTTTGCGTGGGATATTTGTAGGGCTCGAGCGACTCATACACCCTATCCCCCAGCGCCAAGAACCCCTCCCGAAAATACGCCTTCCAACCGAGTTCCGAGACAAACTTTTGATAGTCCTTACCCTGCGAACGTCCCTTCGCGTGACGCTGCACCTCAGCCAGCGTGAAAACGCCCCAGGTGATATAGGGGTTTAAGCGGCTGACGTTGCCGTCAATGCTGTTGCGCGTTCGGTTGTAGCCTTTCGGATTAAAGCTATTTAACTGCTCTTTTGCGGCGGCCAAGGTTGGGGTGAAGAGGCTCGAGGTATGAACGTCACCGCTGTAGAAATCTCGGAGCGTTTCAGCGAGCTTATTTTGCGTTTCATCAACATTCAAAATCATGAGGTAACGTACCAGTACAAAAATATAGCGACAGCAAGAAGAGGTGCAATAACGTGAATATTGCAATTAACATAAGTACTGATTGGAATAGCGCAAGTCTCAGCCGCAGGCTAGCGGGATTTCATTCTCAAATGTGCGTGCTGCTTACGCAGTTTTCGAAAAGCGAATTACGTAGTTTGCCGTTAGGCAACGGTGTTCTACATCGTGAGAGCGTTGCTCCGCAAAACTTACGTACACTCAAACCAAATGATACTTGCTATATTGCTCCAGCACCGTATTCACGTGGGACCAGGTTTCGAACCCACCTCTACATCACGCCGCCTAAATCTAAAGATTAAAACGTGCCACCCGGTAGGGGCGATTCATACAGTGATTCTTATGCGCGCCCCTACGTAACTCAAGCCCGCTAAGCGTCCCTCTTGCCCAAACTCACGAAGAGCAGCGCCCAGCCGATGAGTTGGAGCACGCCGCCGATCGGCGTGACCGCCCCGAGCCAGGAGATACCGCTCAAGACGAGAATATAGAGGCTCCCCGAAAAGATGAGGCTGCCGATGAACATGAACATTGCGGCGCGTTGTCCCTTGACTGGCAGAGCGCCCACTACTAAAAGCGCGAGCGCGTGATACATCTGGTAGCGCACGCCCGTCTCGAAGGTGTCCAAACGTTCCGGCGTAACAATGCCTTCTAAACTGTGCGCCCCGAACGCGCCCAAGCCGACCCCGATAAAGGCCAAAATTGCGCCCAGTCGTGCGGGCTGAACCTTGAACCTACCTCTTGAGCGCTGCATCTCTCTACTTGCCATAATGAAACCCCTTCTAAAGTGCGATAACCTCTTCTTTCGTCCTTTCAGGCGGCGTGCGCTCGCCTTTGAGAAGACCGTCCTCGAGGTCTAATACCACATCCACCTTTTCCACCAAGCGAGGGTCGTGCGTCACCACGATGACGGTGCGCCCCTCCTCCGCAACCTCTCGCAAGGTCTGCAGCACGACTGCGCCGCTCTTCGAGTCCAAGTTGCCGGTGGGCTCGTCGGCAAAGACGACGGACGGGTTGTTAGCGAGCGCCCGCGCCACGCTGACCCGCTGCCGTTCACCGCCCGAAAGCTTATAGGGGAGATGGTTCGCCCGTTCAGCCAGCCCGAAGCGCTCCAGTAGGGACAGCGCCCTCGCCTTGCGCGTCGCCGCGTCCACACCTGCGAGCCCCATCGGAAAGGCGACGTTTTGTTGCGCGTTCAGAATAGCAACCAAGTTGTACGACTGAAAGACGAAGCCGAACTCGCGCAGCCTGAGTTCTGAACGTCCATTCTCGTTCAAGCTGCTGACCTCTCGAGCGTTCAAAGTAACGCTACCACTGGACGGTACATCCAGTCCCGCCAAGAGGTTTAAGAGCGTGGACTTACCCGAGCCCGACGGTCCCATAATGGCGGTGACTTGGCCTGCTTGAAAGGCGTAGCTGAAGTTTGCCAAAGCGGTGACTTCGCCCGAGGGATCGTCATAAACTTTGCTGAGGTTAGCGGCGCTGAGCACGTCTTAGAGCATATCGCGCCCCGCGCGAATCTTTTGCAAGCTGCCTTGCGCAAAGTTTCACATTCGTGAAAACTGCGCAATCGGAAGCTAAAGCCACCAGCTCGATTGGATTGCTGTTTTAGACTCGCGGACAGCCACCATGGTGCAGTCAGCCGCCCCCAACTTCATTCAGTCCTGGCAGTGGCTCTATCTGGAACGACAGGGGTGTCAAGCAAGGGGTGTCAAGCAAGGGGTGTCAACCCCTTGTTTATCGCGTGGAGACGGTAGAAGAAGCGCACAGGTATTCGACTCAAACCACTACCCCGGACCTTTATCTTCATCCAGGCTTTGGTCCGAAGTTCCGGCACTGTCAGCAACCTCTTCGGAAGGTGTCTCGGCTCGAGGGCGCAAGTCAAGACCGTTCGTGCGGTTCGTCGCTTTGTTCAAACCCTCACTCAGCATCAGCTCAACACTGTCGGCTGCTTGCCGAACCACCTCGTCTAAAAGCTCTCTCTCGTCCTCGCGGAAACGGCTCAAGACCCAGTTTTCCACCTTCCAACCCTCGGGCGGACGGCTGATACCCACCTTGAGGCGGTGAAAATCCGCGCCGATTCGGTTTCTGATGTCCGCCACGCCGCGCTGACCGCCCGCGCCGCCCCCGGTCTTGAAGCGGAGGCGGCCTAGAGGCATGTCGAGGTCATCGTGAACGACGAGCACCTCTTCTGGTACGAGTCCCTGTTTTGTCATGGTGGACTGCACCGCGCTTCCCGAAGCGTTCATGAAGGTGAGCGGCTTGATGAGGCGGAGTGCGCCCCACCTCACCTCTTCGGCTTGCTTCCCCTTGCGAAAGGAGAGCGTGTACCGCTTGGCGAGTTCGTCCAGCACGAGAAACCCGGCGTTGTGCCGGGTGTCCCTGTAGCGCGGTCCGGGGTTGCCCAGACCGACGATGAGTTTGATAGAAGGTGTCATAATTTACCGAACGACGCAGCTATTGTCTCTTTACGTGTACGCTCGTCAATACTTTGTTTGCTGAGCGCGTTACTTCGCATGACTGCGTCGTGACAAGCTCCGAGCGAAGTGAGATAGACTTTAATACCTGCTTTATTCGGCGGACGTATCCTCTTCTGAACCCTCTTCGATCTCGTCATCCTGACCGATAACTTCAGGCTGCGTGACTTCCGCTTCTTCGGTAGGCTCTTCGGGCTCCTCGGCGCGTGGCGCTAAGATGGCGACGAGCGTGCGCTCGGGCTCGTCTAAAATTTCCGCTTCCGAGGGCAACATGTGGAGGATGTCCGAGATGTGAATGGCGTCGCCGATTTCCAGAGCGCTGACGTCCACTTCCAAGTTGCTGGGAATGAGGCGCGGCAAGATGTTGATACGCACGTCGCGGCGCTGAACGTCCACCTGACCGCCCTGCTTCGCGCCCGCGGGCGTACCGACGAAGTCGATGACGACGGCCACCTCGACCACTTGACCCGCCGTGACCGCGTAGAAGTCCACGTGGATGGGCTCGCGGCGGCGCTTATTCATCTGCACGGCGCGGACCAAGACGTCGTGGCTCTCGCCGTCAATCTCTAAGTCGATGATGTTCGAGGTGCCCTGCGAGCGAAACGCCTTGTCAAAGGCTCTCGTCTCTAAGCTCACCGGAATGTTGGTCTCCTTGTTGTAGACCACGCCGGGCAAGTGTCCCGTTTTGCGAATGGCGTTCGCCTCACCGGGCGTGCGTTTCTCTGCGGTTAACTTCATGGTTCCTCCTGGTGCCTTGATTTCGCTGTCTGGATGATGGTGTGACCGTTCGTCATATCAACGCGACATGCTCTAAATCTTTTAACGTTCGGCTGCTAAGCGCAACCGTCAGCAACAAACCGAGATGATACCACTAAATGCCTCGAGCTTGTGAAAGCTGCTTCAGCGTCCGCCAGAGTTAATATGAATGCTGAGGTTGTATCACGCAGATATCATCTTAATAACGTGCGTACTCAGCAGACGCTCTTTTCACTAAGAGCGTTTCTAACCAGCTGACCTGTGCCCTGCTTTAGCGGGTATACCTGCTTTCATGTCTGAAAAAGCTGACTCACCGAGTCGTTCTCGTGGACGTTGTGAATGGCTTTGGCTAAGAGCGGCGCGACCGAGAGCACCTTGATGCGCTCATGCTGCCCCTCGATGGGAACCGTGTCGGTGATGAACACTTCGCTGATGGCGTCGTGGCTGAGACGCTCTAAAGCGGGCGGCGTAAACACGGGATGTGTCGCGACGACGCGCACGTCAGGCTCCGCGCCTAAATCTAAAAGTGCATCAACGGCTCGCGTAATCGTTCCGGCAGTTGAGATCATATCGTCCGCGATGATGGGGCGCTTGCCCTCCACCTCGCCGATGACGTGCGTCACGCTCGTCTCGGTGGGACTGCTGCGGCGCTTATACAAAATGGAAAGAGGTAAGCCTAAGTGGTTGGCGAGCCGCCGCGCTTCGGTAGCCCTGCCCACATCGGGCGAGACGACGACGCTGTCACTGAGGTCGAGCGTCTCCAAGTGACCACCCAAAATACCGAGCGCGGTCAGGTGGTCCACAGGCACGTCGAAAAAGCCTTGAACCTGTCCGGCGTGTAGGTCAACTGTGATGACCCGGTCAAACCCGGCGGTCTGCATGAGGTTGGCGACGAGCTTGCCCGTGATGGGCTCTCTCGCCTGCACCTTTTTGTCCTGCCGTGCGTAGCCGAAATACGGCACCACCGCGTTGATGCGCCACGCCGAAGCGCGGCGCAAGGCGTCCGCGAAGACGAGGAGTTCCATAAGGTTGTGGTTCACGGGCGAGCAGGTGGACTGGACGATGTAGCAGTCCGCGCCGCGCACCGACTCCTCGATCTGCACGCGGCTCTCGCTGTCAGGGAACTGTGAGACCCAGCCCTTGGAGAGTTCGCGCCCTAAATGCTTGGCGACGTTCGTCGCGAGTTCGGGCGTGGCGTTGCCGCAGAAGATTTTAACTTCGTCGCCGGTGTTCATGACCTGACACTCATGACGCTGCCATGACACGCTTGGGGAGGACGGGACATACGCTATAAAACGGGGGGTGAAACAAGGGAAACCTCACTCAAATGTCGCTGCTCGAACATCATCTGTTGGGGCGTGGTGATTGGATTGTGGCAGGGCAAAACGCCGAAAATGCCAAGGGTGAGTATACACAGAAAAGCGCTCCTACGCAAAAGGTTTGAGGCAGATTATATCCGCAGCTAAGGTGCAAAGTCGCATACTTCACTTTGAGCCTTTGGCATTTCTTGGCTTGTCAGCCCGCCCTACTTCGTTTCAAAAACGCCCGTCCCTATTGCTATAACCCCAGGTGTTTTGCTATGCTACCTCTTCGGAGCGTTTGGTCTCATTAGTTTTACAATAAGCTGAGACGAACGGACGCAGATCTCAGTTCGAAGAACTAGCGGGATTTCATCTTTGAACGTGCACGTTGAACAGTATTCGGTAAGCTAAGAGCGTTTCTGACCAGATGATTGCGCGAAGCTTTACGAAGTAACCTGCTGTTCATGCCGAGGTGGCGGAACCGGTAGACGCGCTAGATTCAGGTTCTAGTCCTCGAGAGAGGGTGAGAGTTCAAGTCTCTTCCTCGGCATCACGTAAAGTCCCCGCATCATGACCTCTTCACAGGTTGATGCGGGGATTTCTCTATGGTTTTTTGCGCCTCGACCTCTTGCGCCAACTCATCCACTACGTCGCAGAAGTCTTACATCGCCGGAACCGCTCTGAAAATGAGGAGTGCGCCGCTAAAAAGCTGCTCGCTGAGCGCCTGCTGCGACGCGGCTTTCTTGAGAACCTGCAAAGACGGGGGCATGTGGACCTCCTGCCTTAGTTTACCTCAGCCGTATCTTTGCAACCTCTAGGTCCATACTCCCACAAATGTCCAAAAGGTCAGCGCCAGAAATAAAGAGGTGACGAGCGTGTATATAAGCGTCGAAAGTTGCCCGAGTTGCGGTTTCAACTCACGCCAACTGAACGCCAGAATAATGAGGCAAGCTAGAGGTGACAAAGACCCAAATAACGACCCCACGACCTTTCGCCACACAGCGACCTCTCTATAGCCGAACTCAGCTATGACGGTGCTAAGGTGGCTGTTTAAGAGCAGCCCCGCCGTCATTACGAATGGCGCGATGAGGCGGAGCCATAGGCGCTCTTCTCGAGTCCACGACTGGACATAGTAAAACAAGATAGCTCCGAAGAGAAAGAGCGACATGAGCATACTGCTCTACTCTGGCGCTTGCGACACTTCTCTTCAGTGCAAAACTTTATTTCGCAAAGCCGCGCTGCGTTCGTTTAGAATTACCATAAAAAAGCCTGAGTCCACATATATAGACTCAGACTTTATAGAGAGCTGAGGGTAGGCTATACCCGTTTAATCCGTTGGCGCGGCTGCCTCTGAATTTTGATCAGGCAAGACCTCTTCCCTGAACTCCGTCTGCAAACCTTTGTAGAGACTGACGCAGATGAGCAAAACCACCACGGCGAAGGGCAAACCGAGCGTGATGGCGGCGGTCTGCAAGGCGGAGAGCCCGCCGCCGATAAGGAGCACCGCCGCCACCGTTCCCTCCGTCACCGCCCAGAAAATCCGCTGGGTTACGGGCGCGTCCTCTTTGCCGCCAGCGGTAATGCTGTCGATGACCAGCGAGCCCGAGTCCGACGAGGTGATAAAGAAGGTCATGACCAGCAGGATGCCTAAAAGCGAGGCGACGCGCCCGAAAGGAAGTTGGTCAAACATGACGAAAAGCGCTGTGGAGATATCCGCGTTGACCGCCCCGACGATATCGCCGACGCCGCCTAGCGCCTGAGAGAGCGCCGCGCCGCCGAAGGCGGAGAACCAGAAGAAGGAGACGATGCTCGGCACGATCAGGACGCCCAGCATGAACTGCTTGACGGTGCGCCCCTTCGAGACGCGGGCGATGAACATGCCCACGAAAGGCGACCAGGAAATCCACCACGCCCAGTAGAAGACCGTCCAGCTATTTTGCCAACTGCCGCCCTCGTACGCCTCGCCCCAGGTGCTCATAAAGGCTAAGTTCTGCAGGTAGAACCCCACGTTTTGAATGAACCCGTTGAGGATAAAGAGCGTCGGACCCGCAATCACCACAAACGCTAAGAGCACCACGGCGATATTGATGTTCAGCTCGCTGAGCCGCCGGACGCCGCCATCTAACCCTGCGACAACAGAAAGCGTCGCGATGCCCGTGATGATCGCGATGAGGATGACCTGCGTCGTGACCGAGTCAGGGATGCCGAAGAGATAGTTCATCCCTGCGTTGGCTTGCCCGACGCCTAAGCCGAGCGACGTCGCTAGACCGAAGAGCGTCGCTAGCACCGCCAAGGTGTCGATGACGTCGCCGGGCCAGCTATAGATGCGCTCCCCTAAGAGGGGATAAAAGGCTGAGCGCACGGTAAGAGGCAGCCCCCAGTTGTAGGCGAAGAAGGCGAGCGCCAACCCAACGACAGCGTAGATTGCCCACGCATGGATGCCCCAGTGAAAGAACGTGACCGCCGTCGCGACTTGCGCCGCGTCCGGTGTGCCTGCTTCGGCTAAGAAGGGCGGCGTAGAGAAGTGCAAGACGGGCTCCGCCACGCCGTAAAACATGATGCCGATGCCCATGCCCGCGCTAAAGAGCATGGCGAACCACGCCCACAGGGTGAATTCCGGCTTCGCGTCCTGCCCGCCGATGCGCACCTTTCCGAAGCGGCTGAACGCCAGAAAGAAGGCGAACAGAACAAAGATATTCGCCGCGACGATGAGCAGCCAGCCGAACTTGTTCGCGATAAAGGCTTGCATGGCGCTGAAGACGCTCGCCGCTTGGTCTTGATAGGCGAGCGTCAAAACGACCATGACGATGATGAGCGCGCTCGAGACGAAAAACACCGGGTTGTGCACGTCGAAGCCCGCGAACTGAACGTTACTACTCCCTATATCGTGCTCAGCCTCTTTGCCGCTTTTGTTCCCCTTTTTTAACGCCATATCGTTCCTTTCCGCTGCTCCCCCAAGAGGTCAACGTGGAACTCACCGCCCGCCGCTACGTTTTCGCTGCTGCGCCGTTAGGCTTATTTACACCTTGTGGATGACGCATTCATGACGCAGCCGCGCGGCGTAACAACTCTGCATTTACCTATTTCACAAAGAAGACGCGATTTTCACGAAGAGAACATGGCGAATACGCTGCAAGCGAGTAGGTCACCGCGGAACGGATCAGAGTTCTATCCCACGCGCACGTCTCGAGGCTCGCTCTAGTTTTGGCGACTTAACCTTGTCTCGAGCCTTCAAACGAGTAAGCAACAGGTAGAGGTTGTGCGCAGTAGATACGCGCAGCGTTGCGAGGCGGTGAATGACTTACAAGGAGTTATACCACACGCTCATATATCACCCAAAAACGCTCGGCTTGCGCGAGCCTCAGAAAAATGTCAGACGCGGCTGCCACGCTATGAACCACACCGTGAGAACAGCGGCGCGGAAGGTGTTTGCACTCTACGCCGGGCGCGGCGCTATTACCGCGTCCCCCTGGGAGGAGGGGCAACAGGTCAAGGTTCAATAGAGCGCTTTGTAAATCTCGTAGTCGAGGAGTACCGACTGCAGATATTCCCTCGGTTCGGCGCGGCCGATAAAGCGGTAGAACTCCGTTTTGTCGCCGCTTATAGGTGCGGACTCAAAGAGTCGCCCGATATAGCCTTGTCCGCCGTTGTAAGAGGGCACGACGCGCTCTAAGTCGCCGCCGAAGTAGTCCATGAGCCAGCGCAGGTAGAACGCGCCGTAGCGGATGTTGTCCTCGGGATCAAAAGGATCGCCGGGCGTTTCGCCGAGCAGTTCCGCCACCCAGTCCCAGGTAGGCGAGACGAACTGCATGAGTCCCTCTGCGCCCGTATGCGACACCGCCTTAGGATAGAAGCGCGACTCTTTGCGCATGACCGCCCAGACGAGTTCGGGTTCGATCTCTCTAAGCGCAGCTTGTGCGTTCACAAGTGACGGATACGCCCTCGGATACGCCGCCCGCCAGGTGCGCAGGTCGCGGCTGCTGCGCCCCAAGTACGCTTCGGCGGCGCGGGCGCTCTGGCGGTACTCACCGAGGGCTTGAAGTTTTTCAGCAATCGTTACCGTTTCTGCTTCACCTCTCGCGTCCCTAAGCGCAAAGCGCAGTTCGCCCACCGCCGCCTCTGGATCATGCGCTTCCATGAGCGCGTCGGCGAGCGCTAGAACAGGAGATTCAGCAGCGGGCAATGAAGAGGTCTGGGGCAGCTCGAGCCCCAAGCCCTCCTTCAATCCGAAGAAAGAAAAGGCAGGCAAAAGCGCTCTTGCGCGTTGAGCCGCCGCCTCATCGCCGTAACGCTCAGCCAGCACGAGCGCCCGGTACGCGGCGTCGTCGGCGTAGCTCGAGCCCATGCTCGCAAGTTCTAAGTAGATAGGGATGGTGTCTTCAGCGCGGCCTCGAGACTCGAGTAGGTCCGTCGCGCCCCACAGCCGCCGCGCCTCGCCCGTCTGCACAAAGAGGTCTACTGCCGCGTCTACGTCCCCTTCGCGCCGCGCCACGACGCCCCGCCCGTAGAGCGCGTCGCTGCCCGGCAAGTCGGCAAAGCGCGCGTCCGCCTCCTCATTGCGCCCGAGCGACAAGAGCGCCCAAGCCTCGCCGTAACGCGCTTCTAGGCTGCTTGGGGCCTCCTGCAACCAGCGCCCGTACGCCTCTAACGCCCGCTGATATTCACCTAGCGCGCGGTACGCGGGCGCTTCGATAGAAGGAACCGTGCGGCCTTCTAGCGCGGCTAGAGCGCGGCTGTACATCCTACTTCTGTAAGTAGATATTCGCTAACGTGCCAACGGGTCCGGCTCGAGTCTCTCGAGTCCAGCTACCGCAGCTCCTCCAAGAGGTAGCGCCTGCGCGTAGGCGTTGCTCGCTTCCTCTACGAACCCGGCTCGCTCAGCGGTCTGGGCACGCTCGAGCTGGAGCGCACGCGCCTCACCTCTCGCTAGCGGGTCAACCAGTTTGAGCCTAAAGGCGCGCCTGTAGTAGCCTGCGCGCTCGGCAGCAGGAAGATCGCTTCTAGCGAGCGTCAGGAGCACGCGGTAGGTCAAAAAGTCCTCGGCGTCTCGCGCTAAGAGCGCCCCGAGCACGTCCCTATCCTCTTGCTGCGCGGCGTCATAGAAACGCCTGTAGTCCTCTAGCGACGCAACGTTTTCGTTTCTAGCGTCCTCATAAGGATTGACGATGTCAGCGCTGACCTCGGGTACAGGAATCTCCCGAAACCCCCAAGGCTGGCTGAGGGCGATAAGCACTAAGCTCATTATGGTGAGGCTCAAGAGTAAGAGAAGTCGCTGCCGGGTTAGAAGTACCACACCCTAGTCTACGGAGCCCCTGCGCCTCTATGTTAAGAAAGGCGACAAAATGTGAAATAGTTCAAACGGACGCTTTGCCCCGAGTTTCGCAGCCCCTTTGGTAGTCTTGTGTCTAGGGTGCTGGGGGGGTAAACTGTGATTCGTAGGTGCGTGGGCCCTTAGCTCAGTTGGTTAGAGCAGTCGACTCATAATCGATTGGTCGTGGGTTCAAGTCCCCCAGGGCCCATCCCGAAAAAGCGCGTGACACACGCAAAAGGGGCGACCACCCCGAATGGGGTAGTCGCCCTAAATTCTGAATTACAGTTCAACTACAGCTACAAACTAGCGTCTGATACCCTTTACCCTTTTTACGCGCGAGGTTTCTGAGACGCCCCAACGTATCCTCGTCCAGCCGCAGTGAAGTGCTCGTGCTCCGTTTGCAGACGGGGCGCGCGGGGAATTCCTGTGTAGCAGCTTCGTCCATAAGCTCCTCGCTTCAGACGTGCGTGCTCCAAAAGTTATGCTCCTGACGTTCGTTCTTAAAAACGGGTAGGTCGTCCTTGCTATAAACGATGGTGAACCCGTCCTCGGTTTTTTCAGGTCGCTCTGCCATCGTAAAAGTATACACGGCGCTTAGAGGGCAGTTTAACAAGCAGATGCTAAACTGTCCCATGCGCACTGTAAAAGCTCTCATCAACGAGCACGGCAAAGTAGAACTTTTAGAGCCCCTCACGCTGAGTGAAGAGCGCCAAGCCCTCGTCACCATCCTCGACACGCCCACTCAAGAGCCGCGCCCCTTCGGGCTCTGCAAGGGCGAATTCAGCGTGCCAGATGACTTCGACGCGCCTCTACCTGACGACACTCTGGATGACTTCGAGCGTACGTGAGGCTGCTTTTAGTTACGCAAATTGATGACCTCAATATTTCCTCTGTACTTTGTCATGTCCCTGTCCACCGTGTAGAGCCGCGTCGCGCCCTTGCTCAGCACCGAGCTGAGGATGAGCGCGTCCGCCATGCTCAGTCCGTTTCCGTGCGCTAGACGAACCGCCTGGTCAACGATAGGGAGCGCCGTATCATCTAAGAACACCACGTCGTACAGCAGCGGTATATCGGTGGCTACCTGAAACGCGGCATTTTTGCTCAACATACCCTTCAAGCCGAGCTTCTTCAGCTCGTAAATGCAGACAACGCTTGTCACTAACGCATGTTCGCCCTGCGCTGCCTCCTGGGTAAGCTGCCTAACAGTAGGATTCCGCAAGATGAATTCTACGAAGAACCCCGTATCACAGCCGATGGTCACGTGCGCTTCTGATCTGCTAGTCGCATACGTTCAAGCTCAGCCACGTACTCTTCGGATACCTCCGCGCCCTCGCTCGCCGCAACTATTCGCGAGAGTGCCGCCTGCCGCTGGCTTATTTTACTGCCTAAAAACTCCACGAAGTTCAGCACCTCTCGCTGACGCTCAGGGGGCAACTCGCGCAACCTCTCCAAAACTGCCTCTTCGACGCTCATGACACACTCCCTTCTACAATCTTAACCTCTTCCTCCGTCAGCCCATAAAGCTCATACACCAGCGCGTCTATCCGCTCGCCCAGCGCCGCAATCTCCCGCGTCACGCGCTCTAACTCCGAGCCCGCCGCACCCGCCTTCTGCTCATGCAGCCCCAACATCTCATCCACCATTTTTGTCATGCAGTCGTGCTGGTGTTTGTCGGTGGGGTTGGAGAGGTTGAGGGTGCGGATGGGGAGTTGTTCGACGTATTGGGTGAAGAAGCGGAGGTAGCCGCCGCGATAAACAGCGAATGCGTTACTGTAGACGAACATCATAAGCGCCGAATTGATGAGGGCGAGAAGATATTTATCGTTGCTCGGAAAAAAGTAAGTGGTGTTGACGGAGTAAAAGTTACCGCAAGCATCTAGCGTAAAATTCCCTCGAGAACCGATGTCAGGGAAGATAATTTTAGATTTTTCAAAAAGGTTGTAGTAGTCGCAGGGTCTCAGCTCCCACCAAAACTGACCTTTATCCCCGCGCTTTCTTGCTCGTTCTTCAAAGGGTTTCAAATGTTCCGTGATTGCGGGGTATTGCTGCTGTAACCACGCCCACTTATCGCTCGTCTCTCCTGAATTCGCGTTCGTCCAGCCATTTGGAAAGAGAATAAGGTGCTTATCGCTCTGCGGAGGCTGATACCTCTTCACATCCCGCCCCGCCAAAAACGGTTTAATCACCTCTTCGTTTTTCGGGTCTTCGGCGATGAGCTTGTCTCTGGTGGCTTGGTCGATGACGAAGGCTTCATTAAAACCTGTTTTGATACCGTAGTAGATTTTCCCGTCTACGTACCTCTCTAACGGCACGCCTGCTTTGTTTATCTTGTTCAAGACCTTTTGCGCGTCCTTGCTGGCTAAGGACCAGCCGCTACCGTCTAGCTCGGCTTGGGGTTGGGCGTAGGCACGCTGTTTGATGTAGCCGCGCAGGTCGTTGTAGGCTAACTCCTCCATCTTGACGATGTTCACCTCTTGGCTGGGCTTGTCTCTGCTTACGAAGAGGATGCAGGGGTAGGTGGTGGCGCTTTCAAAGACGGGTAGGTCGCCGTAGTCGATGATGGTCATGAGGTCTTGCTTTTTGAGCCATTGGCGCAAGGGCTTGCCGTAGTTCGCCCGCATCCACTTGTTCGCGACGATGTAGGAGAAGACGCCTTTTCTCCTTAGCAGCTTGACGCCTAGCTCGATGAAGTAGACGAAGAGGTCTGCCGCGCCGTGATACGCCTCGTATTGGGCTTTGAGGTGCGGCTTGAGGTCGCCTAGCGCTTCTTGGCGGACGTAGGGCGGGTTGCCGATGACGATATCGAAGCCACCATCTCTGATAGCTCTGGGTTCAGCAAGGGGCTGAGCAAGGGGCTGAGCAAGGGGCTGAGTGGGGTGCTGAGCAAGGGGCTGAAGCCCCTTGTTGGTGGCGGTGGCGCTCTCTGGTGAGGTCAGCATGGATTCAACAAGGGGTTTCAACCCCTTGTTCTCAGGAAGGCGGTGCTTGTCTCTGTTGTGGGTCACGTAGTGCAAGGTGTTGTGAAGTTGCGCGTCCGTCGTGATCGCTTGCGCATGATACTTCTGCGCCCACAAATTGAGCGGGTCTGTAATGCCGCGTGCTTGCTTGAAGCGGTATGCGGATTTACCTTTGAGCTTGCGGACAATGTCGCTAAGCTCGTTAGGATCACACGTCAGGACCATATGAACGTGGTCTTGGCAGATGTTGTACGCCGACACCTTCAGGTCGTTTTCGGCGACGGTATCACGGATATAGCGTGTAATCTCGACCTCTTGCGCTTCGTCTAGCAGAACGGGTTCACCGCGCTTGACACCGAACGTCACCATGCGTTCGCTCACGCGGCTGTTGTGCGCAACCCAAGTGACATGATACGCCTGCAAAGTTTGTGGCGTGTGGATGTGCTGCCGGAAGACCTCACTAAAATGAACGCGGAAGTCGAAGTCCGCCTTTGCGCCGAAGTCTTGGGCAGACTTAAAGACGTTCGTGATGGTTTGGTCTATACGGGCGGAGAGGTCGCGCTTCTGCTTTTGGCGTGTCTCGCTGAAGTACGCCCGCTTGAGCTTTTCTAACTCGCGCATCTCGCTGTCGTCTAAGATGGCTCCTTCCAAACTCAGCACGGAGTTTCCTGCGACGATCTTATAGTCTAAGTTGGGCAGCGGCTCGATGCCGTCGGCGTCGTCTTCGTCTACGACTAGCGAGAGCCAGAGGCGCAGCTTGGCGATGTCTACGGCGCTACGGTCGATGTCCACGCCGTAGATGCTCTCCTGGATGGCGCGGCGCTTGAGGGCGTAGGGGGTGCGCTCTTGTGGGTCTTTGAGGTGGGGCGTCAGCGCGGCGCGGGCGCGGACGATCTCGTTCATGATGCCTACCGGAAACGCGCCGGAGCCGATGGCGGGGTCGCAGATTTTGATGTTGGCTAGAGCGTCGTCCACCTCTTGCGCGTGCTCGCGGACGCTTTCGGGCAGCCGGAAGGTGTACTTATCGGTCTCTTTGCCCTTTTTCATCACGCGGGTATCGTTTTCTACGGCTTGGTCGCCTAAGCGGATGAAGGTCTCTAGGTCCTCCTTGGGGACGCGCGGCTCGTAGACCTCTTCGGTGAGGGCGGCTTGGGTAGCTTGGGGTCGCCCAAAGAGGTCGTCCTGAACAGCTCCGACTATAGCAAAGGGCTTAAGCCCCTTGTTCAAGCGGGTGTCCAGAAAGCTCACTAGGCTCTCCTGACACATGTAGTGGACGATTTCGCGGGGCGTGTAGAACGCGCCTTTAGACTTGCGGTCTTCGACTTCCAAGAGGTTTTCAAAGACCTTACCGAGCATCTCGGGGTCTACGGCGACCTCTTTCTCCAAGGGTTCGTCTTCACGCACGGTGAAGTTGTACAAATCGAACACGTCCATGATGCGCTCGAAGGTCTTGTTTTGAAGCGGTATCGGCACGTTCACCCAGTCGTAGCCGCCGCTCGGCTCGAAGAGTCCGCCATTCAAAAAGGGGATTTTGCAGTCAAAGCGGCTGTAGAAGTTCTCGCTGCGCTCGAGGGCTAGGGCTTCGTAGAACAAGGGTTCTAAGATGTCGTCGAAAAAGTTGGTGTACGGCACGTAATCCTGCTTGTAGAGGCGGCGCAAGAAGTCCTTGGGTCCCGCGCCCCACGCTTCGCCGCGCTCCACGCCGAGCCAGCCCTTTTTCTGTAAGAAGTATAAGAAGACAACCTGACCCATGAGCCGTTTGGCGAAGTTGGCGGGGGTGAGGTCTTTGGTTTCGAACTCGGTCTGTATCTCTTGGTTGCGCTTTAAGAGAGCGTCTAGCTCCTCTTTGAGTTCCAGAAAGAGTGCTTTGTACTGCTTGAAGAACTCTGCCGTCACGCTCTCGATGTCGAAGGCGGCTTCTAAGGCGTTTAGCGTGACCGGAGCGTCCCTGCGCAGGATAGGTAAGAGCTGTTGCTGCGCGGTGTGGGTGCGCTCGCCTTCACCGACCAGGAAGGAGTAGCGGCGAGCTGGGCTGAGTTCCTTGCTGGTTTTGCCCGTTTCGAAGTCGAGGCTGTACTCCATGCGCACCAGCGAGAAGCGCCAGTCGGGGGTGTCGTCGCTGTAGAAGGCGACCAGGGCGGCGTCGCGCTGAATGTCGCCGCGCCCCCGGTCTAAATACTTGGCGACGAAGTTGCGCTGAGTGGTGCGGGCGCGTTCTAGTTTGCTGTTGCCTTTGAGTTTCACCGCGAGGATGTCTATCTGGTTTTCCTCGGCGTCCGTGAATGAGCCGATGCGCTTGTACTGCGCGACGTGGTCTTTGTAGTCGTCCCAGATGTAGTTGCCGCTGAGGGCGCGGTCGTCCTTCTCGCCGAACTCCCTGAACACGTTGCGCACAAACGTCCTGAAACGCGCCTCGTCGTAGGGCTGGTTGAAGGTCGCTTCGACTAATCTCTTTGCGGCTTGCTCGTTCACGTTACGTTGTTACCTTTCTTGGCGAGGGGCTTGGCAGTGGCAGTAGCAAGGGGCTTAAGCCCCTTGTTGAGCCCCTTGTTACCTTGACTACTCATTACCAACTAGATACTCAGACAGGATGACCTCACGCGGCACGCTCTCGGTGTCGTCCTGGGCGGTTCTCACAAACGTGCTTTCGCCGATGTGCTGCTTCAACACGTTTAGGATAGTGAGCGGTTGATAGCCCGCTGCTTTGAGGTCGGACATGACGGTCTTGGTGGTGTTTTTGGCGACCGTGCCCGCCTCTAACGCCTGCCGCACCTCACCCAAATAGACTTCGTCGTCGTCGGTGAAGCCCTTGAAGCGGGTCACTTCTCGAGACTTCAACATGGTTCTCAGCTTGTTTTCGCTCGAGTGTCCCCCGCCACCTTTAGCGCCGCTCTTGGGCTCGGGCAAATCTTCGGTGAGCGTCAGCCGAAACGCATCGTCGTTCTTCGCTAAGAGGTCGTAGTACGCGGGGGGTATTTTGCGTCTCGGTTCGTCCGGCTTACACGCGAACAGCTCGGCAGCTTGGAAAAACTCGAGTTCGTAGTCTGACGCGCCGTCGCTCAGGAAGAACTTCTTGAGCCTGCCGCGCCGGAAAAAGGTGATGAGGGCGTCTCTATCTGCGCCCTCGACACCTAGAGGTCGATTAGGGAGTCGCTTTGCGCTCCGCGCTTTTTTAGGGAGGCGCTTGACCCGCTCGAACAGCTCGGGCTCCTTGTCGCGGACGTCCCTTAAAAGCTGCAAATACTGCAACTCGGAGCGCTCGTCCTCTTCCTGCTCTAAGCTCTCCTTGCTCGTTAGCGTCTGGTAGAGCCTATCGCCAAAGAGTGCGTGCGTGGTCACCTCTTCGTCATCGGTGAGGTATTTGGCGTCTTCGCCCAGCGTGTCGTGAAAGGCTTGAATCTTCGCCTTGATGTTGCCCTCTAAGCCTAGGTGCGCGTCGCTTTGGTCGGTAGGAAAGAAGTTGAAGACGTAAGCGGTCTCATGCGCCGCGCCGACGCGGTTGATGCGCCCGACGCGCTGCAACACGCGGGTGGGGTTCCAGGGCAGGTCGTAGTTGATAACGACGTTCGAGCGGTGTAGGTTGATACCTTCAGCGAGCACGTCGGTAGTTACAAGCACGCGGATGTCGTCTTTTTGCTCGCGTTGGTTCGGGTCGAAATTCGCTTTGATGAGGTCTCTAGCCACCGTAACGCCATGACTCACCCCTCTATGAATACCGCCCTGACTCGCGTAGAAGAACGCTTTGCCGGGCATCGCCTCTTCCAGGTGCGTGTAGAGGTATTCACCCGTTTCCTTCGACTCGGTGAAGACGATGAGCTTTTGCCCTTTGAGAAGAGGGTGGTGCGTGACCTCATGAAGGAATTGCTCCAACTTGGGGTCTGTCTCGACACGCTGCCACATCCGCTCGATGGAGCGCAGCACGAGGAGGTCGTTGTTGAGGCTCACCAGGAAGTCATCCTCGAAGTCGCCCGCCGCGTAACTCTGCACCTCGCCGTGCTCAGCCAGCTCGATAAGCCGCGCCTCGTCGTCGCTCTCCAAGAGGTCATACACATCAAACTTCTTGCTGATATAGACCGCGCCGCTCCGAAACATGCCGATGAAGCGCTCGTAAGACTCGGTAAAGCGCCGCACGGTCTTCTTGAAGGCGTAGAAACTGCTCTCTAAGCGCTTGACCAAAACGCCTTTCATGAAGCCCCGAACGTTATGCTGCGACTGCTGCTCCAAAACGCCGACTTCGTGCTTGAGGTAGAGGAGCGGCGCGTAGCGGGCGTACTGAAACTCTTTGAGGAGTGCGATGGTGTCGTCGAAGACCTGTCCGGTCGCCTCGTCAAACTGATAGACGATGCGCTCGGGCGCAGCCAATTCGGGGAAGCTCAGTCCTTGGCCTTCCAAGTCCTCGCTGAAGTAATTTTTGATCTCGGTGCGCGTTCGCCTCACCATGACGTGGTTCAAAACTTTGCTTCTCACCTGCGCGGACGCTTCATTGAGCGCCTGAATGTAGACTGGGTCGGACCTGTCCCCGTCCACGCTTTTACGTGTCGCCTCGAGCGCCAGCCGCAATTTGTCGAAGAAGCTCTGCAAGTTCTTCACGCCGGGGATGCTGCTCTTTTTGGCGGGTTGAAAAAGTTTAAGGAGCGCTAGAATGTCCCCCAACTTGTTGTTGAGGGGCGTTGCTGAGACTAAGATCACCTTTTTGCCCGCGCATATCTTGTGCAGGGTCTCAAAGGACTGCGTCGCTTCGTTGCGGAAGCGGTGGGCTTCGTCGATAAGGACATAGTCGTACCTGGCCGCGCCCTCTCTAAGCACGCGGTCTATCTGCCCTAGGGACTCGATACGGCACTGCGGCACGCCGAACTCGAAGAGGGTCGCCCGCCAATAGTCGGCCAAGACTGGGGGGCAGATGATGAGCTTGCGTCCGGGGAGTTGCTGCAACAAGAGCGCGGAAATAAAGGTTTTGCCCAAGCCCACCACATCGGCTAAGAAAACGCCGTTATACGCCTCGAGTATCTTCTTCGCGGAGAGCACCGCCTGACGCTGATAAGCGAGTTCCATGAACCCTTCAGGCAGGTAAAAGTCAACGTCCTGGTCGATGTTGATGTCTTCTTTGAAATATTCGTATAAGAACTTGAGATAGATACCAAAGGGTGTAACGTTGTCGCTGAGCCAAGTCTTTGTTCTGAGCGTGTCGATGTAGGCTTCGGAGATGTCCACGCTTTCAGCCCATAGCTCTTCAAATTTGGCGAGGGCGTATTCGACATCTGGCGCGTCTTTAAGTTCGACATTGAATTCGCGCTGGGCGACGAGCCCGTTTTCAGAGAAGTTGCTCGAGCCCGTAATGACCCGTCCGAAGTCGCGGTCGTCCTCCCCAAAGCGGCTGATGTAGACCTTGGCGTGCATGTTTCGGTCCCGAAAAGCTCGCAGTTCCAACTTGCCTGACTGGATGAATTCGATGAACTTCCTTGCCGAAATCTCCATGTCCAGGTTGTCAGCGGACGCTTCCATCTCGCGCACCAGCGCGTCACTAAACTCAGCTTGGACCTGGTGATGAGAGGCGAAACCAAGCTCGCCTTGCTGAACCCCTCTTTGGGCGTCAAGTCGGGCGGTCTCTAACAGCGTGAAGGCGTTGCGGTCTACCGACAAACCCACCAAGATGCGCACCTTATCAACAGTCTCCAGGGACTCGTAAAGCCTACGAAAGCCGCTCGTCCTGAAATAGCCCACCAGTACGTCGAAGTACTGAACGTCGCGCAGCGTCCTTACGAAGCGGTCGTAGAGCGTCTCGTCCGGCTCGTTGGTGAAGAACTTTAGATCGTTTCGCGGTATCGTCTTCACGGCGCTACATCCTGTCTGAGAGGTTTGAAGTTTGGCGGCAGCCCCGCGTTGTGCTCTCGACTAGAAGAGTGAACATGCGGCGTCCGTTGGACACGCCCCTAGTAGCGTCAGCATACTTTAGATTGACTTTTGACACGTTGCACGTAAAGTAACATGAGGCTCGCACAGTTAGTGTGAAAAGTTTCGTGCTTGCCCTCTTACGTGCCTTATCCGAGCAACGCGCTGAGCGGTATAGTGACGGGTAAGCGCTCCAAATAGGCGGGCGTGAGCGAGTTCATAGAGAAATGCGCAATGAAACGTAGAAACGTGGTATAAGCACCCTTCAAAGTACCACGCTTATTTTGGGGTGCACCCTGCTCTAGTAGGACAAAGCAAGAAACTTTCTTAACGTCTTGCGAAAAGAAAGCGAAGGGCTCGAATCTTTTTTAGGCTACCATGTTGTTGAGCATAGTTCTCCGAGAGTCTGCGTCTATACGAGTTAAGAAGCAATGGGCTAGAGCTTGTGGGTAGAGAGAAACGCTCCCCATACTCCGAAAAACTCGTCATGATAAGTTGTGAACTCTGAATTCGGAGTCTGTGTGGAGGTGCGTCCTCGAGCCCCCACCCCGTATGATGGATTTATGGAAATCTACACCGAAGCCAACCGCGCCAAGTGGAATAAGCAGGCGGATATCCACGCCAGAGTGACGCTCGAGGGTCTTTTAGAGCGGGTCAGTGCGCCGGACTTCAGCACCTTTGATGAGGTCGAGCGTGCTGTCTTTGAGAGGATAGGGCTGGAGGGCAAAGCGGTTGCCCAGCCGAGCTGCAACAACGGGCGTGAACTTATCTCGGTTAAAAAGGCGGGCGCGGGGCGCTGCGTCGGCTTCGACATCTCGGAGAAGTTCACCGAACAAGGTGAGCGGCTCGCCCAAGCGGGCGGCGTGGACATCGAATTCGTCAGGACGAGCGTCTACGATATCCCGCATGAGTACGACGCTCAGTTTGACCTCGTCTACGTGACGATCGGCGCGCTCGGCTGGCTACCCGACATGGCGGCGTATTTCGAGGTGATCGCTCGGCTGCTCAAGCCCGGCGGAGACCTCTTTTTGTATGAGATGCACCCCATTTTGGACATGTTCGAACCCGAGAAGGGTTTAGAAGTCGTCACCTCGTACTTCACTACCGAGCCCGACGTCGCGGACGATGAGCCCGACTACTACGATCCGTCGCAGATCGTCGCCGGGACCTCTTACTGGTTTCACCACAAGCTCTCGGACATCATCGGGAACTGCTTGCGAAGCGGGCTCAACCTCACCTCGTTCGAGGAGTATCCGCACGACCTCTCGGAGGTGTATAGGTCCTTCGAGGCGTTCGGGGCGAAGCCGCCGCTGTCGTACTCGCTCACGGCGCGAAAAGGGGCGCAGAAGAGGGTGTAGAGGAGAGAGGTTAGCGGCGCAGGCGCTTCGTCACTTGCGCCATCTCCGGTAGACCCAAATGGAGACTAAAGAGAACGTAGAACCCGCCTAAAACGCTCACACCGACGGTAGCGCGCAGAAGGTAGTCGAACCAGCCTGAGGGCGGCGGAAGTTGTCCGAGCGCGAGCAGCGTGAGCCCCGCCGCCCCGAGCGCCGCGAGCCAGACGCGGCGCGCGTGGCTCAAGAGGTTGAATAGAGAGAACCGCTCGCGCCGCCACACGTAAAAGGTGAGCACCGCGAGTTGCGTCCACTCGACGAGCACGGTAGACCAGCTCAGCCCTACGATGCCGTAGCGCGGCGCGAGTAGCGTGTAGAGCAGCGCGTTGAGCGAGATGAAGAGGACGCTGATGACGATGGGCGTCACTATCTCGCGGCGCACGTAAAAGGTGCGAATCAAGAGGTTGCGTAAGCCGATAGGGAAGACTGCCAAGCCCAAAGGCGCGAGTGCGGTGACAGAAAGGCTGAGCACTTGCGGGTTCATCCCGGCACCCGGATGAAACGCGGAGAGCCAGTTGAGCACGCTCTGAACCGCAGGCGCGGCGAGGAAGCAGAGAATGAGCCCGGCGGGGACGGTCAAAAAGGTGATGAGGCGCAAGCCCTCTAGGAGCGTCTCAGAAAACCTCTCCGGCTCCTCTTTGGCGTTCGCGGAGAGCCTCGAGTAATACGCCAGCGCCGGCGAGATGCTAAAGAGCCCAAGCGCTAAGCCTAAAAAGAGGTTCGCGTTTTCGAACGCCGTCACGCTGCCCCGGGGCAAGCCGCTCAGCACGTTCGTCGCGACTACGTTAAGAAATTGCCGCGCCCCCGTCGTAAAGGTGAAAGGAACCATCAAAACGAGGACGCCGCCCAGCGCCGGATGCCACCAGCGCCCGATGCGGGGCAAGAGGTTGTGTCTGACGAGCGCCGGGATTTGGAAGAGCAGTTGCGCCAAGCCGCCTAAGACGAACGCCACCGCGAGCGGCACCGCTTGACCCGGATAGAGGAGCATCAGCGCCGCCGTGACCACGTTGAGCGCCACCGGAGCCCAGGCGGGCGCGAAGAAACGCTCCTCAGCTTGGAGAATCCCCATCGCCAGCGCGGAGAAAGAGATGGCCGCTAGAAAAGGAAAAACAGTGCGCGTGAGCTTGAGCGTGAGCGCGTAATCCACGTTCGCGTTGTCTTGGAGGAGCAGCCCGACGATCCAAGGCGCAGCCCAGACCGCGAGCAGCACGAGCAGCGTGTTGACGAGAAAGAGCAGGCTGAGCAGCGCGCCCGAAAGCCCCTTCGCGTCCTCCTCTTCCAAACCCTTATAGACGGGCACGAACGAGTTCGTCAGCGCGCCCTCGGCGAGCAGTTCGCGAAAGAGGTTGGGGACTTTCAGGGCGACGTTTAGGGCGTCTGTGACGGCGGGCGCGTAAAGCTGGTTGAAGAGCGCGGTGCGTAAAAGCCCCGTGACGCGGCTGCCGAGCGTGCCGCCCATGAGGATCAGCGCGCCCCTCGAGGCGCTCTGACGCGGCTCAGGGGCTTTCGGTACAGGGTTGGGCGTGAGTTGGCTCGACAACGGACCTTCCTTTAGCAGGTATCATCTGGTTTGAGACGCTCTCACTTCAAGAAGCAGCGTCTAGCACGCACATTGTGAGATGACACCTATAACATTTTGTCTCAGTATTAAGCGTGGAACTGCTACTTAATGACCTTCGCAGCAGCTCGGGGCGCACGCATTGTATCAGGACTGTGTGATGTTGGCAGAAGCAAGTTGGATGTTCTGGGATGTGAATTTAGCGGTCCGAGCCGCTGAGTTCGCGCTCTCATTGAGACCTTCGTTGTAAAGCTTAGCCCCAAATCTCACTGACGATTTCGGGGTCAGATGGCGTAATCGCTTATGAAAACAGTGTAAGCAACTTTTGAAACATCGTGCATGTTTTTAGTAACGCTAAGTCTAAGAACTCCAAATTTTGCTTTCTCGTTCTGACATATTTTAATTGAACGTCTATTTGTACTTGACACTTTGTAATTTAATTCATATCCTAAGTATCAGGCTGCTCGCTTGAAGCAGCATTCCCCCGGAGGTAAATATGAAAAAATCCTACGTTTTCCTAGCACTCTCTTTATGCCTGCTCTCAGGCGGCGCGTTCGCGCAAGAGGGGGGTGACGCGGCAGCGGCGGGTGAGGTGGCGTTTGCCTTAGAGACCATCGCCATCCTCTTCTTCGCGGTTTTAGTCGCCTTTATGCAGCCCGGCTTCGCCCTCTTAGAAGCGGGTCTCATCGGCGCAAAAAACGTCATCAACATTTTCATGAAGAACTTCGCTGACTTCGCCGTAGCGGGTTTAGCGTTCTGGGCGGTCGGCTTCGGGCTCATGTACCGGAGCGACGGACAGATTTTTTGGGGTCTAAACGGCTACGAAACGGGCATGAACGTGCCCGTCGCGGCTGACTTCATCTTCCAGATGGTCTTCGCGGCGACGGCGGCAACCATCGTCTCGGGCGCGATCGCCGGACGGATGAAGTTCCCGGCGTATCTCGTCTTTACTGTGGCAATGACGGCGCTCATCTACCCCTTCTTGGGGTACTGGCAGTGGGGCGGCGGTTGGCTCTCGCAGATGGGCTTCGCGGACTTCGCGGGTTCTTCTGTCGTGCACGCGGTGGGCGGCTTCGCGGCGCTCGGCGGGGTGCTCGCCATCGGTCCGCGCGTCGGGCGCTACGCGGGCGGCAAGGTCAACGCGATGCCGGGGCACAACATGGCTCTGGCGGGTCTGGGCGTCTTCCTCCTCTGGATCGGTTGGTTCGGTTTTAACCCCGGCTCGCAGCTCGCCTACAGCTCACAAGCGGACGCCGAAGCGATTGCGAACATCTTCCTCAACACGAACCTAGCGGCGGCTGCGGGCGCAGTAGCGGCGATGTTCACCTCTTGGGCGCTGTTCAAAAAGCCCGACTTCTCCATGACCATCAACGGCGTGTTGGCGGGTTTGGTGGGCATCACGGCTGGACCCGATGTCATCACGGGTCTCGCGGCGGTGCTCGTCGGCGCAATCGCAGGCGTGATCGTCGTCTTCAGCGTGCTGATGTTTGACCGTATTCGTATAGACGACCCCGTCGGCGCGATTTCGGTGCACGGCGTCTGCGGCATCTGGGGCACGCTCGCGGTGGGTATCTTCGGTGGCGGCAACTTAGGCGTGCAGGCAATCGGCACGCTTTCTTACGCGGCGGCGGCGTTTATTGCAGGCTTCGTCATCTTCTACTTGCTCAAAGTGACCATCGGCATTCGCGTGTCGCCGCAAGAGGAGATCACCGGACTCGACCTCGTCGAGCACGGCACGGAGGCTTACGCAGGTAAGGACACCGTCGGTGATTCGGTGGTTGTCACAGCGGCAGCGGGCGACTGAGGAAGACGAAAGGGCATACATGAAACTCATCACTGCAGTTATTCGCCCGAACAAACTAGCCGAGGTCAAAGAGGCGCTCTTCAAGGCGGGCGTGCGGGGTATCACCATCTCGCGCGTCAGCGGTCATGGTGGACAGGGAGGCGTCGTGGAGCAGTACCGGGGGAGCCAGTACGTCGTCGAATTCCACGACAAGGTCAAGCTCGAGATCGCCGTCAGTGAACCCTTTATCGACACGACGATCGACGCCATCGTCAAAGCCGCCCGCTCTGGCGAGGTTGGCGACGGCAAGATCTTCGTGCAGCCTTTAGAGCAAGTTGTGCGCATCCGCACGAACGAACGCGACGACGAGGCGCTGACGCCTGTTCAAACTGAGGAAAAGAAGGCGAAAGCGAAGCGTTAAAGTTTAGGATAAGTTCGAAGGGGCACCTCAGCGGTGCCCTCTTTTTTTAGCATACCTTTTGAAAGAGTGCGCCAGAACGCGCCAGGAGGTCTACATCCAACGTTTCCTCCTGCACCGTAAAGGTCTCATTATTCAAGAGGTCTTGGTAGCTTCCGTCCGGCAACGCCAACTGCGTCACTTTCACGCCATTACCTACATTGAGAAATCCGACGAAAGTTTCACCCTCCAACCTCTTCGTATAGACGTAGAGGTCCTCTGAGACGTGCAGGGTTTCAAATTCTCCGCGCCTTAAAGCTGGATGCTCGAGCCTCAATTTGATAAGACGTTTGGTATAGTCCAGCAGTTCCTCATTCCAAGATTCTTTATCTTCCCAGGGCATTCCCTGGCGGCACTCGGGGTCGTGCCCGCCTGTTAGCCCTAGCTCATCGCCGTAATACAAGCAGGGCGCACCGGGAAAGGTCATCTGGAAGAGGAGCGCCGTGCGGTACGCCGCTTCGTCGCCGTTCACCACTGTGAGCGCCCTCGGCGTGTCGTGGCTGCCCAAGAGGTTGAGTTGCACCTCGGTGATTTCTGGGCGGTGAGCGTGTAGCAAAGTTTCGACGGCGGCAGCGAACGAGGTCGCGTCCAGCTTAGGGATATGCTGGTAGCCGCACCGCGCAATCTCCTTTTCATTCAAAGAGCCGGCTGTAAAGCCGAACGCTGCTCGAGTAAAGGGATAGTTCATCACCGCGTCGAACTGGTCGCCCTTCAACCAGTGACTCGCGTCGTCCCAAATTTCGCCGACGATGTAGCACTCGGGGTTCACCTCGCGGCAGCGGCGGCGGAACTCCCGCCAGAAGGCGTCGTCGCCGATTTCATTGGGCACATCCAAACGCCAGCCGTCGACGCCGAACTCGAGCCAATACGTCCCTACGTCCCACAAAAAGTCGCGCACCGCAGGGGTGTCGGTGTTGAATTTAGGCAGGGCGGGCAGCCCCCACCAGGCGTCGTAGCCGAGCCTGTCGCCGTCTTCGCCGCTATACGCCTTGAGGGGCAATTCGCGGATGTTGAACCAATCCAAGTACGCGCTGTGCGGACCGTTCTCCAAGATGTCGTTAAACTGAAAAAAGCCGCGGCTGGCGTGATTGAAGACCCCGTCCAACACAATCTTCAGCCCGCGCTCGTGACACGCATCGACGAGTTCTCGTAGCGCAGCGTTACCGCCCAACATCGGGTCAACTTGATAATAATCGTGCGTGTGGTAGCGGTGGTTCGAGGCGGACTGGAAAACGGGGTTGAAGTAGAGCGCAGTGATGCCCAAGTCCTGCAAGTAGTCGAGGTGCTCCACCACACCCAAGAGGTCACCGCCCTTGTAGCCGTAGACGGTGGGGGGACCCTCCCAGGTTTCTAAATTGCTCGCTTTGCGTACACGCTCGCTCTTGGCGAAGCGGTCAGGGAAAATCTGGTAGAAGACGGCGTCGCGGACCCATTCGGGGGTGGTGGTGTCGGGTAGATTGTCGGCGGAAGAGGTAGAAGACATGCCCACCATCTTAAAATGAGGTGAGCCGCGCGAATTGTGCAGGTAACTTCTTCTTACGGTGAGGTGCGGAAGAGGTTTTGGCTGTAAAGTGTACGCATGGCACATCGTAAAGGTCCGAAACCCGTCAAGTATGGAGAAGAGGTCTCGCTCGAGACCTCTTCTCCCGAATATGGTCCCACGTCACCTCTTGTCACCGAGGATAAAGACGTGCTTTCGGGCAACTGGACTTGGGTCGCGGACGAAGACGGTCAGTTGCACTTCAGTGCTCAAGGTGAGCCCTAACCCGCCGGGATCACCAATACCATTCCCGGAATAAGCGCATCGGGGTCGTCTAACACATAACTGTTCGCGTCCACGATGTCCGTCCAGCGGCTCCCGCTCTGATAGAAAAGGTCGGCGATGCCGGAGAGAAAATCGCCGGAGCGCACGGTGTAAGTTGCCTGTGCGCCGCTCAAGCGGGCGACGGCGCGTTGCGCGTCCAAGAGGCGTTGCTGCGCCGCCTCGACTTCGCTGCGCCGCGCCTCATCCACGAGGCTTAGGTTCGGCGTTTCTTGCCGCATGGTGACGTACATCTCAGCCGCCTCGGACGCGCTCGCTCGCGCCTGTTCTAACTGGTCCGCTTGCGGCGCTAAGCTCTCCTCTAAGCTCTGCTCTTGATTCAGGGCCGCGTTGAGCCGACTTAGAAGCTGGTCGCGCTCATTTTGCGCGCTCTCTAGCTGCTGGCTGAGCTGCTCGCTGCCACTCGTCGCTTCGCTGAGCTGCTCGGAGAGATCAGCTTGTTCGGCTTGTACGCTCTCGAGCTGGCTTTGAAGCGCCTCCCTCTCTGCCTGTGACGTTTGACCCTCTTCGGTGAGCGCTGCTAGTTGCTCCTCCAATGAAGAGACCTGGCTCTGCGCCTCTTCCAACGTGCTGCTCAGCTCTTGATTCTGCGTCTGCGCCGCTTCTAAATCTTGGGCAAGCTGTTCATTCTCCGCGCCGAGGTTGCTGCGCTGCTGCTCGAGGGTCTGCTGTTCGCCCTGGGCTTGCTCCAGTTGCGCCCGCACCTCTTCCAGAGTGCTATTAAGCTCTTGGTTCTGCGCCTGCGCGCTCTCTAGCTGCTGGGTCAGCGTATCGCGTTCGGTACCCAAGGCGTCGGAGCGCTGCGTCTGCGTCCCGAGGTTTTCGCGCAGCTCGTCACGCTCCGCTTGCAGACTGCTCACCTCTTGCCCGAGCGACTGCAGTTCGACTTGGGCCGCGACGAACGCCTCTTGGAAGTTGCTGAGCCGCGCCGCTAAAGCCTGATTCTCTTCGCGTAAAGACGCTTCCAGGGACGACTGCGCCGCCTGCGCCTCACCTGACGGTGCGTCCTCTTGCTGCGTTCCTTGCGCCTCTTGCGCTTCTTGTCCCTCTTGCAAGGCGGCGAGCTGCGCCTGCACATCTTCGCGCAGCGCAGTGACGTCGTCACGCAGGGCGTTACTGACCTCGAGCCCGGCGAGCGCTTCTTGTAACTGGGTGAGAAGGTCCTCTACCTGCGTGCTACCGCTCTGCGAAGCACCTGTAGACGAGAGAGTGAGGACGCAGATAAGGGCTAAGACAGACTTCTTCAAGACGTAACCTCCGAGGTTTTGGAAGATTTTGGAGCCAGCGCCAAAGGGCTGGGCTCGAGGAAGGGTTGGACCTCCATTGTACCGAGTTTAAGAGGGCAACGCCATCACAGTTTCAGCGCGCGTTTATAAAGGCGTTAAAGCTCCAGTCGCTCTCATGAGCGTCCGATGTGTTCGCGTGAAGAAAAACTCGTGAAGGTGTTCTTTTGCAGTTCATTAAAGCTCTTCCAGACGTTCCTCGCTCTCTCAGCCTGACCTCACAAACCGGTTCATTAAGCGTTGAGGTTGGCTTAATGTGTGACTTTGCGTACTATTCTTTAGGGGTCGGCGCTTGCTAAGGTGCGCGCATCCACCTCACTGTGCAATGCGTTACTTCCTCTTTGTGGATCAATCTACACCGCGTTTGGGAGAGCACTATGATACGTTACCGTTTCGTTCTACTACTCGTTCTTGGCTTCGCTGTCGCTGCTTGCGACATGCGAGGCTCTCCCAGCGTGGTGGAGAGCCCCAACATCACCAGCTTCGAGGCGTCCGAACTCGGCGCGGACGGCAGCGCTACCTTGTCCTGGAGGGTGGAAAATGCCGCCACGTTGTCCATCGATCAAGGCGTCGGCGACGTCACCGGGCAGAGCAGCGCCTCTGTCTCGCCCACGCGGACGACCACCTACACCTTGCGCGCGGTCAATAGCGAGGGTCAAGCTGAGGCGAGGGCGACCGTCACGGTTGAGGGCACGACGCCCGCCCCAAACCCAGGTGAGGACACCGCCGCGCCCTCGGGCAGCTTCGGCGTGTCAGAGGACGCTGACCCGCCCTTCCGCAACGATTCGGGCAGCAGGATCGAGGATGCGGGCGACAACCGCATCGTCAAGGTGGAGCCGGGGGGAACCTTCTACGCCCGAGTCGCTTACGAGGACCCTAGCGGCGTCACGGACGTGGAGGTCAACCTCGTCAATAGCAGTCCAGACGGTGTAGCAGGCACGCTCAGTCCGTCGCAGCAGTTTTTCACTCTGGGGGAACCTACCGGAACGTGCGACCTCTCGAGCGACCCTGTGACCGTCATCTGCATCTATCCCATCACCGTGGCAGAGGACGCGGTGAATATTGGCGAGTTGGACGGCGCAGGGAGCGAGTTCGCCTACGTCTTCCGCACAAAGGTTACGGACGCGGCGGGCAACCAGTCCGATGAGGCGATACGCGGCTATGTCGTCGTCACGGGCGACGCGACGCCCGCGCCGCCGGAAGAGGATAACGGAGCGCCTACGGCTGACTTCACCGCCGAGCAAGAAGGCAGCCTCAGCGTGAGGTTCAGCGCTGCGCCCTCGTCCGACCCCGACGGCGACCCGCTCTCGTATGCCTGGGACTTCGGCGACGGGAGTGCGGGCTCGAGCCGCGACTTCACCAAAACCTACCGCGACGCGGGCAGCTACGAGGTTACCCTTACAGTCTCCGACGGCAAAGGCGGCGAGGACACCGTGGCCGAGACGGTGAGCGTCGAAGCGGCGGAGCCTGAACCCCTTCCGAGAGGCAACATCGTCGTCACGTCCACTTCGGGCGCAGCCTCCTTAGAGGACGAATGCACCCTGCGAGCGGCGATCACGGCGGCGAATACCGACGCGGCTGTCGGCGGTTGCCCGGCGGGAAGCGGCGCGGACACCATCGTTCTGGCTGAAGGCGCGACCTACGCCTCGAGCGAGGCGGACAACGGGACGGGCGACGACATGAGCGCCCTGCCGCGCATTACCAGCGAGATAAGCCTCGAGGGTAACGGCGCGACGGTGGAGCGTTCTGGTGCCGAAGACACTCCCCCCTTCCGCCTGTTCTACGTCGCCGAGGCGGGCACCTTGACCTTGGAAAACGTAACCGTTCGTGGCGGCGAACTCATCGACACGTCCCACAGTCAAGCACCTGGCGTCGTCGGCCCGAGCTTTCTCAACCTCGGCAGCCTCACCCTGACGAACGTGATTATAAGCGACGGCTACATTGAAGGGGCGTCGAACGGCGTGGCGGTGCACAACTTGGGAACGCTCAGGCTCGAGCGAAGCACCGCCGAAAATCACTCCGCGAACGACCCCTACGGCGACAATAGCGCCCTCTACAACGCAGGCGAGGCGACGCTCGTGGATACGCTTGTGCGCAACCCTTCCGAGGGGAGCATCATCGGCGCTATCTACAACGCGGCGGCGGGCACGCTCGACGTTCAGAGGAGCACGGTGACACGCTTTCTCAACTTCGAAACCTTTGCTGGCGTCGAGAACGACGGCGAAGCTACGCTCACCGACAGCACCATCTTCGACAATTCCGGCGATAAAAGTAATGCCGGCGTCCTCAATAGAGGCACAATGACGATTCAGCGCAGCCTCATCGCGGACAACAGCGGCTTCGATTCGGGTCAAGGGGGTATCTTTAATAGCGGCACCCTGACCCTGCTCAACTCAACCCTGAGCAACAACAGCGCCGACTTCGGGGCGATAGTCGGCAACACCGGCAGGGTGGATATCCGCTACAGCACCATCAAAGACAACGTCACGGGCACCTTTTTCTCCGATTCTGAAGATGAACCCGTACACGTCATCGAGAATGCAGGCACGCTCACGCTGCACGCGAGCATCATAGAGAACGGCGACGGAGACACGCTGCTCAACTGCACAGGCTCTGGCACGTTCATTTCAGAGGGGTACAACGCAGCGAGCGACGGGTCTTGTGACTTGGACAGCGACACTGACAACCTCGCCGACTTTGGTTTGGGCTTGGCTCCTCTACGCGACAACGGCGGAGAAACCCTGACGCACGCGCTTCCTAACGGCACGTTCTTACTCGACGCTGTCCCCGCTGACGCTTGCGAGGTCCAGACCGACCAGCGCGGCGTGAGCCGTCCGCAAGGCGAGGCGTGCGACATCGGCGCGTTTGAGTTGGAGCAGTAGCGCCTAAGGGCTATCCCCGCAGGGATAGCCCACCCAAAAAAACCTCAACCGAAAACTCAAAGCGCTCGGGTGCCGCGTTCAGCACCTCACCACCGGGCGCTTATGGCCCCTTATTGCTGCACGAACCACTTCGTACGTAAACCGTGAAAGGGGGTGATGCCCATGTAGCGCGCGTGATGCCCTGGGAGAGCGTACACGAAACCTACTCGAAAGAAAGAGGAAAACCATGAAAAAAATCCATTCTATCTTCTATTGGGGCGTTCCCCTACTGCTCCTGCTAGCCGCGTGCGGCGAGGACGCCGCACCGACAATCCGTAGTGGCGACACTGCGGAGGTGCGCGTAGCTTCGAACTTGGGCGCGGACACGGCGGCTACAGCGGAGGTGCTTAGCGTGCAAGGCGTCCCTGTTGACCCAGAAACGGGCGAGTCGGGTGTGGCGAAAGCGGTGCTCGAGGTCTACGACACCCCCACAGGCGAACAACTCTTCTTCAGAGGCGGACAGATTGTGAGTGAAGCCGAAGGGGAAGCGGTGACCTTTACGCCGGAGGAAGGGGGCGTCGCCCTCGCCTTGCCCCCCGGCAACTACAGCTTCTTCTTGTCCGCGTTCGACGACCGCGAACCCGCCAACGAACTCGCCTTCGGTCTCTCTGAAAACGTTGAAGTCGGGGACGCGGACGTCCAAGTCTCCATCTTCTTGGGCAGCTTTTTAGGGGACGTAACCCTCCGCGTGCCCGAGTCGGTCGAGTCTAACGCTATCTTCGACGCCTTTTTAGAGGTGTCCCCGCCCGGCAGACCCGACCTGCGCGTGCCTGAAGGCGATTACGCTGTGGTTTACGACGCTTTCGGGCCGAGCCAGATACTTTCAGAAAGTCAGCTCGGCGCAAGAGTCGCGGCGGGTTGCGACGACGTTCGGATCGTCGCGCGCACGAGAAGGGTTGGACCTCGCGCCAAAGCACGCTTCGAGACCAACGCGACAGTCCCGGTCAGCGGTGGAGCGTGCGGAGACGGCTCGGGCGTCGGCGCAGACCTCATCCTGCCCTTCGTCGCCATCACGAGCCCCGGCGAAGGCGCAAACGTGGACGCTGAGTTTACCCTCATAGGCGACGTGAACGACCAGCAGAGCGGCGTCGACCGCGTCGAGGTCTACGAGGGCACGGTCCTCTTAGGCGAAGCCGACATCGACACGAATGAGATGCGCTGGAGCTTCGACGTCTCTCTAGAGAAGGGCGCTTACACCTTGACGGCTGTTGCCTTTGACAACGCGGGCAATACCAGCCGAGAAGAGGTCCGTGTCACGGTTAAAGAGGGCGACGGGAGTACGGGCGGTGAACCCTGCGTCAACCCGGTAGAGATTCCCGATGAAAACTTGAGAGAGAGGCTGAATCAGGCACTAGGGCGGTCAGACGACGCCGAGCTGACGTGTGAAAACTTGGCTGAGCTAACCGAGTTGAGGCTTCAAAATCTCGACGGATTAGAGGCGGACAACGTCGTAACGCGCTTAGAAGGACTTCAGTACGCCGTAAATCTGGAACGTTTAGAGCTTTTTACGCGCACCTTTCGTTCTTATGACCCTTATGAAGACCTAGAGGTCATCTCGAGCCTTAAAAAGCTGACCTACTTCGAAACGGATCAGAGCGTTCAAGACCTCTCTTTTCTAGCTGGTGCGGTGAGCCTCGAGACGCTTATCCTGACCTCGCGGTTTACGCAGGGTTCTCCCAACGAATATACCGACCTTGCTCCATTGGCAAACCTCACAAACCTCCGAGTTCTTGATCTCGGTTCCGTACCCGAAGGAGCCCTCGCTGATATCACGCCCCTTGCGGACCTTACGGCGTTAGAAGACCTCGACCTTAGTAATAACAGCGTCAGCGACCTCACGTCCCTCGTCGCGAATGAAGGGCTAGGACAGGGCGACACCGTCAATGTGGCGGGCAATCCCCTCGAGACCTGCCCCGGTTCTGAGGATAGGCGGAACATAGACGCGCTCCTTAGACGCGGCGTCGAGGTGGTGTTTAGCGAGCCTACCGACTGTCAACCTGATGGTGGTGAGCAAGCGTGCACCGACCCCGTGGAGATTCCTGACAAAAATCTGAGGAACATCATCAGGGGAGCCTTAGACCTTTCAGACGACGCCGAGCTGACCTGTGAGGCTCTAGCTGAGCTGACCGAGCTGTTCATCGGCTACACCGACGGACCCGACGCAGAGTCCTTTAACGTCAGCAACTTAGAGGGGCTGCAATACGCCGTCAACTTAGAGCGCCTAGAGCTTCGGCTCAACACCTTTCGTGGCTCATCGCCTATAGATGACCTTTCTCCCTTGGCAGGTTTAGAAAACCTCACTTACCTCAAAGTCGACAAGGAGAGTTTAGAAGACATCTCTTTTGTAGCTGAGCTAACCGCTTTGGAAGAACTCGATCTCACCCCGCTTCAAAGCGGCAGAATCGAGGACATTTCACCCTTGGCTAACCTCGTCAACTTAGAGCGGCTCTACCTCAGCCGCAACTCGTTCATCCGAGACATCACACCCCTCGCCAACCTCACGGAGCTAGACATCCTCTTCCTCGACGGTAACGCAGTTCGCGACATCACGCCCTTGGAGGATTTGACGGACTTGGACGTGCTCGTCTTGGACGTCAACGAGATAGCCGACCTCAGCCCGCTGCTAGAAAATGAAGGGCTGGGCGAGGGCGACGATACAATTAGCCTCAGCTCAAACTGCTTCGACCCCGCAGACCCCGACGTGCTAGCGGTTGTCCGGCAACTCGAGGCGCGCAACCCCAATCAAATGAACGTGACCTACGACGAGTTCAGTTCGCCTAGCGAGAGCGACTGCTCTTACTTGGAGTAGCGTCATCTTGAAGCGCAGCGCCTAGCATAAGGCTCGAGACCTCTTCGCGAAGAGGTCTCGAGCCTTATTTAACTTTTCTTATCTCGAGCTAAAGGTAGCATACGGCATGGACGATATCGGCAAACGCGGAAACAACCGAGGCTACGGAAAAAAACCTGAAAAACAGTACGTCATCGACGCCCTAGCCGGCGAATCCTGGCGGCTCTTTCGCATCATGGGTGAGTTCGTGCAAGGCTTCGAAGACATGAGCGACGTGGATAGAGCCGTCACCATCTTCGGCTCGGCGCGGCTCAAGGTAGACCACCCTTACTACGAACAAGCGGAGCGCTTAGCTAAAAAACTCGCCGCATGCGACTACACCGTCATCACAGGTGGCGGCCCCGGCATCATGGAAGCAGGTAATAAGGGCGCATATGAAGCGAAAGGGCGCTCCATCGGTCTAAACATCGACTTACCCTTTGAGCAAGGCGCGAACCCCTACTTGACCGACGAACTGAACTTCCGCTACTTCTTCATTCGCAAGGTGATGCTCGTCAAGTACTCCACCGCCTTCGTCGTCTTTCCCGGCGGCTTCGGCACCATAGACGAGCTGTTCGAATCCTTGACCCTCATCCAGACCAAAAAGATCAAACCCTTTCCCATCTACTTAGTCGGGAAAGAGTTCTGGGGTGGGCTTTTGGCTTGGCTCGAGGACACCCTCTTAGAGATGGGCACGATTGCGCCCAAAGACATGCACCTCTTCAAAGTGGTGGACAAGGTCGAGTCGATTCCCGAAGAGATTGACGACTATTACGAGAGCTTGGAGCATGGGGGGTTTGAGGTGCCGAGTGACGTGAATGAGGTTGTGGAGACGGAGGGGTAGGAGCGAGTGGCATAAGCAAGGTTTAGAAAGGGTCAGATAAGCAGTCCGACCCTCAAATTCAATTCGCTAAAATCCACCTAGTGAAAAAATAGCGACGAGGGCCGGTGTGCCTATGATGACCGCGACAATAAATGACGCAAAAAATGCCTTGAGTACGGTGAACTGGTGCGCTTCTGCCACGGCTCGCCAGTGAACCGTCCACGTCCAAATAGACATAACTACTAAAAAAGCAAAGAGAATATAAGCGATTTCCGCAAACTGTAAAGCGTTGCCAAGGACCGTCAAGCTAAGGAGGATGACGCGCCATTGAAGCGTTGGCAGGTAGTAGCCCCATATGGTTGCAGTTCTCATTGCCTCTCCTGTGCCTTGACCGCCGAACCAACTTCCTACCCAGCGCAGTAAGAAAGCGTAAACATAGAGGATGATAAACGCCATGATTGGACCAACAATGATACCGATGGGTCCACTTCGTAATCCGATTACAACGCCCGCAATAAGCATAATAGGGATGGCGTGTTTTCCTGAATCAGTATTCAAGAGGTCGCGAATAATGGCTCTTGGCTGCGTCCAAATCTCGAGCCAGCGATTGTTGATAGAAGGTTGAGCGGATTGTTGCACGGTAACGTCTCCTAAAGATTTGACCTCTTGGCATCTTAGGGAGTTGCGCCGCGCCGCCTCGTAAAATTTTCAATACGGCTGCGAAAGGTGTGAAGAAAAGGTTAAACCAAGCCCTGCTCGAGCCCCTTCAACACCGCCCGCGTCCGGTCTCTCACGCCGAACTTGGACAAGACCGAAGAGACGTGATTTTTTACGGTTCCCTCGGAAACGCTCAAGGCTTGCGCGATGTCGCGGTTCGAGTAGCCGCCCGCCATGAGCCGCAGCACTTCGCGCTCGCGTTCGGTCAAGGGATCGGGTGTGTCTAAACTTGGATAGTCGTTATCAAGGTGGCTGAGCCCGCGCAAGATGCGCTCTGTTACAGCGGGTTGAATCAAGGTTTTGCCCTCATGTAAGGTGTGCACCGCGTTCACAAGCTGTTCTAAAGACACGTCTTTCAAGAGGTAGCCCTTCGCGCCGAGTTTGAGCCCTTCTAAAACGAGCGCGTCGTCATCGAAGGTGGTGAGAATAAGGACGGGCGGCGCGTACTCGGCGCTGCGCAGACCTCTTAATACGCCTAACCCGTCCAGCACAGGCATTCGCAAATCTAAAAGAACGACATCGGGTTTTGTCTGGGCGATGACCTCTAAACCCTCTTCACCGTCGGAAGCTTCGGCAATCACTTCGGTGTCGTCGGCGAGTTCTAAAAGGCTTTTAATCCCTTGCCGTACGAGCGTTTGGTCGTCCACCAAACAAACGCGAATCATGCGGGTAACGTGGCGCGTAGGGCGAAACCCTCGCCGGGGGAAGAGGTCAGCGAGAGGTCGCCGCCGAGTGAGACGAGCCGCTCTCTCATCCCGCTCAGCCCGTTGCCTGCCGTGACCTCTTTCGCGCCGCGTCCGTCGTCATGGGCGCTGATTTCGATGCCACTTGGGGTGTGGTGAAGCTCGAGCCACAAGTTCTCCGCTTGCGCGTGTTTGAGGGTATTCGTGATGACCTCTTGCACGCAGCGCACGATGACCTGGGCGCGGTGGGGGTCGTCTAGGTCTAAGTCTCGAGGTGCGTCCAGATGAATCTTCAAGCTAGGAATGTCGTGGGTGAGCATTTCCAGCGCCGCAGAGAGGTCGAGCGCGGTGTCCTCTCGCAAGGTGCTGACCGTCTCGCGCACGTCGCTCAAGAGAAGTTTCGTCAAGGATTGTGCTTTCTGCACGTGCTCCAACGGCTTTCCCTCGGAGACGTGCGAGGCAACCTCTAAGTTCAGACTCAGCGCGGTGAGGTGGTGCCCCATGAGGTCGTGGAGGTCGCGGGCGATTCTCACGCGCTCAGCCGTCCGGCTGCTCTCCGCTAAGAGGGCTTGCGTGGCGCGGAGTTCGGCGTTGACCTGGGCGAGTTCTTCGCGCGCTTTCGCTTCGCTGAGCGCGGTGTAAGAGGTAAAAAGGGCGAATATCTGAAAGCTCAAGTAGATGCCTGCGTTGAAAATCAGCTCAACGGCAGTCCATTCAACGCTGAATGCGTGGATAAGCGTGGCGACGGCGCTCTGTAAAAGGACGAGGCTCACCGCCAAGCGGAGCGAGCCGAGCCAAGCGTACTGTGAGGCGAGGATGACTAAGAGTACGCTAGCGAGGTCGAAGGGGATGAGCGCGAGCGCGACTAAGGTGGCGAACAGTTGCACGCCGATAAGCGCCCAGAGTTGACGTTTGGAGTGAACTTGGTCCCCCGCGCGGCTGACCTGCCAGAAAGCTGCGCCGAATGTGAAAAAGGCGAGCAGCCAGATGAGGTAACGCGCCTCTAAGAGGTGCGCGGGCTCCTGCGCGATGTCGGCAAAAATAGGCAAACCTGCCACGAGCCAAGTCGCGAGACCTGCTAGGCAGAGAAACCAGTCGCTGGTAAGCGTGTCTTTCAACTTCACAAGTCTACTCGTTTCACCTCTCGGGTGCCCCTGCCGAAAGTCACGCCCTTTGCTGAGCTGTAGGGATGACCTCTTGCACATGCGCGTAGGAGGGGAGAGGGGCTAGGCTCGAGTCACACCGAGAGAGCACCGAAGTTCTTTCGAGGAGGTGAGGCCATGCTCGTTCAAATTATGCTCATGCAAGCTGAGTTCGTTCAAACCGCGCTCGTCATCACGCACATTTTAGCCGGAACCACCGCGCTCGTCGTCGCGCCCGTGGCGATGGCGGTGCGCAAAGGAGGCAAAGCGCACAAGAGGTGGGGCTGGGTCTTCTTCTGGGCGATGTTTGTGATCTTCGTGAGCGCGGTTGCGCTCCTCGCCTTTCGTCCGAACGTCTTCCTCTTTATCATCTCGATTCTGAGCTTCTACGCGGTCTTTTCGGGCACGCGCTCACTGCGGCGCAAGCGTCCAGAAAGAGGTCAGCAAGCAACCTGGCTCGACTGGTTCGGTGCGGTGGTTGCGCTTCTCGCTGGTCTTTCTTTCGTCCTCTGGGGCGCGCTGCCGCTGATTGGGCTCGCCTCGAGCAACGTCCCCGTCAGCTTTTCCGTCCTGGGCATCGCCTTCGGCGCGTTTCTCGCGCAGATGGCGCGAACGGACCTGCGCAGCTTCGTCACCACGCCAAAAGACCGCAACTGGTGGTGGTTCTATCACATGGACCGGATGCTGAGCGGCTACCTCGCGGCGGTGACGGCGTTCATGGTGCAGAACGTGGGACCGCGCTTGCCGGAGAGCCTCGAGTGGACCGTCTGGGCGCTGCCGGGTGTGGTTGGCGGCATCTTCGTCGGGCAGTGGATAGGCTACTACAAGCGCAAGTTTGCGGCGCACGCTTCTAAAGTGGAGCGTGTTGCGGCTCCGTTGGCAGTTCCGAAGGAGCAGTGACGATGAATCGTAAGGTCTGACCTGGGGCTCGAGTTCTTCCCCTGTCGAGTACGAAAGTTGACAGAATAGAGAAAAATAGGGAAAAGAGGTGAGCTTCAAGCTCACCCCTTGAACAGTTGACTTAGAAGGATTAGGCGACGAACTCGAGCTTCAAAGAGGTCTCGTCTACCTCGCGCTCTTCGGTCGCGCAGATGAGCCGCGCGTCCTCGCTGTAGAGCCCACGCATCATCTGAATGATGCTCTCTAAAGAGGTCGCGGTGCGCGTCAGAAATTCGCCGTTGATGTAGACCTCTTTATTCATGGCGTTCTCCGCTTGTGAGGCGCGAAAGGAGGCATTGAGTTGGGCGCGAGCTTGCTCGGCGCGCGAGACCGTCTCGTCGAGTTCTCTATGGATGCGCATAAACGAGATGACCTTTTCGCGCTGCTCGGGGGTCATGAACTTCGCGGAGCGCGAGCCGGTGAGGTGCTCTAAAAGTCCTTGGTATTGGTTAGGCGCAAGCTCCAACTCGTCGCGCAGGGCGTGAATCGTTTGGAGCTGTCCGACGTAATAGGGGTAGTCGGGAGAGGTCTTTTCCATGTCCCTAGTTTAGCATAAAATACCTTAAATAATAAGGTAATAGGCGACGTCAAAAAGGGTATGTTGGGGCGTCGGTCCTTGGACGGCGCACATGGTTTTGATGTTCAGCTTAGGGCGTCTGAACGTCTGGCCGACGGGCGACTTGGGCGTGGTCAAGGTGGCTGAGCAACGCTACGGGGCGAAAGGGCGGGTGGAACTGGACGCGCTCGGCGAACGCTTCGCTCCCTACCAGAGCGTCGCCGTCTGGTATTTTTGGCAGTTCACATTGGCACGCTAGAGGCGCGCGCTTGCGCTATGATGAGAGGAGAGTAAAGGCTTGGAAAGTGGAAGGGTTGAGGCGAAGGAGTAAACTGTGAGTATCGTGCGTAAAGGTGTTCCCGTCTTCTTCGTTATGCTGGCGGCTTTGAGTTTAGGTATCGTCGTGCTGTGGCAGCTTGGATTTTTAGGCGGGGACGCGCTGAGCTTTCAGTCGCCCGAAGAGGTGGCGACGGCGGAGCTTTTTGAGGCGATCGAGGCAGGGGATTTGCCAGACGTCAGAGCAAGCCTAGAGGCAGGTGCGAACCTGAACGCAGTCGAAGAGGAGATGACGCCGCTGATGCTCGCCGCGAGAGCGGGCAACCTAGGTATCCTCACCGAACTGCTGCAACGCGGCGCGGAGGTCAATGTAACAATGAGCACCGGGCTGACGCCGCTCATGTTCGCCCTCAGAGACAGCGACATCCCCGCGACGGCGATCACGCTCCTCAACGCGGGCGCGGACCCCACGCTGACCGATAGCGAAGGGCGCACCGCGCTCGACTACGCCACCGAAAACGGCGTGATGCGGCGTTCGGGGCTCTATATCTTGCTCGAGGACCTCGTCAGCCGCCCCTTCAACCCGGCGTGGCCGAGCGCGTTCATCTCGCCCGTGCCGGGTGCAACCTTCAGCTCGCGCGCGCCGCACCTTCCGGGCGCGCGGCGGGCGTACCGCAACGGCTACCACGAAGGCTTCGACTTCTACAACGGCGTGGTGAGCGTGCCCATCACCTACGGCACGCCCGTCGTGGCGACGGCGGACGGCGTGGTGGTGCGCGCAGATCACGACTACAGCGAACTCACGCCGCAAGAACTCCAAGCTCTGCTAGACGACGCGGCGGCGCGTCTCGCAACGCCGCAAGAGACGCTCGACAAGCTGCGCGGACGCCAGGTCTGGCTCTCGCACCCCGGCGGTTTCGTCTCGCGCTACGCGCACCTCTCGGATATTCCCGCTGACTTAGAGGTTGGGCAAGTCGTGGTGCAAGGTCAAACCGTGGGCTTCGCGGGCAACTCGGGCACGTCTGAAGGTGTAGCCGGGACGCAGGACGACGCGCACCCTCACTACGAGCTGTGGCGCGGCGACGAGACGTATTTGGGTGAGGGCTTAGAGCCCGACGGGATTTACCCGCTCGTCGCGCAGGTCTTTGGAGAGCGGGCGCTGCCGCCCTTTCGGGAGTGACGTCAGCGGATTACTCTAATTGCGCGGTTTAGGGATGAAGATTGAGAGGTGTGAACGATGTTCGCCAAGACCGCGCGCTATTATGACCTTATCTATAGCTTCAAGGACTACACCGCAGAAGTCGCTAAAATTTCAGCGCTCATCCAGAAAGAGCATCCTATAGCTCAGACTATCTTAGATGTGGCGTGCGGTACGGCTGAACACGCGGCGCTACTCAGCGAGAGATTCCAAGTTGATGGGATTGACTTAGAGCCCCTCTTCGTTGAATTGGCTAGAGAAAAAGTCCCTTCAGGTGAGTTCTGGCTGGCGGATATGCGCGACTTCAACCTGCCGAGACGCTATGACGTGATTCAATGCCTATTTAGCTCTATTGGCTACCTGCCAGATGAGGCAAGCGTCGTGGCTGCGCTAGAGAGGTTCAAGGCACACCTCAACCCTGGCGGCGTTATCTTCGTCGAACCCTGGATAACGCCCGAGGCTTGGCAAAGCGGACATATAAGCATGGTCACGGCTGAAACACCCGATGTCAAACTCTGCCGAATGAGCGTAACGGAGCGGCAGGGTCGGCGTTCTCTTCTCAATTTTCATTACCTCATTGCGACGCGAGAAGGCGTGGAGCATCCGACAGAACTGCACGAACTCACCCTCTATACAAAAAAGGAGATGCTTTCGTGTTTTGCCGGGGCGGGTTTAAAGGTGGACTACGATGAAGCAGGACTTTTCGGACGAGGTTTGTACATAGCTCGCGAATGACTTTTCCTGCGTTACTCTAGCAGTTCCAAGACATACTGAGACAGATGAGCGCTTTCCGTAGGCTTCCGCCAAAGGCGGGAGACGGAAGTTTTGGCAACGCCAAAGGCATCATCATCGAATGTGCGTGCTAGTTAGGCACTTTTCGCAAAGCGAAACGTCGTTTCATCTAGTGAGCGTGTCTCAAACCAGATGATACCTGCTACTCCTATTCATCCCATCGAATCTGCTAATAAGGTGGCGCGAACCGCTTCCAAAATAATTGCTGCTCTGTGTAATCCTTTTTCATCTTTATAAAGTACACCACACCGAGTCACCTCATCCCTATGGCAGAATCGGGTGTGGCGAAGACACCGTGGTTGGAGCTGTTAGAACCTCTGCGCGAACACCTCTCCGGGAGTGACCACCGGGGGCAGCGCGGCTCCTTGCGTTGGCTCGGCGCAGCGCTTTCGGAGCGCGGCGGGCGGGCGAATACGGTGCGCAACATTTTGTATAAAGATTTGGGCTCGGCGGTGGAGAAAGCGCGGCTCTTCGAACTCTTGAGCGAGTTGTATGAAGAGGTGGGTTTAGAGCCGCCCAGTCTACCCGAAGACCTCACGGCGGCGCGGGCGAAGCGGGCGCTCGGGCGCGACAAGCGCGTGATTTTTGCGCGGTTCACGCGCGAGTTGACCGAAGGGCTCCCGCAGTTCGTCGTTGTGGGCGGACCTGCGACGGGTAAGGGCGTGCTCTTGGAGCAGGTGCGCAAGGCGCACCCGGAGAGCCTATTCGTCAATCTGGCGCAAGACATTGTGCCCGCGCTCGCACTACTTATGGCGGAGATTGGACAGGCTGAACCACTCGAGGCGCTCGTGGCGCAGCTTTCACCCGCGCAACCTTTCGCGGTGCAAGCGGCGCGGCAGCGTGAGGTGCTCGAGCTTGTGAGAAAGGGACTCAACGAACGCGGCAAACCCCTCTTGCTCCGCGCTGAGAAGGACGCGACGCTGAGCGCGCTGCCGCTACGTGATGGGGAGGGGCGCGAAGTAGCGCTCTCGGCGTGGTTGGAGCCACTCTTGACCTCTTTAGACATTCCTTACCTCATCGCTTGCTCCGCCGCGCCGCCGACGCTCCCCTATCAAACGCTGCGTCCGCCGAGCCGCGAGGAGGCGCGGCGTTACGTGCAGGAGCGGCTGCCCGGCATCGCGCCTGAAACGCTGGAGGAACTCCTCAACCAGGCGGGGCGCAACTACGGGGAGCTGTCGCGGCTCAGTTTGCTCGAGCTGAGCCGCGCCGGGGGCGACGATGAGGCGCTGCTGCGTGACCCGCGCTTAGGTCCAACCCTGCGCGTCCTCGCTGCGCTCTCACCCGCCGCCGACCCTAGCATTCCCATACCTCTTTTAGAAGCCGCCCTGGGACGCCCCCTCAGCGCGCTCAAACAGGCTGAACATGCGCTCTTGGAAAACGCTGGCGAGGGCGTGGTGCGACCCGCGCTAAGAGGTCTCCTGCCCGAAGATGAAGCGCAGACCGACGTGCACGCGCTGGCGCTGCGCTACTACCTGGACGCGCCGGGCTGGTCGGTCTTCCGCACGCTCTACCACGCCGAACGCGCGGGCGACACTGCGGTGCTCACCGAGATGTTGAGTGACGATCCCTCGCGCTTGGCGCTGCTGCCGAACCTCTGGGCGAAAGCAGCCGACTGGCCGCAAGCGGTGAGAGAGCAGCTCGCCCTCGTGGTCGTGCGTTACCGCGCTGTACTGGGTGACTACCTCCACCCCGAAGCGCAGGCGGCGCTCGGGCTGCTCGCGACTTCCGAGACGCTAGAAACGAGCGCCTGGGCGCGGGTCAAGATGGCGGAGGCGCAGATTGACGCGGGGCGTTTCGAAGCGGCGGTGCCGCTGATGGCGGACCTGCCGCCCTTAAACGACGAAGCGCAAGCCGAAGCCCACCTCGTTCACGCGGCGCTGTCGCGTTGGCGCGGCGCGTACGGTGCGGCGGAGGAAGCGGTGCGCTCGGCGCTCAGCCTAACGGTTCCGCCCCTCTTAAAAGACCGCGTGCAGCTCTGGCACGGGCTCGTCGCCAAGGACGCGGGGCGCTTTGAGGAGGCGCTAGGGAGTCTGGGTCAGGTTGCGCACAATCCGCTCTTGGCGGGCCGCGCCCGCTACCAGGAGGGCGAGTTGCTGACGCGGCTCGGTCAGCCCGAGGCGGGCGCGCAGCGTATCGAGGTGGCGCTCACGCTCCTGCAGGGCGCGTCCCAAGAGGAGCGGACGAGGGTCAAGGCGCGGCTCGGCACGGCGCTGCGCAAGCTCGGGCGCGACGACGAGGCGGCTGAGCAGTTCGGGCAGGCTTTAGCGGGTGCGCCCGACGCTTTTAGCCGCGCCCGTATCGCCTCAGAGTGGTCGGTGCTGGAGGTTGCTAGGGGTCGCTCCTGGGAAGCGCTGCGCCTAGTCAGTGAGGCGGAGGCGACATTTAGAGCGTCCCCCCACCGCCCGGAGGAGGCGCGCTACCGTCACCAGCGCACGCGCCACCGGCTCGCGCTCGCCTACTGGACCATGCAGACAGGCGAACCCTACCGCCCACCTTTTCGCGGACGGCGCGGCGAAGAGAACCGCGTGACTAAGGTGCAGAAGTACCTCTGTCCCCTCTTCAGCGAAGTCGCGCCGCAAGCCCGCCGCAGCGACCGCTACGCCGCGCTCACTTTAGATATCGCGACGACGCTCGCGCTTTCGCTTGCGCCCGAAGAGGCGCTGCCGCTCCTCGCGTCCGCCGAGGCGCTACCGACGTACTTGCAGCTCAAACTCCGCCTCATCACAGCAGAGGTGCATCTGCGCGCAGGCGACGCGCCCGCCGCCGCCACTTCGCTCGCCGCCGCGCGCGACTTACCCCCCGATCCTGGGTTGACCGCCTGGAAGGGGTGCTTGGACGCTGAACTCCTGCTCGCCCTGGACCAGAGCGCCGCCGCCTCCAGAGTTATAAGTGACCTGCTCACCCTCCCCGCCCCCTTTCGTGCTCAGCTCGGGCGCGTCTGGGGGCGCGTCCTCTGCGAGCGTGGTGCGGGCAGCCTCGCCGCGCAGTGGTTGACAGAGGCGGACCCTCTAGCGCTTCCTGACGCGCTCGCGCTACGCTTTTTCGGGCTCGAGCCGTTCAAGGCTGAAACGGCTGCACGTCCATGATGAGCGATCTGTCGATCTCGCTGGGTGACGTCGCGCCGCAGAGTGCCATCGAGAGGTCGATTTCGCTGCGGAGCATGTCCAAGACGCGCGCCACGCCCGCCTGACCCTCCGCCGCGAGCCCCCATAAGATGGGACGCCCGATGGCCACAGCTTTCGCACCTAAGGTGAGCGCTTTGAGTACGTCCGTGCCGCGCCGCACGCCGCCGTCCATAATGATGTCCACACGCCCATCCACCTTGTCGACAATTTCAGCGAGCACATCCACCGACGCAGGCGCGGTGTCGAGTTGCCTGCCGCCGTGGTTCGAGACAACGACGCCCGCCGCGCCGTGCTCGACGGCGAGTGCGGCGTCTTCCGCGTTCAAAATCCCTTTGACGAGCACCGGCAAGTCCGTGATGCCCACCAGCCACTCCAAATCCTTCCAAGAGAGCGTTTGGTCAAAAAGAGAGGACACATAAGCCGCCAGCCCTGAGCCTTCCGACTCTGGAAAATCTTCCGCCCCCACCACGTTTTTGATGCGCAGCCCGTCGGGAAGCTGGAAGTTGTTCTTGACGTCACGCTCGCGCACGCCCCAGACCTGTCCGTCTACGGTTAAGACGATGGCTCTGTAACCTGCCGCTTCCGCGCGGCGCACGAGGTTCTTGGTCTCGCCGCGGTCTTTGTAGACGTAGAGCTGAAACCACATCGGCCCCGTCGCCGCCTCCGCTACCTCTTCGATGGATGAGGTCGAGAGCGTGCTCAGCATCATCGCCGTACCCGCCTCGCCCGCCGCCCGCGCCACCGCAACTTCACCTTCGGGGTGCGCCATGCGGTGAAAGGCGGTAGGCGCAACCAGCACGGGCATTGAAACTTTCTGCCCCAGTACCGTCGTGCTGAGGTCACGTTCGCTGATGTCACGCAGCACGCGGTTTTTGAGCCGGTAACGGTCGAACGCGCGGACGTTGTCGCGCAACGTCACCTCGTCGTCGGAGCCGCCTACGTAGTAGTCGAAGGCCATCTGCGAGAGGTTTTCCTTAGCTGCCGCCTCGTACTCGTGGAGGTTAAGGGGTTTCATGGAAGCTCCTTTCGTCCGGGTAGGACGCCGCGATATCTGAAGTGAGGCTTTATTCTTTCATATAGCCGCGCTGTGTACGGGGTTGCTGCGCGCATTTGGAACACGGAAAGGGAAGAGGTCCGGGCAAGAGTAACCAACCTCTTGTTCATTATTCCAACCCAAGCCACGAGAGAACGCTGTTTCGTAGGAGCCAAACCTGCCTCTACGACACGTCACATTTTCCCGTAGCTGAATGCAGCGCTGGCGTAGGGGCAATTCATAAATTGCCCCTACACGTTCCGGTATCTATCTATAGCAGGTCTCAGCCTTTAGGCTAGCTGGACCTCATCTGGTTTGAAACACTCTTACTGTCCGAAGCGACGTTTGACACGCACATTTGGTGATGATGTCTTTGGCGTTGCCAAAACTTCCGTCTCCGCCTTTGGCGGAAGCCTACGGAAAGCGCTCATCTGTCTCAGTATGTTTTGGAACTGTTACTAGAATTTTGTACGAATACCAAAGAAAAACCCGCTCTTACGCAGAGCGGGTCCATACTTTACGAGGCGGTTGCTTATCCGAACAGCTTCCACCAAGGCTTCTTCTGGGTGGCTTCTTCGAGTTCCGCTTTGAGCCCGTCAATTTGACCTTTGGCTTTCTCTAAAAGACCACGCTGACGCCCAATTTCGGCTTTGGCTTTCTCTAACTTCGCCTTGACTTTGTCACTCTCTTCCTTGAGTGCGCCCTGGTTCGAGGCGGCGGACTTGGCCTTCTCTAGCTCGCTCTTGAGCCCGCTCTGCTCGCTCTGAAGTTTGTTGACTTGGCTCTCTAGCTGCGACTTCTCGCTCTGTAGGGTTGAGACCTGCCCGGCGACTTGGCTCTGCTGCGCTTGGGCGTTTTTGAGGCTCTGCACCTCTGCTTTGAGGCGCTCGATTTCGTTGAGGGCGGCTTGGTACTCAGCGCTACTGATGCCGCTGCTAGGCGCACTGGCGGGTGCGCTAGAAATGGGTGCGGGTGCAGGCGTCGGCTCGTCTAACGTAACCGCGTCGAGGAGCGCGTCGCTCGGCGCGTCGGGCGCGTCGCCCCAGGAGATTTCCTCGTTGGCTCCGGAGGGGGCTTCGCTGCTCGCTTGTTCCGCTTCGAACGCTTTGACGTCCTCTTCGGGCCACGCCTCCATGCCTTCGGGGGTGGGCTCGGCGGTGGGGTTGACGGACTCTTCGCCTGCCATCACTTTGGCGAGGTAGGTCAAAACGTCTTTCTCGACGACGCTGCCTTCGGGTCCGGTGCCTTGCAGAGCACGCCAGTTGACGTTGTTCTCCTCGGCAAGCTGTTTGGCTAGGGGGGCAATCGTAGGTTCGCTCATCACGCTTTACTATTCTCTGCAAGAGGTGCGAGGTGCTATCTAATTTCTAACATCTGCACATTTCACGTCCCATAAGGTGATTCGGAACACAAAGAGGTTCTTCGAGGATGTGGTGCGTTTATAGCGCTACGAAAGATAAGCGTATATCCGAAGCGAATAGGTGGAGCACCTGTGCAGCGGTGCCCGGCTCGTCCGACAGTCCCTCATCTGAGGTCACCTCGAGTCCTTACACAAAATTGCGTTGTCGTAAAACTCGCTCAACGCTGTAGACACGGTTCAGCAAAAGCAGTACCTTTGAACGAACCTTATAGGAGAAGAGGAGGGATCGGTATGGGTACTGTTGCGCTTATCGCGGTTGCCGTGTCGGGAATTGCCATCTTGCTGGTGCTGGTTGCGGTGGTGAAGCTCGAGGCGTTTGTCAGCCTTATCTTGACAAGTATGATCGTCGCCCTGTTAGCGGGTATTCCGCTGACTGAGATTATCGGCGCGATCGAAGATGGGATGGGCGGCACGCTCGGCGCGATCGCCATCATCATCGGCTTCGGTGCGATGTTCGGCGAGATGCTGCGCGTGTCGGGGGGAACGCGGCAACTCGCCACCACGCTCGTGGACAGCTTCGGTGAGGCGTGGGCTCCTTGGGCGATGGGGCTCACGGGCTTTTTGGTCTCGATTTCGGTCTTTTTCGATGTCGGACTTATCGTGCTCTTACCTCTCGCTTACAGCCTGACACAGCGCTCAGGGCGCTCGCTTCTCTACTACGCGCTGCCCCTCGCCGCCGGGCTCGCCGCCACGCACGGCTACATCCCGCCGACACCCGGACCCACCGCGATTGCCGCCGAGCTGAATGTGGATTTGGGCTGGGTCATCCTTTTTGGCATTATCGCGGGCGTGCCTGCGCTCGGGTTAGGCGGCATCGTCTTTAGCCGCTTTATCGCGGAGCGTATCCACGTGCCCGTACCAGAAAACGTGCGCGAAGAGGAAGAAGAGTCGGCGGAGAACCCTAACCCGCCGAGTTTCGGGCTTATCATCTCGCTGATTCTCTTTCCGCTCGTGCTCATCTTGATAGGAACGCTGACGGGTGTGGCGCTACCGGAAGGGTCGGCGGTGCGCAACTTCTTCGCCTTTGCCGGGCATCCCTTCACGGCGCTGCTCCTCGCGTCTATCCTCGTCTTCTACGTCCTCGGCGTGCGGCGCGGTCGCTCGATGGAAGAGGTTCAAAAGATTGCGACGAAGTCTTTGGAGCCTGTCGCTTTGGTTCTTCTTGTCACAGGTGCAGGCGGCGTCTTCGGTAATGTGCTGCAGCAGAGCGGCGTCGGCGAAGCCATCGCCAACCTCATGTCCGGCTCGGGCTTGCCGCCTATTCTACTCGCCTTTTTGATCGCCACGATGGTGCGCGTGGCGCAGGGTTCAGCGACCGTTTCGATGGTCACAGCGGCGGGGCTGGTTGCGCCCGCCATTCAGCAGCAAGGGTTGTCTGCGCCCGCTGTGGGGCTGATCGCGATTGCGATTGCGTCTGGCGCAACCGTCCTAAGTCACGTGAACGACTCGGGATTTTGGCTTGTCAACCGCTTTTTGGACATGTCGGTGGCGGACACGCTCAAGTCGTGGACGGTGTCGGTGACGATCGTCGGCGTCACAGGTTTCTTGGTGGTGTTCGTGCTGAGCTTTTTCATTCAGTAGGCGTGATTCGAAGGGTAGTCTCGGTAATTTTCAGGTTGCCCTTCACCAAAACGAACGACTTATACAGAATTGCGCGGTTTACTTATCCTTACTGAGAGGGTTTTAACTTACCATCCGTGACGGGCACGGCGTAGTTTGCAAAACTACGCCGTGCAACCTCGTACTACAATGAGGTGCTAAAGGAGACATCTTGCACCTCTATCTGATTCGTCACGCTCAAAGTTACGTCAACTTGCCCGACTGGGCGGAAGGCAACAAGGACGCCGCCCTCACCGAGTTGGGCCGCGAACAAGCTAGCGCCTTAGCCCGCAGGTTCTCGCAAGAGGTCACACGTGTGGACGCCCTCTACGCGAGCGACATGATGCGGGCTAAAGAAACCGCCGAAACCTTAGCCGCGCCCTACGGACTTTTGCCCATCTTCGATAGCCATCTGCGAGAGGTCGGCAACAACCGCCGCGATCACACGCCCTATCCTGTAGACGAGTTGCCGAAGCACTACGCTGAGTTTTGGGGCAGTTCACGCCCTTTCAGCGCCCTCATGCCGGGTGCGGAGGCGGGCGAGTCGTGGATGCACGCGCGGATGCGAGTCGGGCAGTTTTTAGAAACCCTCGTTGAGAAGCACTACCGGGCCTCGGACGAAAAGCCAGAGGGCGACACGGTCATCGCGGTCTGTCACGGCGGCGTCATCGAGGCGGCTGTCAGCCACGTCTTTAATATCGGGCACCGCCAGCACTGCGAGGTGTGGTCACACAATACCGGGGTGACGCGGCTCGAGTACGTCAACCACCCGGACCGCGAACCTTGGCGGCTGCGCTACTTGAACCGCATTGACCATCTTGCGGCAATTTAGTCTGATGTTCTCAAATTAGAAATTGGCCCTCAGACGGCGTTTTGTTCGGGTTAGCTCGAGCCTATCGGAAGACAAAGATAAACCCCCTCGAGAATGAGGGGGTTAAACATGTGCTGAATTTAGGGCTCGAGCCTAGTGAAACTGCTCCGCTTCCGTCGAGCCAACCAGCGCCGCCGTAGACGCCTTACCACTCGTTGCAACATTCAACACCTTGTCAAAGTACCCCGTCCCCGACTCGCGCTGGTGTTTGGTCGCGGTGTACCCATCCGCTTCGCGGGCGAACTCCTCCTCTTGCAGCGCAACGTACGCGCTCATGCCGTTCTCCGCGTAGCCCTTCGCCAGCTCAAAGGTGCGCAGGTTGATGGTGTGCCAGCCCGCCAAGGTGATGAACTGGAACTTGTAGCCCATTTTTCCCAACTCGCGCTGGAACTTCGCAATCGTCTCGTCGTCCAGGTGCTTTTTCCAGTTAAACGACGGCGAGCAGTTGTAGGCGAGCATCTGGTCGGGGTACTCGGCGTGGATGGCTTCGGCAAACTCCCGCGCCTCGTCCAAGTCTGGCGTGGAGGTCTCCATCCACAAGAGGTCAACGTAGGGTGCATACTCGAGCGAGCGCTTGATGCACGCTTCGATACCCGGTTTGACGTAGAAGTAGCCCTCCGGCGTGCGTTCGCCCGTCAAAAACTCGTGGTCGCGCTCGTCCACGTCGCTGGTCATAAGCGTGGCGGCGTGCGCGTCGGTGCGGGCGACGAGCATGGTGGGCACGTCGCACACGTCGGCGGCTAGACGTGCGGCGGCGAGGGTGCGCAAGAAGGTGGAGGTGGGAACCAAGACCTTACCGCCCAAGTGCCCGCACTTCTTCTCGGACGCAAGCTGGTCTTCAAAGTGAACGCCCGCCGCGCCTGCCTCGATCATGCCTTTCATCAGTTCAAAAGCGTTGAGCGGTCCGCCGAAACCCGCTTCCGCGTCTGCCACAATCGGCGCGTACCAATGGAGGTCGTCGTTCACACCGTCCAACTTGCTGATTTGATCCGCGCGGGTCAGCGCGTTGTTGATGCGTTTCACGACAGCGGGCACGCTGTTTGCGGGGTAGAGGCTCTGGTCAGGGTAGGTCTGCCCGGCTAAATTCATATCGCCCGCAACCTGCCAGCCCGAGAGGTAGATGGCTTGGAGCCCAGCGCGGACCATCTGCACGGCTTGTGTGCCCGTGAGTGCGCCGAAGGTATTCACGTAGTCTTCGCTGTGCAAGAGGTCCCAAAGTCGCTCTGCGCCGTGGCGAGCGAGCGAGTGCTCGATGTGAACGGAGGGGCGGAGTTGCATGACCTCTTCGGCGCTGTAGTCGCGCTTGACGCCTTTCCAGCGGGGGTCGGTATCCCAGAGGTTTTTGAGGTCTTGCGCGTTTTGCGTTACGTTGCTCATGTTGTCTCCTTTATGAGTGAGTTTACTTTGAAAGTACACAGGTTTTGAGTACGGTTGTCACGCGGTGTTGCTAAGCGGTGTCATTAAGCAGGCGGGGGATGCCTTCGTTTGATGTAGCGCATTGGGAACCTACCTTTTAAGGATCAGAGACACAAAACAGCCCAGCGTCTCGAGTCGAATAGAAATTCGGACGAAAAAAGCGTCGGAAGTTTGAGAGATTTGGGCTGCCTGACCTCTTTATTTAACGGAGGAGATTTAACGGAAGAGGTCAGGCTCGAGTCAAAAAATCAATCTAAGTAGTCATATGCCTTCAATGTCAAGAACGTGCGGAAGTGGTCGCTCTTGACGAGGTCGTCTAAAATCTCAGCGGCATTTTGGAGGTGGTCGCCTTCCAACTTCTCCAACTCCTCTTTCTTCACGCGGTCATAGAGGTCCACGCTCATGGTTTCGCCACTCTCCAGCGTCGCCCCGTGATGGAGCCACTGCCAGAGCTGTGCCCGACTGATTTCGGCGGTGGCCGCGTCCTCCATGAGGTTGAAAATCGCCGCCGCGCCCGTCCCCGAGAGCCAAGCGTTGATGTACTGGAGCGCTACACTCACGTTCTGCCGAACGCCCGCCTCGCTGATAGATGCACCCTCAATATTTGTATTGATGAGGTCTTTCGCACTTACCGACACCTCATCGCGTTGCCGCTCGACTTGGTTGGGCTTGTCCCCTAAGACCGCGTCGAACTGCTCTTTCGCGGTAGGAATCAAGCCGGGATGCGCCACCCACGTGCCGTCGCAGCCTGCCTCGGCTTCGCGCTTTTTATCTTCGGCAACTTTAGAGAGCGCGTTCTCCGTCACCTCGGGGTCGTCGCGGCTCGGGATGAACGCCGCCATGCCGCCAATCGCGTGAGCGCCACGCTTGTGGCAAGTTTTGATCAGCAGTTCGGTGTAGGCGTGCATGAAAGGGACGGTCATGGTGACTTGACCTCTGTCGGGCAGGGTCATGTCCTCACGCTGGTGAAACGTCTTGATGAACGAGAAGATGTAGTCCCAGCGTCCCGCGTTGAACCCCGAGATGTGTTCGCGCAGCTCAAACAAAATCTCTTCCATCTGATACGAGGCGTGAATTGTCTCGATGAGGACGGTGGCGCGGACGCTACCTCTCGGAATGCCGAGTTCGTCTTGGGTGAAGTTCATCACGTCGTTCCAGAGGCGGGCTTCTTGGTAGTGCTCCAACTTCGGTAGATAAAAGTACGGTCCCGTCCCTCTGTTTAACCTCTCTTGCGCGTTGTGAAACATGTAGAGCCCGAAGTCAAAGAGGCTCGCGGAGATGGGCTCGCCGTCCACTTCGTGGTGCTTTTCGACTAAATGCCAACCTCTTGGACGCACTAAAAGGGTGGCGATGTCGTCCTCGAGTTCATAGGTTTTGCCGCGCTCCTCATCCTCGAGTCGAAGCGTCTTGCGCACCGCTTCCTTAAGGTTTTGCTGCCCCACCACGACGTTTTCCCACGTAGGGGAGAGGGCGTCCTCTAAGTCCGCCATGAAGACGTTCGCCTTCGAGTTGAGCGCGTTGATGGTCATCTTGCGCTCGGCGGGTCCGGTGATTTCCACGCGGCGGTTTTGCAAATCGTCGGGGCAAGGGGCGACCTGCCAGTCCCCTTCGCGCACCTCTTTGGTCTCCTCTAAAAAGTCCGGCATTTCGCCATTATTAAAGGCTTCCTGCCGCTTCTCGCGCTCGCTCAAAAGTTCCTTGCGGCGTCCGTTGAACTCGCGGTGGAGCTTCTCTAAGAATGCGACGGCTTCGTCGGTCAGAATTTGCTGTTTGATCTCGTTAAATTGATTGTCGGTCTCGGCTGTAGCTTGCGCCATGAGCCCTCCCTCATTGAGTGGGTTGCTTTACACTAGGTCAAGTATGCCTCACGCAGCAAGTGTAAAGTGCGTGTAGTTGGGAGGTGTGTACACGTAAGAGGTGGTGTAGGAATGGTGTGGGTACACCGTTTTGGGCTCGAGTCAGTTTACTTCGTGCTCAGTGCAGAATGGATGTGTTGACTGAGTAAAGCGGTTTAGCAGTATAAAGTTTTGGTGGGTCAGTGTTGCTATAGACTAAGCACTTTTGGGTAGCACGACAACCTCATTGGGTTCTATAAGCGCCGTTTCACGAATAGCGTTCCAGTCAATAACGGCGACCCAAATGTTCTCATCGGTAGAGAAGTGGACGCGCCCGTCCACCTCGAGGTCTTCGCTGTAGAGCGTGAGATAAAGCCCCTCTTCTAGTGCAATACGCTGCTCGGAGAGGTCTTGCACCGTGCCGACGCAATTGAGCCGCAAACGTCTCTGTGCGTCAGCGCTGTGAAAGTCGGCGTAGATACGTGGCGTGTTCATAACTCTAAAAATTGCCTCTTAGAAATCATAAATCATCAGGACGTAAAGTTCACGCCTTACCCGCGCGATGCTCTGCTAAGGCTTCCTCAGCGAGTTCGGCAAGCAAATCTTGTGATTCGTAAAAAAGTTTGTTCCGGCGCTTTTCCGAAGCAAGCTCGGCCAAGAGAAGTTCAGCGAGTGCATCTTGTTCGCGCTCCGGTAGCTGTGAGGCTTTGGCGAAGGCTTGCTCGAGGAGCATCGTCATAGACTGTAGTTTACAGTAAAACGGTTCGGTTTGGCTTTGCTATAGTCGAACTTATATTCGGCTCGAAGCTCGTCGTTATCAGAGGGTAGGGTCTTCGTAGTCCTTTCTCTCATTCCGAGTCGCTTTCCGGGCGCTAATAATACGGACCAAGTTTGAGTGTTCGGTAAAGCTCACTAGGAGCAAAAACTTTACTTGTCATCTTTTTCTTTTCGAGATACTGATCCGCGTAGCTTTGCTACCTCTTCGTAATTTTCGAACACGTCGGACCCGCCAAAGTACCTTCTTATCCCGCGTGACAGTAGATGAAAAGTCATCGGGTCCACTCCAAGTTCTTCAAGTGGAAACCCGCTCTCCAACACCTCCATAGCTCTCACTAAGTGTAAATTTGCTCGCTTTACTTCTAATGGGCTACCAGTTTGTGCGGCTTTGTAAACACTTACGCCGAGTTCATATAAGAAAGGAAGCTCTTCTCTAAAAGCGCTGACAGCTACTAATAGGCTAACGGGGTCGCCTGGTTTTTCTCCAAGCATCGAAGTCAAATCAGCGTAAATTCTATTTTGAAACCTCTTCTTTTTTCTAGTAGTTTGGGGCGTTTCATCAGCAATTTCTCTAAAGCGTGAATCTAAGGAGCGTACGCTAGCTACAAGTTCTTCTAATACTTCAGCTTGCGATCTAATATGCTTTGCCGTTCTCGATGAATCGGGTATAGCTCGAATGGTTTTTTCAAAATCAGGCCATAAAGCTTCGAAAAGTTGTCCTGCGCGTCCTTCAGGTACAGAATGCTCTCCAACTTTATTTATTGAGCTAACTATCTCGCTTAAACCTTTCTTCTCTACCTTCTTCGCTTGAAACTGGGCAAGAGGTCCCGTAATATCTCTAAAATCTAGATCGAGGAGCAAAGGTATAACCTTGCTTCCCTCCATTGATTTGGCTAATGCGCCTGCTTCGAATAGTACCCAAGAAGAGTTGACGTTTTCGCGAGTTGTGCAAACGATGCCGAAATTAGATAGTTCTAACTCCTTTGCAACTTCTTCAGCCCAGCGATCACCTGCACTAATATCGGCTTCAGATAACCAAGGCTCTACGTAGTGTAATACGAGAGGTAACCAATCATGCAACGCTTTAGCAAGTTCCTGGCTGCGTTCTCCGCTCCAACTAATAAAAACCTTCATATAAAACGCATTTTACAAACTCTTCTATAATATGTGTGCGAGCTAAGTTGCACGATACGCTCTACTGCGTGAAGTCTAAGGCTGCAACCGACTCCCATCCCTCGGAAACGCCCGCGCAAACCGCACATTGCTGATGCCCAACAAGAGCGCCGTAAGCCGCTCTGCCCCAATCGCAAACCCCCCGTGCGGCGGCATCCCGTGTTTGAACACTTCCAAGTAGCCCTGAAAGCGCTCCGGCTCCATATTGCGCTTTTTCATCTCGTCAATCAGCATAGCGTATTCATGAATACGCTGCCCCCCCGAGGTGATTTCGACGCCGCGAAAAATGAGGTCTAAACCCCTGGTCAGTCCGTCGTCCGTCGGATAGGTGTAGAAGGGCCGCGCCGCCTGCGGATAGCGCGTGACAAACACGAAGTCCGAGCCGTGCTCCTCTTTGGCCCAGCGTCCCAAGAGGCGTTCGGCTTCGGGGTCTAAGTCTTTGCCGCCCGTCTGGTGGTCGTAGCGCTCTTTGATAAGTTCTCGAGCCTCAAAAAGTGGGATGCGCGGAAAGGTGACATCCAAGTTAGGGAGTTTCGCGCCGAGGAGTTCCAACTGAGGCTGACAGTGCTCCCCTACATGCGTCATCATAGATTTGAGCAACGCCTCTTCCAAGTCCATCACATCGCTGTCACTCTCGATAAAGCCCATCTCTACGTCCAATGAGAGGTATTCGGACAAGTGGCGCGAGGTGTGCGAGAGTTCGGCGCGGTAGACGGGCGCGGTTTCATAGACGCGCTCGTAGACGCCCACCATGATCTGCTTGTAGAGCTGCGGCGACTGCGCTAAGTAGGCGCGTTTGCCGTAGTAGTCCACCTCGAAGAGGTTCGCGCCCCCTTCCGCGCCGGCGGCGACGATCTTCGGCGAGAAGATTTCGGTGAAGTGTTCCGTGTTGAGGTAGGTGCGGAAGGCTCGCACGAGTTCGGCTTGCACCTTCATCGTCGCTTGGGCCTTCTGACCTCTTAGCGAGATGTGGCGGTATTCCAGAAGCGTATCCGGGTTGACCGTCCACTCCTCTTTCGGGATTTCGATGGGCGGTGCGTCGGTTGCCTCAGAAATCAGAGTGAGCGAGTCGGCGTGGAGTTCGAAGCCACCGGGGGCTCTGGCATTCTCGACGACTTTGCCCGTCACCTCGACACAGCTTTCTTGCAGCGGCATGTCACCTTTCGAAAAGACGCACTGCACCAAGCCGCTCCGGTCACGCAGGATTAAAAACTTGACGCCGCCCAGGTCGCGGCGGTTGTGGACCCAACCTCTTAACAAAACGTCTTCGCCTACCTGAGTCGGAAGCTCAGAGACGAGGCTGCGCGTGGCGGTTAGGTTCATAAGTTTCTCCAAAAAAGAAAAATCCCCGAGGATGTCCTCGAGGTCTAAAAGCATCGTTGTGACGCTTACGCTCCGATGCACCTGTCATCATTATTGAGTAGCGGAGCGCGTTTCATTGCTGGGTATCGTAACAGGGTGAGCATAAGATGTCAACGTAAAAAGCTCCCAGCGGCGTTACTTTATAGTACCCAAGCTCAATAGAGAAGAGGTGCTGTCAAAAGGAGGCGTGGCTGAACGCGCCATCCCTTTAAGTTCCTTCAAACCTGCCAAAGCAGCTCCGCGAACCTCTGAACTGAAGCCCCTAGCCGCAAACTCCTCCTCATCGAGCGTGACGATGTGCATTCTATCCGCCGACACGAAGAGGTCGAGTTCTAAATCTTCGGAATAAATGGTGTCATGCTTAATGCTTGCAGGTTTCGTCACGTTGCAGTACCAGCCTTTTAACTGGCCTCTTGCACTGCGAATCTCGAAGATGTTGAACCACTTATCGGTGTAGTAGTGTTCGTAAAAATGATCCCCTGGCTCAAACGTCATGTAGCCCAAGTCGAGCGCGTCCCGCTCCCACCGCGCGTGGATAAGCAGGTGATTCGGCTCGCGCAATAGTTCGAAACCCTGATAGGTGATCTCGGTGCCTTTGCCCGGTTTGAGTAGTTTGACGGTGTAAGGATTCATGGAACACGTGTAAAACGTGCTGGGTTTCGCGACGTTCGCATTGGTACGTCGTCTAAGAGGTTGAGTGTTGCGGCGAAGTCAATATCATCTTCATAGCCCAAATTTTGCAGAACGGCAGCGTGGTGAGCACCTAATAGACCGCTCAATATGTCAGGGATTTGCTCCAAGTTTCCTAGCGCAGCCTGACAAGCATACGTAATATCAAGAGTTGAATCTAGCTCGAGCAATTCCTTAACAAGAGAACCCGCTCCCAAAACATCATCGAAAGAGGTTTCTCCGTTCGTTCCCGCACAGATGAGGGTGATATTTTCTTGGGCAACTTCGAGCACCCTCTCTGCTACCGCTCTCGCACTGACAATTGCACCTAAAAAGACATGCTCAATGTCCGAGGTTGTTTCGACTGCTTTGGAGCCATTTGACGTACATAAAACAGCTTTTTGACCTCTTAGGGATTGGGTGTACTCGAGCGGCGAATTCCCCCCGTCGAAGCCCCCCACCTTCTCCCCACCTCTTTCGCCTAGAAGGAGTGAGCCCGTTTGAGCCGCCAGACCTCTCGCGTCCTCGACTTCTGCAACGACGAAAAGCTCTGCTAAGCTCTTTGAAAAGAGGAGGCTCGAGGTGGTCGTCATCCGCAAGATGTCAATTATCACCGCTGTATCGGGTTTGTTGGAATACGTGCTGCTCGGTAAAAACTGAACGTCTAGGGTCACACTGGCTTATACCACGCGCCCACCTTTTGCTGCCTTTTGTTAATGTGCAGCGTAATTTGGTATTCTCGATGTCATGGAACGTTCGTCCGACGCTAAGAACATGACCACGAAAGGGTAGCCATGATTAAAAAGCAACAAGTCAAAAGCCGCAACGTCTGCAAAGTCACCTTCGAACTGCCCGCCGACTTCGAAGCGGACGCCGTTCACCTCGTCGCGGATTTTACCGATTGGCAAGAGGTTCCTTTTGACAAGCAGAAAAGTGGTAAGTGGAAGCTGGTGCAAGAGGTGGAACCCGGCAAAGACTACCAGTTCCGCTACCGCGCCCTCCATAACGACCACGACCACTACTTCAACGACCCCGACGCGGATAGCACTGTGCAGAATGACCAGGGGACGGAGAATGCGGTGATTAGCTGCTAGATAGGAGAGGTCCGCAACGTTCGTAAAGTTGCGGACCTCTCGAGAGTTGGGACTTAAACCTAGTCGCTGAAGCGAAAAGGGTCAACTGGAATACAAGCGTCTTCCAAGCACACCCAGATGTAGTAGTGGTCCACCTCTGCGCCGCTCACATCGGTAATGCTTTCATGCGTTCCCTCCTGCAAGTCGAACGCTAGCTCGCCGATCAAAGCAGCAGGAAGAATTGAGGTGGCGTCTTCGGTGACCTCACCTTTTATCATGATGTAAACGTCATCTTCTGGACGGTATTCCATCGTCTCTACTGCGACATCTTCTTCGCAGCCGAGAAGCGCGAATAGAACGAGGATAAAGGCTAAACTTCTGTAGGTTGTAATTTTCATCTGTTCCTCCCTTGAACGAGACGAGATGTTGAGCACCTTTGAGCACGGTTGTGTATTAGGGTTTCATCGCGCTCACCACCTCGAGAAACGCTTGGAGAATCTCGCTCGGGTAATGCCGACCTGCGAAGCGCGTGAGTTCAGCGATAGCTTCGTCGTGGTTCAGTGCGCGGCGGTAAGGGCGGTTGCTTGTCATCGCGTCGTAAGCGTCAGCGATTGCTACGATATAAGCTTCGGTAAGTATTTCTTCTCCAGATAAACCGTAGGGATAACCGCTCCCGTCGAGCCTCTCGTGATGCTGCTCGATGATGGGTCCAGCCTCTTTCATAAAGGTTCGTTCAACCATCTCTCGACCGAAGGTAGGGTGCTTTTTGATAATATCCCATTCCAAAGGTGTGAGGGCGGAAGGCTTATTGAGTATCTCTACAGGTACATCTACTTTTCCTACATCGTGTAGATAAGCACCATAATCGAGATAGTGGAGGCGATGATGAGGTAGTCCTAGTACTTTGCCTGCTTCGTAAGAGAGTACCTTCAAGCGACCACAATGGTTCGCTGTGTAACCGTCTTTCTGCTCGACCTCAACGGCGAGTTGCCTCAGCTCATGTAGTTCGCTGCTGATATGGTGAAAGAAAGGGTACGACGTGAGATATAAAAACTCGACGCTTGTCTCCGTAGTGAAAATGACGGGTTGCTCTAAATCTTCAGCGATGAGGTAGTCGCCAGAGTTTATTCTTAGTGGTCCTGTAGGCAAGTCACACCGCAACATACCTTTCAGAATGAAGTAAATTTCAGTTACCTTGTTATCCTCAGCGGGCGTAAGTGTAATTCGCTTGCCGACTTTCATGGTTGTTCTTACTAGTTCGGCTGTAAGGCGGGTAGATAGAAGGTGAATTTCGCCCGTATTGGAGCGAGTGACCTCGAGGCTCTCCCCCTGCCGCTTCACACTCAAGCCTTTGGGTAGCGCAGGGATTTTTTCATCGGGCATAGAGAAACTATACACACCTTTTGGGAATGTGATAGAAAAATGTGAAGTTGTACGTGTAGTTAGCGCGGTTGACCTCAACATCTCTTATCCCCTGAATAAATCTGTGTGGATTTCGCGCAGAGAGTGATGATAAGAACGTGTTGCGCAGTCCTATGTTAAGGAATTCACCCTTTTAGAGATATGGAAAATTTAACACCTGTTTTCCCTGGACTTCGGCGCGTTTTGCAAGTTAAGGTCATAACTGAAGTGACATTTTGCACTTCAGTAAGTTTGGAGAGGAGATAGAGGTGAAAACATTGCGAGTTTTAGTGGTTCTATTAACGCTTAGCGGTTTTGGCATGGTGCTGGCGGCGGAGTCGAACCCGCAGAGCGACGATACACCTGTGACGAATCCTTTTCGTTTTGACAACTGAAAGCTGGCTTCAATAACGAAAGAGCGCACCTCAGCGGGTGCGCCCTTTTTACTTTCAAGCGGTTGAGTCAGGACTTTAGAACGTCAATACCTCTTCATGCGAGCGTAAGCCGTCGGAGAAGGTTAGGTTTAAGGTGTTGCTCCGCGTTTCTAAAACAACCTCACCACTCTCGTCCATTGCTAAGACATTGCCTTGAGCGTCGCGAACGATCACGGCGTTGTAGGCGCTAACGTCCCAGGTGAGGGTTACTTTGCCGTTTGCGCGCTTCACTTCGGTCTTCTGCGCGGACTGCGTGCGGAGCGTCATGCCTTGCTCGGCGAGGACGTTGCCGCTACGCTCGACGCGCAGGCTTACGAGGTCACGCGCCTCACCTTCGCTGAGGGGCACGGCGAGGTTGAAACCGGAGAAGCTGTCAGTAAGGATGTCCGCTACGCTCTGGGTGCTGAAGGGCACATTGAAGAGGGTGCGTCCGGCGCTGTCCGTACCGATGAGGGTGTAAGGACCGGGTGTCGGGGTGTCGGCGGCAGCCTTTGCTCTAAAGACGGGGTTGAGCGTCACCGCGCCGCGCTCGACGCTGCCGCTCACGATGAGAGCGTTTTGAGGCAGGCTCTGGCTCCCTAAAGCTTGACTTTGAATGTTGTAGGCGTGGTTCTGGCGGTGCTCTAAGATGCCGTCGTAGGTGTAGTCGCTGATCCAGGCGGGGTTGCAGTAACCCATGATGTCGGCGTGGCCGCTCGGCGCTTTGAGGGTCTGCGTGCTCTTATCGAAGCCCCACACGCCGATCTGGCCCTCATCGTGCGGGTAGTGCTTGTCGCCGCTAACTTTGCAGGGCGCGTGGCTGCGGTTCCAGTTGTGACCTAGCTCGTGCGCCATGACCTTGCTGCGGCTTCCCGCTCTGTTCCAACCCACCGAGACGGGCTTGCCACCTACCCAGCCTACCCCCGCAATGCCGCTGCTGTAGCCGGGGGCCACCACGCCGTAGTAGAGGTCCGTGCTGCCGTCCATTGCGCGCAAATTCGTGAGTTGCGATAAGAGCGTGTTCCAGCCCCTATCGTTTCTCGCCTCTAGCGTGCCGCTAAAGGTGTAAGGCTCGTGGACCGTGACGTTGATCTTGCTGAGCGGGTACATCAAGCGGGTCTGCTGCAAGAGGTCGTCTTGCGCTGCCTGGTCGAGCGTGGGCGCGCTGCCCCCGTAGCTTACAGGCACGAGCGTGAGGTTGAGCGTGGGCGCTTGCGTGACGCTGAGGGCGACGAAGCCCGAGGCGGGGTAGCGGTTGTTCGCTTCGTCGCGCTCAGCGACTTCGTTGTCCGGGTCGATCTCCACCGCAACCCTGAGACCGGGGGTGATGAGCGCTTCGTCCAACATGGCGTTAAAGGTGCTGCCGAGGTCACCCTCGTCCGTTTGAGTGGGGACGCTCGCGGGACTGGAGAGGTCGAGGTGCCCTTCGACTTGACCGTTTTTGTAGTGAAGGCGCACGGTGACCTCTTGACTGTTGAGCTGATTCGCGCGGACAAAGGCGCGAACCAAACCTTCGCGCTCAGCGACGAGGGCGCGGCGCTCGTGGGGAGGGCGGTGCGAGTCCGCCGCTGGCACCGCCTGGTTGATGTAAAAGCGCTCGAACTTGAGGTCTAGGGTGGCGGCGTTTTCCACATCGCAGTCGCGAACAACCGTGAGGGTTGTGTCCGCGCCGCTACCGCTGATGCTCAGCTCGGCGCGCTCACGCTTGGGCTCGGTGCAGGGGCTGACGCTCAGCTCGAGCGTGTCGCTCTCGCCCGCGCCTAACGTTCCCGAGGCGCGCGCCGGGATGAGCCAGTCTTGACTGCTCGAGAGGGTGTAGTCGCTGCTCATCTGTCCGCTATTGCTGAGCGTGACGCTGCGCGTGACCGCTCGGCTGCTCACGCTCTCCTGTCCGCTGACGGTTAGGGTGTGGGCGCTCAGCCACCACACGGGTCCTTCGTTCACGCCGCAGGCGAGGGTCATCGGAATGACTACGGTGGGGGTGGTTGCGCCGTCCGAGGTGACGGTGAGATCGCTTTGGAGCGTGCCCGCGTCGCACTGCGCGCTGACCTCTAAGGTGCGCGCTTGGTTGGCGTCTAAACGCCCTTTGTGTGGGGTGACGCTGACGCGCGCGTCGCTGCTCTTAACTTCGAAGGTGAGGGGCGCGCCGCCCTCGTTGGCGAGGCGCAAGGTGGTGCCGGCGCTCGAGCTTGCCACAACTGGCTCAGCGAGCTTCGCTTCGATCACCTGGTTGTCCGCGCCGCCGCACGCGGCGAGCAGCGAGACGCAGAAAAATCCCAAAATGTGTAGAACGGTACGTGCGTGCATAAGCCCTCCCGGATACTGCTGTGGGAGGGCGTGTAGCAGGTCTCATCTGGTCTGAACCAGTCTCAGCAGATGAAGTGCTGTCTAACGCGCACTTGATGGTGATGATATCTGCGTGATTCAAGCTCAGTTACAGAGAACCGCTGTAACCCGTCCCGTCGGTTGCACCACTGGCTCCACTCATCCCAGGTGCCCAGATACGGAATGAGTTTCATCGCTACGGAAACTTTCTATAGGTATTAAAGCAGATGCGCCCCGAGGGGGTTGTGAAGTCCTTACGCCGTCAGGAACGAGTTAAAATTGTCATGTTGGGAACTAGACCAAGGTATCGTATGGATTCTGGTTGAAGCCACGACAAAAGGCATTCGCATTTTTCCGTCGTTTGCAAAAAGAGCGAGATTTCGTAACGGCGTCTCGTGCGGTGACTGTTAGAAGGTCATGCAACCGCTGCAGAACTTTGAACGCGCTCTACAACCACTATACTTTAAGAGGTTCAGGTGAATGCTAAAACAGCACCTTGGACCAGTTCAGGTCATCCAGCGGGTGAAACACGTCCACATACTCCAAGAGCACGCCCGCTGACTGGTTGCGAAACATCGCGCACTCCACGTGTTTGCCTTTGCGCTTGATGGCTTCAACGAGCTGCACGTAGTCGCCGTCGCCGCTGACGATGAGCGCGACGTCGTAGGCGTCCTCGTAGGCGAGCGCCAAAGATTCAACGGCGATAGCGACGTCGATGCCTTTTTCTACGAGCGAACCGTCGTGGCGGCGGTGCAGGCGTCCTAAACGCACCGTGACGTAGGGGATGCGCCGGAGCGACTCGAAAAAGCGCTGCTGCCCTTCGCGCAGATCGCTCTCGTAATCGTCGGTTAGGGGCGCGTTGTAGTAGTAGATGCGCACCAAGTCTCGCTCGGCGAGAAGCTGCTGGACGAAGATTTGCAAATTGACCCTGGTGTTGGAGAGGTTCTCTCTCATGCCGTTATACAGGTTGCTGCCGTCGATAAAGATAGCGACTCGTCGCAAAATACACCTCTTGATTTGAAATTCGTACCAATAAAAATTGTGATGCTGCTAATAGTGTACTACAAGTAGCAGGTTACTTCGTATAGCTTCGCTCAATCAAAGTCTGTCTCACTCCGTTCGGAGCTGGTTTGAAACACTCTTACTGTCCGAAGCGACGTTTAACACGCGCATTCGGTGATGATGCTTTTGGCGTTGCCAAAACTTCCGTCTCCCGCCTTTGGCGGAAGCCTACGGAAAGCGCTCATCTGTTTCAGTATGTTTTGGAACTGCTAAAGAAACGACGAGAATTGCAGGTTCGTCGGTTCATCTCGTAAAGGTGAGCTTAACGGGCAAAGCGCCTGCTAGATATTCATGACCTACACCCCGGACTCAGCAACCTCTCTTAGGCGCGCCGATCAGCTCAGTTCCGGCTCCCCCATGCGGTGATGATCGAGCTTGACGGCGACGGTGAGGAGCAATTCCTGCACGGGCGCGTGCAGCGTGTAAGCCTCTTTGGGTAAGGGCGGGCTGTCTTTGACGAACTCGTAGTGCGCGTCAGGATCGCTTTCGGCAGCAAGAAAGCTCGAGATGAGCGCCGCTTCGCCCGACAGGTTGCCGAAGCGGGCGTGGACGAGTCGACCTTCATCGAGGACGAGGGTGGCGTTGGTTAGGCCTAAGCGCAAGAGGAGCGTGCCCGAGTTTTTCTTCTGCGTGAGCGAGGTGACGAGATCGAAGAGGGTGAGCACTTCGAACGAGCCCGACGCCTTGGCGCTTGGCAGCTGGTCAGGGCGTCCCGAGGCGCGTAGAGGCGTGTTGATTAGGGTCTGCTCCCTCGAGTCCTGCCGCGTGTCGCGCAGCTTACCGCTGCCTACCATCAGCTTAAAAGCGGCGCGCAGCACCTCTTCGGGCGGCGCGTAGGTATGGAGCGCGGCGCTGAGCGGCGAGGTGAGCTTGTCTTTCGCCGCGGAGTCGAGCAGGATAAAGGCGGTTTGCCGAAACTTAGCGTCGCGGCGGATGAAGGCGTGAAAGTCGGTTCCTTTCATCGTGCCGACTTTCGCCGCGCAGATGAGCAGTTCCGGGTTGAAACGCGCCAACATCTCCGTCGCGGAAAACGCATCGGGTAAGACGTGCATGTCGAGCTTGTCGCCGAAGCGCGCGTAGAAGCGTTCGCCTAGAGCGCGCCCTTGCTGACGCTCCGCGATGAGGGCTAGAACGCGCATGAAATAGCAGGTATCAGAGTCGTTCTCGCCAAGGCTCGGAACTGGTCAGGAACACGCTCACTGCAAAAAACACTGCTCAGCACGCACGTTTTAAGGTGATAGCTGCGGTGTTTTGTTTCAGTATATTCTGCGAGTGCTAGAAAGTCACTGGGTAAGATCATAATACTAAGGCTCATTGTGCTCGAGACGCGCCCACAGCACTGCGATAACTTTCACTTGTCGGGGCGTGAGCGAAGCCCGAGAGGACTCATTCGCTCGGCAGCTAAGCCTGTTCGCGCTACTCCCAAACTTCCAAGTGCTCGAGCTTGTCCACGTCTGCGCCGAGGGCTGCGTCCTGGCTTAGGTAAGCGCGCACGTCCATCTTTAGAATCTCGCTGATGCGTCCCTCTAACGCAGCGACTGAGAGCCTCCCTGCAAGGAGGCTGAGCGCAAAGCGGACGCCGACGAGCTTCGCTAAGCTGAGCGGATTTTTACGCCCTTCGTAAGCGCGCTCTACGAAGGGCAGCAGGGTGGGCAAGATACGCGGCTCTAAGAGGACGGCGTTACCGCCCGTAAACGCGCCCTCTCTAAGGTTCGCGTAGGTGCGTTTTTGCCCCGGAAACTGGCGCTCGGCTACCTCTTTAGGGATGACGGGGTACACGGCGGCGGCCGGGGGCGCGTCCCGGATAAAGGTGTCTACCGTCTGCGCTGTGAGCCAGGGTAAGTCAGCGGAGACGGCGAGTACGCGCGCCGGGTCCAGCGTTTGAGCGGCGCCCAGCCCTGCACGAAGACTCGCCGTCAAACTCTCGCCCGAGTCCAGCGTTCGCGTTGCTAAAGCGCGTATATCGGGCGTCGCGCTGCCTACATAAATAGAAGCCGAGACCGCGACACTTTCTCTCAGCGCCTCCAAAACGTAGATAGCCATCGGTTTGCCGCCGATAGGGACGAGCGCTTTCGCGGCGACGCCCATCTTTCGGGCGAGCGGGTCAGCGCGGTCTGAGCCGCCGAGAACAACGGCAACGATCATAGGTCAACCCTATCACTACGCGCCTAATTTAAGCATAAGAGGCAAGGTTGCGGGCAAGCTCGCCCCGTCGAGCTGCGAGGCGGAGTCTGGATAGCCCGTGAAGTAGAGAAAGAACGAGACCGCCCCGACGACGAGGCTGACAAAGGTGAAAATAAGGCTGCCAGCGCGGTTTAAGTCCGCCTGTTCGGTGGGGCTTTGCGCTCGTTTGTGCCGTGCGCGGGTGAACCAGAGTAGACCGAGTGCGGACCCGGCGAGCGAGATGATACCTAAGATGAGTAGCATAGAGCCTCCCTGCCTCTATTATCCGCGTCTCGCCGCCTAAATTTTGTGACGGAGGCTGAGTTGAACTTCAAAAACCTCTTGCCGCAACGCTCTACCGTCCGCTCAGAGCAGGAGCACGATTCGCAGATCGTTGACGTTCGTGTTCGTCGCGCCCGTTTCTAAAAGCGCACCTTGCGCCCCAAAAAAGCTGTAGCTGTCGTGCGCGCCCAGAGCCTCCCTCGCGTCTTTTTGCTCTCCCCGGAGAAGCCCCGGTGTGACGAACACGCCCGCGTTGTCCTCGCTGCCGTCGATTCCGTCCGTGTCCGCGGCTAGAGCGTAGACCTCTTCCAAGCCGTCAAGCTCTAGGGCCAGCGAGAGTGCGAACTCGCTGTTGCGTCCACCCTTGCCCGCGCCGCCTTCGCCAACTGAGACCGTCGTTTCGCCGCCGCTGATGAGTGCGCATGGTCGCCCAAAAGGTTGCGCGTGGTGCGCGACTTGCCTGGCGAGCGCCGCGTGCACCTTCGCCACCTCTTTCGCTTCGCCCTCGACTGTGCTGCTCAAGATATGCGCACTGATCCCCTCGTCTCTAAAGAAGTCCGCAACCGCCTCCAAGCTCTTCTGGTTGCTCGCGATCACCGTGTTCGTGACGCGCCTAAAGATATCCGAGCCGGGTTTGGGCGTCTCCGTTATCTCGCCCCGGACGCCCCGCTCGAGATGTTGCCGCGCATCTGGCGCGTCGATCTCGTAGTGCGTCAGAATCCTCAGCGCGTCCCTAAACGTTGTCGGGTCGGGGCTCGTCGGACCCGAGGCGATGCTGGAGATGTCGTCGCCCACCACGTCCGAGAGGATGAAGCTGTGCACCCTAGCGGGCGCAGCGGCTAGGGCGAGTTGGCCCCCTTTGACCGAGGAGAGGTGTTTGCGCACGGCGTTCATCTCCTGGATCGTTGCGCCCGAACGCAAGAGGTCGCGGGTCAGCGCAGCCTTTTGTTCCAACGTCACCCCGTTAGGCGCGGTGAGGAGCGCCGAGCCGCCGCCGGAGAGGAGGCAGATGACGGTGTCATCTGCCGTGAGGTCCTCTAGCCGTTCTATAGTGCGCCGCGTCGCCTCATACCCCGCCTCGCCTGGCACAGGGTGAGACGCCTCCACGACGTTGATGCGCCCTGTCGGGAGCTTGTGTCCGTAGCGCGTGATGACCAAACCCTCTAAGCGCCCCGACGGGTAATGCGCTTCCACCACCTGCGCCATCGCCGACGCCGCTTTGCCTGCGCCGACGACCACTAGGCGTCCCGTTGGCAGCTCGGGGAGATGCTGCGGAAGGGTCAGCGAGGGATGCGCGGCGTCTACCGCTCGGTCAAAGGCGGCGCGCAGCAGCTCGAGCGCCCTCAAGGCCTCAACCTTCGTTCGGCGGGGCGAAGGTACCTGTCGCCTCGGCGTCCTCGAGCAGTTCACGGAGACCCGCCTCATCCAATACGGTGACGCCCGAAGCTTGCGCTTTATCCAGCTTCGAGCCGGGGTCTTCGCCCGCCACCAAGTACGAGGTCTTTTTGCTCACGGACGAGGAGACCCTCGCGCCTAACGCCTCGAGCCGCCCCTTGAACACATCTCTAGGCTCGCCCAGCGAACCGGTTAAAACGAAGCTGAGCCCTTTAAGCGCGTCGCCGTTGACCTCTCTAGCGGCTCGAGGCTCCACCCCTCTCGCCCTGAGTTCACCGATAAGCGCCCTCATCGCCTCCTGGTGGAGCGCCTCATAGACAGCGTGCGCGGTGGTGTCGCCGATGTCGTGCAGGGCGCTCAGGTCTTCGGGCGTGGCGGCTAAGAGTCTATCTATAGACGGAAAGGCGCGCGCCAAAAGCTGCGCCGTGCGCGCGCCGACGTGGGGCAGCCCGAGACCGAAGATGAAGCGCTCGAGCGGGCGCGACTTCGACGCCCCTATCTGCGTTACCAGATTGTTCGCTGAGACCTTGCCGAAGCCTTCTAACGGTTCCAACTGCTCAGCGGTTAAGTCGTAGAGGTCAGGCAGATTGCCGATGAGCCCCTCTTGCAAAAGGCGCTCTAAGGTTTTTCCTGCTAGACCGTCGATATCCACCGCTTGCCTGCTGGCGTAGTGTTTGAGGTTGCCCAACACCTGTGCGGGGCACGCCGGGTTGACGCAGCGCACGTTCGCGCCGTCGTGAATTAAGGTTTCATTGCAGTCAGGACAAGAGGTTGGAAAGTCATATTCAGATAAATCCTCGCGGCGTTCATCTGTGAGCACGTGCGTGATTTCGGGGATGATGCCGCCCGACTTATGGATGACGACCCTGTCGCCGACGCGCAGGTCTAAGTCGCGGATGAAACCGGGGTTGTGGAGCGTCGCCCTCGAGACCTCCGTGCCCTCCAAGAGGCGGGGCTCGAGTTCTGCTACGGGCGTGATCTTACCCGTGCGCCCGACTTGCAGCGTGATCTCCAAAAGCGTCGTGGCTACCTCTTCGGCGGGGAACTTGTAGGCAATCGCCCAGCGCGGAGCCCTCGAGGTGTAGCCCAAATCCTCTTGCAGCGCCAAGCGGTTGACCTTAGCGACGAGCCCGTCCGCCTCGTAGCTCAGCGTGGGGCGCTCACGCTGCCACCGCGCCATGACCGCCTCTAGCGCCCGGATGCCCGTGACGAGTTCACGCTGAGGGTTGACGCGAAACCCTCTCTCTTCTAAAAACGCCAAGATTTCCGCCTGCGTCTTCACGCCGAGCGTGCCAGGTTCGCCTACCCCGTAAAAGAACGCACGCAAGTTGCGCCCGGCGCTCACTCTGGGGTCTAGCTGCCGCAAGGTCCCCGAGGCGGCGTTGCGCGGGTTTTTGAAGGGGGGCTCGCCCGCCTCTTCGCGCTCGGCGTTGAGGCGGGCGAATTCCTCTTTGGAGAGGTAGACCTCGCCGCGCACCTCGAGGCGCTCCGGCGCGTCCTCTACCTTTTGAGGCAAGCCGGGGATGCCCAGGACGTTGAGCGTGACCTCTTCGCCCTCTCGCCCATTGCCGCGCGTCGCCGCCCACACCAGGGTGCCCCGCTCATAGAGCAAGTTGACGGAGAGCCCGTCGATCTTGAGTTCGGTAAGGTATTCGATCGCGTCTTCCGAGGCCAAGATGCGCTGCAAGCGAGCCTCGAAGTTCTCCAACTCCGCCACGTTAAACGCATTGTCTAAAGAGGTCATCGGGTGCGGGTGACGGATCGTGGCGAAGGACGCCTGCGGCGCGCTACCAACCGTCTGCGTCGGCGAGTCGGGCGTGATGAGGTCGGGGTGCTCGGCTTCTAGCTCGCTGAGTTGGCGCAGCAGCGCGTCCCACTCCCCATCGGACAACACGGGGTCTTGCAGCACGTAGTAGCGGTAGTTCGCCTCGCGCAAGCGGCTGCGCAAATCGTTGAGCCGCTGCCGGACATGGTCTGGCGTAACATGGTCTGGCGTAACGGTGTCTGACACGTCTCAAGTATAGCGCGCCGCGGAGCGTCGGAGACCCTTCTTACGGAGAAAGGCTGATGGAGAAACGCTAACTTCGCCGGTGGTTCTAAGTTAAACGTCGCCTTGTGCTCTTTCTACCACTCACTATGATGAACAAGGGGTTGAAACCCCTTGCTTTGACATCCGTGTCGTAACAGATGGCGTCACCACCAAAATGATCCACAACGAATGGGAAGGTGTCCTGTTCTGTGCATATGCGGAGGCGGCGCTACGCCTCTCGCGGCTGCATACACAAGACGTGGTACGCCGCCCGAACATGTAGCACAACCGAGTAAAAACGCTCGAGTAAAAAGATGATGTAAGCGCGACACAACACTACCTTAAAAAATAAGGTATACTCCATTCAACTTGAAAGCGAGGTAGACCTTATGACCCTGACCCCCGAAAGAGAACGCGCCCTCAACACCACCCTCTCGCAGATCGAGAAACAGTTTGGCAAAGGGGCTGTCATGCGCCTGGGCGACGAAGGGAGCCTGACCCCCCAAGGCGTCATCTCAACGGGCTCGATGTCAGTGGACTTGGCATTAGGGGTAGGCGGGGTACCGAGAGGACGGATCATCGAGGTGTACGGACCCGAGTCCGGGGGTAAAACCACGCTCTCACTTCATATCGTGGCGGAAGCGCAAAAACAAGGCGGCGTGGCTGCGTTCGTAGACGCCGAACACGCCCTGGACCCCTCCTACGCGAAAGCACTCGGCGTGGATACCGAAAACCTGCTGGTCTCGCAACCCGATACGGGCGAACAAGCCTTGGAGATCACCGAACTCCTGGTTCGTAGCGGCGCAGTGGACGTGATCGTGGTGGACTCGGTGGCTGCTCTCGTGCCCAGGGCTGAAATCGAAGGGGAGATGGGCGACTCTCACGTCGGCTTACAAGCCCGCTTGATGAGCCAAGCCTTGCGCAAGCTAACAGGTGTTTTATCCAAAAGCCACACCACGGCGATTTTTATCAACCAGATCAGAGAGAAGATCGGCGTGTTGTACGGCAACCCGGAGACGACGCCTGGGGGACGCGCCCTGAAGTTCTACTCCTCAGTCAGGATGGAAGTGAGACGTAAAGGGGACGTGAAGTCGGGCGCAGATAAGGTAGGGAACCGCACCCGGGTCAAGGTCACGAAGAACAAAGTTGCGCCGCCCTTTAAGGAAGCGGAAGTGGAGATCATGTTCGGACGGGGGATTGACAAACTCGGGGACCTGATCAACATCGCTAGTGACTTAGACATCGTGCAGAAGTCGGGCTCGTTCTATAAGTACGAGGGCAGTACGATTGGGCAGGGCAAGGAGAAAGCGAGTACCTACCTAGAGGAGCACCCACAGCTCATCGAGGAGGTCAAGCAGAAGGTCATGGCTGCGATTCAAGGTGTGCCCTATGAGCCTAAAGTGGGTGGGGATGATGGTGACGAAGGGCTATTCTCGAGCGCGAACTGAGCGAGTGTGAAAGAAAGGTGGTCTCGAGGCTGCTTCTCTGCTGTTAGCAGGTATCATCTGGTCAGAGACACTCCTAGTGGAGAAAGTATTCTTTCCTGCGGAAAACTTTGTAACTAGCACGCACATTAAAAGATAATATCTGCGCTCATCTGTCTCAGTATGTTGTGGAAGTGCTGTGTGAATAAGAGGTCATACAACACCCACGTTTCATCCTCGCAACGCCTCATCTAACCACACGAGCCCCTGCGCTGCCCGTTCTTTGAGCGCGTCTATATTGACGTTGGCTTCTAAAGGCGGCGTGCTCACGGCTTCTACCACATCATCTAGCTTTAGGGGCAAGTGATACGCAGGCGCGCCCGCCTCTTCTGCGAACGCCGCCACTTTGGGGTCATAAACGACGCCGCTAAAGGGACGCCGCGCCGCCGCCGCGAAGATGAGCCCGTGCAGCCGCGCCGAGACGATGTGCGTTGCCCCTGCGACGGTACTCAGCGCTGCGCTCGGCGTGTCGGCGCGCCAGAGCGCGAGTTCGGGCACCGCTTCTTTAAGTTTTTTAAGAGGTGCGTCATCTTGCCCCGGTTGAATTGCCATGCCCGCCAGGGGCACGCCCTTGACGCGCAGCGCCTTGGCTAGGTCGATGAGCGCGTCTGTGATCTCGGGGTAGCCCCCCCTAGGGATAAGCAGGGCGGGCGGTGTGAGGCTCATCGTGGTGGTGCCCTTAGGCTCCGGGAGGAGCAGGGCGGCGTCCGCCACCAGCGCGGCGTCGATATCCAGCGCGGCGAGCAGCCGCCGCGACGCGCTGTCTCGCACTGCAACGGGAACATCCTTTAAGGTCCGCCGCACGGTGCGCGCCCCGGCGGGGCTGAGCGGCCCGACGGACTGCCCGTAAACCACGCAGCGCTTGCCGAGCGCTTTAGCGAGGCGCAGGATGCCCAAGTAGTAGCGCAAGCTCCGCGTGCTCGTCCTGTCCTGCAAAAGCCCGCCGCCGCCTGAAATGACGGCGTCACACTGCACGAGGGCGCTCGGCAGACCCTTGTAGCGCGTGACCGCCGCGACGCCGTGCAGCGCCCTCGTCTTCTCGGGGTTGTTGGACAAGACGCTGAGGTGGTGCCCGTGCGCCCGGAGCCCCGTCACCAAGCCGCTCAAGATAGCCTCGTCGCCCAGGTTGCCGAAACCGTAGTAGCCGCTGATAAGAACCTTCATGCGCAGTCCCCTAAGCCTGCGGGACGCGGCGCGCGCCCGTGAGCCAGCGCTTCACACCGCCCGTCAAAAAGCGCGCGAGCGGCACGAGGAGCAGCCCGACGGCGAGACCTAGCGCCAGCGCGACGAGGGTGCGCTCCAACGAGACGAGCAGCGGCGTGTGGTAGTGGCTGAACGAGTTGACGATGCTCGCTTGCGCCACCACGCCCCCAGTGAGCAGCAGCCCCTTGAGCCAGTCCGCCCAGCCGCCGTTCGTGAGCGCGAGCACTGCCAGCGGGTGCCCCAAAAGCTCCTTGAAGCGCGGGCGCGCGAAGTATTCGGACAAGAGGTCGCGCAGCCCGAGTTCCGCGCTACTCGCGCCGATGACCGGGAAGTTGCCGCGCCGCAGCACTACCAGTGCGAGCGCTGCCAAGCCGAAAAAGACGATAGCGACGTCGCCTAAACGCACTGGGTAGCGCCAGAAATCGGTGATCCACTTAGCGGGCAGGCGGTAGCGCAGCGCGTAGTGAAACAAAAAGAGCGCGGGCGGCACGACCAGCGTCGCCGCGACGCCTGCAAAGGGCGTGATGGCGAGCAGCGCCTCGCGGTCGCTCCCCACCGCCGCTAAGAGCACCGCACCCGCGAGCGAAACAAGCGTCGCGAGCCCCAAGCTCATCAGCTTCTCAGGCAAAAGCCCGTAGCCCAAGACCGGAAAGGCGAGCGCGGCGGCGAGCGCGAGCGCGTCCCAGTCAGGTCCGCCCGCGAGGATGCCGAGCGACAAGACGCCCGCGGAAACGGCGACGCCCCACCCGCCCGGATACATCAGCGCTAGGAGGGCGAGCCCGGCGAGGATGCCGAGGGCGCTCAGGGCGCGCAGAAAGGGGACGGTGTCGTACTCGAGCCTCTCCACCTCCCCGACGGCGTACCCCTCCGCCTCCAATGAGGTGCGCAGCCCACGCACTAGACTTTTGGTGCTCTGAACCATGTCGCCCACCGTCTCTTCGGTATAGGGGCGCACGTAGAGCAGCCGCGCCCCGCGCTCGTTCGCGGCGAGCACGTACTTGCCCACCACCTCTTCTGGCTCCAACGTGTTGAGCCAGTCCTGATTGACGCCGAACGTCCGCGCTACCGGCACCTTACCTGCAAGCTGCGCCATGCCCGCTTGCTCCACCCCTTCGATGACGCCCGTGAGATAGGCCTGCGAGGCCGCCACCGTCTCGGAGAGCGCGTTGGGGTTGCCCGCTACCTCGAGCGCCCCGTGGATGAGGTAGTTCGCCTCCTCCGGGAAGTCCGCGCCCACCTCTCGTAAACCTGGATAGTTGTAGGGGCGATACGCGATGTCCCAGCCTGCCTCGGACCAGCGCTCGATCTCTTCACGGTTCGGTCCGGCTGGGCGCTCCTCCCCTTCGCCGTCGCCGGGGTCGGGGTAGGCGTACCAAGTTGTGTTACCCAAGGGGATTTCTCGAGGCTGCGGCGTGTTCTTCGCGAGGGTGCCTTCGAGCGCGTCCTCTTCGAGCGCCGTCACTAACAGGCTATTTGCCGGGACGCTGACGTTGCCCTCTGTCAGGATATCTTCCGCTCGAGCCTCGTTTCCTGAGAGGAGCGCCACGTCACCTGCCGCCGCGAGCGTCTCGAAGGTCTCCTCGTAGAGCGCCACGCCGTTGAGTCCCGCCTCGCGGTAGCGCTGCGCCAGTTCAAACGAAGTCGTGCCGAGAAAGGCGGCCTGCTCACGGAGCGCCTGCTCGTCCATCAGCAAGGTCACGGAGGTGCTGCCGCCCTCCACACGCACGCGGTTATACGCCAGGATGAGGCTGGGGATGAGGCTCAGTAGGACGACGAGCCAGAGCAGACGCTGAACGCGGTTCACCTCGCGCCGCCGAGCGAGAATAGAGGTTGACGTTTCATGGGGAGGATTCTACCCGCTTTGCGCCCTCATTTGTTGTGGCTTAACGTTCAACCTCGCATTATTCTCGCTTTTAGTACGGTTCGCCCATGCTCTACACTCGTACGCCCTACTGTAATACGTTACTTCCCCCACCGGTTCAGAGTCCCTCGCGACGCCGAAGGAATTCAGGGCAACTGACCCGTATCCGGTCTTTTGCCGAACAGATCAGCGAGGACGAGCAAGAGAAGAACGCCGCCTAAGATCAGCAACATGACAAGCGCGAGTTGGAATTCCCCAAGGATGTCGTCCCCCTGGCGCGATATCGCCGCAGCGGTTTCGACGTTCAGCACGATGAGGTTCTCCAAGTGAGCGTCCGCCTCATCGAACAACGCCTGCGGCTCCTGCCGAAGCACCGCGACAGCCTCCTGGTTCTGGTTCTCTCTGGATAAGGCGAGGGCGGCTTGGCTCTCCTCGAGGTGACGCGCCCAGGTACTCCCGAAAGCGTTGTACAGGTCTCGCTCCTCTTCAGAAACGATGAGCGGCTCGTAGCGCCCCCGCGCCTCGTCCAGCGACGCGAGCGCCGCGCTCATCTCCTCCTCGTAGCGCCGCATGTCCTCATCTCGCAAGGAGAGCACATGCTGCATGGCGGCGACTCGGTACGCCAGCGCGTCCACCTCCATCTGCCCGAGGAGCCGCGTGCTCGGCAGCCAGTTGCGCTCTATCTGTGTGCTCGCCGCATTGATCTGCGCGACGCGGCTCCAGGAGTAGAGCGCGAAGAGGGCGAGCCCGCCTACCAAGAGCGCTAGGACGACGATGGACCAGAGGCTGATGCGGTAGGTTTTATTCACTGTTCTCCTCCGAAGGCTGAGAGTAGACCGGACGGCTTATAGGTCGAGCGAAAACTGCTCGAGCACAATCATTCGTCCGCCCAATTCTACCCTCTCCTGGTCTGAACGCTTGACAAAACCATGTCGCAACAAGACCTTTTGCGACGCAAGGTTTTCAGGGCTCGCTCGAGCTGTCAACTGTTTTACAGATAGTTTTGCTCGAGCAAAATCCTTTAGATAAGCCACCCCCTTAGAGGCGATACCTTGGCCTAGATGCTCCTGACACACGCGGTAGCCGATCTCCGCGTGTTCGTCCTCAATACTGGAGAAGTTGAAGCGCCCCGCAATCTTGTCACCCTGGTATTCAACAAACAACAGATAAGTGGACCTAGACATCCCTCCAACTAGACTGGAGAGTGCACTGGGGAACTTCTCCGCGTCAAAATAGATACCGGGTCTAGGTGGAACCCATCGTTCAAACCACGCCTTATTCCTGTATTCAAAGTCAAAGAGGGCGTCACAGTCTTCTAGGGTAAGTAGGTTCAAGTCTCGAGTCCCTACTTCCCCTTAACCTTCGCTTGCTCCACCGCAAACTCTCCCCACTCCGCCAAAAAGTCCGAACTGCTCCAAACCTTATCCCGCCCGACTTGCGGCACTAACTCGATGTCTAACTCCTGGCACACGTCCCACTCGGGGATGTTCGTGTAGTCGGTGCGGTCGCCGCCCTTAGTGAAGACGTGCGGGCGTAGTTGGCGCAGGGCTTCGCAGACCGTCGAGTCGCCTTCAATCTCGAACGGCACGACGTAGTCCACCTCACGGATGCACGAGACGATACCGCAGCGGGTCGCCAAATCCATAAAGGGCTTGCCCTTTTTCGCCGTCAAAAAGGCGTCACCGTTGACAATCGCTACGAGCGTATCACCGTACTGCTTCGACTCGATGAGACAGGTGGCGTGTCCGGGGTGAATAGGGTCGTAGCCGCCCGAGGTGCAGACAATCTTACCGAGCGAGCCGCGGATGTCGTTCAGTTCTTCAAAAGAGACGATTTTGGCGTATTTCATCCCTTTACCTTAACCGATAACTTTTTAGTTTGCAGGTTATTTGCCGAAGCGCCGTTCGCGCGCCTGAAAGGAGCGCACCGCCCGCAAGAAATCCACCTTGCGGAAGCTGGGCCAGAAGGCGTCGCAGAAGTAAAACTCGCTATACGCCGTTTGCCAGAGCAAGAACCCAGAGAGCCGCACCTCGCCCGAGGTGCGGATGACAAAGTCGGGGTCGGGGACGCCCGCAGTGTAGAGGTGGCGGCTGATGCCCTCCGCGTCGACGTGGTGGGCCAACTCGTCCGGGGTGGATACCTGATTGGATTGCTCGAGCAACAACTTCCTCACCGCTGAAACGATCTCCTCACGCCCGCCGTAACCGAGCGCCACGTTCAGGTGCATTCCGCTGTAATCCTCCGTTGCTTCTTCCATACGCCGCAAAGCCGCTTTGGTATCGTCTGGAAAGCTGTCAATGTCGCCGATGACGCGCACGCGCACCCTGTTCTCATGCAGGCGCGTGTCGCCGATCAGGTCCTTCGCCTGCTGCGCGAAGAGGCTGTGGAGGTGCGCCACCTCTTCGGGCTTGCGCGAGTGGTTCTCGGTGCTAAAGCCCCAGATGGTGACGTGCTTGATGCCCAGGTCCAAGCACCAGTCGAGCACCTCACGCGCTTTGCCCGCGCCGTAGTTATGCCCTGTTTTTACGTCTAAGCCCACTGTCCGGGCGAAGCGGCGGTTGCCGTCCATGATGATGCCGATGTGCTTAGGCAGCGACGCGCCACTGATGGCTCGCAAGAGAGAGCGCTCGTAAAACCAGTAGAGCGGTGTAGTGAGCGTGTTCCAAGCTTGGCGCACTTTTTTGGTCGAGGACATCATACGGGGTAGTGCGGGGTTCACAGCGAACAGTGTACACTAAACTGTAACAAAACTACATTATACTTAACTCTTTGTGGCTTATCTCGCTTTCTTGAATCCTAATGCGGCTCCTCTCCCATTGGGTTTGGTAGGCTCGAGCTAACTTTAGGTCACTTCTCAAAAGCTGCTTACCTCGTCAAAATTACTATTGGTCAATGAGTTCTTGCCAAGTATCTCGCATGGCTTTACCGATAGCTTGATACTCATGATTGTTTCTGAAGCTTTTCCAATAGTGAACGCTAGGTGCGTGTAGTTTTGGATTAGCGTAAATTAGAGCCTTCACTGCCGTCCATTTGTTTGACTCTTTAGGGCTCAACCTATCCGCGACCTCATCAGCAGTAATTTGAATAAGTATTTCCATGAGACAAAAACGCTCGTAATCTGTTAAAGAGGCATTGGAATACAAGTTAAGGCATTTGCCAAAATCGACTTTTTCCGCAACCTCGTACTCCCAATCTTGCATTGAGGCATCGTAGGGCAAACCAAGGCGATATGCTAACTTAGTACGTGCCTCTCCGATCGGAAAACCTACTTTTTCTAATGGCTCCATAAACGGTAATCAGCGCTTCACGTACTGCTTCTCAAAATACTCCTTCTGTCCCTCTTTCGTCTCCTGCCACCACTCCGGGTGCTCCTGATACCAGGCAATCGTCTTCTCGATCCCCTCAGCGAAGGTCATGCTCGGTTGCCAACCCAGGTCGCGCTTCGCCTTAGAAATATCGAGCGCGTAGCGGTAGTCGTGACCGGGGCGGTCTTTGACATGTCGAATGAGGTCATTGGGCTTCTCGAGCGTGTTCAAAATCGTCGCGGCAACCGCCAGCCCGTCCGTCTGATTCTCTCCGCCGATGTTATACGCCTCGCCGCTCTTCCCTTTGAGGAGTGCCTGGTGAATCCCCCTTGCGTGGTCGTCCACAAAGATGTAGTCGCGAATCGCCTTGCCTGTGCCGTAGATAGGAAGAGGTTGGTTCTCTAAAGCGTTGGTCACAAAGAGCGGAATGACCTTTTCGGGGAACTGGTAGGGTCCATAGTTGTTCGAGCCACGCGTCGTCACCACGTCCATGTCATACGTCGTCGCGTAGGCTTGGACCAAGAGGTCGCCGCCTGCTTTGGAGGCGCTGTAGGGGCTGCGCGGTCTGAAGGGGTCGTCTTCGACGCTCAAACCTTCCATCACCTCGCCGTAGACCTCGTCGGTGGAAACTTGAACGAAGCGGATGTTACGGGCGCGGGCAGCCTCGAGCAAGACCCGTACTCCCTCGACATTCGTGCGCGTAAAGGGCGCGGCGTCCTGAATGGAGCGGTCCACGTGCGTCTCGGCGGCGAAGTTGAGCACCGCGTCGCAGCCTTGCACGGCTTTTTCGACAACCTCCGGGTCCGCGATGTCCCCTTTGATAAAGGTGTAGCGCGAATCGTCCTCGAAGTCCTTGAGCGTTGCGGGATTCGCGGCGTAGGTCATAAGGTCTAAGTTGACGACTTCCAAGTCGGTTTCTGTGAGAATGATGCGGATGTACGAGGAGCCGATGAAGCCGAGCCCACCCGTCACTAAAACCTTTTTATAGTTTCCTGTGTAGTCCACTTCTAACCCCTATCCTCCGCCCACAGGTCCGCCCCGAAAAAGTCCCAGGGCAGGCGTCCTTCATTTGGATGTTCGACATCGAATTGCTGGTCCATTGCGTAGAGTAACGTCGCGCCGCTCACGCCAGCCTGATAGCCGTGCGCGACGCCTGCCGGGATGTAGAGCTGAGCAGGTTCTTCGCCGTTCAAGATGAAAGGGCGCTTGTTGCCTTCGGTTGGGGAACCTGCCCGGCAGTCGGCAAGCCATACCTTGAGCTGCCCCTGAATCACCGTCCAGAGTTCGTTTTGCGGCTCGCGGGGGTGGATGTGAAAGGCGTTGATGCGCCCCGGTTCGGCGCTCGAGACGCTGATCTGCCGCACTGTGAAATCTTCCGTAAAGTCGTGCGGCAACCCCTTCACGTTTCCTTGACTAAGCCGCGCGTACTCCATAAAGAAGCCATTGTCGCTCCGCCGCTTAGTGAGTTTACGCATCCACACACCCTCGATTTCGGGATGAGGCTCATACGTCTGAAAGGTCAGCGCGTCGGTAGCGGATTTCGAGAGGTCGGTCATGAGGTGCTCTTTTCTTTTAAGGAAGTTCTGAGCGTTTGCCACCGCTCCACGTTGAGGCTGATGTCGTCTGGTAGAGAGACGCCCGCATCGGCCTTGGAGCCTGGCTCGACCTCTTCATTGCGCCGTTTGGCAAGCTCATAGACGCTTTTACGCTCGGTAGCGATGTGCAAAGTGTCAAAGGGAATCTCGCCTACGTACCGCACGGCTAAAGCGATTTCTGGTGCGATGATGTCTACGTAGTCTTGGCTCGTAAACACGTCCGCAAACGCCACCGGATAGGGAAACTCGCGCGGGCGGAAGCTGGTGCGGATGATGAGGTGGCGTAGGGCGAGTCTGGCAACCTCTTCCGCGACGAGTTTGCTGAGCGCGTAATAGTTGCGCACGGGGCCGACAGGGTTGTCTTCGTGATAGTTGCCAACGTCGCCACAAAAAACGTAATCGGTGGAGATATGGACGAGTATGGTGTTCGTATCTTTAAGCGCCCTAATGAGGTTGCGTGTACCCTCTACGTTGACCTGCCAGCACGCAGCTTGATCCGTTTCCGCGCCCTTGACGTCGGTGTAGGCGGCGGCGTGGATGACGACGTCGGGCTTGTAAAGTTTGAGCGCGTGCTGGACGTTTGCGGCGTTTGTGAGGTCGAGTTCTGCGCTCGGCGGCGCGATGATGTCCGGCATGAGCGTACGCAACTCGCTGCCGAGTCGCCCGGAGCCGCCGGTTAAGAGGGTGGTCATGAGGTGGGGGCTCGAGTCCATGTGCGGTAGTTTGGTGATGTTTCAGCAGTTCGTAGCATCAGCGCACTATTTTATCCTAGTTCTGCTACATCTGCCCTTCATCAACACCACGCCCCCACCAACACCGCGCCCCCACCAACCTCAACTTTCCTCCTCTACTTTGCCACGCCCCATGCGAAGCGCTCCCAAGAGCGACACTGATCGCGGTTTGCAATAAGTGGCGCGTCACCTGCGGACTCGGCGACGACGTATTTGTCGGTGTATTCGCTCTTGAGGCACACCGTGCCATCTTGGTTCGTCTGCCAGGTGTAGCGGTCTTCTACGCCGATGCTACTACCGTCGGCGTAGAGTGACCTGCCGTCTACGGCTGCTACATACTTGCCGATTTTCACGCTGCGCAGCGCCACTTTACCGTCACCTGCCTCGACAACGCTGAACTGGTCTTCCGCGCCGAGCTGGTCTCCGTCCGCACGAAGGGCAACGTCGTCGCTCCAGGCGCTTACAAACTTGTTGTTCTGAGCCTTGAGCCACACTGTTTCGCCGATAGGAACGCTGCCACTGGGGTTAGGGTCAGAGGGTTCCGGTGACGGTGCGGGGTCAGGCGAGGGTTCCGGTGCGGGATTGGCAGGTTCGCTGCCACCTGGCATCACGTCGCTGTAGGAGGCGCTGCTGTCACCGACGCGGACGTCGTCGAAGAAGATGACGCGGCTACTGTGGTCGGACTGTCTGTTGCTGTACTTGTAAAAACCATACTTGAAGTAGGGCGCGAGTTCGTCGTTGTAGCCGCAGCCGACACCGCGCCTACTCAACACCGACTCGCCGTCTTGCCACATCTCGACAACGCCCTCACCGAACGGATCGAATTTGATGTGAAAGACGAAGCTGACCCAGCGGTTTTTGGGCACCTTGCCGAGCGAGACCTCGACTTCCTGCTTTTTCTCCTCGTTTACGTTGACCCTTTTAGGGCTGTAGGCGCAGCTAAAGACCATGTCATCACGCCTCACGTCTAAAAGTGCGATGGGGTTGCGCCAGTCCTCACCTTCGTCGAAGTCGGGTCTGCCGTGCCACTGCGCGATGATTTCGGGGCTCACGTCAGTCCGCATCCCGTCCTCGGGGAAGTAGACCTTGAAGCCGTACCAGAACTCGTTAGCTTGTTTGAACGGAGTGCGCTCAACTGTTTTTAACTCCGCCCCTTTGGTTTCGCGGGAGCCGTCATAGTCGCCTTTGCGGTGTTCGAAGCGCATCGCCTCGCCGCCTCCTTGCGGGCTTTCAGTGACCCTACAGGAGTAGTCGAAAGGGCACTCCGTCCCCCACGCACCAGACCACCTCCCCGAATCAAAGGTGTCGTTGTAGAGAAGTTCGGTCGCACTCGGCGCGACCTGCTCGCTCGGCTCGGTCTGTGAGCACGCCGCCAATAATAAAAGTGCCGCTAGACCTAAGCAGCGCGTTGACCCTCGTAACATTTGCTCTCCCTAACTGCGACGAGTACAACTCGATTCGGACCAAATGTGTAGATACCGCCTGGCACACGTACTCGGTCGCGCTTTCTACCCGGTGTGGACTCTGAATTTCGAACTGTTGCCGCAAAACTGAATGTTCTACGCTACTGTGTTAGCCGATGACCTTATTTGTCATCCCACCTTTCTCAAAATGTTGCCCGTACTCGCTCTCTTCGAACCGCACACACATCGTCACGGGCGGCTGAGCTGAGGTGTTTATAGCACCTTGTGAATGCGCACGTTGAGTTAAAGCAGGCGTGAGTTCGGGGGGGAGCTGCCGTAGCATCCTCCAAGTTTCACCGACTTTGAAGACCAAACTGACGGAGCCGAGAACGGTGTAGTTCCCTAGTCTCTGGAGCGGACGCGGATGATGTTCAGCCCCTCCGCTTCGGTAGGTAGCTCGAACCAGCCCGCAAACATCTCCAACATCTCTTGTGTGATCTCGTACGTTCCTGCGTCCAGCACCGCGTTTCGCGCCTCTAACCGAGCTTGAAGTTCTAAAAAGGGGATGTCAAAAAAGTAGAGCAGCGGAGTTGCGCCTGCGGTTTGGGCTCGAGCCTGGAAATCCAACCTCTCTTTCCGCTTCCAAAATCCGAAGTCCAAAACGACGTTGACCTCTAACTCCAAAAGCCACCGCGCGACGTTCCACAAGAGGTCTTTGATCACCCTCAACCGCTCGTCGAATACTGCGCGCGGCATGTGGTGACCGTAGAGGTCTATCATCCACTCATCTACGGAGAAGCGCACCGCGTTTTCCTCTCGCTCTAACCTCTTCGCGTAGGTGGTCTTACCGGAGCCCGTGAGCCCGCACATCATAAAAACGGTAGGGCGCTCGCTCACTTCAAGAGGGCGAGCAGATACTGACCGTATTCATTCTTCTTCATCGGACCCGCAAGCTCAGCCAAGGTCTCCGCGCTTATCCAGCCTTTGCGGTACGCAACCTCTTCCAAGCAGGCGATCTTGAGCCCTTGGCGCTGCTCGATGGTCTCGACGAAGTTCGAGGCTTGCAGGAGCGATTCGTGCGTGCCCGTATCCAGCCACGCCATGCCGCGCCCCATCATCTCGACGTGGAGCTGGTTTTGGGCTAAGTACGTTTTATTTACGTCGGTGATTTCTAGCTCGCCCCTGGGCGAAGGTCTGAGGTTTTTCGCGATGTCTAGCACCTGATTGTCGTAAAAATAGAGACCCGTTACAGCGTAGTTCGACTTGGGTTTTTCGGGCTTCTCCTCCAAGCTCACGGCCTTGCCCGCTCCGCCGAACTCCACCACGCCGTAGCGCTCAGGGTCGCGCACGTAGTAGCCGAAGACGGTAGCGCCCTCCTCCAAAGAGGTCGCGCGGCGTAACTGCTGACCGAAACTCTGCCCGAAGAAGATATTATCGCCCAAAATGAGGCAAACCGAATCGTCACCGACGAACGCGCGCCCGATGATGAAGGCTTGCGCTAAGCCTTCAGGCTTGGGCTGCTCGGCGTAGTGGAGTGAGAGCCCCCACTGCGAACCGTCGCCCAAGAGCCGCTCGAAGCTCGCTCTGTCATGCGGCGTGGTGATGATGAGTACGTCGCGGATATCCGCGAGCATCAGGACGGATAGGGGGTAGTAGATCATCGGCTTGTCGTAAACCGGGACGAGTTGTTTGCTGAGAGCCCTCGTCGCAGGGTAGAGGCGCGTGCCGGAGCCGCCTGCTAAGATGATACCTTTCATATTACGGGACCTTTCATAAGAGGTCACTGTAGCATCCGGCGGTGAGGGCGAGGCGATTCGCAGATTGTCTCGAGGGCGCGTTGTGATACCGGAGTGAAGTTTAGATGTCGTAGTTTGACATCTAAACCGCGCGTGAGCGCGTACCCTCGGGCGCGCTCAATTTACGACATCCTTGAATCAGGTTGGTATGAAGTGTAGGCGATGTAGAGTGTGGGCAATATGGTGTAGGGGTTGGTCCCAAACCAACTCCTACGTCAGCGTCACATTATATAGCAATTAACATAAGTACTGATTGGAATAGCGCAAGTCTCAGCCATAAACTAGCGGGATTTCATTCTCAAATGTGCGTGCTGCTTTCTGAAAGCCCGCAGGGACGAAATTTTCGCAAAGCGAATGACGTAGTTTGCCGTTAGGCAACGGTGTTCTACATCGTGAGAGCGTCTCTTCGCATAACTTCGTTCACTCAAACCAAATGATACTTTCTATAGTCGTTTCGTATTCCGTGCTCCGGCTAGCTGAAGCTCATCACCGATTTATGCCCCTCCACGATCACCTCTTCCGCCTCGACAATTCGTGCGATGGTCTCCACAGTCGCGTCTAAGTAGCTCCGCCCATCCGGTAAAAAGCTCTCCGCGTCTAAATATCCCCTGGGTCCGGTATGGTCCGCCGGTCCCATTGAGATGAGCTTGATGATGCCCTGCTGCTTCGCCTGGTTCCACGCCGAATAGGGCAGGATAGGCCACCGCCCTGGAAAGAGAAAATTACCCGTGCGCTGCACCATGTCGCGCCGCCCATAGAGGTGATAGACGTGCTCCAAAGCGAGAAGTCCGGGGTCCGAACTTATGACGCCGCCCAAGGACACGACGCTGATGGGCGCGCCCAACATTGAACGCAGATGCGGCGCAGCGCCCACCGCAATCTGCCCGCCGCCGCTGTAGCCGATGAGCGTCACCGGGACGCCGCTAGCGGGTTCGTAGCCGTGCAACTCTAGACCCCTTGAGATCATCTCGGCAGAGCCCTGGTTGTAAATCGGTCCGTAGCGGCTGTCGGCGGAAACTGCAACCTGCCAGATGTTGCGAAAGTTGATGAGCGCCCCCGCGAGTCCGGGCCCGCTCAGCTTGCGCTTGAGCGCCCAGCGCCAGAACTTGGCGAAGATGCGCCCGCCGGTCAGGGCGCGGTTGGTGACCGAGTAGGGAAAGATATCGTCTACCACGACGACTTTATCCGTCAACCTCTTGCGCAAACGCTTCAAAAAGACGACTTCGCGCTCGGCGTACGCCTCCCCCGAGACGCTATGAATGCCTGACAAGAAGACGACAAACCCTTCCGCGCCCTCCGCCCTGTAGAGCGCTCTAACGTGCTCCTCCTCTTTGGGGTGCCGCCCGTACCAGCCCGCCCACCAGCCGAGTGCCTCGAAAGGGGAGAGGATGCCCGCAATCAAGAAGCCGACGACGAGCACGGCGAGCAGGGTGAGTGCATCAGGTAGGAGCATCACTTGTCCCTCTCGCCATTCCCTTCGTACAAGTCGCGGAGTTCTTGGCGCGTCGTGGTGAGCGGGACGCCCGCCGTGAGCCGCTTGAGCCGCCTCGAGAGGGCGATGATAGGCCGTCCGATGGTGCGCTGCAAGGCTTGCCAGAGCAGCCAACCGAGGGCGCTGCAGACGAGCGCTTGCGTGAGGGTGAGGTCCAAGGTTGCCGACACCGCCACAATCACCGCGAGCAAGCTCCAGAGCGACAAGAGCGCGAAAATCGGCACGCCGAAGTACGGCGCGAGCGCAAAGAACGAGAAGAGGTAAGGTGCGTAACCGAGCCCTACCGCCTTCGCGATGGTATTGAAGTCCACCTCGCGTCCATAGAGGTACGTGCCTACAAACCAGATGCTCAAGGTCCAGAAGAGGTAGCTGAAGAGGAAAATCGCCGCCGAAAGCGCCAGCGACGCCACAAAACGCTTAGGCTTGACGCGGTTAGCGAAGAGTACGACGCTCTGACCTAGCGATTCGGAAAAGCCCGCGAAAAAGACGACGAAGACCACAGCGAGTAGCCCCCAGGTTTCACTCTGAACTAGCAAAAATACCTCCTGCTCGAGCGTCAAAGCGCGCCTCACCACCTCGAGAAAGGGAATGTCGGTAAGAGGTGGTAGCGCCGCAGCAAGAACGACTAATAGGTCAGAGTAAGGCATGAGACTCACTTTTTAAGGTACGAATGTGGTGTTTTGCACGTTGCAGACCCTTGTATGAAGAAACGCTTGAGATTGCACACGACGTAAGGGGTACATGAAAAAGGCGTAAACACACCTTCAAGTTTACGCCTTTTTCACCTCTTGATTTATGTACGGAGCTGATGCGCGCCAGTTGTGGGGGTTGCGCTCGAGGATTTGAAGTGGGCTCGAGGCTCTTGATTTTTGTAAAAGAGGAACGCGCGAGCCTATCTTCTCGACGCGGCTTCTCCCCGTGACTTCACTACCGAGATGCTGTTTACCTACTCGTTACCTAAATGCAGGGTCGCCTTGCGCCCCGTCTCCATCAATGACGACCGGACCCTGCGCGACGCCCGCGTACTCCTCCTCGTCGAAGGGAACGAGCAGCGCGCCCGTCATCTCGTAACCCGCCGCGCCAAATTCACTCGTGCGTCCTTGTGCGCTTATCGTGCCCGCAACTGAGACGACATCTTGCGCGTCGTCATGCGGTAGCGGATAGGTAGGCTTGACGTAGACGATCTGGTTGGCGGGCGGCGGTGGTACGTGGATACACGCGCCTAAAAAGGGCACGAGTAGAAACTCGCTGACCGCCTCTTCATCGCTCGAGAGCGGCACGACGTAGCCCGACACCTTGACCGCTTGCCCGTCCAACGCCTCGACGAGTGGGGTGCTTTGCAAAGTCTCGCGCATTACCGCCTCGCTGTCCTCAGCCTCCCAGGGGAAGGACTGGTAGGAAGGCTCATAGCCCGCAGGCATGAGGCTGCCCCAGGCGAGCGCGGTGGGCTCCAACGTCTCGAACGCCCTCGTCGCGACCTGCTGCGCCAAGCCGAGCGGCGTGCCCGCTTCGGGTTTACTGCCACACGCGGCGAGCAAGAGTGTCAGGCTGGTGAGCATAGTAACCGTCCATCTCACGTTCATCATCCTCTCCACGTTTTGAGTATAGAGGCTCATCTCTCCTCTTGGTGTCATGCCTTTCTTATCGTCATGTCTTTCGCCCCAACCTCTTTGCTCCAAAGCTGCGCGGACCGATTGAGTTCTCGAGCAAGAACTCAGGTAAGAATAAGCCTTTATTCCGATGTATCCCACCTCTTCAACTGACCTCTTCACGCTCCTCCCTCTTACACCCGCACCGTCAAGCCGTCCGCGAGCGAATTGCGGTAGGCACGGTACGCCGGCACGAGCCCGGTGAGAACGCCCGCGCCAATCACAACCGCGAGCAGGGTGAGGTCGAAGGGTCCAGGCGGCGTGATGGCGATGTAGAGCCCATACTCGTTGGCTATCCAGGGGCGCAGCCCGGCGAGAAAGGTGTAGAGCAGCGCGACGCCTAAAGCGCAACCCACCACGGTAAAGAGCACGGCTTCGGCGCTGAGCAGCATGAAGACGTGCCAGGGACGTGCGCCCACCGAGCGCAAAATTGCCATCTCGCGCCGCCTTTCGCTGAGGCTCGAGAGAATCGCGCTCAGCATCCCGATGAGCCCGCTCAGCACCACGAAGCCGGAGACGATCAGCAGCGCCCGCTCCGCCGCCCCTAAAAGGTTCCACAGTTCCTGTAAGGCGACGCCGGGTAGCACCGCCAAGAGCGGCTCGCGCCGGTAGTCATTGATGTCGCGCTGGAGCCTGAAAATTGCCGTCTTAGGCTCCACGCCGACTAGAAAAGCGGTAATGGCGTTCGGGGTCAGGTCGCGCGTCCGCGCCTCCTCCGCACTCACGCGCTGACTAGGGACGGGCACGCCGCTCCGCCAATCGATATGCATCGCCTCGATACCCGCCAAGCTCACGTGGACGGAGCGGTCCACGGGCGTGCCTGTCTTCGCTAGGATGCCTACTACCGTAAAGGGCTTGTCGCGGTGGTCGAGCAGGGTCGTGTCGCTCGTGCCGTGAGCGATGACGATCTCCTGCCCGGCGGTGTAGCCCAAAGTTTTCGCCACGTCCGCGCCGAGCACCGCGTCGTAGACGCCGCTGAAAGGCTCGCCCGCTGTGAAGCGCAGTGGGCGAGAGCGCCCGTAGCGGTAGTGCTCGAAGTACGCCTCGCTCGTGCCGACGACGCGGAAGCCCCGGTGCGAGTCGCCGAGCGAGATGGGCACGGTCCAGGCGACGTTGGGATGGGTGGCGACTTGCTGATAACTTTGCCAGGTGATGTTGTTCGTCGCGTCACCGATGCGGAAGACGCTGTACAAGAGGAGCTGCATTCCGCCGCTCCGTGCGCCCACCACGAGGTCCGTCCCCGAGATGGTATTGGCGAAGCTCGTTCTAGCCTCCGTGCGCACCTTCTCGACACCTAAAAGGAGCGTCACGCTGATGGCGATGACCAAGACCGTGAGGAGCGTCGTGCCCGCGCGGTTGAGCATACTCTTGACGGTTAAGCGGAGGAGCTTGACGAACATTAAGCTACCTCCGAAGCGTGGTTGAGTGTCCGTAGGTCGAGGCTGCGGTCGAAGAGGTGCTCGAGGCTCCCGTCGTGGCTCACAAACAGGAGCGTCATCCCGGCGCGGTCACACTCCTCGAACAGTAAACGGATAAAACTCTCGCGGGTGTCGGCGTCGAGCGCTGAAGTAGGCTCGTCGGCGATGAGCAAGTCGGGGCTGCCGATGAGAGAGCGCGCCGCCGCCACGCGCTGCTGCTGCCCGATGCTCAGTTCGGTGACGGGGCGCGACTGAAGCGCACCGTTTAATCCTAAGCGGCTCAGCAGCCGCGCCGCCTCCTCGTTCACCGCACCCAACGCCTTTGTCCGCGCCTCACGGCGTTTTGAAAAGGTCAGCGCCAGCGTCACGTTTTCCAACACCGAAAGGTAAGGAATAAGGTTGAACATCTGAAAGATGAAGCCGATGTGGTCCGCCCGGAATGCGTCGCGCCGCGCCCCGCGCAAAGCGGAGACCGCTACGTCGCCCACTGTGACGGTGCCCTGTTGCGGGACGATGACGCCCGCAACCAGGTTGAGCAGCGTGCTCTTGCCGCTGCCCGAAGGCCCTTTGAGGAAGACCTTCTCGCCTTGGCAGACAGCGAATGCGCTAATATCCAGCACAAGAGGTGCGCCCTGCTTCCAGCGGAAGTGAATATCCTCGAGCTTCACCAAAGCGGCTCGAGGGTGCGTCTCAGCTACCGCTACCGAATCGTGGTCCGTCACCGTCACAACGCTAGTGTATCCTCATCCGCTCTGCTCGAGAAGGAGAAAAATCTCTCAAAAAATCGAGCAATGAGCAACGAGCAATGAGTTGAAAGTGGAAAGATAAAACTCAGGTAGTGGTTCTGAGTCGAATACCGCCCTATACTATCTCTACGTGGTGAACAAGGGGTTTCAACCCCTTGCTTTGACATCAGCATCATTTTAGATAAAGCCACTACCAAAACTCATTGCTCATTGCTTTCAACTCATTGCTCCTTAAAACGTAAGCTGCGTGTCCGTCGTCGGGCTCAGTTCCGCTGCGCCCTGCCCACTCGGGAGGACGTATTGCACGTCTAAGTCCTCGATGCCCGGATAGAGCGCGAAAAGCTCACGCAAGCTGACGCTGTTCAAGCTGTCCGACTGGGCGCAGGTAAAGGTGTAGGTGGCGTGGAATTCGCTGTGGACTGCGCCTTCTTCGCCCTCTTCGTCGCTGTGGTCATCCGCGCCGCCGGTCTCCTCGTCGCTGTGTTCCTCGCCTTCCTCGTGACCCTCTTCGCTCGTGACCTCCCGCTCGACCTCTTGGTCTGACAGCTCACAACCTGCGGCTTCGGCTGGACTGAAAAGCGCCGCGCCGTCCTCTAACTGCGCCAGCGCGTCCTCGACTGCCGCTTCCTCCTCAGGAGTGGCAGGCTCGTACTCGAAGCCGACGAGGTTCACCGCCAGGCTCACAAACTCCATGTTGAGCGTCTCGCCGTCCAACACCACGGAGAGCGCCGCCGCGCCGTGCTCGTGGGGTTCCTCCTGTACGAAACCGCCCGTCTGCGCCGCTCCGAAGGAGGCGAGAGAAAAGAGCGCGACACCTGTACTAATGAGAATCTCTTTCATTACTGACCTCTCCTTTGTTCTTTAATACATCATTTCTTCTCTACAAAAGCTAACTTAACAAAATGCTCGAGCTTCTTGATGAGAATAAGAAGTCATTGTCAACTCTGTGTCAGCGCATAACAGGGTAAGGGTACATGGCGACTTGCGCGGGCTCATCCTCTCAGTGATGATGCGCGTGCTCCAACTCCCCCTCTTTGAGTGTTAAGCGGTCCCCGCGAAACATTAAAGCGGCGATGAGCGTGGTGAAGGGCACGGCGAGGATGAGCCCCACCGAGCCGACGAGCGTGTGCACCACCTCGGAGGCGACGAGTTCGAGGTTCAAGGCCCGCATGAACGTGAAGTCGCTGAGCGTCAAGAGGACCAAAAGCGGCAAGGCTGCGCCCGTATACGCCAACACGAGCGTGTTCACGAGCGAGCCGATGTGGTCGAGCCCGACGTTCATGCCGCGCTTGTAAAGTTCCGCCAGCCCGAAGTTCGGGTTGACGTGCGCCAACTCGCGAATCACGCTCGCCTGCACGATGGTGATGTCGGTCAGCGCTCCGAGTGCGCCGATGAGAAGCCCTGCTAAAAGGAGTCCTTTGAGGTTGACTTGACTCGCGCCGTACGAGATAAACGCCGCCTCATCGCTCCCGAAACCCGTGAGGTGCGCCGCCTCGGTGAAAAAGATGCCTAAGCCCATCGTCGCGAGCACTGCCGCAAACGTACCGATGAGCGCCGCCGTCGTGCTCCACGAGAGCCCGTGCACGAAGTAAATGGCTAAGATGAGGATACCGCCGACGCCCAAAAGTGAGACGAGAATGGGGTTCCAGCCACCCAAGATGCTCGGCACAACAAAGCCGATGACGATGGCTAAGCTCGAGGCAGTCGCGAGAAACGCCCTGAGCCCCTTGCCCCGCGCAACCGCGACTGAGACGCCCAAAAAGAGAAGGACGAGCCAGAACAGCGCAGGACGCCGTATCCAGTCCGACACGACGTACTGGCGTGTCCCGTCCGGCCCCGGCGCGTAGTAGATTTCGACGCGCTCGCCCGGCTCAAAATCGGGCAGGTCTGAAGGCAGACCGACCTCTTCGGGCAGCGGCTGACCTAAGTCGGCGGAGATGACCTCGCCGCTAGATAAACGCACCTCGGCGAAGCGTGTTTGTTTACGGAGAGGATGCGCCCCTCGAGATACCCCACCTCAGCTGCTCTTTGCTGCGTACTTACTTGAGCTAAAACACCGCTCGAGCCCGTTAAGATAAGAACAAGGAGCAGCCACTTGTTCAGCGTCGCAATAGTTTGCAAGGTTTTTCTCCCTCTTGGTGGACTGTCTCAACGGACTGTTTTAGGTGTGCACTGGGACGCCTTCACTGACCACCAGCCCGTCTAATTACGCTGTAGGGGTGGGTTTCAAACCCACCCTACCCGGCTGCGTGCTCGGTCATAACGTATCTGCTTCTTCTCTAAACTGCTTGACATCCTGGGCAGAGCCCATAAAGCGTGAGTTCGTGGTCTTTCACCTGAAACCCGCCCGGCAATGTAACACCTTCTAGCACCGCTACCGGGCAAGTTGCGTCGAGTTCGAACACCCCTTCGCACGACTCACAGCGGAAGTGATGGTGATGACCTCGCCCGGCAAGTTCGAAGCGGGCGCTTTCACCTGGCAGGTGCACCGCGACCACATCGCCCGATTCTTCCAAGCTGCTCAAGTTGCGGTAGACGGTGGCGAGCCCTAGACTCGCTTGCGCTTGGCTGGCGTTCTCTAAGACCTCTTGCGGTGTGAGCGGTCCGGGCGCGGTTTCTAGCGCCTGCACAATCGCGCGGCGCTGTGAGGTTTGGCGTTTCATTCTCGTAGTTTACCAGATGAATAGGCAGCGCCTACGCTTACTGGGAACCTCTCTCAGCAAGTGGCGCGTCGTCGCTGGAGCATTCGCTCAACTTGGGTTGACAAAGCCTCGTGGCGGACCTTACGATAGCTAGATGATAATTGATTCTCGCTTCAAGAGGTGGTGCCCCAAGTGGTTTGCGGGCGTGTTTCTGCTCGCTCTGCTGATATGGACGCAAGCTGCTGCGCAAGTGACGGTCGTCACCTCCATCCACCCCTACTACGCGCTCGTGCAAGAGGTGGCAGGTGAGCGCGCTAACGTCGTGCGCCTTCTCCCGCCCGGCGCGTCACCTCACACGTTCGACCCGACGCCGCGCGACGTGGCGCAACTCGCCGAGGCGGACCTCGTCGTCTTGAACGGTGGGTTAGACGAGTGGCTCCTGGATTTAGTGAACGCCAGTGGCGCGAACGCGGCGGTGCTCGAGGTCATAAGCGAACTCGAGTTCGAGCCGCTGGGGGGCGAAGAAGCGCATGGTGAAGATGAGCACGGTGAAAATGAGTCTGGCGAAGACGAGCACGGTGAAGACAGTCATGAAGGAACCGACCACAACCACAGCGGCGTCAACCCGCACGTGTGGCTCGAGCCTGCGCTCATGGCGGAGGTTGTGCCTATGTTCGTTGAGCGCCTCACCGAGATAGACCCTGAGAACGCCGAGACCTACGAGGCAAACGGTGAACGGGTTGTCTCCGAACTCGGCGTGCTAAACGCCGAACTGCAAGAGGTCATGGAGCCCTTGCAAGGTGCAGCTTTCGTCCCCTTTCACGACGCCTGGCCCTACTTCGCGCGGCACTTCGGGCTCGACCTCATCGTCGAAATCGAACCCGCTCCCGGACGTGAGCCGAGCCCTGCGTATATTGCTGACGCCCTTTCCCAGATTGACGGAAGCGGCGCTAAGGCGATTTTCAGCGAGGTGCAGTTGCCCGCGCGCCCCGCCGAAGTCGTCGCGGAGAGCGCTGGCTTAACGCTCTACATTCTCGATCCTTTGGGCGGTGGCGCTGAAACCGAGAGCTACGCCGAGCTGATGCGCTACAACGTAGGCGTCGTGCAAGAGGCGTTAGGTGATGAGTAGAGGGCGTTTGGTATGGTTGAGCCGATGAGCGACCCGCCCGCCCTCCACATCCACCACGTCAGCGTGCGCTTCGGCGAGGTTGAAGCGTTGCAAGATGTATCGTTCGACCTCTCTAAAGGAGAATTTCTCGCCGTCGTCGGACCGAACGGGGCGGGCAAATCCACGCTCGTCAAGGTGGCGTTGGGGCTCATCAAGCCGAATAAGGGTCACGCGGCGCTCTTCGGGCAAGATGCGGGCAAGAATCCCGAGCGCATCGGCTACGTGCCGCAGCTCAAGACCTTCGACCGTTCCTTTCCAGCGACCGCCCTGGAACTCGTCGTGTCGGGATTGCGGCGGCGCTGGCCCGCGCGGATTAAGCGTGAAGAGAGGGAGAAAGCGCGAGCCGCCCTCGCGCAAGTCGGCGCGGACGCGCTCCTCTCGCGTCCCCTCGCCAAGCTCTCCGGCGGCGAGTTGCAGCGGGCATTTTTGGCGCGCGCTTTAGTCAGGAAACCTGACATCGTCCTCCTCGATGAGCCCGCGACGGGCGTGGACTTTTTAGCCGAGCACGACCTCTACGACCTCTTGGAGCGCTACCAGACGGAGACGGGCGCAACCGTCGCCATGATCACGCACGACCTCTCAGCGGCTCGCTACCACGCCTCCAAAGTCGTCGTCTTGAACCGCCGTTTGCACGGTTTCGGTTTGCCCCAAGAGGTGCTCTGCGAGCGCTGTCTCAAGGATGCTTATGGTCACGTCGGGCACGCGCATGAGGTTATTACTTTATGAACCGCGCCGTGATTCAGTCGTGACGGTGGTTTGATGGACGGGCTTATCGAGGTCTTTCAGTATCCCTTTATGCAGCGGGCACTCCTAGCCGGGCTTTTGGTAGCGGTTTCCGCAGCCCTCTTAGGCGTCTTCGTCGTGCAGCGCGGCTTGTCCTTTTTAGGGGACGGGCTCGCGCACGCTTCCTTCGGTGGCGTCGCCTTAGGGCTCCTCATCGGCGTGAGCCAGCCACTTTGGGTGGCGCTACCCTTCACGCTAGGCGCGTCACTTGGCATCGCGTGGGTGCGCGAGCGCACACAACTCTCGTCGGATACCGCTATCGGCATCTTCTTCGCTGTGTCGGTGGCTTTGGGTGTCCTTTTTATCAGTCTGCAAGAGGGTTACACCGTAGACGCCTGGCAACTCCTATTTGGCTCGATTCTAGGCATTACTCAGGGTGACCTCTGGGTGGTTACAGGGGTAGCGCTCCTCAGCGTGTCGCTCTTCGTGCCGCTTTGGGGACAGCTTGCCTACGCAACCTTCGACGCGGAGTTGGCGCAGACGGACGGGGTGGAAGTGCGGGGGCTCGAGTACCTCTTATTCGCCCTCGCCGCCGTGATTATCGTCGTGAGCGTCAAGGTCGTTGGCGTGATTCTCATCGCCTCGTACCTCGTCATCCCCGCCGCCGCCGCGAGGCTCCTCTCGCGCTCACTCTTCTCTATGACGCTGCTGAGTATCCTCATCGGTTTAGTGAGTACGGCGTTTGGGCTCATGCTCTCGTACTTTCTGGATGTACCCAGTGGCAGCACCATCATCTTGACGCAAGCAGCGGTGTTCGTCGTGGCGGCGCTCTTTGCAAAAGGGTGAAAGAAAGCAACGAGCAATGAGTGAAAATCTTTAGACTCATTGCTCATTGCTCGTTGCTTTCAACTGTCTTTAAGAGGTAGAGCGCAGTCTCGAGCCTCATTCCATGCCTAAACTGAGCCTATGACCCATCAACTCGTCAAGGAAAACCACATCATGTCGGGCAACCTCTCCGGCATCGAGCGCATCTACCGCTGCGCGAACGACTACGGCGCAATCGTCTACAATGAGCCGCCCGGCTCTGAGTTCGCGGACCGTTTGCTCGTCACGCCCGTGCATTTTGACAGCGAAGACGATAGCAGCTACAAAATCCTCTCCACCGAAGAGGTCACGGAAGGTGTCGAGTCGGGCTCGCTCATGCGCCCTAAATTCATCTTTGACGCCGAAGAGGTCGACGTGATTTTAGACCAGCTATGCGCTTACACGGGAGAGGAGCGTCAAGACGGTGGAACAGCTTACGCATGAGGAATTCTTAGCGCTTTCACCCGAAGAGATGCAAGGGCGCACCGGTATTCAAGTACCTGAAAGCGCGAGCGAAGAGGAACTAGAAAGCTACAAACAAAAGGCGTGGGAGAGCTACAAGCAAGACATCAAAACGAGAGACCAGTGGGGCACGGCGGACCAGTCCACGCCACTGCCGCACGGGGAAGAGCCGGAAGTTTAGAAAGCAAGTAGCCAGTAGTCAGAATTCAGTAGGAGCGTCACGCTGACTGCTGACTTCTGTCTGCTCTTCTTTTACACCCTTTTTGGCTTTTTACACCTTTTAGCTCATACTTACTTTATGGCACTGAACATCAAAAACCAAGAGGTCGAACGGCTCGCCGCTGAGGTGAGTGAGCTGACGGGCGAGAGCAAGACGCAGGCGATTCGCAAGGCGTTAGAGGAGCGTAAAGAGCGGCTCGCTTTGCAAGGTAAGCGCAAGTTGAGCGCAGAAGAGCTGTCCGCGTTCATGGAGGAGCGCGTTTGGTCCAAGATTCCCAAAGAGTTGCGCGGCAAAGGTATTTCTCAGGAGGAGCAGGACGAGATTTTGGGTTACGGCCCCGAAGGATTCTAGGTGATTCTGGATACCTCCGTGATTATCGCGGTGATTCAAGAGGAGCCTAATCACATGATGCTTTTGGGTAAGCTCCAAGCCGCTGAAACTATAGGGGTAGGTACACCCACCTTAGTTGAGGTGGGCCTCGTCTTAGGCTCGCGCTTGGCGAATGCGGAAGTTATCCTTGCGGCATTTTTAGAGCTTCATAACGTTTACCCCATCGCTTTTGGTGAGCAGCACTGGCGCGAGGCCACCACCGCCTTTCTCCGCTTCGGCCGCCACCCTGCTAAGCTCAACTTCGGAGACTGTCTCAGTTACGCCACCGCGAAAGTTGCGAACAAACCGCTTCTCTACGTCGGGGACGATTTCGCGCAGACAGACATCGCGCGCGCCTAGAGACCGCCTTCACCTCTTTGAAATGCGGGCTAAAGAGAACGTATCAGCAGGTCTCGAGCTGCGCTGGTATTTTCATCTTTCAACCGTTTCAGGCCTAATCGGACGCAACCTCTTCTTTCCGACTCACCTTTTCCGCTAACCCCAAGCGCGGCAACTTCTCGTCCACCTTGCGCTTGACCTCTTGGGTCATGGTGATCTTGTCGGGCCACGCTCTCGAGAATCCCTCCTCAGCGAGCTTGGGCGTTCCGTCCATCACGAACATCGGACCGCTCACGCCTTCTAAAATCTGCACGTCGCGCTCGGGGTCGATGTTGTTTAAGAGCGTCCAGATGCAATCTTCGAAGTCTTGCGGATTCGTCTCGTTATCCAATACGGCGATGAGGCGCACACCTTCCGCTTGCGGCTGCTGCGCCGCCCACTCGCCCAAACGCTGACCTTGCCCCGCTCGCTTTTTCTCTACCGTGATGAACCAGAAGCCGCCCTCAAGCTGATGCTGACTCGCAATCTCTGGGTGTTTCGGCAGGTCTTTTTCCAAACGTGTCGGATTGGGCTGCCAGGCTTTATTTTCACCCTCCTCGTCATGCTTCACCGTCCCGTCCACGATGAGCTTACTCCCGTAACTCCAGGCGCGGCTCGAGTGGTCCAGCACATCGGTTGGACCCTTCGCAAACTGCGAATCGCGCCCCGGCACGGCGTTTTTCAGCACGGTGCGCCAGAACGCTAAGTGCTTCTGCGGCGGAGCGTCTTCATCCGTTACGAGCAACACTTTGGCGAACATCATCTGTCCGAGTCCCAAAAGCCCGTTCGCCACCTTGTACGCCTGCCCTGGATACTCCTTGTTGATGACGATGTTCACGAGATTGTGCGCGATGCCTGCGGGCGGCATGTGGTAGTCGCGCAGTTCACTCATGATGAGCTGCGCGGGAATCAAAAAGATACGCTCGGACGCTTCGATGAGGTAGGCGTCCTCCATCGGCGGACGCCCCACGATGGTCGCGGGGTAGACCGGATTTTTGCGCATGGTGATGGCGGTGACGTGAAAGGCGGGATAGAGGTCTTGCAGCGTGTAGAAACCTGTGTGGTCACCGAAGGGTCCTTCGGTACGCCAAGGCTCGTTCGGGTCGATGTAGCCTTCTAAGACAAACTCCGCTTGCGACGGAACCTCCAAATCCACCGTGACGCCTTTGCAAAGTTCAATAGACTTACCTCTTAAAAACCCCGTGAGCGAGAACTCGTTGATGCCGGGGATGGGCGGGATGGGTGCGGTGGCGGCGTAGGTGAGTGCGGGGTCTCCGCCCAAGGCGACGGCCACCTCGAGCCTACGCCCCAACCTCTTCGCCTTCTCCAGATGTCGCGCCCCCGTCTTGTGGCGCTGCCAGTGCATCCCCGTCGTGTTGCGGTCAAAGATTTGCATCCGGTACATGCCGATATTCACGTCACCTGTTTCGGGGTTTTTGGAGATAACCAGAGGCAGCGTGACGAAGGGTCCGCCGTCTTGGGGCCAGCATTTGAGCACCGGAAGTTTATTAAGGTCCACCTCATCGCCGCGCCACACCACCTCTTGCACCGGTCCCGAACGCACGCGCTTTGGGGGCAGCGAGGCGAGTTCTTTGAGTTTCGGCAAGTTCGAGGCGAGACCCAAGAGCCCGCCGCCTAGCTTGACTTCGGTGAGGTCACGGATGCGCTCACCAACCGCGTCCAAGCTCTGTGCGCCCAAAGCCAGCGCCATGCGCTCCCGCGTGCCGTAGAGTCCGATGACGAGTGGGAAGTCCTTGCCCTCGACGTTCTCGAAAAATAAAGCAGGACCGCCCTGCTTGACCATGCGGTCGGCGATTTCGGTGATTTCTAGGTCATGAGAGACTGGCTCGGTAATGCGGACGAGTTCACCGCGCTTTTCCAGTTCAGCGATGAAATTTTGGAGGTTTGAATACATACCTCATGGTACTCGGGTGCCTTCTTTTACTCCCTGTGGTGGGGTACAAATGGTGATTTTTCTGCGTTTAGTTCGAACCTATCTTCGCGGTCTTCGCTGAGGATAGTTTCGATAGAGAGGTTGTGCTCTCCTGTCGCAACACTTTTTTGTAGCTCTGCAAGCTCTTCAGCCCAGCGTTTCGTATCCAGCTTGCCGCCATCTTGTTTCGCCTTAGTCATACTGCTATCTTAGCCTCTTTGCGGGCTCATCAAAAGAAAACGCATGTATTTTTATTCATTAGCTGGTTCAAAGATGAGAAAACCACCTGGGGTAAAAGTGAGTTTGAAATTTTGGTTCTCGAGTTTATCAAAGTAGCTCGTTGATATAGCTCCTTCAGACCCGCTCTGCCATTCGCTCGCAGACAAATATTCCAACATATAGCGCGTATCCTCGCGGAACGTCTCCCAATCAGAAGAGGTGAGACCACAAACAGCGCTCTTTTGCTCGGCGAACTCGGAAAACTCATCGTGGTTGACGCAGTCAACGACACGCACGTCAGCCTCTATGAAAATAGCATCAATGAGATAGTTCGAACTTTGCTGACCTCGTTCTGAGATAGGGGGCACAAGATAATCGATATTTAGAATGGTTGAACTCCATATGCGCCATTCGCCCTCATGTTGGCGAAACGCCCATAGCTGGTCTACGGCGTTATCTGCAAACGAAGGCCCACTCAACTTTCGCGTCAGGTATTCGATGCGGGCATAGGCATAATCCTTATCTTGAGCGAGAAATATCCAGTGCTTACCTGGAGAGTAAGTAAGGTCGTAGGTAGTTGACACCTGCCGAGCAATCTCTAAGCTCTGTCCGAGGAATAGGCTGTCAGGGTGGAGCGTATTTTCTATCGCTTGCAAATCTTCAGCTTCAAGCGCTTCGAAATGTTCTTGGACTAGAGTATGGAGTTGATTTTCTAACCAGACATTTTGGCAAAAAGCGAAAGAAAAGAGGCAAAAAGTGAGTGTAGCGATTATGAGTTTTGGCGTAACCATAGAGTAATCGTAAAGGTCTGAAATGGCACTTCAGATGCAAAAGCTAACAACTTGGAGGTGAGGAATCAGCAAATCTCGTAGAATTCACGGTAAACTAACGCCGTGAACCCTCCCCTCATCCTCGCTAGCGCCTCCCCCCGCCGCCGCGACCTCTTGCAAAACTTAGGCTTGAGCTTCGACATCATCCCCGCCGATATTGACGAGACCCCTCTACCGGACGAGTCACCGGACGCGCTCGTAAGCCGCTTGAGCATATCGAAAGCTGCCGCCATCGCCGCGCAAAACGGCAACGCCCTCGTCATCGCCGCCGATACCGTCGTGACGTTAGAGGGTGACGTGCTCGGCAAACCAAAAGACAGCGCCGAGAACAAGAGGTTCACCGAACGCCTTTCAGGAAGAACCCACCGCGTCTATACCGGGCACGCCGCGCAACGAGGTGAAGAGGTTGCCGCGTGCGTCATCTCGACGGAGGTGCGCTTTCGTGACCTCTCGGAACGTGAAATCGACTGGTACGTCTCTACAGGCGAAGGCATGGATAAAGCGGGCGGCTACGCCATTCAGGGGTACGGCGCAGCTTTAGTGAGCGAGATTCACGGGTGCTACTTCAACGTGGTGGGGCTCAGCGTGGCGAATCTGCTCGAGCTAACCAAGAGGTTGGGCGTAGAACTTATCTGATCGGCGGCTCAAAGGTCCGCTCTAAGCGCGACGATGCGCCCCCTCACCCCGTCCCAACATTCCTGCGTGAACCTGCGAAATACGAAGGGACGCCGCTTTCCGAAACGGTGATTTTCGAGAATTTGCTCCGTGAGATACTCGAGCCTATACCCCGCCCACTCGGGCGCAGGCAGCATGAACAGGTTGAAGCGGCACGCGGGCAGCACCTCCTCGAAAAGGATATCCTCAAGCTCCTCTAAAGAGTATTTCGACGCGGCGCACGTGCGGGCGATGCCCTCGGCGAAGATGGCGGTGTCCGTGTCCATGAAGAACATCTGCATGGCGTCCCAGATATCCTGGCGGTCTTGGAGGTCTTGTTCTGGCGGTTGCACGGCTTTAGAACCCCTTAACGGCTCAGCGCCCTTTAGGGTCTAAATAGTCCCTGAGCCCATCCCCCAGCAAACTCCACCCCAAGACCGTCATCACAATCGCCAACCCCGGCACGAGCACGGGATACGGACTAAACGCGATAAACCCCTGCGCCTCGCGCAGCATGTTGCCCCAACTCGGCGTGCGCGGCGGCGTACCGAGTCCTAGAAAACTGAGCGCCGCTTCCGCCAAAACTGCTACCGCTAAGCTGAGACTCGCTTGCACGATGATAGGGGAGAGGGTGCTCGGTAACACGTGGCGCAAGAGGACGCGAGAGCCGCTCGCCCCCAACGCCCGCCCTGCCTCCACAAAGTCCTGATTTTTCACCGACAAGACCGACGAGCGCATGAGCCGGGCGAAGAGAGGGGTGCTGGCGATACCAATGGCGACCATCGCGGTGAGCGTGCCTTCGCCGTAAATCGCCGCGAGGAGCAGTGCCATGAGAATCGCGGGGAAAGCGTAGAACACGTCTACGAGGCGCATCAAGACCTCATCGAGCCAGCCGCCGAAGTAGCCCGCGAGTGCCCCGATGGTGCAGCCGAGTGTGAGGGCGATGCCGACTGCCACGACGCCGACGAAGAGGGTCAACCTCGAGCCCACCAACACCCGGCTCAAGAGGTCGCGCCCGAAGTCGTCCGTGCCCAAGAGGTGTTCGGCGCTAGGCGGGGCAAAGCGAGCAGAAAAATCCATCGCGTTAGGGTCGTAGGGGAGCCAGACGAAGCTGAGAAGTGCCGCCGAGAGGACGATGGTGACGAGAATCGTGCCGAGGATGAGATTAGCGCGAATCATAGAGGTAAAAGAGAAGAGGGTAAAGGTAAAAGAGAATAAGGACTGAGCGAAAAGAGGTATGTGCAGCTTTACTTTTCTCTTTCCTCTTTGTCCTTTCATCTGCCTATACCTTTCTAGCTATACCTTATCCTCGGGTCGAGCAGCCCGTAACTCACGTCTACTGCGAAGCTCAGAAAGACGATTGCGCTGGCGTAGAGGAGAATTTCGCCTTGGAGGAGGGGGAAGTCGCGTGTGCTGATGGCGGTTAGGACGAGTTGCCCCAAACCCGGCAGTGAAAAGACCTGTTCGATGACGATTGCGCCGACTAAGAGCTGCGAGAGGCTGAGCCCGATAACGGTGATGAGGGTGACGAGGGCGTTGCGCAGGGCGTGTTTGGTCAACACGCGGCGTGTAGGGAGCCCTTTTGCTCTAGCGGTGCGGATGTAATCGAGGGAGAGGGTCTCGAGCATCGCTGCTCTAGTCATCCGGGTGAGCACGGCGGCTTGCCCGAGCCCTAACGCGACGATGGGAAGCGTAAGACTTCTCAGGGTGCCGAGCAAGCTTCGCTCCGGCGGCACGTAACCACCCGAGGGGAGCCAACCGAGTTCGACGCTGAAGAGTAGAATAAACATGAGCCCGAGCCAGAACGAAGGAATCGCCGCGCCGAGTTGCGAGACGACGGAGATAAAGAGGTCGAGCCCGGTTCCGCGCTTCACTGCCGCCGTAATACCGAGGGGCAGCGCAATGACGATGGCGAGTAGAATCGCGCCGAGGGCTAAGGGGATAGATACCTGTAGGCGGGCGATAAGAAGGGACGCGACGCTTTGACGGTAGTTGAGCGATTCGCCGAAGTCGCCACGCAGAATGCCGGCGAACCAACCGAAAAAGCGCGTGACGGGTGGCTCGTTGAGCCCGAGCTGCTCGCGCAGCGTGGCTAAAGATTGCGGACTCGCGTTGATACCTAAAATTACCTGGGCGGGATCGCCCGGCACGAGGAGCAGCGCGGAAAAGACGAGGAGCGCTGCTAGAAAGATGCTCAGCAGCGCACCCAAGAAGCGGCGGAGGAGAAAAGCGAGCATGTTAAGAGGCTAGGATGAAATGCTCGAGACTAAAGAGGTCAGTCGAATGGCAGAACGCAGAAGAAAGAGGTAGGTTCATATTCTCCCTTACGCATTCTGTAGTCTGCCAACACCCGCCTGAACCCATAGCCTTCTAGCCTCTAATTCCCTGACTTATACACTTCCGTCATGTCGATCGACACGATAGGCTGGTCCGTCCAGAAACCGTACAGGTTTTGCCGCGTGGCGATGAGCGAGTCGGGGTTGAAAATCCAGACCGAGGCGGCGTCGTCCGCGATGGTGCGGGCGACTTCCTGGTAGAGCGTGTTGCGCTCCTCTTCGCTGGTGGCACTCTCGGCTTGTTCAACGAGCGTTTGTACCTCGGGGTTGTCGTAGCCGAAGTAGTAGTCGGGGTTCGCATAGACGCCGATGTCGCGGGGTTCGGAGTGCCCAATGATGGTCATGTCGTAGTCGCGGTTGGAGAAGATGCGCTCCAACCAAGTCGTCCACTCCACCACGCTCAAATCCACTTCGATGCCCGCTTCGCTGAGCTGCTGCGCGATGACCTCTCCGGCGCGGCGCTCGATGTTGTAGGGTTCGGGGAGTTCGAAGCTGACCTGCAGACCGTCGCCGTAACCCGCTTCCTCGAGGAGCCGCTGCGCCTCTTCGGGATCATAGGGATACGGGTCCACGTCCACAAAATAAGGCTCGATAGGGCTCGCGAACGTGCTGATGGCGGTGCCGAAACCGAAGTTCGCGCCCTCCACGATGACGCTCTTATCGATCGCGTGAGAGATTGCCTGGCGCACGAGCGGGTCATCGAACGGCTCCCGCGTACCGTTGAGCGCAACCGTGACCTCGGTGGTGTTGCTTCCCGTCGAGAGCTTGAGGTCGGGATTGTCTTGTGCTTGGATGGCGCTCTCGGGCGGCAGCGCGACGCCGATCATATCGATGTCGCCGGCTTGCAAGGCGGCGAAGCGGGCGTTGGCGTCGCCTATGATGCGAAACGTGACTGCGTCTAAGTATGGGGTGTCGGGGAGATAGTAGTCGTCAAACCTCTCCAAGCGGACTTGGCTTCCCGGAATCCACTCCACGAAGCGGAAGGGTCCGGTGCCGACGGGGTCGTTGCGCTGCGTTTCGGCTGTGCCTGCGGGGTAGATGATGGAATCGGCGCGCGCGAGGTTGAAGAGCAGCCCCGAAGTCGGCTCGCTCAGTGTCAGCGTGACCTCGTTGCCCTCGGCGCTCACCTCTTCGATGGCTTCGTAGTATTCGGGATGTGGATGACCGGACTCGGGGTCCATAAAGCGTTCGAACTGCGCCAGGACATCCTCCGCTGTAAAGTCGCTGCCGTCGTGAAATTTGATGCCCTCGCGCAACCTGAACGTCCAGGTGAGACCGTCTTCGGAGACCTGGTAAGATTCTGCTAGAGCCGGAACGATGTCGCCGCTCTGGTCCACGCGCACCAAACCCTCGTAGACGTTGTGGTACATGACCCTCGAGATTTCCTGCGAGGGCGAGACCGTCGGGTCCCAGCCGGGCGGCTCGGCGGCGATGGAGACGACGGCTTCACCGCCGGGGGTGGGCGGCGGATCATCCTGCGCGAACGCGAAGCCTAGAGAAAGGCATAGGAGAATCGGTATGAACTTTTTCATGAGGTTATTCTACCGCGTTCTCACCTAAAAAGGTAATAGCGCTCGCCGCGTAGAGCTTCGCGGCTTTCATAATTTCTTCAGTCTCCACAAACTCGTCGCGCTGATGCGGGATGGTGCGGTCGCCCGGTCCTACCGTGACGATGGGTACGCCCGCGAGGTGTAAAAAGGTGCCGTCCGTCGCGCCGGGAACGCCGCCGTATCGAGGTGCACTTTCCATAACGAGGGGATAGGCTCGCTCCATCGCCTTAACGAGCGGGTCGTCTTCGGGCGTTTGCGTGGCGGGGCGCGACTCGAAGAGGTCCACGGCGACGCTCAAACGTGAATCTCTTTGGCTGACCTCTTCCGCTATCTTGTGCAGCTTACCTAAGAGGTCGTCGTGGTCTTGCCCCGGCAGCGTGCGAATATCGAGCGCTAAGGAGGCGCGTTCGGGCATGACGTTCAGTTGCGCCTCGCCGCTCGTGGGTGCGTCCACAATCGTCGGGGTGAACCAGGGGAGACCCAAATAGGGGTGCTCGCCCCAGCGGGACTGCTCGAGCCCCTCCAATTCCTCCACCTTCCCGATGATTTCCGCTAACGCCGTGATCGGGTTGACGCCCGCGTAGGGCATCGCGCCGTGCGCCATGACGCCTTGCACCTCCACAACTACGCGCATCGCACCTTTCTGAAAGAGGCACAGCTCGTTCTCTTCAGGTTCACAGACGATAGCGCCGTCCACCTCTCTCGCCCAGCCCCGTTCTATGAAGTGCTTGATGCCCGCCATCATACCCTCTTCGTCTACGACGAAGCCCAAGCGGATGCGCCCGGCCAAGTCCGGCGCGGTTCGCCTCACCGCGTCCAACGCGCAAATCGCCGCCGCGACGCCCGCTTTCATGTCGGCTGCGCCGCGTCCGTAGAGGCGTCCGTCTACAAGTTGCGCATCGAAAGGGGGGTGTTGCCAACTCGAGCCGTCCCCCACCGTCACCACGTCGGTGTGCCCTTCGAACATCAGAGTTTTGTGTTTTTTCGGGTCAAAACCCAGACCCTGCCAGTCGCAGATGAGGTTGGGGCGTCCGGGGATGACCTCTTCTAAGGTGGGCGCTAGTCCCAACTCCCGCAAGACGTTGGCAAGGTAGAGCGCCACGCCCTGCTCGCTGCCGCCCGCGTCCAACTCAACCACACTGCGGATGCGTACGAGTTCTTGGGTGAGCGTGACGACACGTTTAAGATCAACGGCGTCGGCGGCGCGTTGGGCTAAAGAGGTCACGTCCACCATTACGTTAAGGGCGGCACGTAGCGCCCGTCTACCGCCGTCCAGCCGCCGTCTACGAAGAGCAGCGTCCCGGTTACAAAAGACGCCGCCTCGCTCGCTAGGAAGACCACCGCGCCCACCATCTCGCTAGGTTGCGCCCAGCGTCCTAATGCGCCTTTTTGCGCGTAGGCGTCGTACCACTCGGGCTGCGCTTTAATCTGTTCCGTAAGAGGTGTCTCTACAACGCCCGGCGCGATCGCGTTGACGCGCACGCCCATCACGCCGAGTTCGGCGGCTAAGGTCTTGACCATCTGCACCGTGCCCGCTTTCGTCGCGGCGTAGATGCTCTGCCCCGGCTCCACGACGTGCGAGCGGATGGACGAGAAGAGGATGATGCTTCCCTTTCCTTGCGCCATCATCTTTTTGCCCGCTTCCTGCATGGCGAAGAAGCTGCCTTTGAGGTTTAAGCTCACGACTTTGTCGAAGTCGGCTTCAGTGTACTCGAGCAGCCTCTTCCTCACGTTCACCGAAGGTGTGCAGACGAGCACATCTAGGGTGCCAAATCGAGCGAAGAGGTCTTGGACGCTCCCTTGCTCGGTGAGGTTGACGGAGAACGCTTTCGCCGTTCCGCCCGCTTCACGAATCGTGGTCGCCGTCCCCTGCGCTTTCTCCTCATCTAAGTCCGCGCAGATAACCTCCGCGCCGAACGCCCCCAATCCCTGCGCCGCCGCCTCACCGATGCCCGAGCCCGCGCCGATGACGAGCGCGCGTTTGCCGCTCAAGTCGAAGAGGTCCGCGTAGTTCATCCCGCGTACTTATCCACTAACGCCTCGTACTGATCTACGCGCGCCGCCGTGATCTTCAGGCTCTCCCGCCAAAAGTCCGCGCTTTCGATGTCGATGCCGAACCCTCTAGCCAAGGGCGCGGCGTCCGCCATGCCGGTGCTCGCCAGGAGTTCGTTATAGCGCGCGTGCCAACCGTTTGGGTTGTCTCTATATTGCGCGTAAAGCCCCAAGCCGAAGAGGTAGCCGAAGGTATAGGGGAAGTTGTAGAAGCTCAGCCCGGTGCTGTAGTAGTGTCCTTTGTTCGCCCAGGCGAGCGGGTGGCGGGCGTTTTCGGCTAAGGCGTCGCCGTAAGTCGCGGCTTGCGCGTCCAGCATGATGCCCTTGAATTCATCAATGGAAAGCTCGCGCTCTTTACGCTTCTCGAAAACGGTGCTTTCGAAGATGAATCTCGAGTGAATATCCACCACTAACCCGGCTGCGCCCAAGAGGTCTTGCTCTAAAATCGCCAGCGTCTCCGCCTCGTCCGCCCCCTCCAACATCGCGTTGGTGACGATGGTCTCACAAAAGATGCTGGCGGTCTCGGCCAGCGTCATCGGCATTCCGTACTGCAAAGCGGTGCGTTCAAAAGCGTAGCACTGATGGTTGTGATAGGCGTGCCCGAGTTCATGTGCCAGCGTGAAGATGTCGTCGAGCTGAGCGCCGAAATTCAGCATGATGCGCGACTCGTTGACGCCTAAAATCGGCATACAGAAGCCGCCGTTGCGCTTGCCCTTGCGCGGTGGCACGTCGATCCAACGCTCATCAAAACTCCTTTGGGCGAAGTCGGCTAACTCGCCACTATAGCGCCCGAAGTTCTCCTGCACGAACGCGGTGGCGTCGTCCCACGTGTAGGTGCGCGGCTCGCCGACGCTCACAGGCGCGTTTAGGTCGTACCAGGCGAGCGCGTCCTTACCTAAGAATTTGGCTTTGGCTCGGTAGTAGCGCCGAAAGACAGGGAAATGCTCCTCGCAGGCGCGCTGCATCGCCTCTAAACTTTGACGCGAAATCGCGTTGTTGAAGAGCGCCTCGTCCAACGGGCTCGCCCAACCTCTTCGCTCGCTGACCTCATTGACGTGTCCCTTGATAGAGTTCATCGCCGCCGCAAAGGAGACCGTATTGCGCTCTAAAAGCTCTAGCTCCGCCTCATACGCCGCTTTGCGCAGTTCGGGGTCGCGCTCAGCTTGCAGGATTTTAAGCTCCGAAATGGGGTATTCGGCTTCCTCTCGTCCCGGCAGCGTCTTCGCAATCGTGTGACGGCTGATGAGGTCGGTGTGCAGCTTGCCCCACGCGCCGCCGCTGCTCGGTCCAAGCGCTGAGACGAGCGCTTCGGCTTCGTCGCCCATGAGGTGTTTCGCTTCGTACTTGCTCCGTTTGATGAAGTGCGCGTGCGCTTGAGCCAGTTCCGAAGCGCCGCTTAGCCTCTCCGGGTCGAAAGAGCCGAGCCACGCGGTGAAGCGCTTCTCGAGCACCCCTAACCGGCTCCCCAACGGCTGCAACGCTGAGGTCTCCGCCTGAGCGCGGTCATTGAAGGCGTCCGTAGCGGTGAAGCCAAGAAGATAGGTGCGCACCGTGTAGAACTGTGTATAGAGGTCGTTCACTTGCGCGATAAGTTCGTCCAAAACCGCTCTGGTCTCGTCACTCACGTGTGCGTCCTCGAGCGAACGCACCCCGTGCTCGTCCATGAAGTTCTCCAACGCCTCTAACTTATTTTTCACCTCGGCTTTGGCGTTGGCGTATTCAGGGCTGTCCAGTCCTGGAAAGATGGATTCTAGCTGCCAGTGGGGGAGGGTCTGTGTTTGCGCCATAGGGTACTCTACTACGCAGTTCTCGGGGGCACGCCGTTGTTTGGGTGGAGGAAGAGATTGCTCATGGATAAGCAAAGAGGTGACTCGAGCCTCACCGTCTTATCTCCTGACTTTACTTCTTGCGAAGCAGCGGCGCGTAGCGCAAGGGTCAACAGAATAGGTTGGTGGAAGCGGTATGAAGTAGGAATGAAGAGGTGAGCATAGGGGTCGCTTCTGACCCCTATGCTCACCTCACACCAGCCCTTGCGAGCGCAGCCAGAAAAAGAGCAGCGCTGCGCCCAGCACATAGAGCGTGTAGCGTAAGCTGCGTCCGTTCAGGCGTCCTATACGCCCGTTCAAGCTCGAGAGCGTCCGCCTCGCCTCCTCCGCTTCCTGGCGGCGCTGCACTTTCTGTGCGCGGCGGATCGAGCGGACGCTTCTGTCGATTTGCCCTTTGCGGCGGTACGCCACGCCCAAGTTATGGTGAGCGTTGGCGAAGTCTTCGTCCAAACGCAGCGCCGCTTCGTAGGCGGTGATGGCGTCGTCCACGCGGTTTTCCTCTAACGCGACGTTACCCAAGTTCGTGAGCGCGCGGTAGTGCTTGGGGTCGCGCGCGAGCGCCTCCTCGAACGAACGTTTGGCGCGCCCGGAGTCGCCCACGAGGATGTGCGCCGTGCCGCGCTGCGTCTCGGCTTCGGCGCGTAGGAGGGGCGTGCTGACCTCTTGTAGACGTTCCAAAGCCGCCTCAACTTCGCGCCTGTCGAGGTGTTTGTTCGCGGTCTCGAGCCTCCCGATGTCCCGCTTGACCTCTTCCCAACGTGACAGTTCGGCGACGTGCTCCGGGGGCGCTTCGACCCCCGCTAGGGCGCGTTGCGCTTTCGCCCACCGCTTCGCCCGCACGCAAAAGCGCACCTCGCTGAGCGCCCTGAGCGCCTCGAGCACCTCTTCACTGGGCGTTTGAGCGGTCTTGTAGTGGCGCAGCGCGGCGGCAGCGTCGCCTGCCTCTAGGTAGGTGCGCCAGTCCTCGGAGGGTGCTGCGGCGCTGACTTGCGCGTTTGTTGAGGGTGCTGACGTTTGGGGTGCTGAGGGCGTGTCGGCTCGAGTCTCTGGTTCCACCGCCTCAGTATAATGTAGCAGGTATCATCTGGTCAGCTACACCCTTACTAAAGAGAACATCGCCTAGCACGCACTTTCAGGGATGATATCTGCGGAGAAGTGTTGCTTCGCATGACTTCGTTCAAGTAACGGTAAGTGGAACCGCTATAGACTTCTTGCGAACGTGGGGTTGGGCTCTCTTCAGCCGAAGAAGCAGCGCTTTTGCGAGTTTAGTGAGAAAAACCTCTCTAGCACGTTTTTTGCCCTATTTCCTCCCCCTTCACCGACGCTTTACTAGTTTGGTGTCATCCTTAATGTTAGGGGGTTTAGGATGGAAGAGTTTTGCGCGGGTCCGAGTCTACCTCAAGTCGCCCATGCCGAGCGGTCAAATTTGTTTGTGGGCGCAGCCGTACTCGCCAACCCCACGGACGGGTAGTCCTATAGGCCAAAAGCGCACTGCTTTACGTGGCTTCGCGCGTTGGGGGCGTATACTTGAAAGACTACGGCGACTGGACCCAGCGCCCATCTGGAGGAATTATGAAACGTCGATGGCTCATGCTCACGCTCGCAGTGCTGAGTATCTCGGTGCTCGTGAGCGCTCAGTTTTCCCGCGACTTCTCCGAGGACTTTTTGGAAAACTCGGCGGGGCGCGCCTTTTTACAGACTTACGGCGCGCTCAAGTCGAACTACCTCAATGACGTTGAGGACGAAGCGCTCATTCAGGGTGCAATCGAGGGGATGTTGGAGTCCTTAGAGGACCCCTACACGAGCTACGCCACGCCTGACCAGGCTGCTAGAGAGGTGCAAGACCGCAGCGGCTCGTTTGAGGGCATCGGCGCAGTGCTCCAGCCGCGCAACCGCGCGGACAACACCGTCGTCGAGATCGTGAACGTCTACCGGGGCGGTCCCGCTTCGCAAGCGGGCGTGTTGCGCGGTGACGTGTTCGTGAGCGTGGACGGCACCAACGTCGAGGACTTCACCACGGACGAAATCGTCGACTTAGTGCGCGGACCCGCCGGTACGGAGGTCAACATCGGCTTCCGCCGCGCCGGGGAAGAGGAGCCTGTCGTGCTCAGTATGACGCGGGGCAAGATCGACATCATCAGCGTCGAGTCCACCGTCTTGCCGAACAACGTCGGCTACGTCAGCATCAGCACCTTCGCCAACCAGCGCGTGTACGAACAGCTCGCTGAACAGCTCGACGCGCTCAGGACGCAGGGCGTCACCTCCTTGGTGCTCGACTTGCGCAACAACGGCGGCGGTCTTTTAGACCAGGGCATCCGCGTCGCAGACGAGTTTCTTTCCGACGGCGACATCGTCTACCAGCGCGCGCGCGGCGTTACGCAGCGCCTCGCCACGGCCGACCCCGAGTTCTTCGACTTGCCGATGGTGGTCCTGGTCAACGGCAACTCCGCCTCCGCCTCGGAGATCGTCGCGGGCGCACTTCAGGACAACGGGCGCGCGCAGGTCATCGGCGAGGAGACCTTCGGCAAGGGCGTCGGGCAGAGCGTCGTCTCGCTGACCGACGGCGGACAGCTCGTCTACAAGTCCTTCGAGTGGCTTACGCCCGACAGACGCTCCATCGATCAGCAGGGCATCGTTCCCGACATCAAGGTTGAAGACACGCTCATCCCGAACGTCATCACCTTGGAGGGTCAGGGCGCGGAGCCCGGACAAGAGGTTGAAATCTCGATAGGCGGCGAGGTCATCGGCTCCGCCCAAGCGGACGAGGACGGCGCGTTCACCTTTTTCCAGCCCGTCGAGCGCCCCGAAGCGAGCGACGTGCAGGGCGAAGCGCTCGTGAACCTAGAGGCGGACAACGCCCTGCAAGTCGCTTACGACACCGTGTTGAGCGTCGCAGCGCAAGCGCAGAGTACAGCTCAGTAGAAATCGGTAAACGAGACACGTAGTTAGAGAGGAAGGGCAGGCCCTAGCCTGCCCTTCCTCCTTTTGATTGAGATAGTGGGTTGCCTCGAGAATAAGTCAGAGGGTAACTCTATCTGGAGTGACGCCGAGGTCAAAGCAAGGGGCTTCAACCCCTTGTTCAGTACGTTGAGATAAGGGGCACAAAGCAGCATCTGACTTAGCACTATCCACTAGCAGTTCCACAACATACTGAGACAGTTGAGCGCGGATATCATCCCTTAAAGTGCGTGCTAGACCTCGTTTTACAAAGTGCGAGTGTCTCTGACCAGATGATACCTGCTACACAACCTCTTACCGTCAAAACGGATACCGACTTAGGTAAACCTTTCTCCTTAGGATGCGATATAACGAGCTAAACCACAAAGGAGACGGATATGAACCTCTTTCGCACCCTCTTAATTTCCCTTACACTTCTCTTTACCGCCGCCGCGCAGGAGCCGCCACTTAATGGCAGCTTCGTGGGCGGGGACGACGCGCACCCGGCGGCGGGTAGCTTTCAAATCAGCGTGGACGAGACGGGCAGAACGCTCAGCTTCTCCGAGGATTTCAGCACGCGGCGCGGTCCTGACCTCTTCGTGTGGCTGGTGCAAGGTGACGATACCGAAAACCGCTACGTGGTGCAGCGTCTGCAGAGCGCTAGGGGCGCGCAGACCTACGCCATCCCCGAGGAGGTTGAGCTTTCGGAGTATGACCGCGTATTGGTGTGGTGCCGCGCGTTCGGGGTGCTCTTCGCGACGGGCGAGTTCGGCGGTGATGGTGCGGCTGAGTAGGGCCTCAGCCAACCTCCAAGCGCTCCCTCTTTTCAGCGGGCGCATCCGCCTCTTTGAAGCCCTTTTCCACCGCGTACGCCTCGGGCACGACGAGCCGCGCCCCACCCGGCACGACGTGAGCGCTGAAAGGTGTTTCGCCCAGGGTCTCCCCGTCGAGCTGTACCTCTAGAGGCGGCGTCGCCGAGACGCGCACCTTCTCGGCGGAGAAGGTCTGCAAATCGCGGTAGTTCTCGAAGTTGCCCGTGATGAGGCGGAACACGAGGCGCAGGATGCCGCCCAGCGTGTTCGGCACGACGATGGCGAGGTCAAGTTTGCCGTCGTGCGGGTTGCTGTTGCCCATCTTGATGTTCGTATCCGCAATCTCACCGACGTTGATGAGCATGACGGTGTGCGCCCGGAAGTGGTGCTCTTGTCCGTCCACCTCGAGCGTCACGTCCGAGCGGCTCAGCGTGAAGAGGTGTTTGACGCCCGAGACGATGTACGCCAAGAAGCCCAGTCGGTTCTTGATCTCGCGGGGCGCGTCCTCGATCATGCGCGCGTCCCAGCCTGCCCCCGCGACGATGGCGAAGTAGCGCTCGCGCTCGGGCAAGTAACCGACGTCGAGCGGTACGGACACGCCGTTTAAGGCAAGCTCGAGCGCCTTGTCTATGTCTACCGGAATACCTAATGCCCGCGCCAACAAGTTCGCTGTGCCCCCCGGAAGCTGCGCTAAAGGGATGTCGCGCTCGTTCTCGATAAGCCCACTCATCGTCTCCATCACCGTGCCGTCGCCGCCCGAGACGATGACGAGGTCCGCTCGGGCAGCTTTCGCCCACTCCAAAGCGTCGCCCTCCCCCTGCGTTTCGCGGACTTCGTAAGTGACACCCTCCGCCTGGAGTTTAGCCTCAACCTTCTCTCTAAGCTTTGCCTGATCGCCCTGTCCTGAAACTGGGTTGATGATGACTAAAACGTTGTCTTTCATACGTCTCGACTCTCTTATTCGCGCTGAACCCTAAAGTACCCCCAAGGTACTAGGTGTGGTGCTGCTTGGGTCTGAGTCTACAACGCTATATCCAACTGCGTGCGGGAATGAGCGCTCACTCTGCCAAATATAGCAAGTATTATTTAGTTTGAGTGTACGTAAGTTTTGCGAAGAGACGCTCTCACGATGTAGAACACCGTTGCCTAATGGCAAACTACGTCATTCGCTTTGCGAAAACTTCGTCCCTACGGGCTTTCAGAAATTAGCACGCACATTTGAGAGTGAAATCCCGCTCTCAGGCAAAGCCGTCCCGCTAGGCTTTGCCTGAGAGCGGGATGGCTGCGGCTGAGACTTGCGCTATTCCAATCAGTACTTATGTTGTTTGCTATACATTTTCTCGGTGTTAGATACTGCGGCTGGTGCTAGATAAAAGAAGAGGTTGGGAGAAGCTCGACTACCTCTTGGTCGTGCTTGAGAAGGGCATAGATATTGACGCTAAAAGTGCGCGCTAGAGGGTTGCTTCTTTGACTAGGCGCACCTGCATGTAGATGATACCTACTGTCATGTAGATGATACCTGCTATAGCAATGCGAGGAATGGGACTTGAACCCACACACCTTGCGGTACTAGATCCTAAATCTAGCGCGTCTACCAATTCCGCCATCCTCGCGAGAAAACCGTTTGAAAGCCTCGAGCACACTACCCGGCTGAACTAGTTAAGCTGGGCGCGGTTGAGATTTACTGGGAGCGCCTCGAGAAAGGTATCACCCGGTGAACGGGATGATACCCCCTGCTCAAGGCTGTTCCCCAAAGGAGGTATCACTGAATGAGCTAGATAAAATTCAGCTACCTCCGGTGAGACCTGCTGAGGGCTCTCATACCCGTAACGGCATGATACGCAGTCGCGTGGACCCTAGAACGGGCAAAGCCCGCCCCGTTGGGGCTAGTTCGCTCCCGCTAGCTGCTGAGGGCTCTCTCATACCTTTAACGGCATGATACGCCCCGCTGAGGGCTCTTCAGGGTGAGTGATGGGTCTTGAACCCACGACCTCCGGAACCACAATCCGGCGCTCTAACCAACTGAGCTACACCCACCATGCACCTCATACTACCAAGCTAAGCCTCTTTCGTACCCCTTTTACGCTACACCTCTGGTGCGTTACAAGAACGCATTACGCTCAAAGCGCACCGCCAAGTTTACTCAACAAGGCTGCGCGCTGTCAAGCTCGAGAGGCGGACAAGACTGACGTGCTAGCCGCCCTTATGACCTCTTCGCATCGCCGCCGCGTCGAAGGTGTTTTGCATGAGCATCGCCACCGTCATCGGTCCCGTGCCGCCCGGCATCGGCGTGAGGTAGCCCGCTACCTCGGCGACACCGGGATGAACGTCACCTTTGAGCTTGCCGTCCACGCGGGTGATGCCTACGTCTAAGACGACTGCACCAGGCTTGACCATCTCCGGGGTGACGAGGGCTTGGCGTCCGACGGCGGCGACGATGATGTCGGCTTGTTTAACTAAACCGGGGAGGTCTTTAGTTCTCGAGTGCGCCAGGCTCACCGTCGCGTTGCGCTGCAAAAAGAGTGCCGCGGCGGGCTTGCCCACCAAGTTCGAGCGTCCGATGATGACCGCGTGCTTGCCCTCTATCGGCAACGCGTAGTGGTCCATGATGCGAATCATGCCCGCAGGCGTGCAAGGCACGAGCGCCTTTTGTCCGCTCCACAAACGCCCCACGTTCACCGGGTGAAAACCGTCCACGTCTTTGGCAGGGTCAATCGCTTCTTGTACGGGTTTGATGTCGAGGTGTGAGGGCAAGGGGTCCTGGACTAAGATACCGTCCACCTCGTCGTCCGCGTTGAGTTCGTCGATTAACGCCATGAGTTCATCCTGCTGTGTGTTTTCGGGTAAAACTTCGACTCTCGAGGAGAGACCCAGCCGCTTCGCCATGCGGTCTTTGCCGCGCACGTACGAGACACTCGCCGGGTCTTCGCCGACGCGCACCACCACGAGTTGCGGCTGATACGGCAGGGTTTGCAGCGTTTCTTTGAGAGATTCCGTCACGCTACCGGACACTTCGCGCCCGTCGAGTAGGGTTGCTGACATACGTGCTCCTTTGATCGCTTCCATACGCCTAGTTTAGCCCAGCGCGTTGCGGTGTTCCCGCTAATTTTTACACTGAACCAAAGCGCAACCCTATATTTTTAATTGAAGTCGAGTTTGGGGATGTTTAGCCCCCGAGCTGAGCCAACAGCTAACGGTTCCTCTACGTCGTGACTTCCAGCTGCCGGTAAAGCTTCGCCAGCACCCCGTTCACAAACCGCCCCGACTCTTCACCGCCGAAACGCTTGGCAATGCGCACCGCCACCTCGATCGTGACCTCTCTGGGGATGTCACGCTCGTACAAAAATTCGGTCAGAGCGAGGCGCAAGACGGTGAGGTCGGTCTGCGCCATCTGGGTGAAGGTCCAGCCCTCGAGCGTCTCCTCTAGCTGCGTGTCAACCACTTCACGGTGCGCATCAAAATTCTTTAACAAGCGTTCGGCAAAGAGGATGCCCTCTGCGTCCAACACGTCGCCGTACGCTTCTTCGGCGTCCTCTACCTCTTGTCCTGAGAGGTCTTCGCGAACGTCCGCCCAGACCTCTAGGAGCGGTTCGTCGCCGCGCTCAGCCTGGAAGAGCGTGCGGAAGGCGAGTTCGCGTGCTTTGCGCCTAGCCACGCGCACCCTCTTCGGGCAAGTCGATGGCTTCAACCGTAACGTCCACCGAAGTGACGTTGAGCCCCGTCATCGACGCGACTGACTCACGCACCGCGCGCTGCGCCATCTTCGCAACTTTAGGAACCTCTAGGCCGTACGTCACGCGCACGTTTAGGGACACGCGCACGGCTTCGTTTAAGCGCTCGATGCGGATGCCTTTGGCGCGGCGTCCCGTCAAGATTTCGCCCATGCGTACGGGCGGCGCGGCTGGGGTGAGCCCGTCCACTTGCTCTAAAGCGAGTTGCGCGATGCCGTAGAGGACATCTTGAGAGATGTCTAGGTCCTCTCTGGCTCGGCTCGAGTCTCGGTTAGCGAGAGGCTGCGTGTTGGCGTTTTGCCGAGCGGCGTTTTGACCTGTAGTTTCTGCCACGTTTTCTGCCTCGTTCGTTTCTCTGTTATCGGTTTCCCTCACTCATCCTCCTCGGAATAAAGTTAGTGTATATCGCGCCGCGCCGGTAGAAGGCATTGTCGAGCACCTTGAGGTGAAAGGGAATGGTGGTTTTGATGCCGTCCAAGACGGTCTCTTGCAGGGCGCGTTTCATGCGGGCGATGGCCTCTTCGCGGCTCGGAGCCCAAGCGATAATTTTAGCGACCAAGGAGTCGTAGTTCGGCGGGATGCGGTAACCTGCGTACACGTGCGAGTCCACGCGGATGCCGGGACCGCCAGGCCAATGTAAATCGGTAATCGTCCCCGCCGAGGGGCGGAAGTCGTGGTCGGGGTCTTCGGCGTTGATGCGCACTTCAATCGCGTGACCCTCGACGCGCACGTCCTCTTGTCGAAGCGATAGACCTTGACCCGCCGCCACACGGAACTGCTCTTGGACCAAGTCGAAGCGCGTGATCATCTCCGTGGCGGGGTGTTCGACTTGGATGCGGGTGTTCATCTCGGAGAAGTAGAAGTTGCCGCTTCTATCCACCAAAAATTCGCAGGTGCCCGCACCCCGGTAGTTGATGTGCTGCGCCAAACGCACGGCGGCGGCGGCGATCTCGAGCCTTAAATCTTCCGCTAAGGTGCTCGGCGCTTCCTCCAACACCTTTTGATAGCGCCGCTGAATCGAACAGTCGCGGTCAAAGAAGTGAATCACGTTCCCCTCGCCGTCGCCGAAGACCTGAATCTCGACGTGGCGCGGCTCCTCTAAATACTTCTCCATGTACATTTCGGGATTGCCGAAGGCGGCTTTCGCTTCCTCTTGCGCGTTGGAGAGTTGTCGCCCCAACTCGTCTGGGTGCTGCACGATGCGCATCCCGCGCCCACCGCCGCCCGCTGAGGCTTTGAGGATGACCGGGTAGTCGATCTCTTCAGCGAATTTGCGCGCCGCTTCTAAATCCTCCAACGCGCCTGAGCCCGGCGTTACGGGCACGCCTGACTCCTGCGCCAACGCGCGCGCGCTCGCCTTGTCGCCGATTCTGCGGATGCTCTCCGGGCGCGGTCCGATAAAGGTGATGTTGTGTTCCTCGCACTTCTGGGCGAACTCCGCGTTTTCAGACAGGAAGCCGTAGCCCGGATGAATCGCCTCCGCCCCTGCGACGAGCGCCGCCGAGAGCAGGTTGCGCACGTTGAGGTACGAGCCGGACGACGCCGCAGGTCCGATGCAGATGGACTCGTCCGCCAAGAGGACAGGCAGCGAGTTCTCGTCCACCGTCGAATACGCCATGACCGTCGTAACGCCGAGTTCGCGGGCGGCGCGGAGCACCCGCAGGGCGATTTCGCCCCGGTTGGCGATGAGGATTTTCTTAAACATAAGCAGGTATCATCTGGTCAGATACGCTCCCACTCGAGCAAGCACGCCTGAGCCCGCACATTATGAGATGATGCCTGTGAAGAAGCACAACGGGTGAAAGAAAGGTTCTACTTTTCCTCATGGATAGCGCTTTCACCTCATCACCCCGGCTCAATTCGAAAGAGAACCTGCCCGTATTCCACCGGGTCTTCGTTATCAACGAGAATCTCCTTGACCGTCCCGGCGGTCTCCGCCTCGATTTCGTTCATCAGCTTCATCGCTTCGATGATGCAAAGAACCGCGCCCGCCTCGACTTTCGAGCCGACTTTGACGAAGTCGGGCGCGTCGGGCGAGGGACCCGCGTAAAAGGTGCCGACGATGGGCGCGGTGATTTCGTCTAGGTTGGATGGCGCTGCCCCTTGGGTGGGTTCGTCCGCTGCAGGAGCGCTCTGCGGTGCTTGGCTCGAGGTGTCTGGCTGAACAGGCTGCGTTTGGGGTTGCGCCTGTGCGCTTTGAGGTGCGGGAGCGCTCTGCGCGGGTCGTTGCGTAGGCTGAGCCATAACAACCTCGCCGCCACGCTTGACGCTGAGCTTGTAGTCGCCAGTCTCGAGTACCAGTTCCCCCACGTCCGCCTCTTTCACCGCCTCTAAAAGCCTCTTCAAATCTTTGACGTCCATCAGGCGCGCCCTAGATACTCGCCCGTGCGTGTGTCCACCCGGACGGTCTCGCCCTGATCGATAAAGAGCGGCACGTTCACGGTTGCGCCCGTTTCTAGCACCGCCTGTTTTGAGCCGCCCGAGACCGTATCCCCTTTGACGCCGGGGTCCGTTTCCGTAATCGTCAGCTCGACGATGTTGGGCAGCGTGACCTTGAGGGGCTTCTCCCGGAAATAGTCCACCGTCACCTCCATCGTCTCTTTGAGAAACTGCGCGTTGTCACCGAGCTGCTCTTTGGAAAGCGTGGGTTGCTCGTAGGTCTCTAAGTCCATAAAGGTGTACATGTCGCCGTCGGTGTAGAGGTACTGCATCTTGCGGTAGTCGATAAAGATGTCCTGGAGCTTTTCCGTGGCGTTAAAGGTCTTCTCGATAATGGAGCCCGTCTCCATGTTGCGGAATTTGGTGACGACTTTCGCGCCGCCGCGCCCCATTTTGAGGTGTTGGTAGTCCAAGCACTCCCAGAGTCCGCCGCTCATTTCAACTTTCGTGCCGTTTCGTAGGTCGGTTACGCTGATCATGGTGCCTCCGCTTCAGGTATCATCTGGTTATCAATCCTCTCACCGTACAAAGTCATGATTTGGCACGCACATGATTGAGATGATTCCTGCAATGTCTAAATTTGGTCGTGTTGATGCGCGCTTTACTCGCTTTTTATCCCGCACAGTGTAACACCGAAGCGGTAGAGGTGAGGAAATCGGGACAAGCCGCAGGGACACACCTTACAACTCGAGCACCCCCGCATGTAAATCCATCCGAGAGGTGAGCGCGTCATACTCCGCGCCGCTGAGCGACGTTTCGCCTGAAAGCGCTACCAACGCCGCCTCTAAAACGTTCGTGGCGACGCTGCGCCCCTCAAACCTCGGCGTGGTGGTAATGAGTTTCGAAGCGCCCCGTTTGCGCAAGAGGTTGACGTTGTCCGCTGTGGTTGTATTCGTCAGGAACATTTTGCCGTCCACGCGCTCCGGTAAGTAGCGGCGGATGAAGTGCCAGTCGCCCGCGACGACGTCCGCCCAGGTATAAAACCTCGAGAACGAGTTGCGCGCGTCTCTATCCTGCTTGCTGCCCGTCGGATAGAGCCAGGAGATAGGTAGCTCGGTGACGAGGGGTAAGAGCGCCTTAGCCGCTCTGCGAAAGGTTTTTCTACCGTAAACAGGAATAGGTAGACCGAGACCGAAAATCGCATCCCCGTAGAGCACCTTTGCCCCCAAATCTTCTAACGCAGAAGCCATACCGTAACGGTCTAGCGCGGAGACCATCAGTACGCGCTTACCTCTCCAACTGAGCGCCGTATCAAGCTCCTTTACGACGCGCTTTTCGAAGCTCTGCTTGAGCCCCGAGCCGTCTACTATCGGGGTGTTGTGCGCCTCCCTCGCTAGCCGCGCCGCGTCGCGCACCGTGTAGCGCCGCGCGCCGATATAAAAATAGAGGTCGATGCCGCCTAAGCCGATGGCGTCCACCTCTCCATTTCTCGCGCCGTCTAACTCGCGGATAAGGGCGGCAGCGCTTCGTAAGTCGCCGTCCACACCTCTACGTCCCAACCTCACCTCTTGACCTAAGAGCGTCACGCAGGTGTCGTAGTCGCGCTTGGCGGACCCCAAAGAGACGCTGACGATATGTTTCACCGCTAAGGAGTGTAACAGATTGTGTCAGCAGTTCACTCAACCCCAGGAGAACAAGATGTTGCATAGTTCCTAAAGGGACGGAATCGGCACGTCCGGGTCGAGCGGTTGCGGAGCGAGGAGCGGCGCGGCTTCGGGTGTTTCTAGAAAGCGCTCCAACGCCCTAAGCGCGTTCGGGTCTACCCCGTCGCCGACGTCTTTATAGAGAATCTCGAGCGCCACCTCCACGCTCAGCCCGGCGCGGTAGGGGCGAGAGGACGTGAGCGCCTCGAACTGATCGGCGACGGCGAGCAGGCGCACCTCGAAGTCGAGCGTTCCGGCAGGGACAGCGCGGTAGTAGCCCCGCCCGTCCATGCGTTCGTGGTGCCCGCCTGCGAGCGCGGCGAGTTCTCTAAAGGGCTCGACTCTCGAGAGAATCCGCTCACTGTACGCGGGGTGTTTGCGAATCGCGGCGAATTCCTCATTTGTCAAGCGTCCCTTCTTGTCGAGCACCGTGTTGGGCACGCCCAACTTGCCGATATCGTGCAGCAAAGCTGCGCGTGAGAGCCGCCGCCGCCCCGCCGCAGAAAGCGCCTCTCCACCGCTTAGCTGCGCGGCTGCGCCGAGCGCGAACTGCCTGACGCGCTCCGAATGTTTGTAAGTCCAGGGAGATTTAGCGTCGATAACCCGCGCGAACGCCTCGGCGACGCGGTCGAGCCCTTCGTCGCTCGCGCTTAGGCGGCGTTCTACGGGTTCCAAGGCGGCGACGCGCGCCCCCAGCCCCTCTCCAGCGAGCGACTCCCAAAACTTCTCGTCACGTTGAGACTTCTCGAACGCTGCCGCAACCGCAGGGTCAAACCAACTGCCCGTGCGCTCCCGCACCGCCCGCCGCGCCGCACGGGGACCACCGGCGCGGAAAAAGATTTCGGCGGTCTGTGCTAAACACAAGATGCGCCCCAACAAGGGAATGTTCTCTCCCGCTATCCCATAAGGGTGCCCTTTACCGTCCCAATACTCATCCAGAGCGCGAATCGCGGCAGCCGTTCCCTCCGCAAACGCCATCTGCCGGGCGATGTCCGCGCCCCGTTCGCAGCGCACCTGCATCAGCCCTGTATGACCGCCGCCCCGCCCCAAGCTCACGTCAACGACGTGCTTGAGCCGCCGTTGCAACGGTGCCGCGCTCCCCGCGTTGCCTAAAACGAAGCGCGTGCCCTCTTGCAGTTTGTCCAAGTTGACCGTCTTAAAGGCGCATTTGATGCGCCTGTCATCAGCCCCGAAGAGGTGGTGGATTTTAGCGGCGTTGGAGGAGCAACCCAAATCCTTTAGGAGGAGTGCGTAGTAGAGGTCAGAGAGCCCTTGCGCGTCTAGCCCTAGCGCCCGCCCAATACTCATGCCAATCACACACGTGCGCAAGGCGTGACCCTCGGGTTGCCCCTCGGTGATGTCTAAAGCGTAGGTCATGGCGGAGACGACTTCGGAGAGCCGGAGCGTCTGCGCTTGCGGATGGTCAGGCTCAGTAGCGGGGTGGATAAGCGCTGAGTACATAGGTTTCGGGTTCGCCTCTCGCCAGGTCAGTAGGGTTGCGTGAGCCCAAGAAAAGAACTCGGTAGTCCCTGCGATTATGCGCTGGTAAGACTTACAAGATTCTTACAAATTGAGCTGTTGAGGAACCTCTTCGAGCCGAAGATGGACTTTCTATGTGACCTCCTTCACTCGTCAGCCAAACTAACGGATAACTTAATCTCCCGTGCTAAATTAGGGTGTTTATGCAGGGATTGTCTGCTTTTTGCCGAACGCTATCTCCACCTAAGACAATTCTGCTTCTTTACTTAGTACCGAGAGACACCGAATAAGGAAGGTCACATACATGCTGTCTTTTTTTCAAAAGATGTTCGACAACAACGAACGCGATGTTAAACGCATCGAACGAGGTGTGGTGGAGGCGGTCAACGCCTTGGAGCCCACTGCCAAGGATATGGAGCACCTCCCCACCGAATACGCCAAGCTCCGCGAGCGCTACCAAGAGGGTGAAACGCTCGACGACCTCTTACCTGAATGCTTCGCGCTGGTGCGCGAGTCGGCGCGGCGCAACTTAGGCTTGCGTCACTACGACGTGCAGCTTATCGGCGGCGCAGCTTTGCACCAAGGCAAGATGGCGGAGATGAAAACAGGTGAAGGTAAAACGCTCGTCGCGACGCTCGCGCTCGCGCTTAACGCCATCCCCGGCAAAGGCACACACCTCGTCACCACGAACGACTACCTGGTTCAGACGGGCGCAGAGTGGATGGGTCCCATCTACCGTGGGCTCGGGCTTACCGTAGGCGCGATTCAGCACAGCCTCAAACCTCAAGAGCGCCGCGCCGCGTATGGCTGCGACATCACCTACATGACGAACTCCGAGTTAGGCTTCGACTATCTACGCGACAACATGGCGTTTCGCCCCGAGCAGCTTGTCTTGCGTGAACAAACGCCGCTCCACTACGCCATCATTGACGAGGTGGACTCGATTCTAATTGACGAGGCGCGGACGCCGCTGATCATCTCCGGTCCGGCGGAAGTCGCCACCGACAAGTACTACACGATGGCGAAGCTCGTGAAGGGCATGGAACGCGGCGAACCCGCTGAAGGCGAGGAGAAACCCGCGACGGGCGACTACAGCGCCGACGAGAAGACCAAGGACATCCACCTGACCGAGCAAGGCATCGAAAAAGCGGAGAAGATGCTCGGTATTGAGGATATCTTCAGCGCCAAGAACATGGAACTTGGTCATATGGTGCGCCAAGCGCTCCGCGCCAAGGAGCACTACCACGTCGACAAGCAGTACGTCAAAGACGACAACGGGCAGATTCTCATCGTCGACGAGTTCACCGGACGCCTCATGCCAGGGCGTCGCTTCGGCGAGGGCTTGCACCAAGCAATTGAGGCGAAAGAGGGCGTCAAGATCGAGCGCGAGAACCAGACGCTCGCCACCGTGACGTACCAGAACTTCTTCAAGCTCTATGACAAGATCGCTGGCATGACGGGAACGGCGAAGACCGAGGAGAAGGAATTTCAAGAGATTTACTCGACGGACGTGCTGATCATCCCCACCAACAAGCCCGTCATCCGCGCCGACCATGACGACATCGTCTACCGCACGGAGAAGGGCAAGTTCGAGGCGGTCGTCGCCGAAATCGAGGAGATTCACAAAACGGGTCAGCCGATTCTAGTCGGTAGTGTGACCATCGACGCCTCGGAGCGCCTGTCCTCCATGCTCAAGAAGAAGGGCGTCAAGCATCAGGTCTTGAACGCGAAGTACCACGAGAAAGAGGCGGAAATCGTCGCGCAGGCGGGGCGCAGCGGAGCCGTTACCATCTCGACGAACATGGCGGGACGCGGAACCGACATCGTTTTGGGGGGCAACCCCGAAGCGTTGGCGGGGCAGCTTTTGGAGCGCGAAGGTTTCAGCCGCTACGAGCGCAAAACTGAGTTATTCATCAAAGCTGTGATGCTGCGCAAAGAGGGTGAAATCCGTAAGCTCGCGAATGAAATTGAGGATTTGCCGCACGACATTATCCCGCGTATGGAGACGATTCGCGACCAGGCGCAAGCGGATCACGAAAAGGTTGTAGAGTTAGGCGGGCTTCACATCATCGGCACCGAGCGCCACGAGTCGCGCCGCATCGACAACCAGTTGCGCGGACGCGCGGGGCGTCAGGGGGACTCTGGTAGCAGCCGCTTCTACGTCTCCTTTGATGACGACCTCATGCGACTCTTCGCCTCCGAGCGGATTTTAGGCATGATGGACCGCTTAGGCATGGACGACGAACAACCCATCGAGGCGGGCATGGTCACGGGCGCGATAGAGCGCGCACAAAAGCGTGTCGAGGACCGCAACTTCGGCATCCGCAAGCAGCTTTTGGAGTTCGACAACGTCATGAGCAAGCAGCGTGAGGTCATCTACGCGCAGCGCCGCGACATCTTGTTGGGCAACGACATCTCGGACGACGTACAGGACATGATTGCCGAATACGTGGACGCGCAGGTGCAGAACTACCTGAATATGGAGCTTGAGCCCGAAGAGCAGGAGATCGACCAGCTCCGCACGGCTGTAATTGACGCCGTGCCTGCTTTAGAGGAGTTCGACTTCGAGGCGCTGCGCGGGCAAGAGCCCGACGAAGCGACGGACAAGCTCGTGCCGGAAATCGAAGCGGCGTACAAGGCGCGCGAGGAAGAACTCGGCTCTCAGCTCATGCGCGAACTAGAGCGTTTCATCGTCCTCCAAGTCGTGGACAACCACTGGAAAGAGCAGCTTCACAATATGGACGTGCTGCGCCAAGGCATCGGCCTCCGCGGCTACGGTCAGCGCAACCCCTTGCAGGAATACGCCTTTGAGGGCTTTAACCTCTTCGAAGAGATGAAGCAGGGCATCCGCTTACAAGTAGCGCGGCTGCTGTTCCGCGTCCAGGTGCAGACCGAGCAGCCCTTACAGCGTGAGGAAAAGCAACCTGCCGCGAAGAAGATGGACTACCTCACCGATCAGCCGCAAATCGGCAACAACGTCGGGCAGAGAGCGGCGCAAAGTGGCGCTGGACCAACCCGCCCGATTCAGAACGATGAGAAGGTCGGGCGCAACGACCCTTGCCCCTGCGGAAGTGGCAAGAAGTACAAGCACTGCCACGGGCGTGGCGGCAATGCAGGCGTGAGTGCGCCGAGTCAACCGTCAGCGTAAGTTAGAGCAATAACGCTAAGAGCCGCGAAGCTGTCTTCGCGGCTCTTTACTTTCTATAAGCACCGTGCGTCTATTCGTTGACGACGAGCGCGTTGGTCTGTGCGGTATCCGCCCTCATATGTCGCAAAGCGGATTGTAGTATCCGTAAAGAACGTGATGATGCCACCGTTCTTTGTACTCGTGAGGGTTGAACGTGTAATCCGAGAGTCCACCTTCACGAGATACATTCGCGAGGTGGACTCGAGGGTCTACTCAAGTATCACTCCATGTTCCAAAGAACTCAGCGCAATATTATCGCCTTCAGGTCTTCACCCTGACGCGCCGCATCTAATAGCTCGAGGCTGTCAACCGCGTACGCGCCGTCAACGCCCACCGCGAAGCGTAAGGGCTCGCCGATTCCTTGCGCCGCTCCTGTCTGCGGGTTACCGAGTTCACCTGCGTCCGACACACCGACGAGCTTATTGTTGCGGAGCGTCACCCCGCCCGCGATGGCGCCATTAAAGAGAGGGCGCGACACGCCGTCCATCTCGATGATGTTGTCGGCGAGGGTCACATTCGCGAGGTTGCCGCTAGGGTTGAAGTCGAACATGGGCGTCGTCCGGTCGTTCTGCGTCGGGACGACGTATACATGATTATTCTCAAAGTCGAGCCCGTTGACGCTCGAGTCGGACCAGAAGATGCCCCGCCCAGGGTTCAAGATCATGTTCCTGCGAAAGACCATCCCCTCGGGGTAGGTGGGATACTCATTGCCGAATGTCGAGACTAGGTTGCCCCCGTCCGCCTCCGGGCTGAACGCGAAGATGTTCTCCTCGACGATGAAGTCGTTGCGCGGTCCCTCGAGCGAATAGCTGTAGAAGAACACGTTGTGGTGCAGATAAAAGCTGTACTCCGCCGTATCGGGGATGACCCCGCCCTCGCCCGCTTTGGGGAACGAGACGGGAGCATTGAGCACATTGTGATGAATCTCAACCGAGTGGTCGTTTTCGAAGGGCAGCTCGACCGAAAACAGGGGCGTGAGAACTGTGTTGTAAGCAATTTCGCTGTTGCGCCACTGACGACCTTTGACGCCAAAGGCCCGTTCCTCTCTGTCCTTGTCGCTCTCATCAATGAGGTTGTGCCGTACGACGCCACCCTCGACCCAAGTGCCGAATATAGCCCCTGCCCGTCCACCGCCACCCTGCACACCTCCCGCGTCTAAGAAGGTATTGCGCTCTATGAGGACCGCCTCTACACCCATCAGCCGAATCGCTGACCACCGCGCGCCGTTAAAAGCTGAGTTCGACACGCTCAGGCGCTCGTTCCAGCTCGACACGATCGCGCCTAGCAGGTTGGGCGCAGAAAAGGCGATACCTTGAAAGGTGACGTCGTCATCTTCGTCTAGGTTAAACAGGTAGCCGGGGCGGTAGAGGCCCTCCGGGTCTACCGCGCTGTCGTTTAAGTCACCAGGTAGCACGGGGAACCCCGCTCCGGCGGTGACGCTCGTCGCGCTCGCGCCGTCGCCGTAGAGTCCGACGCCCGTGCGAAGCGAGACACCTTGACCAAGGGCATACTCGCCTGCGGGAAGCCTAATCGCGCCACGGCTGAACTCGCCCGCCGCCACCTTGTCCCCTAGATAATCGACGGCAGCTTGGAGTTCGGGCGCGAAGTCGTCGTTGCTGCGTTCAGCGTCGCTCAGCGTGCTGGCAACCGCTGGTGGTAGATCGGTGAGAACGATAGACGCCGCACCCTCGGGCACGTCCGGCGCGTCACCTGGCTCACTTGGCTCACCGGGCTCGCCTGGGTCCGGCTGGGTTGGCGGCTCGGACTGAGGCTCGAGTTCCAAGTAGTCGATGTAGAGGTTGCGGTCGCTGCCCGGACCGTCGTAGGCGTCATCCAAGAAAAAGGCTTCGAGGCGCTGACCTTCTTTGAGGTCAAACGTACCCAAGTCGTCCACGCCGTAGCCCTCGTGCTCGATAGACTTATCCGCTACATCTTCGCCGTCAATGCGCAGGCGCAGTGTAGGATAACCGCCGTATTCGTCCGCTCTGGCATGGACGAGTACCCTGTAGCGCCCGCTCTGAAGCGCATCTAATTCGAATTGGACCCCTTCGCCACTACAGCGGAGCGCGGCGGCGTCTCCATCTTTGGCGGCGTCTTCGGAGACCATAGCGCTCTTTCTCGTCTCTTCGGTACCGAAGCCATTCACGATAAACAGGTTCTCGTCGCGGGCGTCGAGGACGAGGGCGTCCGAGCTTACCGCGTCTTGCAGCGTCGGCGTCGAACTCGAGCAAGCTGCTAGGAGGGCTAAGAGCGCCCCTAGTAGAAGACTCACATTGAAGTTGAATGTCATAGGTAACAGACCTCCTTAGGTCGGGTGGAGCGCCCTTCGCTGCAGAGCTAGAAGGGCAGCCCTCACTATGTCCAGTCTAGTGATTTGCCTACGAACCCGCTCAGTTAAGGTGCGTTATGTGCGGTTCTCTCTTCTCGAGATTTTCCGGCGTGTCCAGATATCTTGTACGATGCGTTTATGGACCTCGACCGAGCCACCCTCTACCTCGCCAGTTGTAGCGGCGAAGTTTGCACTTGCCCTTCGCAAACGCCCCCGCTCTTCTCCCTTGGTTCCCGCTTCTCGAGGTGACCTTTCCTGAACGCCTCCACGAGCGCATCCGCCAGACCGACTCGAGGGTCTGTCTAGGCATCGACCCCCGCCCCGAGGCGCATCCTCTGACGCACCCGAGCAGGTTCAAAAACGATCCCGCCCGAGTCGCCAAAGCTGTCGTCTACTACTTTCAAGCCATAGTTCAAGCGACGGAAGGGTCAGTCGCGTGCTACAAGCTCCAGTCCGCCTTCTTCGAGGCGTTGGGTATCCCTGGACTCATCAGCATGGCGCAGCTCACCGCGGATATTAAGTCAAGAGGTATTCCGGTCATTTTAGACGCCAAACGCGGCGACATCGGCTCGACGGCGGAGGCGTACGCGGACGCTTACTTGGGCGACGGGGTGTTCTCTGCGGACGCGCTCACAGTGAATCCTTATTTGGGGATGGACAGCTTGGAGCCTTTTTTCACCCGAGCAGCGAGCGAAGAACGTGGGCTCTTCGTTTTAGTCAAAACCTCGAACCCCGGCAGCGCCGACTTTCAGGACATTCAAACGGACGACGGGCGCAAACTCTACGAGCGCGTTGCAGACAGCCTCGCGAGCTTGGCAGAGAAACACCTCAGCGGAGGGGCTTTACAGCAGTACGCGCCGCTCGGCGCAGTCGTCGGGGCGACGCATCCAGATGAGCTTAAAGCGCTTCGCCAGCGTCTGCCGCACAGCGTGTTGCTCGTTCCCGGCTACGGCGCACAAGGCGCGTCGGCGGAAGAGGTTGCGGGGGCATTTGACGAAGAGGGGTTGGGGGCGGTGGTCAGCTCGAGCCGCGCCCTGACCTACCTCACGCAAGAGGACGACTTTCCGCAGCGGGCGAAAGTTGCTGCCGAGGCGATGAGGGGCGAGATCAACGCGGCACTTTGAGGCTAGATGTTTAGAGAAAAGCTTTTAGCGCTCTGCGCACATCACCCGGCGAGTTGATGCGTACCGCTTTCATTCCAGTTGCTTTAGCGGCTGAAACGTTCACCTCGGTATCGTCGAAGAACATGATCTCTCCAGGGTGAAGTCCTATTTCCGAAACAACGTAAAGAAAAGCGTCCGACTCGGGTTTCCGTTTACCCATCTCGGAGGAGACAAAGATTCGCTCGAACGGTGTGAGCGCGTCCGCGTAACGCTGAGACCAGAACAATTGATGGGTTGCGTTAGTGTTGCTGAAAGCGTAGAGAGGTAGCTTACCCTCCAACTGACGGATGAGTTGCACCGTCGGCGCAATTTCACCTAAGAAAATAGCGTTCCAGCCCTCTTCGAACTGTGCGTCTGACATCGCTATTCCTAGCGTCGTGCGGAGCGAAGCGTAGTACGCCTCCGCATCTATCTCGCCGCGCTCATGCTGTTCGTACGCCTCGCTTAGCGTGAAGCGTGCCCGAAGCGTCTCGAGGTTCGCGCCTGCATGGGCGCTCCACCGCTCGAGCACCTTGTCGAAACTGACGTCGATGACGACACCACCCAAGTCGAATAGCAAAGCCTTGATTTGGGTCAAACTAACACCTCTTCCGCTCGAGACTCTCTCGGTTCAACGCTATATAGCAGGTATCATCTGGTCAGAGACACTCTCACTTTGTGAAACGATGTCTAACACGCACTCTAAGGGATGAGGTTCCGTTACAGCAAGCTGTGAAATCCGCGTGATTCAAGCTCAGTACTTCTGATAACCGCCGCATCTCCCCGAGGAGCGTCTTCACAATTCGCCTTCAGTAACCGCGTCAAAAGCACGCCCCAGCCGCCCCGAGAGCGAGCGCACGTAGCTCGCGCTCAAGTGGTTGTAGTCTCTGAACAAGATGCGCGCCTCGGTCTGCACGTCGCACGCGCCGTCGGGACAGATAACGTCCGTAAAGTCGAGCAGGTGAACGTCGTCAAACCCACTCGCAGCTTCCTGTTGCGCCTCAAATACCTCCGTACTTTTCCAGTTGCGCGCGGGGAAGTTGCACGAGCGTTGCCCCGCGCTGAGCCCGAGCTTGCGTCGCCACGCCTCTCGAGAGAGGCACGCTGGAACGTCATGTTCGGGTAGAGGTGAGTCTCGTATGACCACGACGTTTTCAGCGACAGTTGCCAAGTCCGCAAAAACCGCCTCACTGCCAACACGCCAGTCTCGCGGGCCAAGGACACCGTAGTGGCTAAAGGACGACATCACAACGAGGTCAGGGCGGACCTCTCGCAGCTCGTCAAGCACCGCTTCGCGCCACTCGTCGCACTCGGCGTAATCGCGCCCCAAACTTGGCGCGAAGAGCGTGACGTCGATGCCCGGACACCCAACCTTTAAGAAGTAGAGCAGCCGCCAACCGCGCTGCGCCGCGACCTCTCGCACGGCCGGTGCCCACTGCGCGGCGTGGCTGTCGCCGTAGAGCGCCACGGTGAAGGGCGCGTCAGTGGGTCCGTCGCTGCAGCCTGCTAAGTGGGTCTCGAGCCGCCGGACGGTGCAGCGCGAGTTGGACACGCTAGGCTTGTCCTCACGCGCCGCTATAAACCGCGCCTGCTCGGGGCTGCGCGACTGCGCCGCCGCTACGCTCCACCACGCCGCGCTCAGACCGAGTGAGCAGAGGGCGAGCGCGCCCATGAGCGCCGCGCCGCGCGCCGTGCGTCCTAACGCGCGGCTGCGGCGCACCGGGTTTTCGGCGAAGCGGTACGACAGCGCCGCCGCGCCGAGCGAGAGGGCGAGGACGATGAGCCTCTGCGGGAGCGTGACGTCCTCGTCTAATTCCCTTACGAATACCAACGCGGGCCAGTGCCAGAGGTACCACGAGTAGGAGAGCCGCCCCAAGAGACGCAGGGGACGCCAGGAGAGAATCCTAACGAGCCATCCCTTCTCGGTACCAGCGAGCAAGATAAAAACCGTACCGAGCACGGGCAAGAGCGTTAACCAGCCCGGAAAGGGCGTACGGGCTGTGTAGAGACCTCCTGCGAGGATGACGGCAGCGAGTCCGAGCCAACCCAACCCCTGTATGAGGCTGCGCCTCCGCTGTAAGCTGACTGGAACGAGCACCCCGAGCCCGCCGAGCGCGAACTCCCACACCCGCGTAGGCGACGAGAAAAACGCCCAGTGCGTCTGACCCACCTGAGTGAGCAGCAGCGTGAGCGCAAAGAAAGCCGCCGCCGCGACGAGCATCCCCCATATGAGACGCTGGCGGTTCAGCGCTGGCGGGCGTTGCCGCTTGCGACTAAACCCTACTAGCAGTACCAAAACGAGCGCGGGCCAGAGCAGGTAAAACTGCTCCTCGACGGAGAGTGACCACATGTGGAGTAGGGGGTTCGTCTCCGCGTCCGCTGCTAGGTAGTCCGTCGCCCGCAAGCCGAAGAGGATGTTCGACACGTAAGCCGCCGACGCGAGCGCCGTTTTCGCTAGGTCTGTCTGCTCTAAAGGCGCGTAGAAAAAGAAGCCGAACGCGCTCACACAAGCGAGCAGCAGCGCCGCCGCTGGCAGCAAGCGGCGGGCGCGGCGGACATAGAACCGGAAGAGGTTGAGCTTGCCCGTCTCTATAATCTCGCTGACTAAGATATCCGTAATGAGGTAGCCGGAGAGGACGAAGAACACGTCCACGCCGACGTAACCGCCGGAGAAACCCGGCACCTCTGCGTGGTAGAGCGCCACGAGCAAAATCGCGAGCCCGCGCAGCCCTTCGATGTCAGTGCGCCAAGGACGTGTAGGCGGTGGATGCAAAGTGCGGCGTCCTTTCGAGTGGATTGACGCTTAGAGCGCCCGAGCTATATAGCAATTAACATAAATACTGATTAGAATAGCGCAAATATCATTCTCAAATGTGCGTGCTATACGGTGTTCTACATTGTGAGAGTGTCCCAAACCAAATGATACTTGCTATACATCTATCCTGACACGAGATGAGCGCCGTGACTGAAAGGTGAGAAGAGGTGCGCACGAACCCTTGCAAACCCCCAAGCAAGTATGTTTTACTTTCCGTACCACTTTATAAGAGGTGGAACTTATCCAGAGCAACCGAGGGACTTGGCCCTGTGACGTTGCAGCAACCAGCTTTCATATAAGCGGGTGCTTCTTCCAGCTCGAGACGCGAACTACGATAGCTCAGGCTCGAGAGAGATAAGGAGACAGACGTTGAAATCCATTTTCATACAATTTTATTCTGTACGAATGTTTAGGGCAGTTTAGCGACTAGGCGGATTCACTTTACGCTTAGAGTTAGGCTGCTTTTTTCCTGTAAGCAACTCAGCATCGTTCATCCAGCTTGACTGGACTGCAGCACAGGTCAAGGCTGAAGTCCTCAGCATTTTCAATGCTAACCTGTGTCAGCATTTCAGGAAAAACAAAAACCTGCTACAGAGTTTGCGGAACGAAACAGACCGAAGTGTTAGTAGGCTGATTAGCTTTTCTTACGCTACAACTGATTTTCCTTCTTCTCACTGCTACTAAGGAGTCCCACCATGTCCCACCGTTTCGAAACGCTACAAATCCACGCTGGACAAGAGGTTGAAGCGACGACGAAGTCTCGAGCCGTCCCCATCTACCAAACTACTGCTTACAACTTTGACGACGCGGACCACGCCGCTAGGCTTTTCGCGCTGCAGGAGTTCGGCAACATCTACACCCGCATCATGAACCCGACGAACGACGTGCTGGAGAAGCGGATTGCGGCGTTGGAGGGGGGCGCAGCCGCCTTAGCCGTCGCTTCGGGTCACGCAGCGGAATTCATCGCCATCACGACCTTGGCGGGCGCAGGCGACAACATCGTCGCCTCGCCCAACCTTTACGGCGGCACCTACAACCTCTTCAAGGTGACGCTGCCGCGTTTGGGCATCGAGGTACGCTTCGTGGGCTCGGAGGATGACCCGGACGATTATGCTGAGTTGATCGATGACAAGACGAGGGCGGTGTATCTCGAGTCCATTGCCAATCCCGCACTCGTTCTGCCCGATGTTGACGCAGTGGCGCAGGCTGCGCACGAAAAAGGCGTCGCCGTTTTAGTAGACAACACCACAGCGATGGGCGGCTTTCTCTACCGCCCCATCGAGCACGGCGCGGACGTGGTGCTGCACTCCGCGACGAAGTGGATTAACGGGCACGGGACGAGCGTCGGCGGGCTGATCGTGGACGCGGGGACGTTCGACTGGGGCAATGGACGCTATCCGGTCTTCACCGAGCCGAGCCCGAGCTATCACGGGATGAAGTTCTGGGAGACGTTCGGGGCGGGGAGTCCCTTTGGCAATATTGCCTTTGCGATTCGGGCGCGGGTCGAGGGCTTGCGCGACGTGGGCGCAGCGCTCTCACCGCAGAATGCGTGGCTGTTTTTGCAAGGCTTAGAGACCCTCTCACTAAGAGGTGAAAGGCACATGCAGAACACGCACGCGCTCGCACAGTGGCTCTTGGAGCGCCCCGAGGTTCTTTCGGTCAACCATCCCGACTTGCCGTCACACAAGCATCACGAGCGGGCGAGGGCGCACTACCCGAACGGCGCGGGTGGCGTCTTAACCTTTGAAATTGAAGGCGGGACAGAAGCGGGCAAGCGGTTCTTGAACAGTTTGCAACTCGCCTCGAGGCTCGTCAACTTAGGCGACGCCAAAACGTCCGTGACGCATCCCGCGAGCACGACGCACTCACAGCTTCACGAGCATGAGTTGCAAGCCGCTGGCGTCACGCCGGGGCTTATCCGAGTGGCGACGGGTTTGGAGCATATCGACGACTTGAAAGAGGACTTCGCGCAGGCGCTGGGCAAGTCTCGACCCGTCCCCGCATGAGCAAAGACGAAAGAGGGTTTGAGACCTTAGCGCTGCACGCAGGGCAAGAGCCCGACGCGGCGACGGGCGCGCGCGCGGTGCCGATTCACGCGACGAGTTCGTATGTGTTTGAGAGCGCGGAGCACGCAGCTAAACTTTTTGCGGGCGAAGTGGCGGGCAATCAGTACGGGCGGATGCACAACCCAACGGTGGCGGCGTTTACCGAACGGTTGGTGGCGCTCGAGCAGGGGCGCGCCGGTCTCGCCCTAAGCTCGGGGCAAGCCGCCACCACCGCCGCGCTCCTCACGCTCGCCGCGCCGGGTAAGCACATCGTTTTCTCCAATCAGCTTTTCGGCGGGACGTTTAGCGTAGCGCGGAAAATCCTCGAGCCCTGGGGCTGCTCGTTTAGTGCTGTAGAGCCGACGCCCGATGCTATCTCAGAGGCAGTTCAAGACAACACCGTCGCGGTCTGGTGCGAGACCATCGGCAACCCGAGTTGCGGCGTGCCTGACCTCTTCTCTATTGCCGAAGTTTGCCGAGAGGCTGACGTGCCTTTTCTCGTGGACAACACCTGGGGCTGCGGCGGCTACCTCTGCCGCCCACTGGCACTCGGCGCGGACGTCGTCATTCACTCCGCGACGAAGTGGATAGGCGGACACGGCACCTTCGTCGGCGGGGCGATCATAGACGCAGGACGCTACAGGTGGGATAACGGGAAGTTTCCAGCGTTTACGAGTCTGGACTCGAGGGGGCGGACGTACGTCTCGAGGAGTGACACGCCGTTCACCTTCCGCGCTTCCGACTTAGGTCTTTTTACGATGGGCATGACGCTTTCGCCGCATTCGGCGTTTCTGGGTTTGCAAGGTTTGGAAACGCTACCTCTCAGAGTGCAACGTTCGTGTGATTCGGCTCTGGAACTTGCGAAGTGGCTCTCCGCCAAACAAGAGGTCAAACGGGTGAGCTATCCGGGGCTTACATCTCACCCCTGTCACAAAGCCGCCCAAAAAACCTTGCAGAACGGCTTCGGCGCAGTTGTAAGCTTCGAGACGCACAGCTTGGCGGACACGAAGAGGTTCTTGGATTCCGTCCGTTTAGCCTCACACCTCGCCAACATCGGCGACGCCAAAACCGTCGTCATCAACCCCTGGACGACGACGCACGCGGGCTTGAGCGAGGAGGCGCGTTACGCGGCGGGCGTCACACCTGAACTCATCCGCGTGTCGGTGGGGTTGGAGAGTCTCACGGATATTCAACGAGACTTCGCGCAAGCCCTCGCGCCCGTCGCCTCACCACGTCAACCTCTTCTCGCCTCGCCATGAGCCGCACATTGGTTCACGAAACCTGGGGCGACCACGCGGCGCTCTTAGCCCGGACGCAGATGGGCGCGGGGGGTGTGGGCACGGTCACGCCGCAAGTCGTGGACGTGGCGACGCCCGGTAAGCCGCTCGTGCTCGAGTACGGCGGCACCTTGAAGCACGTCGCTGTCACCTTTGAGACGTACGGCGAGCTTAACGCCGCAGGCGACAACGCCATCCTCATTTGCCACGCGCTCACGGGCTCGGCGCACGCGGCGGGCGTGCAAACACAGGAGCGGCGGGCGCAAGTCCCCGGCTGGTGGGACCCCTTGATCGGACCCGGCAAGCCGATCGACACATCTGAGCACTTCGTGGTCTGCTCGAACGTCTTAGGCGGCTGCTACGGCACGACGGGACCGAGCAGCTTAGACCCCGAGACGGGGCATCCTTACCGCCTGGATTTTCCGCGCTACACCGTGCGCGACATGGTGGAGGTGCAGAGGCGTCTCATGGACGCGCTGGGTGTCACGTCGCTTAGAGCGGTCATCGGCGGCAGCATGGGCGGGATGCAGACCTTGGAGTGGGCGGCGCTCTACCCCGAGCGGGTGAGGAGCATCGTCCCTATCGGCATCGGCGCGCGGCACTCGGCGTGGGCGATAGGCTTAAACGAGGTGGCGCGGCGCTCTATCACGAGCGACGCGGCGTGGCGCGGCGGCAGCTATCCGCTGGGCGAGCAGCCGGAGACGGGGCTCGGCTTGGCGCGGGCGGTGGCGATGCTCTCCTACCGTTCGGTGGACTCGCTGGACGCCAAGTTCGGGCGGGAGCGCGTCTCTCACTCGCGCGACCTCTTGAGCAAGTCCTTCGAGATCGAGTCGTACCTCGACTATCAGGGGGTTAAACTCGTGCAGCGTTTCGACGCGAACACGTACCTCTACCTCACCAAAGCGATGGACGACTACGACCTCTCCGAGAAACGCGGGCGGCTCTCACACGTCCTTAAAAAGATGACCATGCCCGCGCTCGTCATGGGTATTAACAGCGACGTGCTCTACCCGGAAAGGGAGCAGCGGCAACTCATAGAGGGCTTGCCGAACGCGCTTTACGCCCGCATCACCTCGCCGCACGGTCACGACGCTTTTTTGATCGAATTTCCGCAGCTCGCGGTGCGGCTCAGACGTTTTCTAGCTGAGAGCGTTTAGCGTTTGAATAAGGGCGAAAACACGCGCCAAATGTGAACTTTCTAACACCTGAGGGTCTAAAAGCCACAATGATGTCGGTTCTCTCGGTTGCAAGGCGTCTTCTGTCATAAGCTGTTATCTAATGCTGACAAGTTGGACTAACTTAAACGTTTCTCTACGCTTTGCTTTGGTACATGCAGCAGAAAGTGCGGCGCAAGGTATAGCGCAAGGTACGGCGAACTAGGGTCATGTTCTGGATCATCTTCGCCTTTATCGTCTCGAGCAAATGCTTGGCCCTCGCCCTCTATGCGTATCGCAACCGGAGCGTGCCGGCCGCCTCCATCTTCGTGCCCTTTTCGCTGCTGCTCGCGCTCTGGTCAGCGGGCTACGGGATGGAGCTGCTCAGCGAGGGCGTCGCGGCGAAGCTGTGGTGGGCGAGGGTGCAGTACGTCGGCATCGCGCCCATCCCAGTGGTCTGGTTCGCGCTCATGCTCCAGTACGCCCACCGGACGAGTTGGCTCAAAATGCGCGTTCTCGTGGCGCTCTCGGCGGTGCCGATAGGGACGCTCCTTCTGGTCTACACGAATGGGGCACACGGGCTTTTCTGGCGCGGCGCTCAGGTTGAAGCGTGGGGCGCGATCACGCTCCTGGACCTCTCCTACGGTCCCTGGTTCTGGGTGCACATGGGGTACTCCTACGCGCTCCTCTTCGCGGGGATGGGGCTTCTAGGGTGGATGTTCGCGGGCTCGCTCTACTTGCACCGCAAGCAGTCCTCGAGCCTCCTCTTGGGCGGGCTCACGCCCGTGGCGCTCAACGTGCTCTACCTCTTCTTTCCGAACTTGCCCATCGATCTCACCCCCTACGGCTTCGGCTTGGGGATGCTCGCGGTGGCTCTGGGGTTTTTTTACTTCTACATCCCTGACCCTTTGCCAAACGCGAGAGCCGTCGTCATCGAAAACATGGCGGACAGCGTGATCGTGTTGGACGCGCGTCACCGCGTCGTGGACTTAAACCGCGCGGCGCTCTCTCTTCTAGACGTGCCCGCGAGTGAAATCATCGGACGCCCTGTCACGCGGGTGCTGCCGATCTGGTCAGGTTTGGAGGACTGGTTGAGCGGTGCGCCCGACGAGCCGCAAGAGGTCAGCGTGCAGGAACCTTTATGGGGTCAGATGCAGGGTCAGGTGCAGGGCGCGCCGCCCAAGTACTACCGTCTGCGCGCCTCGAGCGTACGGGAGCCGCGCGCCGACTTCTCGGGTCAGGTCTTAGTGATTCAAGATATCACTGAGGAGAGGACGCGCCACCTTCTCGTCGAAAGGATGGCGTACAGCGACGCGCTGACGGGTTTGACCAATCGCCGTGGCCTTTTGGAGCGAGGCGAGGCGCTTTTAGAACGCGCTGAGGCGAGTGGGCAAAACGTGATGCTCTTCTACCTCGACCTCAACCGCTTCAAAAACATCAACGACACCTTGGGGCACGCGGCGGGTGACCAGTTACTCGTCCAGGCAGCCGAACGCCTCTACAACGCGGTCAAAGAGGACTATCTCTTGGCGCGCTTAGGCGGCGACGAGTTCGCGCTCGTCGCGCCTGGGCTCGGTGAAACAGACGCGCAACGGCTCGCCGAACGCCTGCTCGCCGAGCTGCGCCGCCCCTTCACGCTGCAAGGGCACACCCTCCACGTGGATGCGAGCGTCGGCGTCGCGGTCTATCCCCACAACGGCGAAAGCGTAGACGGTCTCTTAAAGTGCGCTGATATCGCCATGTATAGCGTCAAGGAGGGGCGCTCTATCTCACCCTTTTATAGCGATTCGCAGGGGGCGCGGCGGCGCGATCTACTCACCTTAGAAGAGAGGCTCCGCTACGCCCTGCGTAACGAGCGGCTGCACCTGTGCTATCAGCCTATCTCGAGCCTCCAAACGAGCCGCGTGGTAGGCGCAGAGGCGCTCCTGCGCTGGGAAGACGCGGCGGGCGAAGTCGCCTCGCCCGCAACCTTCATCCCCTTCGCCGAAGAACTCGGGCTGATCCGCGAGATCGACGAGTGGGTGCTCGCCAAGGCGTTCGAGACCCTGGCGGCTGGCGCGGAAGCCAACCCTGAAGCAGGTAAGAACCCGGTGCCCACTTGGGTCTCGATCAACGTCTCCGCCCGCTCGTTCCGCGAGGGTTCGCTCGTCAGCTACCTCATCAAGTTGCTCAGCACCACGCTCATAGACCACAGGGCGGTGGTTTTAGAGATCACCGAGAGCGCCTTTTTAGACCCCGCCTCGAGCTTAGACATCCTGCATGACCTCAAAGCGATGGGGCTGCGCGTCGCTGTGGACGACTTCGGCACGGGCTACTCGTCGCTCTCGTACTTAGAGAGCCTCCCCGTCGACATCCTCAAGATCGACAAGCGGTTCGTGTGGGGTATCGGCAAAAGCCGCGCGAAAGAGGCTATCGTGCGCACCATCATCACGCTCGCACACAACCTGGGCGTGAGCGTGCTCGCCGAGGGCGTCGAAACCGAGGCGCAGAGGCGCTGGCTCAGGGCGGAAGGCTGCGACTTAGCGCAGGGGTATTTGCTCGGCAAACCGCAGCCGCCGCAGGCGCTTCTGAAGTATTAAAGCGCTTCAGTTAGGTTCTGTTGATATTTCAAACCGTCTGTTTTACCTCTTCATGTGTAAGAGAGGTAATACCAAAGTGATTCAAGGGTGTCACAACGTGACTTCCTTAAACGCTCTATGAGCGTAACTTCTAACGTCCTCACATTGTGACACCTCCTTTTCAGTCTGGTATAAGGAGCAAGGGTAGTGGCTCTGTCCGGGATGATAGCGGTGTCAAAGCAAGGGGTTTCAACCCCTTGTTTATCACGCAGAGACGGTAGAAGAAGCGTACGGTGGCATTCGACTCAGAACCATTACCGGAGCAAGAAGTAATACTAAAGTGAAGTTTAGATGTCGTACTTTTGACATCTAAACCGCGCGTGAGCGCGTACCCTCAGACGCTCTCAATTTACGACATCCTTGAATCAGGTTAGTATAAGAAGGCTGTAAAGTACACGGGTTTACCTTGCTTGTTAGAGCGATTTTCTCAAAGGCCAAATGTCAACACAGCCAAATCAACGTTTCAGGCTTTTCTAACATACTGAAACGCTTCTCGGTGAGAAGGTCAAGGTTGCTCTACAAGAGGTTGAAGCGGTTGCTCATCCGTCACCGACAGCCCTGCTAGAAGTTTCACAGACGCTTCATGAGGTTCAGCGAACCTTAACTTTCTAACACGCTGACCCCCGCGTAACGCCTAACATGACCTATGTTCCGTTACGGTTACGTTCCCTACATCTTCGCGGGGCTGCTCGGCTCCCTCGCCCTCGCCTGGACGCTCTTCGCCCCGTCCGCCGCCTGGGTCAACAGCGTCTATTCGAGCTACGTGTACCGTCACGTCGCGGCGGTGCTCGTGCCGCTGAGCGACGCGGTGCCCTTTTCGCTGACGGGGTTCGCCGCCCTTTTGCTCCTTGGCGGCGTACCGCTTCTCGTCGCCCGCTCGTGGCGGCGGCGCACGCCGACGAAAGGGGGCGTGCGCTGCTTCGCCCTCTTATGGTGTTGGCGCGTCGCGGCGTCCTCCGTCGCGCTCTACGCGCTCTTCTTGGCGACGTGGGGGGCGAACTACAGCCGCAGCCCGCTGGAGACGCGCCTCTCGTTAGAGACCACGCTCGCCACCACTGAAGAGATGACGGACCTCACGCTGAGCCTGGCGCAGATCGTCGCGGACAACGCCGAGGCTGCGCGCAACCCCAACCTCGCTGCCTCACTGCGCGCCGCGCAAGCCTCCTTGAAAGAGGTCGTGTACGACTTCGAAGGGCAATTTGTAACGCTCCCCTCGAGGGTCAAAGCCACCCCGCCCGGACTCCTGATACTGGGCGGACAGGCGTCCGGCGTGATCTCGCCATTTTTCCTCGAGGCGCACGTAGACGGCGCGCTGCCCGACTACACGTTTTTAGCGGTAGGCTTACACGAACTCGCGCACGTCGCGGGCTACAGCAGCGAAGCCGAGGCGGACTTCGTCGCGGCGATGGCGGGCTTAAAGGCGCATGACCCCTACGTGCGCTACAGCACCGCGCTGAGCCTCTTCTCGCGCTTCGCGTGGCGGCTCCCCGGCGAGACGTACAGAGCCGCTTACGATTTGCTCCCCGAAGTCGCTCTGGCTGACCTCGCCGAACGCCAAGCGGTGCGCGCCAAGTACAGCCCGCCCGCGCCCGTCCAGAAGGTGCAGACCAAAGTCTACGATTCCTACTTGCGCACGCAGGGCGTGAGCGCGGGCATTCAGGACTACGGGCGCGTCGCGAACTACCTCGCCTCGGCGCAGCGCGAAGGGCTCCTCGCCCTGCCGCACATCGTCAGCATCCGGGCGAGCGCAGAAGTGAGGCTCGAGTAAAGAGGGAAGGTGACAAGAGGTTGTGCGTCGCCCTGATAAGCTAGGGCGTTTTGAACGTTACAAGCTCGAGTCCAACACCACCAACACTAGGTGTCGCGTTAGGCGGCGGCACAGCGCGGGCGTACGCGCACGTGGGAGCGCTCCGCGTGTTGGAAGAGGCGGGCTATGCTCCTGGCGTGCTCGCAGGCACGAGCTACGGCGCGCTCCTCGCGGCGCTCTACGCCCTGGAGCCGGACGCGCGAAAGATCGCGCGCTGGGCGAGCGAGCAGAATATGGTGACGTGGTGGTCGCGCAACCTCGACGCGGGCTTCTCCAGGGCGAGCTTAGTGGCGGGGGAGAAGATCGAGCGGTGGCTGGAGACGCTCTTCGGCGGGGCGACGTTCGCCGATACCTCCGTTCCGCTGCTTATCGCCTGTACGGACGTGGATACGGGCGAACTGGTCCTCTTGCAAGAGGGCTCGCTGGCGCGCGCGGTGCGCTCGAGTTGCGCCCTGCCGGGGCTCTACGCCGTGCCTGAGGTGGCGGGGCGGCGTCTCATCGACGGCGGCTTCGTTATGCCCGTGCCCGCCCGACCTCTTCTAGCAGTGAGCGAGGTGGTCGTCGCGCTGCACGCGGGCGTCGAGGTTGAGCGCGCCGCCTCGGTTCGTCTCATCAAGCGGTGGCACGCCTCCACACTCGGGCAGACGCTCCACGCCCGCTCCCTCCGCTCGGCGAGCCGCACCCCTTGGAGCGCTCTCAGCAAAGGACTCGCGCACGCGAGCGCCTCCTATAGCCGCGCGCAACCTCTTCCCGCCGAATGTTTGCTCGTCAAGACCGCGCCGCCTATAGCTTGGTGGGACTTCCACAAGTCGGACGCGGCGGTGGCAGCGGGCGAGCGGGCGATGCGCGCGGCGCTGCCCGAGCTGACGAAGCGGTTCGAGGATACACTGAACTGATATGTACGTCTTTCTGCCCCTCTCGAAAACAGCTTGGTTCGTCGCGCTAGAGAACCTGCATCACGTCCTCGCGGCTAAAGAGGTTGCTTCGGTGCGGCGGGCGTATACAGCGCTCTACACCGCGCTGAGCGAAGCCGCCGCGCCCGACTTAGCGAGCGCGGCGGCGCGGGATTTGCTCTATCTGGACTCGAGCCTCGCTCACGCCGCGATGCGCGCGGCCTCTTCTCAAGGGGTGCCGGTGGGACTCTTAGCGGGTGCGCGCGCTGACCTCGAAGACCTTCTCGACTTGCTCAAACGTGACTGGCAACGTGAGTGTGAGCAGATGGGGGAGAGCGTGCCGCCGCTCGCCGAGTTAGCACCCCCTCTTGCTTCAGAACTCGACCTGACCCAACTGGACGCCGAAGAGGTCTTGGACAAGCTCTTGGCGCACTACGCACAACATGGCGCGGGACTGCTCGCCCGCTACCGCGCGTTTCGCTGGACGGGTCAGCGCTTAGAGGGCGTGGCGCATCCCGCACAGAGGCGCGCGCGGTTAATCGGTCTTGAGCGTCCTTTGGCACGACTCGAGCAGAACACCGAGGCGTTTTTAGCGCGTCAGCCCGCGCAGCACACGCTCCTCTACGGACCGCGCGGCAGCGGCAAGTCCACCGCCGTCAAGCGCCTCTTGCCGCGCTACGCCGAGCGCGGCTTGCGTTTAGTCGAGCTTCCGGCGGCGCACCTCGCCGACTTGCTAAGCGTCACTGAACATCTGCGCGGACGCCCGCACCGCTACATCCTCTTCGTGGACGACTTGAGCTTCACGGGGGAGGACACGGGTTATGCGCCCCTCAAGACGCTCTTAGAAGGCTCGCTCACCGAGCGCCCCGAGAACGTCCTCATCTATGCGACGAGCAACCGCCGCCACCTCGTCAGCGAGCGCTTCTCGGACCGCCCTGATCCCTTAAACGACCCCTCTTACAACGATGTACATGCCTGGGACACGCAGCACGAGCGCCTCGCTTTAGCAGACCGCTTCGGCTTGACGCTGACCTTTCCCAACGCCACGCAGTCGCGCTACTTGGGCATCGTGCGGGGATTGGCGGCGCAAGGGGGGCTGGAGGCGGACGACTTGGAAGCGAGGGCGGTTCGCTTCGCCGAGTGGGGCAACGGCTACTCGGGGCGCACGGCGCAGCAGTTCGTGGACGCGATGCGCGCGGGCTTAGTGTAGCTAACTGCGAGCGGGGGTTGAGAACGCCGCGTTCACCAAATCTCCATGAAGCTCACATTGACGCCCTTGGAACGTTTTGAGCGCAGAGAGGTTGTTAGGCTGAGCCCACACACCTCATGACCTCATCCGCTACTTTGTCCTAAATATCACTCTGTCCTAATATTGCTTTCAGCACTTCCAGAACATACTGAGACAGATTGCCGCAGGTATCATCTCCGAAAGTGGGTGCTCATCAATGTTTTATACAGTGAGAGTGTTTCAGACCAGCTCCGAACGTTAGTGAGACAGACTTTGATACCTGCTATTTGACCCAGCAAAGGTGACGACATGGCGAGACTTCTACCCCTCATCCTCCTCTTCTTAGGCGCGTGCAGCTTCTTGCCGCTCCGCCCTACCATCGACCTCTTGAATTCGCTGCCGGGACCGACCTCGGGTAGTTTCACGCTGGACACGTCCGCGACTACACTTGATCTCTTGCCGCTGCTCGGCAACCCTGAAGGAAGCTTCCGCGAGACGCTGCCGGTGGGCGGCGCGAGCGTCCCCCTCTCGCTCACGTTGCCGAACGAAGCGGGGCAGCCGCTCGATTTGAGGGCGGAGCCGCTGCCCGTCACGCTGCAAGCTGCGACGCTCAGCTACGCTCTGAACTTGGCGAGTGAGAATTTGACGGGTGACCTGGAGGTGCAGCCCTACTTGGCACCCTCTGGCGGCGGCTCTATCGTGCAGCCTGAATACGCTTTGGGCGAGCCCCAGCGCGTGACACTGGGCGGCGCGAATACCTTTCAAGCGGACGTGGCCCTAAATGACGCGCAGCTTGCGGGCATCAACGACAGAGGGTTGCGTCTGGCGCTTCGGGTCTCCGGCAGCGCGGGCGTCGCTTCGGCGGGCGAGGTGACGCTGAGCTACGAGTTTTCAGCCCTCGAGCTAGACGTCGGCGCACTCGGCGCGAGCACGAATACCCGCCTGCCCGACGCGGACGGTGAAGCGTTCGACTTCAGTGAGGTCCAAGTGCCCGGACCCGGGCGGCTCATCGGCGCTGACCTAGACTACGCCCTCACCCTGTCACACAACGCGGACTCGAGCGGCACCCTCACCGCGCAGGTCTACCTCGCGCCTCCCGGTACCGATGTGCTGTGGCAAGAGGCGTACTTGTTCGACACCGTGGAGGTAGACTTGCAGCAGCGAGAGGTGAACCTAGCGAGCCGCGCGAGCCTGAACGACGCGCAGCGCCCCCTACTGGACGAGAAACGGTTGCGCTTCGGCGTGCGCGTCACCGGAGACGGGGAAGTGACGCTCGGTGAACCGGTGAGCATCCTTTACAATATAGAGCAGCTCGACCTCACGGTGAGCTACGCGCTCTAACTAGGGCCCTCGAGCCAGCCCGCCAGCCACGCCTCGGCGTGCGGCATTCCGCTCTCCCGCGCAGCGTCTACGAGAGGTGCAATGTCATAAGGGACGCGGCGGAAGGTGAGGCTGGGTTGACCTTGAACTGCGCTTAGAAGGGCGTACTCTGCCCAGTGCGGATGCACCGCGCCCGCCGCTCCCTCGAAGAAGGCAAAGGGCAGCCCGGCGCTGCCGGGGTTGACCAAAAATCCCTCTCTGTAGCGACGTAAAAGCTGCGTATGCGTATGACCGCCCGCCATCACCTGAGCGTGTCCGCCTGCAGGTTCACCCGCGAAAAGGTCCTCCAGTGTTTCGTCCGGTGTCGTTGCGACAATCACGTCGTTGAAAGATTGGGGCGAGCCGTGGAAACAGAGGAGCGAGATACCCTCCTCCTCGAACCTCAGTGTCGGCTCGAAGGTGCGCACGAACGCTAGGTCGTCCTCTTCCACCTGTTCGGCGCACCACGCTTCGATGTCGAAGATGAGCTGCGCGTCGTCGCCTGTAACCTCTTCGCGCCGACGCGGCTTGAGCAGCGAGGCGTCGGTGTTGCCCATCACCACCGGACAGCCCAACGCTTTGATGCTCGAGAGCGCCTCACGCGGCTGCGGACCGAAGTTCGCCGCGTCGCCTAAACAGACGATTCGCTCCGCGCCAACCTCTTTGATGTCTCTAAGAACGGCTTCTAAACCGGGTAAGTTTCCGTGAATATCTGCGATGAGCGCGATCATTCCTCTATACTACTCAACTCACCTCTTAGCTGCGCCACCCACGCGGCGAGCGCGTACGCCTCGCCTCTCGTGAGCGTGTCTGCGCCCGAAAACCTGTCCGCTGAAAACCCGTAGTGGCTCCAACTGGGCTCCAAACATAGACCCACTTCACAAGCGGCTACGGTGGTCATCTCGAGCGCCAACTGAGGGGTCAGCGCCCCCGAAGTGCCCCCGAAGGTAGCCAGGAGCGCTTGCCCCAGCGCGTCGCTATTCAAGAACCGCTGCCCGACGTTCGAGAGCAGGTAGAGGTAGCCCAGTGCCGACATCTCCGCGCTCAAGTTCGGCTCGTTCTCGTAGCCGCCCAGCGCCAAGCCGCGCCCCCTCAAGGTGCGGTACGCACTGAAGAACTCGTGAGAGGTGGGTCCTGAAGGCGCGCGCGCCTTGACCTCCGCCAAGTACGCGCCGCGCGCCTCCAAGCGTGCGCGCAGAGACTGAACCGCGTCCGTATCGTCCACAAACGTCGCGGGTGTCACCCCTTGCTGCGCGGCCCTAGCCGCCGCCACGCCCACCGCCTCGCCCAGCGCCATGCCGAAGGGAACGACGCGCGCCGAAGACGCCGCCAAGGGGTCATAGCCGGCGGCTTTGCCGACTACCCACAGGTTGTCGACCTCTTGGGGCACCGCCACGCAGAGCCGCGCCCCGTAGACCTCCGGCGTACCGTAGACGTAACCGTTGTCGTGAGGCGTGAGCGTCTGCACGTCCAAGGGGTAGCCGCCCGCCACCACGTCCTCGGCGGTGACGACGTTGCTCAGCACGTCGTCCACGGAGAGCGTGCAGCGCGTCTCAACGTGCCGCGTCTCGCGGATGTAGAGCGTGTCGGCCACGCCGCCGAACGTTGCGTTTTCGAAGCCAGGCAGCTCCTTCTTGAGGTAGTCGATGACGCGCGGAGCCTCGAGCCGCGCTCGCTCGTAGCCCGCCGCCACGCTCTCCGGGTCAAAGGGGTCCACGCCGTAGATGAGCAGCGCGTTGACCAAGACCGAGCCGTCCGCCTGCCTGCCCAAGTTGAGACCGCGCAGCCTGAGCCCCGCTTCCTGCGGCTCGTACGCAGCGGGATAGCCGCCGAAGTGTCCCCACGCGACGTGATCGTCTGCGACAGCATATGACTTGCCTCTCGAGCGGACGCCCCGCTTGAGGGCGGACCAGTCCACCCCGTCAATGCGGAAAACGAGCGTATCCGCCATGCGCTCGTCTAGCCCGAGCGAGGCGAAACCTAGCGAGAAGGGCGCGCCCGCTTGGGCGCTCAAGTCGGCTTCGGCGGTAGCGTCAATGACTTGGGACGCGCGCACCACCTCGGCGTCCATTCGGACGCCGAGGGCGGTTCTAGTTGCGTCGGTTCTAGCCACGTCTGGGGCAAAAGTTACACTTGTATCTTGAGGGCTCGTATCTTGGGGGCGCGAGCCGCCGATTGGGTTGGGACCTAAGCGCGCCGCCCCGCCGTCAATAGCGCCCTCGGCGTCTCTAAAAACAGGCTCCGCAGCGGTGTTCAACCTGAGGGCGACGCCCGCTTCGCCCAGCATCTCTACGAACGCATCCTCCGCCTCCCGCACGTCGAACGACCCGCCGCGTCCCACACGCTCCCACCACGCTAAAAAGAGCCCCTGCTGATAGAGCGTGGGCCGCGTGCGCAAGTCGAGCGAGTTCATCTGGCCGAGCACGAAGAGCCCGCCCACGCGCGCGTCTTCGCTGACGAGCAGCGTGCGCGCGCCCTCTTGCGCCGCCGCCACCGCCGCCGTGATCCCTTCGGGCTCGCTGCCGACGACGATCACGTCGTAGTCGTTGGGTGCGCTAGTTTGCGCCACGGTACTGTTTTGTGCTGAGGTGGGGTCTTGTACCGATGCGGTTGCAAGCGGTAGTGAGAGCAAGGCGAGTAGCGCGAGCAAGAGGTGACGTGGGGTGCGGAGCCGTGAGAAAGGGTGACAGAGTAACATCGCCATCAATGTACCAAGCCGAATACCGCGCGGTGTGTGAGCTTTTTCCGCCATCTTGCGTCCCCTTCCCGCTCGAGAGACGCCTTTAAGCCGCCCTTTAACCAAGGCTCATAGCCTCCTCTTGCGAGGGTGATAGCATACCGCATGGACCCATCTATCCATGTCGATACTCACGATCTCGAGGAGACCCCATGCGTTACCTAACCCCGTTACTGTCTAGCCTACTCATCGTCTTACTCACGAGCTGCCTCCCCGAAGCCGACGAGGGGCTGAGCCTCCACGACGTCTCGCTCTACGGCGCGGCGGAACCTGAAAATGCCGCGACGCTCTACGGCTACTTCTACGGCCCGCCTACCGAAGTCAGCGTGGCTGGGCGCGCCCTGACGCTGAGCGAAGGGCGCACTGAGGGTCCCCTCGCCGTGCCGAGCGCCCTCTTGGTCAATGGCGAGCCCACCTTGAATCAGCGCCTCGCGCCGCTGGGCGCAAGCCCCCTGGAGGTGCAGCGCACCCGCTTCTCGACTGACCTTATCGTGCGCGCGAACGAAGACTTGGGCACCGTCGCCTACTTCGACGGCAGCTTGTGGTTCACCCTCACCGAAGAGGTGAGCGCAGGCGAGGAGCGGCGCGTGGTGCCGCGCGAGCGTGTGAGCGGGCTTTTCGGCTTAGGTGAGCTGACCCGCGAAGAGGCGAGGGCGTTCGAGCAACTGCTCACAGAGCGTGGTCCCGTCGTCGTCGCCGCGCTGCCCGAAAGGAGAACGCAGTCGAGGAGCGTCGGCGGGCTCAGCGAGTACCGGCGCACCGCACTCTTCACGCAAGAGGGGTTGGAGACTGAGATGAGTAGTGCGAACCAAGGTGCAGACCAGCGTGACATGGCTGAGGGGTCCGGTGAAGCCTCCGAAACGGGGTTGACCTGGGAAGAACTCGCTAAAGGCAGTCAAGTCAGCGGCGGCGAGAGCCCGCGCTTTTTCGTCGCCACCTCGCAAGCCGAGCTAGAGAACCTCTGGGGCTTGGCTTACGGCAACCTCCTCACCCCGCCTGACCTGCCTAGCGTCGACTTCAGCCGCGAGAGCGTCGCGGGTATGTTCCTGGGTCAAAGACCGACGGGCGGCTACAGCGTAAACGTACAGGGGGTGTCGCTCGAGGACGGCGAAGTCTACCTCCAGGTGGACGTCACCGAGCCCGCGCCCGGCGCAATCACCACGCAGGCGCTCACCAACCCTTGGGTCATGGTGCGCGTCAGCCAGCCCAACCTCAGCAGCGCCTGGTTTAGAGAGGTAGGTTCGGAGGAGCTATTGGGCGTGGCGAGAGCGGGAAAATAGGAAGCAATGAGTACCGAGCAATGAGTTGAAAGTTAAAGGCATTTGGTTTTCCACTTTCAACTCATTGCTCGTCGCTTTCAACTGTCTTTTACTCATTGCTCACCGTTCGTTTCCTTCGGAAGACTGCGTAACCCCGAAAGGGGATTGCTTTTAACTCATTGCTGGACTTTTACGTTAGCGCGTGCGGGTCGAAGAGCCGCTTATACTCGTCGCCTGCGAAGCGGTCCGTCATCCCCGCCAGGTAGTCCGTGACCGTGCGAAGGACACCCTTTTCTTCGGCTCTAGCCTGCAGGTGAAAGGGCAGCATGGTAGGGGTCTCCAAGTAGGCGTTGAAAAGACTCTCCAAAATTCTATCCGCCTTTTTCGTCATGCGAATTAGGCGGTAGTGGCGGTAGAGGTTGGTGAACAGAAAGTCCTTGAGGACGCGCAACTTCTCGCTCATCTCGGGCGAGGTGCTGACCAATGTCTGCGGCGCGCGGCGAACCTCTTCTAAAGTTGTGACACCCGCTCTTTCCAAATGCTCATGCGTGCAGTGAATCGCGTCTTCGATCATCCGCCCTAAAAGCTTGCGAATGAGCAAGTAGCGCGTCTCGTTGGTGAGCGCATACGGGTCAATCTCTAAGTCGTGCATCAGCTCGCCGACGAGCGGCACCTCTTGAATCTGCGTTCCCGTGAGGTGCCCTGAGCGCAGACCGTCGTCCAAATCGTGTGCGTTGTAAGCGAGTTCGTCCGCGACGTTGACCACTTGCGCCTCTAGCGTCGGTTGCTTGTCGGGCTCCCAATCGGCGCGTGTCAGCGTGCCGTGCAGCGTCTTTGGTAGCACCATCTTCTCGTGCTTCATGATACCCTCTAAGGTCTCCCAGGTGAGGTTGAGCCCCGGAAAGTCCGCGTAGCGCTTCTCCAATTCGGTGACGACGCGCAAGGATTGCTTGTTGTGATCGAAGCCGCCCTCCTCTTTGGCGAGGCGGTCCAGCGTGCGTTCGCCCGCGTGACCAAAAGGGGGATGCCCCAAGTCGTGGGCGAGCGCGACGGTCTCGGTGAGGTCAACGGAGAGACCCAACGCCCTCGAGATGCTCGTCGCCACCTGCGCTACCTCCAGGGTGTGCGTGAGCCGCGTGCGGTAGTAGTCGCCCTCGTAATTCACAAAGACCTGCGTTTTATATTCCAAACGCCTGAACGCGCTCGTGTGGATGACCCGGTCGCGGTCCTTTTGATACGCGGTGCGGTACGTCGCTTCCGCTTCGGGGTAAAGGCGCCCTTTTGAAAGGCTCGAGAGCGCCGCATAGGGGGCGAGCGTGGCGGCTTCGTCTGCCTCGAGCCTCTCTCTTGTAAAGAGCATGGAATGAGATTAGCATTTAAGGACGGGTAAGAATGTCTCAAATTGCAGTGTGGCTCAGTGAGGTACAGAAGAGGTGAGGTGAAATATCTCAAATTCACCCTTCTTCTCATCACCCTATCTCCCTTACGCCACCTCTTGACAAACTTAACGGCGTTAAGTAAACTAGCAGCGTAATGACAAAGACGACTCAAACTAAAAGTTCTAAGACTCGAGACGAGCGCATCCAGTCGCGCAGCGCCAAACGCCGCGCCAAGCAGAAGGAGGAACTGCGCTGCGCTATCTTGGCAGCCGCCAAAGACCTCTTCTTAGCGCACGGCTATGAAGGCTTCTCGCTGCGCCAAGTCGCGGAAGAGGTAGGGTATTCGCCCACCACGATCTACCTCTACTTTTCGGACAAAGACGAACTCCTTTTACATGTCTGCTTAGAGGGCTTTCAGACCTTTGGCGCGATGCTCCGAACGGGTTACGAGAGCAGCGACGACCCGAGGGAGAGGCTCGAGGCGTTGGGCGAGCAGTACTTCAAGTTCGGCCTAGAAAACCCCGCCAACTATCGCCTCATGTTCATGCAGCGCACCGACATTCGCACCGAGGAACTGCCCGAAGGCTACGAATCTACCGAAGACAGCTTCGGTTACTTAGTCAGGACGGTTCACGAGTGTATCGGTGCAGGTTATCTGCACGGCGACCCACATACGCTCGCCAACTTCATCTGGAGCGGTATTCACGGCATCGTGGCGCTCGCGCTTGTTGACGACCCTCACTACACCCGCAGGGATGCCGAGGCGTCGTTCGCGCTCTATAAAGAGCAGATGCACCGCATTTTGAACCGAGAGGAGAGAGGTTAAAATTTTTTAATCCGTGATTAACACTGTTAAGTAAATTTAAGCCGTTCTCATTTAGTAAGGAGCAAGATCATGACCCCCAACCTGCCTAACCCCACTACCTTCATCCGCCGTCTCTGGCACACCCACGCCCCCTTGACCGTCTCCGCCTTCCTCACCCTCGGACTGCTCGCCTTCTTCACTGCTGGTATTTTCTTAGATGAGCGCATCATCACAGGTCTCCCCGCTTGGCTCAAACCAACCAAGTTCGCGATTTCGATCAGTCTCTACACTTTCACACTGCTCTGGTTTTTAGGCTCTATCAGCACGGATAAGCCTTGGCGTAAGTGGCTCGTAAGCATCCTCGGCTGGACGGTGGCGCTGACCTTTACCGCCGAGTGGCTGGCGATCATCACCCAAGCGGCGCGGGGGACGACGAGTCACTTTAACGTCTCCTCAACGTTTGACGCCGCGCTCTGGGGTTTGATGGCAATCTCTATCATGATTTTGTGGATTGCCAACTTCATCATCGCCGGGTTACTCCTCTTTCAGCGTTTTGAGAATTCCGCCTTCGCTTGGTCCCTGCGTCTAGGGCTCATCATCACGATTGTCGGGATGGGTTTAGGCTACCTGATGACGAGCCCCACCGCATTGCAGATGGCGCAGTGGGAGACGGGCGAGCCTGTCACGATTGTCGGAGCGCACAGCGTCGGCGTGCCGGATGGGGGAGAGGGGCTGCCTTTTGTCAATTGGAGCACGCAAGGGGGCGATTTGCGCATCGGTCACTTCGTCGGAATGCACGCGCTACAGGTGATTCCCTTCTTGGGCTGGCTCGTCATGCGCCGCCGCAGGTTAAATAGAGGTCAACAAACGGCGCTGGTGTGGACTGGAGCGGCGGGCTATTTGAGCATCACCTTACTTCTAACCTGGCAAGCGCTGAGGGCGCAGTCCATTATTCAGCCGGACGCCTTGACGCTTGGCGTGTTCGGGTCTATCGTCGCCGTAACACTACTGGCAGCCCTAACCATTCTTCGGCTCGGTGAGAGATCGGCTCGAGCCTTTCAGGAGGCATAAAAAATGCGTTTAGGACGTATTTTCACGCTCGTAGGTCTTACTTTCGCTTCGGTGGCAATAGCGCTCGGCGCGCCCCGTTTGTCAGGCGGTATATCAGGACGTGTCGAGCACCACTTCACTGAGCATGACGGCGTAAAAACGCACTACGTCGGTACGGGAAGAGGTCCGCTCGTCGTCCTCGTTCACGGCATCCCCGAATTCTGGTATTCGTGGCGGCAGCAAATCGAACCTCTCGCGGCAGCAGGCTTTCGGGTTGTTGCGGTAGACCAGCGCGGCTTCAACCGTTCGGACAAACCTGAAGAGAGGGAGGCTTACGCAACGCAGCACGTTGTGGAGGATGTCGCGGCGGTCATCCGTCAAGAGGGGTATGAACGCGCTCACATTGTCGGTCACGATTCCGGCGCACTCGTCGCGTGGCTCTTCGCAACCGTTCACCCTGAGATGACCGACAAACTCACCATCTTGAGTGTACCGCACCCAAATGCGTTTGCCGAAGAACTCGCCGCGAACCCTGCTCAGCACGAAGCGAGCGAATACGCCCGCAAGATGCAGCGCGGCGACTTCGATATTCGCGCGCTGTTCCGCGTCGGACCGCTCGGCGTGCTGCGCGACCCACCCGGCTGGCTGCTCTATACGGCGGCAGATGCCCGCACCGACCACCGCGCCGTGTCGTCGTTCTATGAGGTGAATTATCCGAGGGAACCCTATGAGGTCAACGCGACGCTACCCAAAGTGCACGCGCCGACGCTGGTGATTCACGGCGTACAAGACCAGTTTCTGCTCGCTTCGGGGCACGCGCGCAACCACGAGTGGACAGAGATGGAACCCGAAACGGTGATGCTGGACGCGGGACACTTCGTCCATCAAGAGAAGCCCGAAGAGGTTAATAGGGTGATGCTCGAGTTCCTCACACGCGGTTTTGCAGGTTCCCAATGACCTTCTCTCACAGCTTGAAAACAGACGCGCCTGAAGAGGTGTGGCGGCGTTGGCTAAAGGTTGAAACGTGGCACGAGTGGGACACCGAGGTTAAAGAAGCGTCGTTAGAAGGAGATTTCAAGCTCAGTGCGAAGGGAACGCTGACGCCGAAAACCGGATTTGAAGCGAGTTTCACCATCACCGAATTCACGCCGCAACAGAGCTACACGTTCACAACGGCTTTACCTCTCGCCAAACTCCACGTACGGCGCTACTTTTCAGAGAACAGAACCACGTTCACCCATGAGGTCAGCTTCACGGGACTGCTCGCACCTCTTTTTGGACGACTTCTCGGGCAGCGATTTCAAAAGGTCTTGCCTGAGGTGATGGCGAACTTGCGTGAGCTTGCTGAAACTTCGAAAGGTGTGGTGGCGTCGTGAAAGCGTTAGCAAGAGGGGTTTATTAGCTTGACTTGGGTAAGGCGAATGTTTATGTACTCGAGGCAAAGGACGGCTTAGCGTTGGTGGACACTGAGGTCGTCGGGGCGAAAGAACGCTTGGAAACGGCGCTGCAGAAAAACGGCTTCGCTCTCAAAGACATCAACCATATTCTCATCACCCACGCCCATGTGGACCATGTTGGCGGCTTGCGCGAACTTCAAGAGGTCACGGGCGCGGAGGTCTGGGCGCACCGCTTGGATGCGCCGTTTGTGCGTAGAGGTGAGCATCCGACCTACCCGGACACGTCAAAACTCGGCTTATTCGACAGAGGTATGGGCTGGTTCATAGGTTCATTTGTTGGCGCAGAACAGCCGAGTGCGCCCGTCCACCATGAGGTTGAACAAGGAGAGGTGCTCAGTGCGGTACGCGAAGACCTCACCGTGATTCACCTGCCTGGTCATAGCCCTGGACAGATCGGGTTTTGGCTACCCGAAGAACGTGTTTTACTCGGCGGCGACGTAGCGATGCACCTCTTACCCTGGCTGCATCTGCCTTTGGGTGCATATACGCCCGACATGGCAGAGGCAAAGCGCTCGATTCTCAAAGTTGCGAAACTAAAACCCCACACCTTAGGCGTGGGGCATGGTGCGCCGCTCATCGGTGACGCCGAGGCGAAAGTAGCGCAATTCGCCGCGAAACTTCAGAAAACTCTGACGCCCATAAGAGGTTAGGCTCAGTTGAAGAGGTTAGCGGGTAGGTCCCAATGAAAAGAATAGCAGGTATCATCTGGTCAGCTAAACCCTCACTAAAGAGAACATCATTTAGCACGCACTTGATTGTGATGAAGTTCCGTTACAGCAAAGCTGTGAAATCTGCGAAGAAGTGTAGCAACGATAAGTGGAATTGCTAGAAGTAAAGTATCATCTTCGCAACATGGGTGCTCAGAGGTGCTGTAACTACTGAGCGTGCCACTGACCAGATGCAGCCCGCTAGCCTGACGGCTGAGACCTGCTGTGCTCACTCACTTGCCGCTTGAGCCGCCCCATAATCGCGCTCATGCCGCGCAATCTAAGAGGTGAGATGACCTCGCCAAGTTTCATCTGCGTGTAGAAATCATCGGGCGTCTCTAAAATCTGCTTGGGCGCTAAGCCGCTCAAGCCCTCGGACAAGATGCCTGCGAACCCTCTTGTGGTAGGCGCTTCGGGCGGCGCGTCGAAGTGAAAGACGACGTGCGCGTCGTCAGGAAATTCGGTGGCGATGAAGAAGGGTGTCTGGCACTCGTGGACCTTTTCCATTTGGTCGCGCTGACCTTCGAGTTCCGCTGGAAGAGGTGGAACCTTTTTAGAATACTCCAGAAGCATCTGGAGTCGGAGCTGCTTGGGGGCACTGCTGAAGTTGGAAACGATGCTCTGTAGCTGATCGGGAATACTCATACTTCACTATAAGACGCTGGCGTGAAAGGGTGGGTCAAGGGGAGAACGAGGGGCGGGGAAGTAGCGAGCAATGAGCAATGAGTCTAAAGTCTTTCACTCATTGCTCACCGTTCGTTCCTTTCGCCTTCGCGAAAACTTTGTAAGCGGAAGCTAAAGCCACCAGCTTGACTGGATTGCTTTTAACTCATTGCTGTTCTATGAAGTCTTAACCCTGCCCCCAACACACGCCTAACCTCTTCTCACTCCCTACAAGGTTAAACTGTTCGCCATGTGCGCTAACTTCACCCGTTTTTCTATCTGTTTATTATGTTTACTCCTAAGCGTTCCCCTGCACGCCGCCGCGCAGGGCGAGTCGGCTCAGTCCGCACCCACCACACAGGAGGTCAGCGGCGACCTCGCTGATATTCGCTTCGAGGGCATCAGCAACGATACGACGAGAAGCCTCGTGCGCGTGCGCTTAGTGGCGCGTCCGGGCACGCCTGTCGAGCGTATCAATCTGGAGGCGGAGCGCAACCGTATTTTAGGGCTCGGCACCTTCTCGAGCGTGCGCCTCTCGCTAGAGCCCGGTGAAGAGGGTCCGGTGCTCGTCGTGCAGGCGGAGGAGAACCCGCCGATTGCGGCGGTGGATATTGAGGGCTCGAGCTTCCCCGTAGAGCGCCTCAAGGAGTTCTTAGCGCAGAGCCTCATCGAAGCAGACACGACGTACAACACCTTTAGAGCCAGAGAAGGCATCGAAATTTTGCAGCAGGTCTATCAGCAGAACGGCTATCCGGGCACCGTCCCCGTGACGCTGGACGTGGTGCCCGTCGAGCCGGGCGAGGAAGAAAGTGCCGACGCCGATGCGGACGAACCGGACCAAGACGCCGAAACGCCGAGCGCTACCGACGAAGAGATTGCTCAAGCTGAGGCGGTGCGGCTCGTCTACACACTCAACGAGTCGCCGCCTTTAGACGAGGTCAACTTTTCGGGCGCGACGGTTTTTTCCGAGGAGCGGCTGCGCGAGCTGTTCGGACCGCTTGTTAATGGTGAGGACTTCGATCCACGCGCCTATAACGCTGGCGTACAAGCCGTCGCGGACGCCTACGAGGAGCAAGGCTTTCGGGGCAGCGGTGTAAACCCGAGGACGACGGTGCTGGAAAACGGTACCTTGAACGTCGAGATTCAAGAACTCAGCATCCTGAGTTTCGACACGACGGCAGTGGGCATCGACGCGGATGCGCTGAGCTTGGAGCGCGGCGACCTCTACAACTACGACGCGCTCTTAGACGATATTCAGCGGCTCGCGTCGGAGCGCTCGCAGGACATTCGCATCGAGACGACGGTCACGGAAAATGGCGGCGTGCGCGTCGCTTTAGAGTCGGGACCGCCCGACTCCGCCGGACCGATCGACGCAGTCGAGATCGAGGGCAACACGGTCTTCTCGAATGAAGAACTGCGCGACGTGCTGCGGCTCGGCGTGAATGACACCTTCACCTCGGCGGCGGCAGAGGACGACTTTCGGCGGCTCGCGGAGTCCTATCAGAACGCGGGCTACTTGCTCGTCGTTCCCGCCCCTGCTACAGACTTCACCTATCCAGACGGCACGAACGTCTTTAACTACGTGGACGGCACCTACGTGCAACGCCTGCGCGAGGTCAAGATCGCGGGCTACGAGGTGGACTTGCAAGACGAGGACCCCCGCACAAATGACGACGTCATCACGCGCTACTTGCCCGACGTGGGCACGGTCTATAACCAGCGCGAGGTGGAGCGGGGCATCCTCGCTATCAACCGCCTGAACATCGTGCAGCTCACCCAGGTCGCGGGGCGCATCAGCCACGCGCTCGTTCCCACGGATCAGCCTGACGAGGTCATCGTGCGCTTTATCGCCTCTGAGCAGCCCGCCCGCACGATCCGCCCCTCCGCCGAACTCTCCACCGAAGGCGGGGTGAGCTTCGGCGCGGAGGTGGGCTATATCGACTCCAACCTCTTCGGCGAGGCGCATAGGCTCAGCGTGACGGCGGGCGCGCAGACCTCGGACGTTGGCTTTCAGCTAAGCGGCAACGTGTCGTACGACATCCCCTGGTTGTACGTGGACTTCTTAGACTTTCAAGAGGTGCCCACCGAACTCAACGTCGACCTCTTCAGCGAGGTGCAGAACAACCAGCCGCTGACAAATGACGGGGAGCGCCGCGTCTGCTTGGACTTAGGGCAGGCGTGCGCGGACGACCAAAAGGTCTTGATCGGCGAATATAGCCAGCGCGATACGGGTTTACGCTTCGGCGTCGCGCGCCCGGTGCTTCAAAATACCAGCGTGCGCCTGAGCGGACGCTTCACCTCCACGCGCTACACCACCGAGCCCTTTGATGAGCCGTGTGAAATCGGCGAAGACGGCAACCTGGCAGTGGAGAACCCTACCAACTGTCGGCTCGACCTAGACGAGGACGACCCCGCTACAGAGGCGAACCGGGCGTTCGTAGCGGACGCGAAGCCGCAGAACGGGTTCTCGAGCTTCGTCGGCGTGAGCGGCGCGTACGATACCCGTGACAACCCCGAGTTCCCCCGCAGCGGCTACCGCTTCACCGCGAGCACGGGCATCGGCTTCGGTAACGACTTTCAGCAAGAGGGCGAGCAGCGCGGCTACACCTACCAACCCGTCGAGTTCGGCGCGCGGACCTACTTAGCGCTCGCCAATCCCAGCCACGTCTTCGCGTTTCGCTTCAACGCAGGGCACCAGTTCAGCTACGGCGGCGACTACCCCACGAGCCGCTTTTTCATCGTCGGCGACACCAACAACGAAGCCACGCAGCTACGCGGCTACACCCGCGACGACATCAACCCGTCGCGCACCTACGCGGTAGGCACCGCTGAGTACCGCTACGACTTCGGGCTCTCCACGCCCGTGACGCAAACCATCGTGGGCATCGTCTTCACGGATGTGGGCTACGCCTCGGGTGTGGTGGGTGAAAACTTCGCCGAGCCGCTGCTCTTCAGCGCGGGGCTCGGGGTGCAGCTCAACATCGGCTTCGGCGGCGCGCTCGCCCTGCCCCCACTGCGCTTCGACTATGGCTTCAGCCCGGCGAACCCCACAGGAACGTTTGGATTTCGTTTGGGGTTCAACTTCTAAGTTCGTTCAAGGCGTACCTCCAGAGTTTTTATGAGCTTTGGAGGTCCTACTAAGAGGAGTTCGCGTGGCGCACAAGTCCTTAGTTTTTGGGTATATCGAAGGTTCCTGGTTTACCCCAGAATCTTGCCGCGCCTTTCACCGTCATAATACTTGGGTTATTCGCGGGTTGCCTAAAGAGGATGTCTACCCCTTTCTTACGGAAGGAATGTTCTGTGTACCAGACTTACAGGATAGAACAGTCGTATTCCGAACGCCAGTCATTCATTTCGGCTTCTCAGTTAAAAACTTTGAATTTGGCGATATACCTGAGTGGCTGGACAAGTTTGAAGGGCTCCTCGCTCGCCTCTTCTGGTTTGAAGCCGAAGTGCATATCAATACGGACATCAGAGGAACGTTCAGTTTTGCCTATAGAGTTGATGACAGTATTCTTGACATGTACCACGTGGGTAATCCACAGCCCACAACAAAATGGGAAAGGGTGCAGTTCGGTAAGAACGACGCTGCCCCCTAACCTAACTTGGCTAAATCGACTTTATCTACGAATATGCTTTTGAAACGCCTCTATTCGCCCGCCACCGTGCGCAGCAAGCCGATATCCACGAGCGCAATCTTGCCGTAGCCCGCGTTGATGGCACCTTGCCTCGAGAGTTCCCCCACTACTTTCGTGACCGTCTCGCGCACGGAGCCTACCGCCGCCGCTAAGTCGTCGTGGGTGATGTGCACGACGGGCTCGTCTTGTCCGCCCCGGCTTGCCAAGGCGCTGTCTTGCAAATCGAGTAGCTCGGCGGCGATGCGCGCCTTGAGGCGCTTGCCCGAGAGCCGGTAGAGCGAGCGGTAGAGCCGCTCCATCGCTTCAACCAAGTGGGTGGTGAGGTTGAGGTTTTCTTCAGGGTTGAGGGTCATGGGGCTCATCACTTCGACGTTGGTGGGCGTGACTGCCTCGGCGAAGTAGCGCCTCGGCAGACCGCAAACCGCCTCCTCGCCGAAATAGCCGCCCGGCTTGACGTAACGTAGCGTGAGCCCGTTGCCCTCGTCGTCCACGGTGTGAATGCGGACCAAACCTTCGTGGACGCGGTAAACGCTGCTGGGTTCGCCAGGGAAGAGGATGACCTCACTGGGACCGTAGCTCAGCGTGTCAGTATAATTGCTCGTTTGTTCTTTCGATGTCGACGCTGCGGCGCTCATACACCCCTCCCCTCGAGTCCTTCACTTCGTGTAAAAAATGTTACTTTCACCTTCTAAACTATACGTTTTGCCTCCCCGCCGAATGAAAGTTCACGTTACTAAAATCACGTGCTCACGTGTAAAGTTTCTCATAACTTACAGCAAGCGTCACTTGGTCAGAAACGCGCACGTCCTACAAAGTGCCGTCTAGCACGACCATTCGAAGATGATGCTTGCGTCACCCTGCCCCGGCACGCCGCAACTGCTATGACCTTCAGAGAAACTTAACCTCTTCTTTAATCTAGGGGGTAGTGCCTGTATCTGGAATGACAGTGGTTCAAAACAAGGGGTTTCAACCCCTTGTTTATGACACGGAGGCGGTAGAAGAAGCACACGGCGGCATTCGACTTAGAACCACTACTATCTAGGGTGCGGCTCTGGGACGAGGTCCTAAAGCAGAAGTGAGAAAGTTGTGTTGCCGGGTGTTCCGGGCGTCTTAGACTCTATCCATATGAACTACGCCTACTTACTGCTCACTGTTCTACCTCTAACGCTAAGCGCCTGCACCGTGTCGTACGAACCTGGCTCGGCGACGCTCACGGCTCAACCGGCTAATATACGCCCAGCCCGCCAGTCAACCCGCTAGGACGCAAGAGGTCCGCGCAGATGGGCTCGAGCTGCGCACCTACCCCGGCGCGAACACCTTTGAGCGTGAGGAGAGCCGCGACAAGCTCAGGTGGGAGTTCGGCACCTCGGACGACTTGGCGCGCGTCTACGCTCACTTTCATAGGCAACTGGCGCGGCAGGGCTGGCGGCGCACCGAGCTAGAGCAAAAAGGTGCTGCCACCAAGCTCGAGGCTAGCTACGGGAAGAACGGGCGGGAACTAGAACTCAAGCTGGACCAGAAGGGGAAGAGCGGGCGCTACAAGCTCGAGGTAGAAACCGACGATTGAGCCGAAATACGAGGTAGCAGCAAGCCACGTTCAAGGCTCGAGTTGTCAAACCAAAAAAGAGAGGGCGCTCTGTTCGGGAGCGCCCTCTTTCAATCTCTTTGAATAGAACGACGTTCGGAGCCTACTCCTCTTCTTGCATCTGCTGCGCGACGAGCGCGTCCACCGAGGTGACGACAGATATCGGCGTCTCGCTGTCTTCTGTAGGCGCACTCGCAAAGAAGCTGTAAATCACACCCGAGGCGATCTGCACGCCGCTCAAGTTGACCACCACGTCGCCGCCGTCCGCGCTCTGGACTTGCACCTGGTAAGAGCCTGCGGGCACTTCGGCGTATTCGCCCGCGGAGCCGGAGGAGAGACCCGAGGTGAGGTTCGTGCCGCCCTGCATAGCTTGGCTGCCGCCTGTTTCGCCGCTACCCGTACCGCCGCCCGTGCTGCCGCCCGTCGCGCCGCCTTGCGCCTGTTGCTGCGCTACAACATTGACCGAAGGGGCGCTAGGCGCGGCGTGGACGATGCGGACCAAGGCGCTGCCTGCGGGGGGAAAGCTCGAGAGGTTGTCGCTCAGCACCTGAAGTTGCACGTTCACCGTCTGCTCACCCGAGTCACCGCCGCCCGTTTGCGAGCCGCCTTGCGCGCCCGTCGCGAGCACGGTGTAGTACTGACCCGCCTCTAAGGTGACGCTGCTAGACGTCAGAGGTTGCGTCTCGACGTCGCCACCCGTTTCACCTTCGGAGGGACCCTGACCCTCTTCGTACACGTCCACCTGGTGCTCGCCGGAGGGGAGGGAGGCGTAGCTCGAGACCGTGCCCGCTTCAACCCCTTGCAAGGCGCGCGCGCCGTCCACGTAAATATCGACGTTCGGTCCACCCTGCGCTAAATGTGCGACGCGCACGGCGGCGGACTCTTGTTGAGCATGGGCTACCGTGAAGGTAAGACCGATGAGTAGAGCGAGCGGTAAAAAACGTATGATCATGGTTAAATCTCCTTTATCCGAATCTTTTGTCCGAATCTTTGAGTTCTCCCTAGATACTTCGGGCGCAGCGTTCCTGCATTGACTTTAGCGTGTTGATCCCGACGTGCTGATCCCAACGTGCTGACCCTAACGTGCTGATAAGGCGATATCCAGCAGGCACCTCCCCGCAGTGGTAGAGCAGAAGTTAGGAATAGATATGACGTAGCCATCCCACCCCCTTGAACCGCTCTCTTTTATGATACGTATTTAGGCTATGGCATTGAGCGCTCGGAGTTTGGGCGTAACCTTACAAACGTGAAACATCCCTCTTTTGCAAGAGGGCTTAATGAAGACCGAATTGTATACGAGCGCGAGCGTCAGCAGGAAAGTGAGCGTGACAAACTAAGACAGGTTAGCACCTGCTACAAACAATAGAAAACCCTCTCCGGTAGCGGAGAGGGTAAGGGGGGTGACTGGCTTCTAAGCAGCTTGTAGCTCGAGCGCCCCTGCAATCTCAGGGAGCTGCTTGCGCAAGAGGTAGCGCACGACGTTGAGCGCGCCTGCGTCTTTGAGGCGCAAGACGAGCGAGGTGTCCTTGTCCACGCGGCTTAGGTAGAGGGCCTGCTTGTCGTACTCTAAGAAAAACCCCTCCAAAGACGACGCGCCGATGTGCGCGCCGAGGGCGTTCGCGCCGGAGAGCATAAAGGCGCAGTAGCTTCCTAAAATGTCGGGGGAGACGCTGCTGTCGCCGAGCTGCACCAGGCTCTCGCCCTGGCGGGTGACGAGCGTCGCCGCCAAGATTTCCTGCTTGTCCATGAAGGGCTGTAGGTGCGTTTCCAAACCGCCTTGGGGCTGGATTTGCGGTTGTGTTTGGGGCTGGGCTTGCGGGGCAGGTGCGCCCATTTGCGCAGGGGCAGGTGCGCTGGCTTGAGCCGCGCCTAGCGCCGCTTCGATCTTAGGGAAGATGTCATCGGGCGTAAAGGGCTTCTTGACGACGTCTACTGCGCCCGCTTCTTGCGCCTTGCGCTCGACTTCGCCGTCTACGACGCCCGAGATGAGCATGACGGGAACGTGGGCGTGCGCACTGCCCGTCTTGATGCTCTCGCAGAGTTCGAAGCCGCTCTGACCGGGCATGATGACGTCGGCGATGATGAGGTCAGGGGAGAGGTTTTGGAGGGTCTCGAGGGCGTCTTCGGCGCTTTTGGCGGCGACGACGTCCATCTCGCGCGTTTTGAGGATGCGTTCTAGCGCCTTGCGTACGCTTACACTGTCGTCGACGATTAAAATTTGGGGCATGATGACCTTTCTTTACCTTATCTCTTAATGGGATGGAGCGCGGCTTCGCGCTCGTGATCGAGTTCGACTGCGACTTTGAGCAGCAGTTCTTGGACGGTTGAACGGATCGTGGTGCTGCCCTTGGGCAGCGGCGTGTCGCTCGGCTCGAAGTAAAACTCGGCGTCTTTGTACCTGTCGGCTTCAGCGAAGATACGCACCACCGCGTCCTCGCCGACGACGCCCTCGAACTCGGCGTGGACGAAACGTCCCTTTTCAAAAAACATCATCGACTCAATGTCACCTAAGAGCACGTAGAGCCTGCCCGAGTTTTCCTTTTGCGTAAGCGAAACGACGAGATCGAAGAGCGTGAAGACCTCCAGGGTGCCGCTCACCTTTGCGTCGTTGCGCTGCAAGTTCGAGCGTAGCCGGTTGCGCGGCACCTGCCGGTCCTCTTGGATGTGACCGTTGGCGATCAGCAGTTCGAAGGCGGCTTTGAGGATGTCGGCAGGGTGGGCGCGCTCCTCTAAAAATTTGTCCGAGTTTGAAGAGGCGAGCTGCTGCGCGTCGGGGTCTAAAAGGATAAACGCAACGTTTTTCGCCGAGGAGTCGTCGCGGACGATTTCGTGGAAGTCGAGGCCGCTCATATCGCCTAAGTTCTTGCCGCTGATGATGAGGTCGGGCGTGTCGCGCTCCAACATCGTGAGCGCGTAGAGTGCCCCCTCCGCGTTCTGTATCTCTAGCTCAGCGCCGAAACGCTTCTCGAAGCGTTCGTGCAGCGATTTGGCGAACGCCGCGTCGGTCATCGCGGTGAGCACCTTCATAGGGCCTCCCCTACGCGCGCCACTGCGGAGACCGCGCGGACCAAAAGTTGTGCCTTGCTGGGCTTCATCACTTTATCTATCTTCCTACACGGGGTGCGCCTTAGCTGCGAAAAAGCTATCATTGCGGCGCGCGCAGCGCCGCTGGTAGCGCCGCTCACGGCGAGGTGTGGGGCTTCGCACTGAGGCGTGTGGGTGATAAGCATAGTTAAGGGGCGCTTCAAAAGCTCTACGTTGGCTCCAGCTCGAGCGAGCTTGGGTGATTGGACCCGCATGAAAGCCAGAAGAAGGGCTGGCAACGCCAGCCCTTCGGCATCATCCGTAGGTCTCGTACCCTACAGGGTTTTCTCCAGATAGCCCAAGAGCTTGCTCTCGTCCACGGGTTTGCTCAGGTACTCGTTGGCACCGAGCGCAAAGGCTAAGTCCATGTGCTTAGCACCCGCGCGCGTCGTCATGACGCAGATGGGCGTCTTTTCGTTCTCGTCTCTGCGGCGCAGGGCTTCGATCAGCTCGTAGCCGTTCATACGCGGCATCTCCAAGTCGGTCAAAATCGCGTCAAAGCGTTCGCCGCGCATGACGATATCAAAGGCGTCCTGACCGTCAACTGCGGTGGTGACGTTGTAACCCGCACGCTCCAACATCTTGCCGACGACGCGCCGCACGCTGACCGAGTCGTCCGCCAAGAGAACGCGCTGGACGCTTCTAGGCGTGAAGACGGGCATTTGCGCGCGAACTTCGGCGGGCTGGGTAGCCTCTTTGGCTAAGCGGGTGAGTCCGGTGGGCTCGAGCAGCAAAATCACTTCGTTGGTGCTCGAGACCGTCGCCCCCGAGAGGTAGTAGAGCTTGGCGAGCGTGTCGCCCAAAGGCTTGATGACGACCTCGTCGATTTCGTCGAAGGCGTCTACAGTCAGGGCTAAACGTTCACCGGCAGCCTCGAGGATGACGAGCGAGACGCTCTGCGTTTGTGCACTCGGCAAGCCCAGTAGCTCGGCGAGGTTGTAAATCGGCACGGTGTGACCTTCGAACGCCACGCTGCCCTCTTTCGCCCCCTCTTGCGAAATCGTGCGAAGCTCGCGCACTGTGTTGAGCGAGAAGGCGTAGGCTTGAGCGCTCACGCGAACCGTCAGAGCCTCCGACACGAGGAGCGTCAAGGGCAGCTTGAGCGAGAAGCGCGTGCCCTGCCCCGGCTTGGTGAAGACCTGAATCTCCCCTTTGAGCCGCTGAATGTTGGTAGCGACCGCGTCCATCCCGACGCCGCGCCCCGCCTCCGTCGTGACCGATTCGGCAGTCGAGAGACCGGGGATGAACATGAGTTGCAGCGCCTCTTGGTCGTTTAGGGCGTCTACCTCGTCCTGCGAGCGGAAACCCTTCTCGACGGCTTTGCGGCGCAACCTGTTCGCGTCGATGCCCGCGCCGTCGTCCTCCACGTCGATGACGATACTGTTTCCTTGCAAGTAGGCGCGTAAGGAGACCGTGCCCTCGGGCTCCTTGCCCTGGCGCTCACGCTCGCTGCGCGGCTCGACGCCGTGCGCAATGGCGTTTTTGACCAGGTGGAGCATCGGGTCGGTGATCTCTTCTAAAATCGCGTTGTCGATTTCGGCGCTCTCGCCGCTCGTCTTCATGCGGTAGGTTTTGTCGGCGCTGGACTGGACTAGACGGCTCAGGCGGTTAAAGAGCTGCCCGACGGGAACCATGCGAGCGCGGCTCACCTCGCTGCGAAGGGCGCGCGAAATCTTCTGCAAGTTTTCGGTCTCGTCCTCGAAGCCCTCGACGATGTTGCTGAGCTGACCCTGAATCTCGTCCAAGTCGTTCGACATCTCGGCAATCGAGCGTGCCAAGATGTTGAGGTCGTTGTAGGTGTCGAACTCCAACTCGTCGAACATCTCTTGAACGGGCGCGTTAGTTCGACTCTGGGGCATCTTAGGCGCTTGCGCCGCTTGTTTCTGCCCGCTCTGCTGACGCAGCTTCTCAGCGCTCTGCGCGGCTAGGCGCGGGTTTAAGTACTGCTCCTCGAAGTCGTTAATGGTGCGCGTCATGCGCCCCTGGCTGAGCGCCAAGAGTTGACGGATTTCGCCTAGCTGGTTAAGTTGCAGCCCTAAACGTGAACGCTGCGCGACGGTCTCACCCGCTAAGTTCATCAGCGTGTCGAGTTTGTCCAAGCCGACGCGAATCGTGCGCACGCTCTTGGGCGCACTGCGAACTGGCGCGACCTCTTGAACGACTTGCTGCGTCGCCTGCGCCGCTTGCGGCGTCTCTGCTGTGGGCAGCGCAATACCCAAAAGCGAGGCGAGGCGCGTTTGCAGTTCGGGTAAGCGCGTTTCTAATTCCGTCTCGTCACCCTCGGCGGCGCTAAGCATCATCGCCATAACCCGCGCGCCGTCCAACAAGGCCTTGTGAATTTCCCTGTCGAAAGGAAGCTCGGTCTCGCGCACCTCCGCCATGAGGTCTTCCAAGAGGTGCCCCAAGTCGCCTAAGGGCTGCAAGTCAACCGTGTACGACGAGCCCTTGATGGTGTGCGCGGAGCGGAAGAGTTGCGCCATATGCTCGTCGCTCAGTTCGCCCGCGTCGGGGTCTACCTCGGCGAGCGTATCTTGCATCATATCCAAGTGCTCTTCGACTTCGGGCTTGAAGTACTCCCAAATCTCGTCGGCATTGGCAGCGTAGAAGGCGCGCAAGGTTGTCGTGAGCGTGGCGACGGGTTCGGCGAGCGCGACCTCTTCACCCTCAGCTTCGGGCTCAACCTCTTCAACGTCTTGCTGAGGCAGTTCTTCGCCTAAGCGTTCGGCGAGTTTGATGCGGACGCTAAGCAAAGACTCCTCGAGCCCCACCTCTTGCCCCTCGGCGGTCTGGATCATCTTCTCTAAAGTGTCCGTTCCATCCGAAAGCGCTTGCACAGTGGGCTCATCGAAGGGCTTGTCCGCTTCGCGCACGCCCATCATGAGGTCTTCGAGTTTGTGTGCCAAATCGCCAAAGGCGTTGAGGCCAACCATATACGCCGCACCCTTAAGGGTGTGCATCGCGCGGAATAAAACGGTGATGCTCTCCTCGTCGATCTCTTTGCCGAGCGTGTCGCGCACCAACGCGACGTGCTCTTCGACTTCCAAGGGGAAGAACTCCCACACGTCCTCGTTTTGCACGCGGAAGCGGCGCAGTTCTTGGGTGAGCGTGACCTTCGCGACCTCTTGGGCTTGGACGCTTTGTTTCTGACCCGCTTTGCGGATGAAGAGCGCGGGGTGTGCCCGCACGAGTTCCATGAGCAGCTTGCTGCCGCCCAACTCGACCAGCTCGAGCCCCAAGTCGCCCTCTTCTTCGCCGCCCGAGATGCGCCCGAGTGCGCCTTGCAAACAGACTGTGACCTGTTCCAAAAAGGCGAGCAGGCGCTCCGAGTCGGCTTCGGCTAACTCGTGACCGTTCTCCAAAAGCTGCTCGACCATCTCCGCGAGTTTCGAAACCTGCGGGTAGCCGTAGAGTGCAGCGGTTCCCTTGAGGCGGTGGCTGACCACCGCCAAGGACTTGATCGTGCCCTCCTGCTCGCCCGCTTTAAGCTCCTGGGTGGCGCTCTCAAAGGTTGAAAGCGCGTCCCAGGCGTCGAGCAAGAAGCTCTCCTGCAAATCGTTAGGTGTATTCATGCTCATGATATTCCCATCACGAGGTCAAGCGGAAGCGCGAGAGACCCTCGGTGAGTTGCGCGGACAGTTGCTGCAACTTCTCAGCGGTGTCACGCCCTTGCGTTACGCTACCCTGTGAGGCTTGCGAAATCTCGGTCATGGTCTGAACGATCTCGTTCACGCCCTCCACGCCCTGCACCTGCTCTTGGGTTGCTTGCGAGATGAAGCGGGCAAGTTCGGCGGACTTCGTGGAGATGTCCGCGATTTCGCGGAGGCGCTGTCCGGCTTCGGTAGCGACTTGATAGCCCTGTTCCACCTCTTTCGAGCCGCTCTCGGTCAGTTCAGAAACCTCGCGGATTTCGCTCTGAAGTTCGCGGACGATGCCAGCAACCTGACGCGCCGCGTTCGCGGAGTCCTCCGCCAGCGTCTGCACTTCAGTCGCCACGGTTGCGAAGCGCTTGCCCGCTTCGCCCGCACCCGCCGCCTCCAGCGACGCGGAGAGCGCCAAGAGGTTCGTCTGCGAGGCGATACGCGAAACCCTGCGGACGATACCGGAAATCTCCTCCGAACGCCTCGTCAAGCTCCGGGTGCGTTCTGAAATCGACTGCACCTCAGTGCGGATACCCTGCATCCCCTTCAAGGTGTTCTGCACGGCGGCTTCACCCTGACGTGACGCCTCGAGCGCCCGCGTCGAAGCGTTCGCCGATTCGTCCGCCTGCTGCGCCATCTTGCGAATCGACGCGGTGACCTGCTCGGTCTCGGCGCGTGCCCGCTCCGCTTCGGCGGCTTGCCGCTCGGCGCTCTGCGCGATACTTTCAGTTGTCGCGATCATCTCGGACGCGCCCTGGTTCACCGACTGCGCCGCGTCTCTCGTCTGAGTGAGGAGGTACGCGACCTCTTCAACCATGAGGTTAATGGCGTCCACGATGTTGCCCAACACGTCTTCGGTGACGTTACCGCGCTTCGTGAAGTCGCCCTCGGCGATGTCCATCGCAATGTCCAAGAAAGCGCTAACGTTGGTTTGGAGTTGTTCGCTTTGCTGACGCTCGAGTTCGTTTCTCTCTTCCACCTGACGCAGACCAGTAATCGCGGTGTTAAAGGAACCTGCCAAGAGTCCTAGCTCGTCTTGCACGCTGACGTTGGCAAGCTGTGAAAGGTCGCCCCGTCCGACGCGGTTTGCAACGTTAGCGAGTTCTCTAATAGGTTGCGTGACTTGCCGCGAGATATAGAGGACGAGCAGTGCGATAAGTGCGAGACCCAAAGCTAGACCGCCGAGCGTAAGAAAGAGGCTGCGCCGCGCCTCGGCGACGCGATCATCTAAGCGCTCCACCAGCACGTCGAGTGAGGCGTTATAGGACACGATAAAAGCGTCGATAATCTCGGTCATTTGGTTGAAATACTGAGTTGAGTCGTAGGTAAGCGCGTCAGGGTTTTCGGCGTTTAGAAGCGCTTCATCGGTGAGTGAAAGCGCGGTTGGACCGAGCAGCAGCGCGTCGTTTAGCGCAAGCGAACCACTCAGTTCCGGGTCAGCCTCGAAGATATAGCCTGAGGCTAAGTTCACGCTTCTGAGGTAATCGTTGACCTCACCGACCATCGCTGTAAGCGTAGTGGCGTTTTGCTGCGTCATCTGGCCGCTCACCAAGACCCCCGCGCCGTAACCGCGCATCCGTCCCAATGTTTCGGTGAGGTTGGGCAGGTCGCGCGTGACCAACTCGGAGAGGTAGACGATCTCTTGCCTGTTATCAAACTTGAGCGTCGAGGTGTTGCCCGCTGCGGCGAGCGTCAAGAAGAGTTCGTTTTGGAGCCAAGCGGTGTGCATGTTAAAGACTTCGCCCGAGGGAAGCGTGAAGAGGTTTTCCTCAATGTTGCGCCAGCCCGCTTCTAAGGCGGTTAGTTGGCTCGAGAGTTGCAGATTGCCGTCCACTTGCGCCTCAAATGCTAAAACTTCTGCTAAGTTTGTGTTTACACGGTTCTGCAAGTCTTGGCGACGTTCCGCCACTGACTCGTTACCGTTGCGTAAGGTGTTGGTAATCCCCCGGTGCTGCGGTACGAGCTGCACTAGGTCGCCTGCTTCGCGCAAGAACTGTGCGCCTTGGTCTTTTTGCAGCGCGGTGCTCACGTTTTCCTGAAGCGACGCAGCGTAGAAGAATACAAAGATGATAAGGGGTAAGGCGAGCGACGCCGCAATGAGCGCCAGCTTCTGCCAGATTTTCAGGTTGGCGAGCAGACCGCCTGCCGCGCCGCTGTCCGTATTCTTAGCAACCTTCGTAGGCGCAGCCCGCTTCTTCTTGCCCTTCTTAACCTTGCGCGTCTGCCGCGCCTTCGTCCCCTCGCTCACCCCCTGTTGGGTGGGCTCGAGCTTTTCAATGTCAGGTGTATTGTCCATGTAGATGGTGTCTCCTGTAGATGTTCAGCCGCGCCCCCCAAAGAAGCGCGGCTGAGAGAAAGGGTTAGTTGCGGTGAGGATGTTCTCCCCTAAGGTTGCTCCTATGGCAACAAGGGGTTGCAACCCCTTGTTTAATTCAAGCGAAAGCGCTCCAAGTTCAAGGTGAGGTTGGCGGCTAACTGCTGCAACTTCTCCGCCGTCTGGCGGCCCTCTTGACCCGTCTCACGTGCGCGGACCGAAATCTGCGCCATCGACTGGACTTTATCCCCTACTTGCTCGACCCCTGCCACCTGAGCGTTCGTTGCTTGCGAAATGGACTGGGCGAGTTGCGCGGATTGGGTCACGATCTCCGCAATTTCGCGGAGGCGTTCCCCGGCTTGCGTGGCGACGCGGTAGCCGGTCTCCACCTCGCGCGTCCCGTCCTCCACCGAGCCAATGACCTCTTGAACCTCAGCCTGAACGTTCTTAATGAGACCGGCGATGCGCTGGGTGGCGCGCTCGGAATCCTCCGCCAGTTTGCGCACCTCACCTGCAACGATGGCGAAACGGCTGCCGGCTTCACCCGCACCCGACGCCTCGATCGCGGCGTTGAGCGCCAAGAGGTTCGTCTGTGACGAAATATCGGAAATCGTATCCACAATCTCGGAAATCTCCAAGGAGCGGTCGCCTAAGCTCTTGATACGCTTAGAGATCGACTGCACCTCGCGGCGGATGCCCTGCATACCCTCGAGCGTGTCCGTCACCGCAGCTTCACCTTGACGCGACGCCTCGAGCGCACGCTGAGACGCCGTAGCGGACTGCGACGCGCTCTGTGACATCTGGCGAATCGAAGTCGTGACCTCTTGCACGTTGCGCTCTGCAAGCTGCGCTTGGCTCGCCGCTTCGTCTGACGAGGCGCTAATCGCGTCAGTGATGTTAAGCATCTCCTGTGACCCTTGGTTGACCGAGAGGGTCGCCTCTTGAACGTCACGCAGCAGGTACGCGACCTCTTCCACCATCAAGTTAATCGCGTCGACAACGTTCCCGAGAACGTCTTCTGAAACCGAGCCGCGCTTGGTGAAGTCGCCGTCGGCGATGTCCATCGCGACGTCTAAGAAGTTACCGATGTTGCTCTGGAGCATTTCACGCTGGCGGCGCTCTTCGTCGCGGTCTTCCTCGGTCTGCACCATGCCGCGCAGACGGACCGTCGTCTGGTTGAGCGAGTTCGCCAAGAGCCCCAGCTCGTCGTTGGACTTGATGTCGAGAAGCTGCGACAAGTCACCGCGTCCGATGCGGCGCGCGGCGAAGGTGAGCTTGTAGAGCGGCGCGGTGATACTGCGCGCGAAAAGAACCGCCAAGATGCTGGCGACGATAGCGGCGATACCGCCGACGATGATGGCCTGAAGGGTGACTTGAGAAACGGCGGCGAGCGCTTCGGCGGCTTCCTGGCGGATAACGACGAAGAAGCCTAAGTCTTTGACAGCAGCCAAGGTGCGCTGCTCGAGCGTGCCTGCGCCCTCCGCTAACACCTCTTCACCGACAAGCAGGCTCGCGTAGCTGTAGAGCACCTCTTGACCGTTCGCGCCGATGAAGCGGCCCGTTCCCTCTAACTCTTCGCCAAACGAACTCGCTAACGCTGCGTTAGCGAGTTCGTTTGTCACGCCTTCCTGAGCGCGGGGATTGTAGACGAGGCTGCCGTCCGCGTTGGCGAGCACAGCGTAACCCGTTTCGCCGAAGGTCACGGCGTTGACAAACTTGAAGAGCGCCGCGCCGTCCACCGTAGTGCGGAGCACACCCACGGGCGCTTGCCCGGTGCTGTCGTAAACAGGTACAGCGATGTCGAAAGAGGTTATGTTTGCGCTCTCGTCGAACCCGGGTGGTGAGATGTAGACTGCGCCTTCGCCGCTGTTCCAGGCTGCTTGCCACCAGGTCTCGTCGGCTTGGTTATAGTCTGAAAGCGTGTTGGTCGTTGCGACGGTTGCGCCGTAGCGGTCGGTCACGAAAACCTCAACATGCTCTTCAAAGCCGCTCGAGAACCTGGTGAGCTTAGCGGCGGCGGGATTCGCGGCCGCGTTGGTGAGCCCGGTAAATTCGGCTGCCGTTGCGCCGCTCTCGCGGTAGAGAACGTCCAATGCTTCGACAGCGCCGATGGTCTCCGCTTCGCTGCCCGTGTAGCTGGCGTTACGCTCATCTATAGCGGCGCGCAGCGTGTCTGAAAACGCGAGCACCTGAACGCGGCTCGCCTCTTCAACGAAGAAGAGGTCGATAAGTTCGGTAAGTTCCTCGGATGTCACCGTCTGTTCTTCGATAACCGTTTCGGTAATCGCGGCGCGCGTATTCACCGTTACGACGATGATCGTCGTGATGAGCGCCACACCTAAAAGACCGATGATAATCGCGGGCAGCTTGACCGAAAGCGACAGGATGCTCATCTGGTTTTCGCGCGTCTGTTTGCGCTTCTTGCCGCCCTTCTTGACCTTTCTGGTCTTAGGCGACGCCCCTGCGTTTTGCGGGGGGATGACTTGGGGTTCGGATTGATCCATCAAGGGCTCCTTAGATGACCTCGAGCTGCTGCTCGAGCGCCTTAAATAGGGTAGGGATATTGAGAACGGTGACGCTTTCGCCCGACTGCTTGACCTCGCCTAAACCGTAGTGCTGCATCTCGGCGGAGGCGTCTTTGAGGGGCATTAGAGCGGAGCGGTCGAGCGCCGAAAAGCCTACGACCTCGTCGATTTTGAGCGCGACAAAGCGGTCTTCATAGGTGATGAGCGCGGCTAAGTCGGCGGTGGTTGAGCTGTCTGTCAGCTCTAAAAGTGGCGCGAGGTCGATGAGCGGCAAGACGCTGCCGCGCACCGCGAAAACCCCTAAGAGGCTCTCGGACGTGCGCGGCACGGGTGTGAGGTTAGGAACCGTCACGACCTGCTGCATGTAAGCGCCCTCGGCGGCAAAAAGTTGACCGCTCAGGCGAAAAAAGCAGGCAGAACTGACCGTGGCGACTGGCACTTAGACGTGGCTTTGAACAGCCGCAAGGATGGAGTCGGGCGTGAAGGGCTTGGTCACGTAGTCGGCTGCGCCCTGGCGCTTGCCCCAGCGGATGTCGGTATCTTCGCTCTTGGAAGAGACCAAAATGACGGGGATGTCTTTGGTGGCGGCGTTGCGGCGCAGACCGCGCAAGACTTCGTAGCCGTTGCGAGCGGGCATGACGACGTCCAACATAATGAGGTCGGGCTTGTCGGCGGCGACTTTGTCCTCGACGGCTGTCGCGTCGGTGTAGCTGCTCACGCTGTGGTTCGCGCCCTTCAAGATGCCCGCGAGCATGTCGATAGTCGCTTGTGAATCGTCGATTAGGATGATCTTTGCCATGTGTGTTTCCTCCTCAGGAACGTGAACCCTTGGGTCCTAAAGTGAGAGATGAAGTGTGAACTAAGATCGAGAGTTTTGCGGATACGTTTCTCAGTGGGTTTTAGGTCAACCTCAGTCGTCACACTCCTCCTCGTGTAGTCGCCGCCCGCTTGGATGGTATAGATAAATACGGGTCAAAAAGACGCAGCGCGGCTTTACGCCCTCAATTATGAGCGGCCGCCGCGCTGCTAAGCTGGTAAGTTTTCAACGTGTGCAGGGGGAGATTTTTCACTTAGAGACGGGACGTGCGGCGCGCCCATAAAGCGCGACTCTAAAGCGTCGGCGGAAGTTTTTAGCGAGAGGCGCGACTACAGCGCATATCACCGTTAAACCGGGAGAGATAGAAAGCGGCTCGCGCTTTCGCGAACTTTCTAAATGTAAAAAATCAACTGTGTAGGGCTCACAGCAGGAGACAGCTTGCGGCGAGGCAAAAAAGAAGAGGCGACTTTGAGGTCGCCTCTGCGTTACTCAGATCAGCTATAAGCAAGAGGTAGTTTTGGCGCGCTCGTCAGTCTTTTGACGCGCCCGCTTTCGTCGTCTCTTTGGGCTCGCTCTTGTGCTTCACTTCGCCCTTGCTCTCCTTCTCGGGCTTGCCCTCAGTTTTGCTCTCGGGCTTACCTTCAGACTTACCTATGTCGTCTTTCTTCTCGCTAGTAGTCTCCTTGGGCGTGCTTGACCTCGAGTCGGTCACATAGAACCCGGAGCCCTTAAAGGCGATGCCTACAGGCTGAATCAGCCGTTTGACGGGCTCGCCCGTTTCGGGGTGCTCGGTGAGCGCCGACTCGGTGATGCGCTGCTGAAGCTCGAAGGTCTCGCCGGTAATGAGGTTTTTATAAACGTAGACAGGCATTCATCCTCCACAAAAACTGCTGCAACTATATCATCCTTGCTAAGCTGGAACGATGTCGGACGCTTCACAAATTTCAAACCTGGCAGTCGTCGGCGCGGGCGCGTGGGGCACGACGCTGGCGGTGCTACTTGCTCAAATCAATCCAGAGCAGAAGATCACGCTCTGGGCGCGTCGCCCCGAGTTCGCTGAACAACTCCGCAAAGCGCGTGAGAACCGCACTTACCTCCCGGGGTTGACGCTACCTGAAAACGTCTCCATTACCTCGGACTTACGAGAGGTTGGAGGCGCACGAACGTTCATCGCCGTGCCGAGCAAAGGGCTCAGAGCGGTGATGGAAGCGTTGCCCGCTGTGCCCGCTCTCATCTGCTGCGCGAAAGGTTTGGAACTCGGCTCGTTCAAGCGGTTCTCTGAGGTGTTGGGCGAGTATCAGCCGGGCGCAGCCCTAGCCGCGCTCTCGGGTCCGAACTTGGCGAAAGAGATCGCGGCGGGGCTGCCTGCGTCGGCGACGGTGGCGTCAGAGGATGAGGGTTTAACGGAAGAGGTTCAGCGCCGGCTCTCAGGTCCTACCTTCCGCGTTTACACGAGCCGTGACATTGTCGGCGTCGAGGTCAGCGGGGCGCTCAAAAACGTCATCGCATTGGCGGCGGGGATGTGCGACGGATTGGGGCTAGGCGACAACGCTAAAGCGACGATCATTACGAGAGGTCTGGCTGAAATCGTGCGCTTAGGGACGCATATGGGCGGCGAGATGCAAACCTTTTACGGGCTGGCGGGTTTGGGTGACGTAGTGGCGACGTGTGGGGGCTCTGGCTCGCGCAACCACACCGCCGGGGAGCGCATCGCAAGAGGTGATACGCTCGCGGACTTAGAGCGCGATAAGCTCAACGCAGAAGGGCTTCCGACGGTTCGCGCGGTGGTGGCGTACGCCCAAAAAGAGGGGCTCGAGCTGCCCATCTCGCAAGAGGTCTACCGCGTCGTGTTCGAAGAGAAGTCGCCCCGGCAAGCGCTGCACGATCTGATGACGAGAGGCACGAAGGCGGAGTGGTGAACGAGGTGCGTATGAGATAGCAAGGGACTGAGATAGCAAGGGGCTTGAGCCCCTTGTTGGTTGGTGGAGGTGACGCTCCGCACGAGATGGACCTCATCTGCTCGAGAGGCGTTTACGCACGGTTCTCCGCGTACCATTCACAGATATCGGTGAGCGGACACTGTGCACACTTGGGCGCTTTCCACACGCATACCTGCTGACCGTGAAGGAGCAGCGCGATGTGGAAGTTGTAAAGGACATGTGGGTCTCTGGGCAAGAGCCCGGCAAGAGGTTTGTGCGCCGCCGTGGACGACTTGACCTTCTGCGAGATGAGCCCGACACGTTGGCTGACGCGGTACACGTGCGTGTCTACAGGAAGAATGGGTTTGCTGAAGCAAAAGAGCAAAACCAGCGCCGCCGTTTTGATGCCGACACCCGGCAGCGCGGTGAGCCAAGCTAAGCCGTCTTCCACGCTCGAGTCCTGCAAGAAGTCGATCTTCGCCTCGCCGCGCTCCTCTATAATCTGCGCGAGCGTCTTCTTGATCTGCGGCGCTTTGGTCTCGGGGTAGTTCGAGGGCGCGATGGCTTTGGCGAGGGCGCTTTCCGGCGCGTCCCTTATTCCCTCCCACGAGCCGAAGCGTTCCCACATCCGCTTGTACGCAAGCTCCTCGTTTGCCCACGTAGTGCGCTGTGACAAGATGGTCGAGATGAGTTCGTGCAGGGGGTCACGGCGCGGGGTGAGGTCACGTTCGCCGTAGGTTTCGACTAAGCGGGTGTAGACCTCTTTTGTTTTCGTGTCGCTGATGGTTTGCGCAGACTGCATAAGGACAGCTTGCCGAGAAATATTCGTGGTGACAAGAGGTGGGGCTGCTTTTAAGGAGTTGAAAGCAATTAGCAACGAGTAATGAGTAAAAATCAAAGACTTTCAACTCATTGCTCATTGCTCGGAACTCATTGCTCAATCTATTCAGCGCAACGTGTCTCAAAGCCAAGCGGTGTAAGCTCAAACTCGAGAGGAGCTTTTTATGATCGCAGTTGCTAACCGAATCTTTGTCAACCCCGACTACGCCGAGGCGTTCGAGGCGCGTTTTCGTGACCGCGCCGGGCTCGTGGATGAGATGCCCGGTTTTATCTTCAACCAAGTTCTGCGCCCGAGCCAACCCGGAGACCCTTATGTGGTGATGACCTATTGGGAATCGCACGAACAATTCAAAGCCTGGACGGAGTCCGAAGCGTTTAGAGAGGGTCACGCTAAGAGTGGGTCACTCCCGAAAGAGGCGTTTGCGGGGCGCAATAAGTTGGAGATTCATCAAGTCATCCAAGATTCTCGCGAGCCAGATATGACGCCTGAGCCCCCTTTAGAACTCAGCGAAAACGTCCACGGGTAGGCTGGCTGAATTTGAAGACAAGTTCATAGTCTTTTGACCTCTTCGTGTCTTACTTTAGGGCGAGGAGGCAGATTAGATTATGGCAGACCACCTGAGCAGTGACCCGCTAGAGAATCCGGCGGCCTCGAGGCAGTCCTACAAAGTCCACGAACTCGCCAAAGAACTCGACACGTCCGAGGAGCAAGTCAGAGTGTGGATACGCGAGGGCGACATCGAAGCGATGTCGGATGAAGAGCACGCCGGGTATCATGCGGACACCATCGAACAACTCCGCGCTTTTCAGAATAACGGCTAGAGAGAATAGAGAGGGCGGTATAGCTTCGCATTCTTCTTTTGCTTTTGCAGAGCACTTCAGCATAGGTGAAGCACATAGTGCTTTGAGCTTCGCTCTAACCTATGTCAGCCAGTCAGCACTTCAGGTTTTCCTGATAAGCTGACTGGCTGATACGCTGACTAGCTTCTTCTACCTCTCCCAATCCGGCCCACTCTGAGGGTCAACCAAGCGCTCTTCACGGCGCAAACCGTAAATTTGCTCCATCTCCTTATCTGACAGTTCAAAGTCGAAGATGTCGAAATTCCCCTCGCGGTGCTCGGCGCTGCTCGCTTTGGGAATCGCGGCGACGTGGTCTTGTTGAACGAGCCACCTTAGCGTGACCTGCACGGGCGACTTGCCGTGCGCTTCGCCAATCTCTTTTAAGGTAGAGTCGCTTATGATATCGCCTTGTGCGATAGGGCTGTACGCCGTCAAGAGGTAGTCCAGGTTCTTTGCCTGCTCGATGAGTTTGTCTTGCGACAAGTACGGGTGATACTCCACCTGGTTTGCAAAAATCTTCGCATGTTGCTTGGCTTCTTCAACCAAAGAGGGCGTAAAGTTGCTGAGCCCCAAATGTCGCACGCTGCCCTCTTCGACGAACTGATTCAACGCGCCGAGCGTTTCGCCAATCGGTACGTCCGGGTTAGGCCAGTGCAAGAGCAAGAGGTCTACGTAGCCCGCATCAAGTTTCTCTAAACTCTCCCTCGTCGTGCTTACAGCCTTATCTTCTGTGAAGTTGTCCGGTCTCAGCTTTGTCACCAAAAAGATGTCCTCGCGGCTCACTCCTGCGCTCTTGAGCCCACGTCCAACCTCGGCCTCGTTGCTGTAACCCTGCGCCGTGTCGATGTGTCTATAGCCTAAAGAGAGCGCGTGTTCGACGCCCTTGACGCAGTCTTCACCCGAGAGTTTCCAGGTCCCGAAGCCCAGTGCAGGAACTTTTTGTCCTTGAATAGTTTCTAAAATCATAGCCGCCTCCTATAGCAGGTTACTTCGTTTACGGAGTTTCCCTTTGGGAAAAGCTTCGCGCAATTATGCTGGTCAGAACCTATCTGAGAAGATGAAGCGTCGTCTATCACCTACAGAATGATGATGCCTGCGCCATCTCAGCTTGATGCTTCCGACAACCGCTATTTCCCAACCTAAACGTTGCTGAACAACTTGACAGAAAGCTAAAATGCACTTTTGGAAACCTAAGAGGTCAAAATAGGTCATAATCCCCTCATGGCAAATAAAAAAGCTGAAATTTTAGGTATCGACATCGGCGGCTCGGGCATCAAAGGGGCGACGGTGGACTTAGGGACGGGTGAACTCACCCGAGAGCGCTACCGCATTGAAACGCCGCAACCCTCCAAACCGGAGGCGGTGGCCGAAGTCGTGACAGACATCGTCAAGCATTTCGAGTGGGACGGTCCCATCGGCTGCACCTTTCCCGCTATCGTTAAAAATGGCGTCACCCTTTCGGCAGCAAACGTAGACGATGATTGGATAGGTACGGACGCCGCCGCACTGTTTCAAGAGGCGACGGGTTGCCCGGTGAGCCTCCTCAACGACGCGGACGCCGCTGGCGTGGCGGAGATGACCTTCGGCGCGGGCAAGGGCAAAGAGGGTGTCGTCTTCACCCTGACCTTCGGCACGGGCATCGGCAGTGGGATGTTCATCGACGGTAAGCTCATCCCGAACACCGAACTCGGGCACATGGCGCTTAAAGAGCACGAGGACGCCGAGAAGTGGGCGGCGAGCAGCGTGCGCAAAGCCGAGGATTTAAGCTGGAAGAAGTGGGGCAAGCGCGTGAACGTGTACTTGCAGAAGCTCGAGGCGCTATTCTCCCCCGACTTGTTCATTATCGGCGGCGGCGTCAGCAAAAAGAGCGAGAAGTTCTTTGAGTTTTTAGAACTCAATACGCCTTTTGTACCTGCGGAGTTGCGTAATGAAGCGGGGATTGTGGGAGCGGCGATTGTTGCCTCGAGAGAGGTAGAAGTGGCGTCTCGAGTGGCGACCTCTTAGCTATTAGTCTTTCAGTTTTGCTAATTGCCAAGAGCTAATGGCTAACAGCTTTCAATTCATTCTCAGCGCCTAACGCTATAATCAACTTATGCCAACAGTCACCGTCAACGGGCAGAGCAAAGAGGTCGAAGCAGATAAGCGCCTTACCTTAGCTATCAAAGAACTCGGCGTCAATATCGGACACCGCTGTGGTGGTCAGGCGAGATGTACGACTTGCCGCGTCGAGTTCGTCTCAGGCGAACCTAATGAGATGACCCGCGCAGAATTTCTCAAACTCGGGCTTGGGACGCTCGGACAAGAGCCCCCGACCTACCGCTTGTCGTGTCAAATCAAATGCTCGCAGGACATGGTGGTTGAGGCGGTCATGACTTTAGAGAATCAAGACTGGAGTAATACCGGACCCGAACTCGCCGAAGAGGTGGAGCCGGAGCCGATATGGTTTACGAAAGAGGAGTTGATGCAGACAGCGGAATAATTGCGTCGGCTCTCGAAAGCACGTATTCTAGTTCTATGACTGTAGAACTGACTCGAGAGCAGGAGCAACTCATCAAAGGGCTGATTGAAAGTGGGCGCTACGAAGATGATAGCGCCGTGCTCAGCCAGTCTTTGAAGCTGATTCAGGAATACGAGAGCAGACTCTCTTACCTCCGCGCCGAAATTCAGAAAGGTGAAGACAGCGGCGACTATAAACCACTCGACGTGGATAGCATACTCATGAAGGCGAGAGAGCAGCACGAACAGCGCAAGCTAAAGTAGTGCCGCGCGTTATTCTCCGCCCAGCGGCAGAGGTTGACCTCTTGCTGATTTGGGACTTCATCGCACAAGACAGTAGCGCTGCCGCTGACAACTACATCAAATGGCTCACCGAAAAGCTGGAAGTGCTGGCGACGCAGCCCCACATGGGAAGAGCCCGCAACGAGCTAAAGCCTAACCTGCGCAGCTTTGCAGTCGGTAATCACCTTGCGTTTTACTATCCGCTCGAGGACGGCGTAGCGGTTGAGCGCGTTCTGGATGGGCGGCAAGACATTCATGCAGTTTTTAGTGACGAATAGCGGTCTGCTCGAGTCTCATAAACTCATCCAGCTCTGCTCGCTCAACCTCGCTGATGACGTTCTCGCGCTCTTTCTCGAGCAGCAATTCAACGCGCTCCTGCTCGGTGTCGGAAAGGTGGTAACAACCTCTTGGGGTGAAGGATTGGTTTTGAAAAAGGTGATGAGGGCGTCGTGTACTAAGACGCTGTTCAGCCGTTGAAGTAGTAAGGCTCGAGACTAGTATAGACTTAGCTGTCAGTGCGAACGATAGTGCTAATTGATTGTAAGAGAATCTACGCCTTCTACCGCAACTGTGAATAGTTGATATAGTTGAATCTCTCACTAGGAGGTTTTATGTTGGAACCAACCTTGCTTTGGTCGTTCATTGCGGTTTGCGCTGTAACGCTTATGGTACCTGGTCCTGATATGCTACTCGTGTTGAGTAGCACGTTCGCGAATCAACGGCGTGGGGGTATCATCACTTCCTTTGGCGTTTGTAGCGGGTATCTCGTTCACATCGTTGCAGCCGTGCTGGGATTTACCGCAATTATTCTGGCTTCTGCCACTTTGTTCTCTCTCGTTAAGTTTATAGGAGCGGGATATCTCATCTATCTGGGGTTTCGTGCTTGGCATAGTAATAGTGCGCTCTTTCTTGATAGAGGTGAGCAAGATACATCGCTCAACCTATTTACTCAAGGCTTTCTTGGAAACGCGCTCAACCCAAAAGCTATCTTGTTCTTTATGGCGCTTATACCTCAATTCGTCAGCCCGAGTCTAGGCAATATAGCTCTACAAGTCGTTATCCTTGGGGTTGTTGATATAGGTATAAGCCTTATCTGGTATATCAGCCTCGTGTTGTTGGCTAATCGAATCAGGTTGGTCCTTACTAGCCGTCCCAAAGTCGTTGCGTGGATAGATAGGGCGATGGGTAGCCTACTCGTCATTATTGGTGTGCGTCTTCTATTTACAAAACGTCCTGCCACTTAAACCTCACCAGGTACGATACCCTCATGCCCACCCCCCGCTTCGACACGTACTACCGCTATGACGAGTTCTCGAGCCTCCTCCACGCCTACGCTGACGAATATCCAAACCTCGTCCAAATAGAGAGCATCGGCAAGAGCTACGAAGGGCGCGACGTGTGGCTCCTCACCCTCACGAATATAGAAACAGGTGAAGCCCTCGAAAAACCCGCACTATGGATAGACGGCAACATCCACGCAACGGAAGTATCCCCTTCGATGGCGTGTCTCTACCTCTTGCACACGCTCACGAATGGCTACGGTAATGACGCCGACATCACCCGCTGCTTGGACACCCGCACCCTCTACCTCTGCCCCCGCGTCAACCCCGACGGCGCAGAGTGGGCGCTCGCCGATAAGCCCAAAATCATCCGCTCCTCTACGCGCCCGTATCCTTACGACGAGGACGCGCTGAGCGGTTTGGTGCGTGAGGACGTGGACGGCGACGGGCGGATGCTGATGATGCGTTTTCCTGACGAGAACGGACCCTGGAAAGTTTCAGAGCACGATTCGCGCCTCTTGGTGCGCCGCGAGCCAGCGGAGACGGGTGGGACGTACTACCGCGTGCTGCCCGAAGGTACGTTGGAGAACTACGACGGCGTTTCGCTCGAGCTGAAGTCCGTCAAAGAGGGCTTAGACCTCAACCGCAACTTCCCCTCGGAATGGCGGCAGGAGGGCAAGCAAAAGGGCGCGGGGCTCTATCCAACCTCGGAGCCGGAGGTGCGCAACGTGGTGGATTTCGTCGCGAAGCACCCCAACATCACGGGCGGCATCAGCTTTCACACGCACGGTGGCGTTTTGCTGCGCCCCTCGTCGCATCAACCCAACGAGGCGATGCCCGCCGAAGACCTCTGGACCTTCAAAAAGATAGGGCAAAAGGGCACCGAGCTGACGGGCTACCCGAACGTTTCGGTCTACCACGACTTTCGCTATCACCCTAAAGAAGTCATGACGGGCGCGTTTGACGACTGGCTGTTCGACCACTTGGGCGTGTTCGGCTGGACGGTGGAGATATGGAGCCCGCAGGTGGAGGCGGGCATCGAGGGGCGCAAGTTCATCGAGTGGTACCGCGAGCATCCGGTAGAGGATGACCTCAAGCTTTTGAAGTGGAGTGACGAGGTCTTAGAGGGCAAAGGGTATGTAGAGTGGTACACATATGAGCATCCGCAACTCGGTGAAGTCGAACTCGGTGGGTGGAACATGCTCTACGCATTCAGAAATCCGCCGCCGCACCTCTTAGAGAAAGAACTCGAGCGCTTTCCCCAATGGGTCGTCTGGCACCTCCTGATTTCACCTAAGTTGGAGCTTTTAGGTGCAACGAGCGAACCGCTTGGGAATGACCACTACCGCATCAAACTCAACGTTCACAATACGGGTTGGCTACCGACGTACGTCACGAAGAAGGCGTTGGAAAATAAAGTCGTGCGCGGCGTCGTAGCGGAGATTGAGCTACCCGAGGGCGCAAACCTCATCTTCGGTAAAGCTCGAGAAGAAAGAGGTCAGCTAGAAGGACGCGCTTACAAACCTTCTGTGCCCCATCCCTTTTTCAGCGCGGACGAGACGAATGAGCGGATGGGGCTCGAGTGGGTCATCTATGCGCCGAACGGGGGAGGGGTGAAGTTGACGGCGCGGCATGAAAGAGCGGGGGTGGTGAGGACAAAGGTAAAAGTTGAAAGAGAAAAGGACTGAGGTTAAAGACTTTCCTCTCAGTCCTTTAACCTTTTCTCTCATTACGTCTTTCCGCTCCATCTCTCCGTATGATAACAACCATGAACGTAAACCGCGAAGCTAACATCCGCCTGCGCGTGCGCCGCGACGACGAAGACAACATCGAAACGATTGACTGGCAAGCTACGGACGCGCCCACGAACGGCAAGCAGAGCGCCAACGCGATGATTTTGGCGCTCTGGGACCCCGAGGAGCGCAACTCGCTCCGCATCGACCTGTGGACGAAAGCGATGACCGTGGAGGATATGAACGACTTCTTCTTTCAGACCCTTTTGACGATGGCGGATACGTACAAAAACGCGACGAACAACTTGGAAATCATGGCGGACATCAAGACGTTCGCGCGCGAGTTTGCGGAGAAAGCGGCGCAGAAAGAGCAGCGAGGCGTTTGAGAGTCTCAATTTTAGGTTGCGGCTGGGTGGGCTTGCCCCTCGGGGCGGCGTTAGCAGTGAAAGGTCATGAGGTGAGAGGGTCTAAAACCTCCCCGGAGAGGCTAGGCGATTTGAAGGACGCAGGGATTGAGCCTCACCTTGCTAAGCTCGAGCCGGAATTCGTGGGTAATAAGGCGTGGCTCGAGACGGACGTGCTCGTCCTCACCTTGCCCCCCGAACGCCGCGACGACATCGAGACGCACTATCCCGCGCAAATTCAGAATGCTTTAGAGGTTGCCAACGCTGAGCACGTTATCTTTACCAGTTCAACCTCGGTCTATCCGAATTTGAACCGCGTCGTGACCGAAGAGGACGCGAAAGACCCTGATAAGAGGTCCGGGCGCGCAGTTTTGGCAGCGGAAGAGGTCTTGCAAGGCCATCCCAACGCGACGATTCTTCGTCTTGCCGGGCTCTACGGCTACGGGCGGCAGCCTGGGCGGAGGTTGGCGGGCGAAGAGGTCACAGGGGGAGATGCGAGTGTCAACCTCGTGCACCGCGATGATGTCGTTTCGGTCTTGGTCAAAGTGATTGAAGAGAATATTCGAGGGGTTTTCAACGTCTGCGCCGACACGCATCCGTCCCGCAAAGAGGTCTATACCGCGCAAGCTGAGCGGTTGGGCTTCGAACCGCCGCGTTTTGTGGAGCCGCACAAGGTGGACTACAAAGAGGTCAGCAGTGAGAAGCTGAAGGGTTTAGGGTATGCGTTTCAACATAGAGACCCGCTCGAGCCTGCTCCCTAAACCGTAGACATGACGATTCCCGACTACTGGCTCCCGCGCCCCGAAGCTGAGCTTTCAAAGGAGGTGAGGTCTGAGCTAGAAACCCTCTACACCGAACATGTCGAGAAGGGACAAGGCGAGTGGCTGAGCGCACCTCTTCCGGTTCCTAAGTGGGTATTTTTAAGTTGGCTCGCTGACGAGAAGGGCTTGCTCATGCACGGCACGGGAGACTCAACTATCACAATGTTCGAGCCGCGCACGCCCAATGACAACTCGCCCGACGAGTTCAGCAAACAGAAGGCGGTTTTTGCGGCAGGTGACGGCATCTGGTCTATCTTCTACGCGGTGATTGACCGCGTGAACTTTCGCTTGCGGATGCTCAACGGTGCATTGCAGTTCGAAGTGGCTGAGAGTTGGACGCGGATGCACTATTTCTTCTCAGTCACAGAAGAGGTCTTGAAGCGCTACCCCTGGTGTGAAGGGACGGTGTATGTACTTCCCTCAGAAGGATTCGTGCGGCAGCTACCGTATGTGCTCGGGAAGCACGGGAGGATATATGAGCCTCATTACGCGAATCCGAACTCCGTCCGACCTCTTGTAAAACTCCGCGTCATACCCGAAGACTTCCCCCTCTTAGCGCAGGTGAGAGGTCACGACAACGACGAGGTGATGGCGAACGCGGCGCGGGAGCCCTACGGGTTTCCTTGGCTCGAGTAGCTCACAATCTTTTCTAAACTCGTCAAGATGAACGGGAAGCCAACTCATGGTGACGCTTAGCGCCTCTTTGCTAGACTACCCTATGAAAACCACAGCGTATCTTACCGTGTGCCTGCGCAGCCTTTGGCTCATCCTCTTTCTATGTTTGGGCGCAGCGACGGCGCAGCGTATCGCCTACGTCACGCCGGCGGGCGAGCTTGCAACCGTAGAACCGGATGGTTCGCAGATGCGCGTCCTCGCAGACGCGGGGCGCTACCAGTTCCCGGCGTGGTCGCCTGATGGGGAGCGCGTCGCGGTCATCGGGGCAGATGCGGAAGGCGCGGCGATTTTTAGCGTGGTGGACAGAGCGCTGAGCGAAAGCGTGCGTCACTACAGCAGCCAGCGCGAAGCGCCCATTTACCTCTATTGGTCGCCCGACTCCGAGACAATAAGCTTTCTCGCCAACCGTCCCGAGGTCGGGCTGGCGCTGCACCTCGCGCCCGTGAGCGGTGAGGATAACCCCGAAGAGAGCCGACTCCTCTCGGTGGGGAGCCCTTTTTATTGGCAGTGGAGCGCGGACGCGCGGCGGCTGCTCGTGCATACAGGGCTAACGGGCGAAGATGCGCGGCTCGGCTTTATGGCGGCGGCGGAGGACAACTTGACTGAGAACCTCTCGAGTCCTGGGCTCTTTCAAGCGCCAGGGATTTCGGCGAGCGGCGACTACATCGCTTACGCGGAGATAGACGCTTCGGAAAGGGGGCGCGTCGTCCTGACGGATACGCCCGGCGACGAGCGCGACGCCGACACGGTGCGCGAAGTGCCGCACCAGGGGCTTGTGGCGCTCTCGTGGAGCCCGGCTGAGGACACGCTCGCGCTGATGAGCCCGCAAGTGGCCGCGCCGCACACGTATGGTCCTATTCGCCTCCTGGACGCTCAGACGGGTGATTTGACGACGCTCATCGAAGAGACCGCCATCGCTTTTTTCTGGTCGCCGGACGGCAGTAAGATCGCCTACCTCTCGCCGCTCGCTGGTGATGATGGCGGCGGGCGCGTGACGGAACTGGGCACAGAGGTGGCCGGGATGAAAGTAAGCGCCGCCGCTCAGCCTAGAGCGCCGCTGCTGCTCAACCTTTCGGTGGTCGACGTGGCGAGCGGCGTCTCTGAGCGCCTCACTACGTTCGCGCCGAGCCCACTGTTCGTCGGTCAGTACTTGCCCTTTTTCGATCAGTACGCGCTCAGCCACCGCGTGTGGTCGCCGGCGAGTGACGCGCTCGCCCTGCCGATGTTGGTTGGTGACGGTGTGACGCCGCAAATCGTCGTCGTGCCGCTCCGAGGGGAGCCGCAACCCGTCGCGCCGGGCGACATGCCGTCTTGGAGTCCTTGACGTTAATAGCTCGAGTCCTTCCGTTCATCAACGCCGAGATAACCAGGTGGTGAGCTTCGGAGGAACGCCGCGATTTTGTTCAGCCGCACGGTTATACGAGGTTGCACGGCTTAGTTTGCAAAACTAAGCCGTGTATGTCACGGATGGGACGTAAACTCGGCGCGACCCGCTAGCTAAAGCTGAGCCGCTGAAAAGCTCTATGCACGAAGTAAAGTCGCAAGCTCCCGCTGGGCGAAGCAACGCCCTCAGTTGGGGTAAGTAAACTGTGCTAGCAGTTCCAAAACATACTGAGACGGATAAGCGCAGATATCATTTCGGGATGTGCGTGCTAAACGATGTTCTCCGTAGTGGGAGTGTTTCAGACCAGATGATACCTGCTATGCAATTCCGTATTACGGCAACAAGAGGTCGAGCGACGTGAGCTTGCTACTCGAGCCTCTGTGTCTAGCAGGCGTTACTCAGCCTCGAGTCATGAGATAAAAGAGCGCACCGCGGGTCTCGCGGTGCGCTCTTTCATCTTGGTGTGCTTTCGTCTCAGTTTACTCTGAGGCGGCTATTTCAACTCTTTAGCAGTTCCAAAACATACTGAGACGGATAAGCGCAGATATCATCTCAGAATGTACGTGCTGCACGATGTTCTCAAAAGTGAGCGTGTTTCAGACCAGATGATACCTGCTATCTTGTTCTACAGAGTGTTTTACCGAGAGAGAAATTCGGGCGCGAGCGCGACGGATTCGGCGTTGTCGACTTCAGCCGAGGCGGAAGGTCGGATGTTCCAGTCGCCCTCGCCGTAGTCCAACAGACCTGCAAACGCCAACACGCGGTCCTTCGTCTTCTCTGCGACGAAGAGGGTGTCGCCGTCAAAGGTGATATCAACTGGGTTACCCAGAGTCGTGTTAGAGCCGCGCACCCGCGCTACTGGCTCGGCGTTGCCGTCTGCGCTGCTCGCATCGGTCAGCACGTAGAGTTCGCCGTCCGCGTCGAAGTCGGGCTGGTCCGGGGTCGTCGCCGCGCCCACGTCGGCGAGGATGAGGAGGTCTTTGTCCGCTACGTGGACGACGCCGTGCAGGTTCGCCGAAACTTTGTTACCCGCTCTCGTCGGGGTGATTTCTCGGTCAGGACCGCCCGCGCCGTAGTCCGCCGTGTAATCTTCATAGACGAGCGCGGTGCCGTCGGTGCCCGCCACGAAGAGCGTGTCGCTGGTAGGGTCATAGTCCACGTCCCAGACGCTGCGCGTGTCGCTGCCGAGGTTTGTAGTGGTGAAGCGCGGGGAAGCGTTGCCGCCCACTTGGGTACTGAACACCTTGATGTCCTTCGCGCCGAAGTCCGCAACGATAACGACGCCCAGCGAATCCACCACCTCTAGACCCTTCGGCGCAACTAGACCCGTGTTGTCGCCCGTGATGGTGCGGTCTCTCGAGGCGTCGAAGGTCCCGCCGTCCCGCTGCGTCGCCAAGCGGTTGACGACAGCGATACCTCCCATGCTCGGCGTCGCGCCGTCGTCGAAGGTAAGGTAGGCGTCGCCGTTGCCACTGAAGGTGATGTTTTCGGGGTTGACGGTTGCGCCCGCTGTGTCAAAGGTACTTTCCATGGTGGAGAGGTCGGGCTCCACGCTGACCACGAAATCGTCCCCCGACTCGGGCGTATTGCTGACGGCGAAAAGGGCGTCTATGACGGTCGCCGTGTCGTCGATATCCGTCACGTCGGGGTTGCCTAGTGCGAAGTCAGCAGCCTCGGCGACGAGCGATTCAGGCTTGGACTCGTCCACGGCTAAGTCAGGGGCAACGTCGCCGCTCGCGCCGTCAAAGACGTTGTCGAACACGAGGAATTTGTCGCCCGCTTTCTCCGCGATGCGTGCCTCGTCGCCATTCAAGATGAGGTCGACGGGATTGCCGAGCAGCGTGCTGGGACCGCGAAGGATGCGGACGGGCTGCGTCTCGCCGCGCGCTTCGCTGGCGTTTTCAAACACGTAGAGGCTGCCGTCCGAATCAAAGCCGTCTTGGTCCGAAGTGGTCGCCGCGCCGACGTCCGTCACGACGAGGGCGTCTCTTTCGGCGTCGTAGGCGACGCCGTGAAGGTTGTCCGAGAGCTTGTCGCCGTTTTCGTCCACCGGGGTGAGGACCGTGACCGGCCCGTCGGGACCGTAACCGCTCGCCACGTAGTCCTCGAAAACGCAGACCGTGCCGTTAACGCGGGCGACGAACAGGCGGTCATTCGCCTCGTCGTAAGCGAGGTCCCAGGGTGCGACGGTAAAACCCGTGACGGCGAGCGGCGCGACGTTGCCGCCCGCCGCGGTGCCGAAGACCTTGACGTTGCTGTCGCCGAAGTCCGCCACGATGAGGAGACCCGCTTTCTGCGCGATATCGAAGCCTTTAGGCGCGACGAGTCCCGTGCTGTCCCCTTTGATCTCGCGGTCGAGTGTGGCGTCGTATGCGCCGCCGTCAGGACGGTTGCGAATCTGCGAGAGCACGCGGAGGCTGCTGCCGCTCTCCCTGTCGCCTGCGTGATAGAGGTTGCCTAGCGCGTCTAAGTCGACGCCTTCGTTGTTGCCAGATTGAAAGGTTTTGAGCCTCTGGAAAAGTGCGTTGAACGTATCCAGCTCGCCGACGTTGTCAGGACCGTTGTTCGAGCCGTAGATGTTGAGGTCGAAGTCGGAGTTAAAGCCGCCCCCGGGCTCGGGGCTCGGATTGGGGTTTTGGTCCGGGACGAAGTCTTCGGGCGCTGCCACGAGTGACTCGGGCTTCGACTCGGGCTTGACCAGGTCCGGCATGACCTCGCCGTCCGGCGCGTCAGGCGCGAAGAAGTCGTCGAATACGAGCAAGACGTCGTTCGCCTTTTCGGTGATGCGCACTTCGTCGTAGCCGTTAAAGATGACGTCCACCGGGTTGCCCAGGAGCGTCCAGCGCCCTCTCACGACGCGCTCCGGGTCAGCGTTGCCGTCCAAGGTGCTCGCGCCTAAAAAGGCGTAGATGCTGCCGTCGGTCTTGAAGCCGGGTTGCTCCGGGGTGGTGGCTGCGCCCACGTCGGTCACGACGAGCGTGTCCGAGCCTGAGTCGTACGCAATACCGTGCAGGTTGTCGGAGATTTTTTCACCGTCCCGGTAGGGGGTGATGGTGCGTGCGGGACCGTCCGCGCCGTAGTCCTCCAAGTAGCTGTCGAACACAGCAACCGTGCCGTCGGTGATCGCCGCGAAAAGGCGGTCCGTGTTCGGGTCATACGCGACGTCCCAGGCGGGCGTATCTAAAGTGGTGGTGGCGACGGGGGCGACGTTGCCATCTACCGAAGCGCCGAAAACCTTGAGAGAGCCGTCGCCGAAGTCAGCGACGATGAGGAGCCCGGCGTCCTCGGCTAGCTCGATCCCTTTGGGCGCGGCGAGCCCGGTGGCGTCGCCGCTGATTTCGCGGTCTATGTCGGGGTCAAAGGTGCTGGCGTTTTCGGGGCGGTCATAGAGCTGCGAAACGACGCGGATACTAGGACCGTTCTCCCCGTCGCCTGCTTGGTAGACGTTGCCGGAGCTGTCCACCTCGACGCCTTCGTTGTTACCCGCGTTAAACGTGCTCTGAAGCGTAAAGGTTTCGTCGAAGGTGTCGATGAGCCCGGCGTTGCCCGGTCCATTGTTCGAAACGTAAACGGTTCTTTCATCAGGCGTAAACGCGCCCGAGCTTGGGTTGACAACGATGACGATGGTGACGCTCAAGGTCTCGCCGCTCTCCGTCTCGAGCCTCAGCGTGAGCGTGTAACCGCCCATCGCGAGGTCTGAGAGGTCGACGGTGAAGGTGTCGCCGTCCAGCGTGACCGGGTTGTCCGCGCTGATGACCTCGTCGGCGCTGCCCTGCACGGTGTAGCGCACGCTCGTCACCGGGACGTTCACCGTGCCCGCGAGGGTCAGCGCGCCGTCACTCATCATGAGCGTGCAGTCGCCCGATACGTCCGCGCAGACGGCGGGCTCGCTCAGCGTCACGGGGGAGGCGCTCGGGTCGGTTGGATTTGTCGGCTCGGTGAGCGGGCTGCCGCACGCCGCGAGCAGTCCAGCGGTGAGTAGAAGTGTCAGAATGAGGCGTGTGTTTAGGATAAGACGTGGGCGAAGTGATTTCTCTCTGCGGATGGGTTGCTTCATCGTTTCCTCTCTAGGTTCGTCGCGTCTGAGCCGGCTGATACGTTAGCCGGTAAGACGGTTGGGGTCTCTACTAAAACGTTGCTGAGCGCGTCGTTTTTCTCAGCGCTTCTAAATACCGAGGCAGAACGCCGCAGCTCAACAAAACTTCATCGCGGTAGCGTGCGTGCTGAGCAGTGTTTTTTGCAGTGAGCGTGTTTCTGGTCAGAATCATTGTACGAAATTTCTTCCGGCTCCTCTGGAGCGCGAAGCGTTTGCTGAAAGCAAAATTTCATAATGGAAAACTTCTGTGAGCGAAGTAACTTGCTATCTAAGCCTCCCCTAAAACTAGAACGCGCCGCCGAGCCGCTAGCTGACCCTCAGCGCTTTTCCTACTTGTCTTACGAAACGCGCAAAACTTCACTTTAGATGCGTATTAGATGCATAGGTGTCGCCGAGTTTAGCGTCACGCAGCCCGAGTGAGCGAAGACGACTCCCCTCGCATCCAAACTTCGCTAACGTGCGTTTCTTAACAGATGAAGGGGGCGCAATGAGGTTTCCGGGTAATTTCTGTAGGAATTACCCCGAGCGTAGCGAGTTGAAAAAACTACGGATTCTGATGAGTACGGAATCAACTCCGACTCCAACGAAGTGCGCAGTGTCGGAGTCGATGTAGTAGTCAATCGGAATCCGTACAAGGGAGGCGCTATGGTAAACTACAAACACGACGAAATCGGCGTAGAAGCGGAGCTGAGCGGAAACGTCCAGCACATTTCGAAAGGTGATCTGCTGGCGCTCATCCGTCGAGTTGAAGATGCTGTGTTTAGAGGCACGGCGCAGATGCGGGACTACGAGACGTTTGTGTGCTGCCAAGAGGAGCTGTTGAGGCGTGAAGTTCTCCACTTTGAACGTGAGCGGGCATCCAATCGCTAAGGTGCGCGCGTAAGGATGGATAGAGCGTGAAGGGCTCACCACCGGACGCACCGGCAGACCCGCCGGTGGACCCGGAGGCAGCCCTCGTCATCCGTTTAGGACGTGGCGACGAAAGCGTTCTGGACGAGCTTTATGCTCGTTTAGGCGGGGGCGTTTTCGCCGCCGCGTTCGATCTACTCAAGAGCAGAGAGGAGGCTGAAGAGGTCGTGCAAGACACGTTCTTAACGCTGTGCCGCAAGGCGCACCTTTACAACACACCCGAACGCTCGCCTCGAGCCTTCATCTACACCGTAGCCCGCAATAAGGCGCTCTCGAGGCTGCGCAGGCGCAAAGCGCGCCCCGCGAAGGCGAGCGGCTGGGACGTGCATGAGCCCAGCGTCCCTTTCGCCGCGCCTCAGGGCGAGGACCAGGCGACGCGCCTCTACGCTGAAGACCTCTTGGCGAAGCTGAGTGACGAGGAGCGGCGGCTCTTGGAGGGCGCGTTTTACCAAGGTCATACGCACGCTGAACTCGCTGAGCTGACCGGGCTGCCTCTAGGCACCTTGAAGAGCAAGCTGCGCCGCGCGCTGCTCAAACTCAAAGACTACGCTCGAGCCGAGACGAAGCCGTCATGAACGAGCTTCTGACCATATCCAGTGACCACCCCAAAGACCTCTTGCCGGACTACGTTTTGGGACTGCTCACCCCCGAAGAGGTCGAAGAGGTCGAGGTACACCTAGCGGGCTGCGCCGAATGCCAAAGGGAGGCGTGGGATCTAGCCGAGCCGCTCGTCCTGCTCACCGAAGCGCTGCCGAGCGAACCGCCGCCCGCGCGCATCCTGCAGGCGGTTAAAGCGGAACTGGCTGACGCCCCGCTGCTGCCTGAAGTCGCCGCTACAAACCCGGTAGGTGATAGAGACAGTACCCGCGAAACTGCCCCACCTATTCCACCACAGACGACGCGCCCGGCGGTGCGTTACGCCTGGCCGCTCACCGCCGCCTTTGCCCTCTTGCTCGCCCTCGGCGGGCTCTTGTGGGGCGCGGACACCTACGGAACGCTTCAGCAGGTCCGCGCTGACGAACGCCTGCTGAGCGGCTACCTCGCGCGCCCAGAGGTGCAAAAAGTCGTGCTCGAGAACGTCTTGACAAGTGACCGTACCGAGCCCATCGGCAGCGCCCTCCTGGTTTCGGAGAGACCCTCCGAGGTGCTCTTTGTGCTTAGTGAGAACGCACCTCAAGGACGCACCTACCAGGCCTGGGGACATACCAGCAGCGACTGGGACCCGGAGGGCGGCGAGCGCTTGACCTCTCTGCTCACCTCGCAAGATGAGGTCTTCGAGGTGGACGCGGCAGGGTTCGCCTCGCTCTACCTGAGCCTCGAGCCCGCTGGCGGCAGCCCCCAACCTACGGACCCGCTGAGCAAGGTGTCCCTCCTCAACCCGGTGGCGGACGCGCCCATCGAGATCACTACGCCCGAAGACGGGAGCACCGTGTCGGCGGACAGCCTTATCGTCAGCGGCGCAGTCGATTCTGCCATAAGGGACCTCAGCTACACGCTTAATGGTGGCGAGCCCACCCGGACGAGCGCGGCGAATAACCGCTTCAGCTTCACGGTGAACGGGCTGCGCGAGGGGCGCAACACAGTCGAAGTCGCCGCTACGGATGGAGACGGCGGGCGCGTAGTCGCGTCCGTTCAGGTGACCTATACGCCCTGATTGGCCAAGTCTCTAACCCCTTGTGCCAACCCCTTGTGTACTGCCCCGGTGTGGCGCGGTCTTCATGACGAGCTGTTAAACTGTCCCTGCGAGCAAAACGCTCTCAGGGAGGCTTCAATGAAGAGACGAGTGCGTGCGTTCAGGATCAACATCCTCTTATTCACCCTGTTCGTACTCTTGGCGGGAGGGTTAGCAGGCGCTGGCTTCGCCTCTGCGCAGCGTGAGGGTGCAGGTCTCATCATCGTGAGCAAGCCGCCGCCGCCCGCCGTGCCGAGTGACCCCTCTCAAGGGCTGATCTTTCGCGCACCCCTCGACATGTCCGCCTCGAGCATCACCTTCGACACCTCCAATACAGCAGAAGGTGAAGCTGTAGACGCCCCTAAAAGCCTCGAGTACCTCCGCCTAGACAGCGCTGGCGACGCCTATATCACCTTCGACGACGGACCCGCCGAAGCTGCGCCCGGCGGCGTTATGGTCATCGAAGACTTCATGAACCGGACGGGCTTTGGTTCGTCTAAAGACCGCCTCATTACGGGCGAAGCGGCGGGCTTAGTCGCGCCAAAAGACCTCGTGGTGGCGGACGACTCAGGCGTCGTCATCGTCTCGGACTTCGCCGAGGCGAAGGTGGCGGTTTTCGACGTTCTAGCTGACGGCGATACTGCGCCGCGCTTCGTCACGCCCGAGCTTGGTCTAACGGAGGCGGGCGAGCCGCGCCGCCCTTGGGGTCTCGCCTTCGACGCGGCGGCAGACAGGCTTTTCGTGGGTGGCACCGACGGCACGGTGCTCGTCTTTGACGCCTACCTCGCCGACCGGGGCGAGGGCGGACCGGACCGCGTATTCACGCCCTTTCTGGGAGGCGAACAGGCGTCCGCTAATATTCATGACCTCGTCTACCTAGCAGACGAAGACGTACTTATCGCGACGGACGTGGGCGCGGCGACTACTGCCGACCAGCCGGGTTTCGACGCGGACGGCAAGGTGTTTGTGCTCGAGAATGCGAGCACCGCCGAGGGCGAAACCGAAGTCAAGGCGCAACTCGCCGGGTCAAGTACCATGCTGGGCAACCCCGTCGGCGCGGCGTCCCACGGCAGCGACCTCTTCATCACTGAGAAGACGAAGGACGCCGTGCTTCGTTTCAGCGGCGTTCTCGGCATGTCGGGTGCGGTTGACATTGCGCCGACGGGCGCGGTCACGGTGGCGAAACCCGAGGCGGTGGCGTTGGTGTCTGAAGCAAACGCCGACTGATTAACGTTTCAGATCAGGTTCGAGCAAGGCGTCGCTAGCGGCTGCGCGAAGCTATGGACTCGTGTGCCATAAGGTGCAGCGCGGATAGTTACGAAGGGGCGCTAGATGAAGGCTTCGTAAACGTTTCTTCAAGCCTCAACCAGGTGTTTTTGTGTGCCCTGAGCCTGCTTAGCCCTCCGAAATCCTTATAGTAAAGAAAACTAGCGAAATCTATAGCTAAGTTGTCACCGTAAGATGACCGCAGCAAAGAACGCAGCAAAGAACGCAGCAAAAGCGACGTGTAGGCAATAGGAACGAACATAACCACTGAGCTTGAATCACACAGGGATCATCACTAAAAGTACGCGTTACGCGGTGTTCCTGAAGGTGAAATTGGCTCAAACCAGATGATACCTGCTATCTTCAAAGGAGAACCATGAACACGGCAGCGAAAAGCGTCTCTCGGGTGCCCCACCCTTCCGCACCCGGGCCTACAGGCACCTACACCGCACCTGAAGGGACAGGGCACGCCGTTTTGGGGCGCACGCTGCCCTCCTTGCTCGACGAAGCGTGCCGCAACAACCCGAACGAGCGGGCGTTCAACCAGTTCAGGGAGGGCGTGTGGCAGCCCCTATCCACCGCCGACTTCCGCATTCAAATCGAAGCTTTGGCGCTCGGACTCACTGACTTGGGTTTGAGGAGAGGCGACCGCGTCGCCTTCTTCACGCACAGCGACCTCTCGTTCTGCCTCCTCGACATGGCGTGCGCCGTTGCGGGCCTGGTCAGCGTCCCGATCTACCTCACGCACACGCCCGAAGCGATTCACTTTATCTTGGATGAGACCCGGGCGAAGGTGCTCGCCGTTTCGGACGGGGTACTTCTGGCGGATATCGAACCGCTGTTAGGTGACGTGGAAGGGCTCGAGTCCCTCCTCCTCTATGACGCCGAGAACAGTGCCCCAACCTCTAAGCGTCCCCTCCTCACCTACAGCGACGTGCAAGAGCGTGGTGAGCGTGTACGCCGCGAAGACCCGGGCGCGATTCAAACACTCCGCGCGGACCTGCAACCCGACCATCTCGCCACCATCATCTATACCTCCGGCACGACGGGCACACCCAAAGGTGTGATGCTCAGCCACGAGAACCTAACTTCGAACGCGGTCGCGGCCTTTAGCGGCATCCACGAACTCAAGCGCGGCGAAGAGGTGGCGCTCTCCTTCTTGCCCCTCACGCACGTGTTCGCGCGGGCGATTCAGTACGGCTACATGGCGTGGGGCGTCGCGGTGTACTTCACGACACCGGACAAGGTCGGCGAGCACCTGCGCGACGTGGAGCCTACCGTCTTCGCCACCGTGCCGCGCGTGTTGGAGAAGGTCTACGAGCGCATCTTGACGGCGGGCAGCGCCCTCAGCGGTACCAAAAAGCGGCTCTTCGACTGGGCGCTAGAGCTGGCGCGGCGCTACCGCGTCGGCGAGATACCTAAAAGCCTCTACGCGCTGCAACTTCGCGCCGCCGACAGGCTCGTCTTAGCGCGTTGGCGTGCGGCTTTAGGCGGCGAGATGCGCCTCGTCATCGTAGGCGGCGCGGCTCTGCGCCCCGAGCTGGTGCACCTCTTCGGCGCAGTCGGCATCGACGTATTGCAAGGCTACGGTCTCACCGAGACGAGTCCGATTATCGCGTACAACCGCCCCGAGGCGAACCGCGCCGGGACGGTTGGGCAAGTCTTAGCTGGCGCAGAGGTCAAGCTGAGCGAAGAGGGCGAAATCCTGACGCGCGGTCCGCATGTTATGAAGGGCTACTACAATAACCCCGAAGAGACGAACAAGGTCATCGACGAAGCGGGCTGGTTTCATACCGGCGACTTAGGCGAAGTGTCCGAAGACGGCTTTCTCAGCATCACCGGGCGGGTCAAAAACCTCTTCAAGCTCTCGACGGGTAAGTACGTGATGCCGCAGCCCTTAGAGGGCATGTTGGAAACCAACGACCTCATCGAAACCGCGCTAGTCGTGGGCGAAGGCGAGAAGTACACCGCCGCGCTGCTCTTTTTAAGCCAAGATCAACTTAGGAGCTTCGCCAAGCGCCTCGAGCTAGCGGGGGAGACGGCGGATTGGTTGGGGTCCGACGCTCTGCAGACTCACCTCAAAGAGGTCTTAGGGCGCGCCAACCGCAGCCTGCCGCACTGGTCACACATCAAACGCGCGGCGCTGATTGCGGAGAGTCTGACGCTCGAGAATGGGCTCCTCACGCCTACTCTAAAAGTTAAACGCCAAGAGGTCGTGAAGCGCTATGAGGCGCAGCTAGACGCTCTATTCGGGCGCGGCGGAGCGCCTAGTGAGACAAGCAGCGCGCAAGATAGCGAGGGACACAGCGGAAAGGTCCCGCCTGCGAGTGCTATCATAAATGTCGAAATGCAAAAAAGCGTCCAGGCTTAGTGGCGTTGTAACCGCAAATAGCAAACGTGTAAAACCCAAGATTGGAGCACTACATGGCGATTAAAAACCCTATGAAGATGATGGAGCTGATGAATAAGCTCGACGTGGATAAGGTTGCGAAACTCTCCGAAAAGGTTGACCTCAACAAGCTCATCGGCATGGTCTCCTCGATGGACGAAAAGACCCTTAACCGCATGATGAAGATGGCTGCGCCGAAAAAAGCGAGCGACTTACCTCCTGCCAACGGCGACTTCTACGACATGGCGTCCACCTTCACCGAGCGCCAACGCAGCATTCAGATGAAGCTCCGTCACTTCATGGAGCGTGAGGTCGAGCCCATCATCAACGACTACTGGCAGCGCGACGAGTTCCCCAAAGAACTCATTCCCAAGTTCCGCGAGTTGGACCTCATCAAAGAGATTTTTGACGAAAATGGTGAGCGTACACCCGACGCTTCGATGATCGAGGGCATCACCACGATGGAGATGTCGCGCATCGACGTGTCTACCACTGTCTTTTTCGGCGTCCACGCCGGTCTCGCTATGTGCTCAATTCTGGTCGGCGGCTCCGAAGCGCAAAAGCGCAAGTGGCTCCCCAAGATGCGCGATATGGAGATCATCGGCGCGTTCGGTCTGACCGAGCCCGACGTCGGCTCCGCCGTCTCGCAAGGGATGAAGACCACCTGCCGCCGCGAGGAGGACGAGTGGGTCCTAAACGGTGAAAAGTACTGGATCGGTAACTCGACGTTTAGCGACATCACGATTATTTGGGCAAGGGACGAGGACGACGGACAGGTCAAAGGCTTCATCGTCCGCAACGACACGCCCGGCTTCAGCGTGAAGAAAATCGAAGGTAAAATTGCCCTTCGCGCTGTCGAAAACGGCCACATCACCATGCAGAACTGCCGCGTTGCCGAGGAGGACCGCCTCCAGAACGCCAACTCGTTTCGCGCCACCGCTGATGTCTTACGCATGACCCGCGCGGGCGTCGCCTGGCAAGGCGTCGGCTGCTCGATGGGTGCGTACGAAAAAGCGCACGCCTACGCGCAGAGCCGCACGCAGTTCGGTCGCCCGATTGCCAACTATCAGCTCGTCCAAAACCTCCTGGTGCAGATGCTCGGCAACACCACCGCGCTGCAAACCATGTGCATACGGCTTTCGCAACTGCAAGACGAGGGTGAGATGACCGACGAGCAAGCCTCACTCGCCAAAGTCTTCTCCGCGAAGCGCTGCCGCGAATCCGTCGCCTTGGGCCGTGAAGCGTTCGGCGGCAAAGGGATATTGTTAGAGAACCACGTCGCCCGCTACTTCTGCGATACCGAAGCGATCTACTCGTATGAGGGAACGAATGAGATCAACACGCTCGTTGTTGGGCGTGCGGTGACGGGATTGAGCGCGTTTGTTTGAGCTTAGCTGTTAAAGTAACGTTGAGGACACTTAAAGTGTCCTCTTTTTTTAGGCATATTTTAAGGAGAGCGATGAAATACAAACGTGTTTCGGTCAAGCTGAGCGGCGGCGCGGTAGCCGGGAAGCGAGAGTTCGGTTTTGATCACGAGAGTTTAGCGCATCTCGTCAATGAACTTCTATCTGTAGCGGAAGCGGGCGTGGCGCTAAGTGTTGTCATCGGCGGCGGCAACATCTTAGTCCACCCTTAAAGTAAGCGGCGCGCCTAGTATCCTTTAAGTCAAACCTCACCCTCGAGCGTTGCTCCAAATCTCATCAGGAACAGAAAAACTAAGCGTTAAAAATCTTAAAAACACCCTACAAAAGCGGCGTTACGCCTCTATGCTAAGGCTCTCGTAAGAAATCTATACGCTCTACCCTTATATGTAGCCTCTGAATTGCTCGAGGTTTAGAAGGTGTCCGTTGTCTTTACTGAGAACGACACCCATAGGGAGAGGGTTCTGTGATACAGCCGAGAAAAGGTTTAGTGACGTTATTTCTACTTTTGTTAGGGTTTCTTGTAAGTTGTGGTGGATCAGGTACTCAGAGCGGATCAGTTGAGGCGCAGGCGCAACTCCGGTTGGAGCCGCAAGGAATTTCAGTAATGGACGCTGGCGCTGAAGGTGGGCAGGCTGTTGCGCTGTGGAGCGGCGCAGACGGCGCTTACTTCTCTCTTGACAAAGTGCCTGACAGTTGCTACGAGATAAGCGTGCGAGTTAGAGCTGACCTCTATGAAGGTCCGCCCAAACTGCGTCTAAGTGTAAACGGTAGCCTTGCAAAGGACCCTAAACCCGTCGCGAACACGTCTTATAAGGACCTGTCGTTTGGTTACGTCTGCTTAGAAGGTGGACGCATCGACGCTAACCTTCTTGATGACCGCTATGACGGCGCAGGTAAAGACCGCAACCTTTACGTTGACAGTTTGACCCTCACCACACCTGCTGAAGAGAACATCTCCAAGCCTATAGCGCCGCCGCCCATCGAGCCCGGAACTCAACCTGACGCTAAAGGGCTTAGTTTGAGCATCGACGCGAACGCGAGAGGTAAGGCTGTGCGTCCGGTAGGACTTGCGCTCAACCCGATCAGAGACACCATGAGCTTAGAGGCGGCGGCGCAAGGGGTAGGTGCGAAGACCTTGCGCTGGGGCGCGATGGAAGCCTATTTCGACAAGGCGGCGGCTCCCAAATTCAAAGTCGGGGTTCAAGACCCCAATCACTGGATGGCGTGGGCTACCGATAGCTCAGGTCACCGCACGCTCGACTTGCCTTTTGACGACTTTATGAAGCTCGCTCAGAACATGGGGGCAGAGCCCATCCTCGTCGTCCACATTCACTCCGCTCTTTACGAAGGACCGCTTCCCCATGGCGACTGGAATACCATCGTCCAAGCCGCGGCGGACTGGGTTGAATACGCCAATATTACTCAAGGATACGGCGTCAAACGTTGGGAAATCGGCAACGAAGTGGACCTAAACGGCTGGTCACCCGAACAGTACGCCAAGATGGTCAAAGACATTTCGGCGGCGATGAAAGCTGTTGACCCTACGATTAAAATCAGCGCGAACAGCATGGGCGGCAAGGCCTGGTGGGACAAGGTCATGCCGAGTATCGCTGGCGATATAGATTTTTTGGTGACGCACCAGTACTCCTGGTACACGGACTACGATCAGTGGAAGGACGATCCCTACAGCGTCGGCAACTTCATCGACGACGCACTCTACGCACGTGACACGTACCTGCCGGGCGCGCCGCTCGTCCTGACGGAGGTTAGCGCCTTACAGCCTAACCAGGCTACGGAAACGAACTCCGTGTGGCGGGCGGTTCATAACGTTGAGGTGCAAGCCACGGCGCTTCACAAGGGCGTCGATCAAAATTACTTTTGGGTGAGCCGCTGGTTTGGCGACGAAAATGCCGACATGACCCGCGCGTTCAACGCCGACTACCAACCGCTCGCTACCGGAACGTCATTAATGTTCCTCAACCGTTTTGTCGGCGGCAATATCCTGAGCTACGATCCATTTGTGAGTAGCAGCGTGCGCTCCTGGTCTTTTGTGGACGAAGCGGGTAACCTTACGGTCCTCATGCTCAACAAAGCAACCGAGCCCCAAGCGTTAAACGTCAACCTGCAAAACTACCGAGGTACGCTTGAGAACAGCCGCGCTTCGCTCTCAGGTGACGCGCCGAACTCGACCGAGATTCGTATCACTGATGAAGCACCCGTAGGCGCGACGAACGAAGGCTTCAACCTCACGCTCCCAGGACTTTCCGTCACGGCGGTTCGGTTTGGCACAACCCCTTAGACGTGTAAAGAGTCAGTCCGTTGTAAGCTTTCTCGAGGTTAGCGCGAGGGTGCGCTTCACTGCACCCTCTTAGCCCAAAGAGGAATTTTGCGAATGAGACAACCGCTTACCCTTGTCACCGCTCAAAGCTATATTTCGGCAGATGTAGCAGAAAACGGACGCGAAGTGCGCCGCTTGATGAGGCAAGCTCGTCAGGGGGGCGCGGACCTTGTCCATTTTACAGAGGGTGCGTTATCCGGTTGTGTCAAAAAACAGATACGGAGCTGGGAAGAGGTTGACTGGACGCTGTTGAGGCGAGAATTGGACGCTATAGCAAACTTAGCAGGTGAGCTGAGCATCTGGACCGTGTTGGGCCGCAACCACCGTCTAACGCCTCCGAACAAACCTCATAACAGTCTCTACATCATCTCCGCTGAGGGTCAATTAGAGACCCGCTACGATAAGCAGTGGTGTTCGCACACTGAAGTATCTGACTGGTACACGCCAGGCCAAGGTCTATGCATCTTTGAGGTTGAAGGATGGCGTTTTGGGTGCGCTCTCTGTATTGAAATCCAGTTTCCTGAACTCTTCCTTGCCTACGCCGAAAATACGGTTGACTGTGTGCTTTTCTCGTCCTATTCAGACTCGGCGATGTTCGGCATACAAGCACAAGGTTACGCCGCGTCTCACAACGTCTGGTTTAGCGTCTCTGTACCCGCGCAGATGAGCCACGCGCTTTCCCTTTCCAGCCGAATGATTGCGCCAAGCGGAGAACTTCAAGAAGTCTGTGGGCGCGAAGCTTCGACGTTCGTTCTTAGCGTGCTCGATCCCAGAGCGCCCGAGCTAAACATTCCTCTAAACTATGCCAAACCGTGGCGGAGGGAGGCTCGAGCCGGTGACATCTACCGCTCGCGTTACGTCGCCGACACTCGAAGTGAGGAGAAGACAAAGTTCTAGCTCCGTTGGTACGTAACCTTGCTAGTTTCAATATCCCCGCCTCTTATCCACCACATGCGTCAGCGCTTCCCCTCTCTCATACAGCCGCAAATTCTCCAAAAAAATCTTGAGCGCTCTTTCATCATAGTGGGGCGTATCCCCCGAGTAATGCGCTGTCACGATGACGTTCTCCATCTCCCAAAGCGGCGAGTCTTCCGGCAACGGCTCCTCTTCAAAGACATCTAAGCCTGCCCCGGCAATCTGTCCCTCTTTAAGCGCTCGGATGAGGTCAGCCTCGTTCACCGTGCCGCCGCGTCCGATATTGATGAGGTAACTTGAGTCTTTCATCAACCCGAACTCATCTGCCGACATCACATGCCGCGTCTCTTCGGTTAGAGGTACAGTCAGTATGACGAAATCAGCGTCGGGTAAGAGGGTGCGGAGTTCGCCTCGAGCCACCATCCGCTCGACATATTCAACCTCTTTCGAGGGATCACGCCGCACTCCCCAAACGCGCATCCCTAGCGCGGCGGCAAGTTTAGCCGTGCGTTCACCGATTGCGCCTACGCCGATGAGTAGCACCGTCTTACCTGCGAGTTCGATGACACTTCGCTCGTCCGCCTTACGCCACCTATGCTTCACTTGGTCACGCACCGCGCCCGGCAGACCTCTTGCGAACGCGAGCATGAACGCTAAGACGTGTTCACTAATCGGAACTGCGTGAATACCCGAGACGTTCGTCAGGGTGAAAGGATGCTCGGCAGCGTCAGAATACTTGAGGAGCCAGTCCGCGCCCGCGCCCCACTGCTGAAACCACTTGAGGTTCGGCGCTTTCGCTAAAAGGTCTCGAGGGAAAGATCCCGCCGCAACTTCAATGTCACCTAATAAAGAGGTGATTTCGTCTTTATCCCTCGAGCCGCGAACCTCTAGCTGCGGCGCAGCTCGGCGAATCTCGTCCCACTGCTCATTTGAAAAGTGGTCTTCGTTAAAACCGACAAGGAGGATACTCATAGAGATAGACTCGGTCAAACTAGTCAATATGTTCGTAAGGTAGCGCGAAATGTTGACGTTTCTCGAGGTATTTACAGGGATGAAGGGAAACCGAATTCCCTTTGCTCGAGCCTGAGCGAAACTCGAGTGCAATCTCTTGACGAATAGCGTATACGGGTATATAATAAATCTTATAACCAGTTGAAAGAGACGCGCTCACAAATGAGCGCTTTTTTTGTGGCTTATACAGGTGGGCAAAAAAGAAGCCGAGCAAGTCTCGGCTTCTTTTCACATCAGTTTAATATTTAGTTCTTCTTGCTGGTATCCCCCGACGCTTTAGGCGGCAGTGCGCCTTCTGGTTTTTTGACGAGTTCGTCTGTATCGGCGTAGCCTGTCGCTTCGCTGTTGGCGCGCCTAGCATTGAGATTATCCCCCTCGGGTGTGGGGATGGCGTCACCGTCGGTATGGATGGGGTCTTTCTCGACGTTGTCCGAGCGTAGACCGCTGCTCGAGCCCGGTACGCCCAAAGACGGCGTCCCCTCTTCATGACCTAATATCGGGCTTCGGGATGTTTGGCTCTGAGACTTTGTGCTCGTAAGGCTACCCGCCGCGCCCCCAATCGTCCCTGACTCCATCTCGCGCTTGAACCGCGCCAGGTCGTCGCTGATCTGCTGCGCGGGCTCCTCGCCGAAAAGTTTGGCGACGGCTGCGCCGAGCTGTCCGCCGGGCGGATGGTAGGTCAGCGAAACGATGACTTCGGTGTGTTCGTTGTTTCTACCCGTTGGACTGAAGCGCACCGCGCCTTCGTTGGGCACGTCCGCGTTTTCCACGGAGCGCCACGCGATGAGTTCGTTCTGCCTGTCGTCGGTGATGACCGCGTCCCACTCGACACTCGTACCTAGTGGTCCATTCGCCACCCAGCGCGAACGTTCGCCGCCGAGTTCACGCACGCGCTCCAGGTGCGTCATGATGCTACCTAAGTTCTCCAAATCGCGCCAGTATTTGTACAACTCGCTCGCCGACTTCTCCACCGTGGCGCTCTCACGGACCTGCACGCCGTTGATGCGACTGCGGTTGTCGTAAAAGCCGTCGTCTGTCTCGCCGTAAGCCGTGATACCCCGGTAGATGAGGTAGCCGCCCGCTGCGGAGAAGAGCGAGCCCGCTACGAGAAAGGTCCAATCCGCGCTCTGACCCTTGCCGCTGGAATGGTACGACGCATTCTCTTCGATGTCGCGGTTTTGAAAACTGTCATTCTGAAGATAGGTTTCCGAAGGTTTTCGTGTCATTGTTGCCTCCTATATGCTGAAGTGTCCTATTTTGCGCTACTACGGACGTGCAAGCGCCCTGTTAAGTTTTACAAAGTTCTGAACGCAGAGCGCAGTGCGCTGTCTATACCCCACATGGTAGGTGTCTCGCCCGCAACCCTTTACGCCTCATCTCACAATTGACCTTCATCATTGGGCCTCACAGTTACATTTTCGGAAAGTTTGAAGGTAGAAAACGAACCTCTCGCAGGTGCGTTCGTTCGTATGAACGAACTCGAGTGCAACCTCTTGACGAATAGCGCATACGGGTGTACACTTAAATTATATACGCGCTGAGGACGTTGCAGGAAACTGCGAAGGGTCCCCGGCGATTTTTTTGTTCCCTACAGTCTGAGGCTCGAGTCCAAGCTGCCGTCCACGTGCGGTAAGATGGAGCCATGGCGCTTCCCAGGCTACAACCCGAATACGAACCTCGCGCGTTCACCTACCGCGAACTGCTGGCGATGGAGCGGGCAGGGATTTTAGGCGAGGACGAGCGCGTCGAACTTCTCCATGGGAGTATCGTCCCTATGACTGTCAACCCACCCCACGCGCTAGTCGTGCGTGAACTCACCGAAACGCTATCTCTGGCTTTTCTAAATGTCGCCAAAATTGATGTGCAGAACCCTCTGCGGCTTTCAACTGACTTAGATGACCGCCAACTGCTCGTGCCTGACCTGATGCTTTTAGCGCGGCGCGACTACGAGGACCACCCGCAGCCCGAAGACGTTTACTTGCTGATCGAGGTTTCGGACACCACGCTGCTCAAAGACCGCAAGGTGAAGCTGCCTCTTTACGCCGCCGCAGGTGTGCAAGAGGTCTGGCTCTTCAACCTCGCAGAGAAGCGTTTGGAAGTCTACGCTGAGCCGCAGGGCGAGATATACGGAGCAGTGAGCAGCCTCGAGCTAAGTGGGCCTACCGCGCCCCGACGTTTTCCTGATCAGGCTCGAGTATGGCTGAGCGAAGCTATTGTAGCAAAGCTGCCCTGATAACGGGGAATGGGCTGAACAAAACCGAACGAAAGGTGTTCTTTCGAGTTTAGAGCGGTTTATGCACACCTTTTTTCGAATTCCGGTGCAATCTGAAACCCGGATGAAGTTCGCTTAGCGCCGTTCAGTACGGCAAACCTGACAGCTAATCTAAAAATGGATAGTTTCCTCGTGCCAAACAGCGCTTTTTGTAAGTTTCAAGAAGCGTCATGCAGACTTTTGTCGGTTCCAGTGCAACCTCTTGACGAATAGCGCATACGGGTGTATAATTTCTTTTATCAATCAACAAAAAACCGCGCTCAGGACGAGCGTTTTTTTTATTGCTCCTTTCGAGCTTTGCTCGTACTGAGTGGCGGCTGATTGTGACGCTTTGCGGCGCGGTCCGAGAGCGTCGTAAGGAGGGAGGGGGCCCAGCTCGAATGGACCTCCCGCCCCTGCTTCACGTCGTCGCCGTCCACAGGATTCAGGCCCGGCAACAGGCGGTTCGTTGTGCTGAGCAATTTCGCCGTGACCTCCGGTAAGAGGGCATTGGCGAGCACCGCGCCCCTCGCGGGAAGCGTGAGTATCTGCTGCGCCTTTCCTCGGCGGCACGCCTCGACGATCTTTCGCGCGGCTTGGGGTGCGCTCATGGTGAGAAGAGGGAGCGAGTCGCCCACGGCAAACCAGGCGAGTTCTTGGGCGTGCTGCCCTTTGAGGCGCACGTTGGGGTAGGAGCCTGTGCGCAGCAAGCCGGGGCAGACCGTCGTCACTTTGACGCCTGCTTGGGCGAGTTCGGCGCGGAGCCCTTCTGACAAGCCAACCAGCGCAAACTTGCTTACAGCGTAAGGGAGCAGGTGTGGCACGGCGACTTTACCGCCGATTGAAGAGATGTTGACGATGCGTCCCCCTGTGCGTCCCCCCGTACCTTTTCGTGTCCTTTCGAGATGTGGCAATGCGGCTAGAACCGTATAGAGTGCGCCCCATAAATGAACCTCGAGCGCATCTCTGAAGTCATCCTCTTGCATGTGCGCGAAGGGTCCCGCCTGGATGACCCCGGCGTTGTTGACCAGTACACCGAGTGAACCGAAATGCGCTACGGTCTCCTTCACAGCATTTTCAACCTCTTGACGTTCACGAACATCGCAAGGGAGTGTGAGGACTTGTGTTCCCTTTGCGCGAAGCTCCCCAGCGGCTCTCTCCAACTCGTTCTCGTCTCGAGCTAGCAGCGCCAAGTGTGCGCCCTCTTCCGCAAAAACTCTCGCCAACGCCAACCCGAGCCCGCGTGACCCACCCGTGATGAGCACAACTTTGTTCTCGAAGTCATAAGCGGGACGCTTGAGGGCGTAGGTCAGTGCACCTAGCCCGAGTGCACTTAAGAGAAAGCCCATTTTCTTCATCTCATCCTCTATTCTCTCGCCCTGCGCCACAGCGTTATGCCCAAAAAGACGAGCACTAGTCCTACGGCGAAAAACCCAAAATCCCACGCCAACTCGTTCGGTCCTGGCTTGATGTGGTGCAGCCCTAAGAGGCGGTGGTCTACGATTTCGTCGAACACGTGGAAGCTGCCGAAGCCGACGAGAACCGCGCCCAAGAGACGCTGACGCGAGAGCGGTACGCCCGCGCGCAAGCCGACGCGCCATAAGAGAACAATACCGACAATTGTAAACCCGTATGCGCCGAGGTGGAACACGCCGTCTGCGAGCGTGTTCCACCTGAGCCCCGCGAGCGTCTGGGCGGTGCGCCAATTCGAAACCATGTGATGCCACTGCAAGACTTGGTGCAGGACAATTCCGTCGAAGAAGCCGCTGAGCCCGAAGCCTAGAACCATGCCCGCGCGGAAAAGACCTCTTTCCGTGCTCTGCTTTTTCCCCCGCACTACGCGGACCTTCTCGTCTCGCTGATTCTGCGCGTCCACTACGGTTGCAGCACCACCTTTACGCAGCTATCCTCTTTATGTTTGAAAATATCGTAGCCGTGCGGCGCGTCGTCCAGGCTCATGTGGTGGGTGATGATCCTCGAGGGGTCTAAAGCCCCATCTACGATCTTCTCCGTCAGCGTCTCTAAGTAGCGGTGGACGTGCGTCTGCCCCATCTTAAAGGTGAGCCCTTTGTTGAAGGCTGCGCCCAGCGGAATTTTATCTAGAATGCCGCCGTACACTCCGCCGAGCGAGACCGTGCCTCCTTTGCGGCAGATTTGGATGGCTTCGCGCAGAACGATGGGGCGTCCTGTTTGGAGCATCACTGCCTGCTTCGCCTTATCGAACACATCTAAGACGCCCGCGCCGTGCGCTTCCATACCGACTGCGTCGATGCACGCGTCCGGTCCGCGCCCCGCCGTCATCTCCCGTAAGGTTTCGATGACGTCTTTCTCTTCATAGTTGATAACTTCTGCGCCGCCGAAGGTCTTCGCCATCGCCAGACGCTCCTCGAGGCGGTCGATCGCAATCACGCGCTCCGCGCCGAGCAAGTAGGCGCTCTTAATCGCGAAGAGCCCCACCGGACCGCAGCCCCACACCGCGACGGTGTCGCCGCCTTGAATGTTACAGTTTTCCGCCGCCTGGTAGCCCGTCGGCAAGATGTCGGTCAAGAAAAGCACCTGGTCATCCGTGAGGCTGTCGGGCACCTTGTACGGACCCACGTCCGCGAAGGGCACGCGCACGTACTCCGCTTGCCCGCCCGCGTAGCCGCCCATGAGGTGCGAGTAGCCGAATATCCCGGCGGGCGCATGACCGAACATGGTTTCTGCCAAAACGGTGCTCGGGTTCGAGTTGTCGCATAGAGAGTAGAGGTCGTTGCGGCAGAAGTAGCAGTCGCCGCACGCGATAGGGAAGGGGACGACGACGCGGTCTCCTACGGAGAGGTTCTTGACCTCCGCGCCCACCTCGACGACTTCACCCATGAACTCGTGCCCTAAGATATCCCCTTTTTGCATCGTCGGGATGAACCCGTCGTAAAGGTGCAAGTCGGAGCCGCAAATGGCGGTGGACGTGACCTTGATGATGGCGTCGCGCGGATTGAGGAGTTCCGGGTCAGGAACCTGCTCGACGCGGACGTCGTTCGAACCGTACCAGCAAAGTGCTTTCATGATGCCCCCCTATAAAGTTGTTGGAAATTAAATCCGTAAGCTCGAGATAATTCCAGTAAGCTTTGTGCCTCGAGTCCTAACTATTGTGAAAGTTAAGAACGCTCGAGCCTCAACCTCTTACCTGTTGCGAGTCTAAAAAAGAAGAGGGGCGCACCTTTTGAGGTGCGCCCCATCGGTCCCGCTAGTTTCCGCTTGGCTGACCCTGCGTCGTCGCGGTGACACCCGTTTCCATGCGCTGCTTGAAGCGGCGCAAGTCGTCGCTGAGCTGCTGTGAGGGCTCCTCACCGAAGAGCTTGGCGACGGCTGCGCCGAGCTGACCGCCCGGCGGGTGGTAGGTCAGGTTGACGCGCACTTCGGTGCCGCGTCCGCCCGGCGCTTCGGCGAAGGTCACGCTGCCTTCGTTCTGCACGTCGGCGTCCTCGACGGCTTTCCAGGCGATGAGCTGATTCTCGATATCTTGAGTGACTTCGGCGTCCCATTCGACGCTCAAGCCGACTGGTCCTTTCGCCACCCAGTGCGAGCGCGTGTCGGTCTTCTCCGTGACCGACTCCAGATGGCTCATGATGTCGGAGAGGTTGCTGAGGTGACGCCAGTAGTGATACAGCTCCGAAGCGCTTTTGTTGATGGTAACGCTCTCGCGCACGTGCTGGGTTTTGCCCTGGTTGTTATTGCTGCGGTTTTGCCCGTAGCTGCTGGTGTTACGGCTGCTTGAGCCCCCTTGCTTCGCCACGCCGCGGTAGATGAGGTAGCCCCCAACACCCAACAGGACGGTACCGGCGATAGCGGCGGCTATGCCCGCGCCTGCGTCCTCCTTACTACCTCCGTCGTTATAGTGCCCCGTCTGGTAGTTGCTTGCCCCATAGTTGTCCGATCCGTAGTTGTCCGACTGATAACGTCCGTACTCGTCTCTTCTATCGTTCATTTTCCTATCGTCCATCTTCTTACCCCCTTGAAATGTATGTAGTGACTCTCTCGGATTAGAGAGCCTGGACAGCATTATGGTAGGCGGCTGCGGATTGCCGCGCTTAGCCTTACCTTACAGTTTTACCCCGTCTCCTTAGGGCAGAAGAAAGAAAGCGCCCTCAGTAGGGCGCTCCAAACCTGTTGTACGCGCGTGGTTTCGGAAGTTGCGCTAAGGCTGCATAATGACGCCACACGCGACACGGCTGCCGCTGTCGCCGCCGGGGTCCGTGATGTAATCATCCGCGTCTCCATGAATGATCAACGCGCTGCCGTCGCTGTCAAAAAGCGTACGCTCGCCGTCCACCGTAACGAGCGCTGTCGTCACCACGTAGTCCACGGTGCCGTTCTCGCTCACCATGAGGTTGGGCAAATCGCCCGCGTGAGGTCCCTCTGGGTTGAGCAGTCCGTGCTGCGCGCCCGCCGGGTTATAGTGTCCGCCCGCGCTTTCAAAGTCAGGTGCGCTGCATTCGCCCACCTCGTGAATGTGAACGCCGTGCTCGCCCGGCGCGAGCCCCGAGCCCTCCGAGAGACCGACTTGAACGGTGACAAAACCTGAGTCATCCATGCCCGTCGTGAAGTTCGCGTCGCCGATGACGTTGCCGTCTGCGTCCATAATTTCCGCCGTCGCCACTAAGTTCGCACTCTCGGAAGGGGACACGCCGCCCTCTGCGCCGCCCGTATCCTGCGCGTGAACGAGACCGAGCGTCAGCGTGACCGTTAAAAAAGCTATGAGTTTAGGCATAAATGCTCTCCAATCGCTAGGACCTTATCCTACCGGGACGAAATACGTCTTGTTGACAGTGCACCTCACAATGTTTCGTTTCGTCACCCCTGTATAAAACGGCTCCTCGGCGCTTTCGTAGTGGTCTCGAGCGAGGTTTGGAGGTGTTCTTGACGGTGTGGTCTGCGCCAGAGAAGAGGTCGGGTGCAACCTGAGACTCGGACACAACTCGTTTAGCTCCGTTCAGCATGGTGAAACTAGCGGCGAACCTCAAGATAGCCAGTTTTCTTGTCCTCAACAGTATTCTCCAAGAACCTCGAAGAGCGTTATGCAGACTTTCGTCTAGGTTTGAGTGCAACCTCTTGACGAATAACGTATACGGGTGTATAATGCTTTTTATCAATCAGTAAGAAGCCGCGCCCCCAAGGATTGTTTATGGGCGAGCGCTTTTTTTATCGCTTCCTACGCTTACCGGGGTAGATGCTCGGGACTCGCTCATCTCTACGGCTTCTACTACAGTGTCTTCGCCGCTGAGTCTTTATGGTTTCAAGATGGGAGAGGGGTAAGCCATGAACGAAGACCAGCGCAGAGAGTACGACGCTCTAATTCGCGGCATTATGGACCAAGCCGAAGAGATGAAAAACCCGGAGGACGACGAGGAGATGCTCTTTAGTAGAGTGAGTGACCTCTCGAGCAAGGTGGACGAGCTGCGGGACTTGCTAGGGACGATATACAGTTAATAGCAGGTATCATCTGGTCAGCTACGCCCTCGCCAAAAAGAACATCGTTTCCTTCGGAAAACTTCGTCTGCTTCGCAGCTTTCAGAAATTAGCACGCACTTGATTGTGATGAAGTTCCGTTACAGCAAAGCTGTGAAATCTGCGGAGAAGTGGTGCAACGATAAATGGAACTGCTATAAAACAGAGGTTGAGGGCGTGCGCCCGACTCGGGTACACGCCTTTTAGGTTGCATCGGCGTTCGATTTCAAGAGGTACGCCGGAAACCCTCACGTTACCTAAAGTTTGCATCCTTTCCCCTCGCTTCTCCGTTCAGCACGGTAAGTCTCAGCTTCGAGAAGTATGAAACATCAACAGAATCTAAACAGAACCTAGTTGCTGGCGAGCGGGTCTCGAGCCGTTCGACTGCCGGTTTGCACCTGCCAGAGTCCTGCGTAGATGCCGCTATCTTCCAGCAGCGTTTCGTGTTGCCCCGCTTCGGCAAGTCGTCCATGCTCTAGCACATAAATTTTATCTGCGTTGCGAATCGTTGATAGCCTATGCGCGATGAGGATGACCGTGCGGTTCTCCGAAATCTTCTCGAGTGAGCGCTGAATCGCCGCCTCAGTCTCATTGTCCACCGCTGAGGTTGCCTCGTCCAAGATCAAGATGGGCGGGTCTTTGAGGACCGCTCTAGCAATCGAGATGCGCTGACGCTGCCCGCCCGAGAGCTTCTGACCTCGTTCGCCTACAACCGTGTCGTAGCCGTTCGGCAAGCTCTGAATAAACTCGTGCGCTTCGGCGATTTTGGCGGCGCGAACGATGCGCTCTTTATCTGCGTCCAAGTCACCGTAAACGATATTTTCCCACACCGTCCCGTGAAACAAAAAGACGTCCTGGCTGACGAAGCCAATAGCGCTACGTAGACTTTTCATCTGCAAATCGCGCAAGTCTACACCGTCCAGCGTCACTTGCCCTTGGGTAGGGTCATAGAAGCGCAGCAGTAACTTGATGAGCGTGCTCTTGCCCGCGCCCGTCGCGCCGACGATGGCGGTGGCCTCACCTTCTCGCATGGTGAGCGAGAGGTTGTGCAAGACGCTGGGACCATCCTTGTAAGCGAAGCTGACCTCTTCCAAACGGATTTCGCCGCGCACCTTGTCTAAAACTTTAGAACCGTCCGTCATGCTCGAGTCCGTATCGAGCAGGTTCAAAATCCGCCTCGTGGACGCCATCGCCCGCTGGTAGAGGTCCAACGTCTGCCCGAGCCGTGTGAGGGGCCACAAAAGCCGCTGAGTCATAAAAACCAATACGCTATAGACGCCCACCGCCATCGCCCCGCTCGTTGTAAGGTAGCCGCCGTACACGAGCGTCGCGATAAAGCCCATCACAATCGCCATGCGAATGATCGGCACAAAGAGCGAGCTGAGCCGAATCGCCTTTTTATTGCTCTCGCGGTACTCGTCACTGCCCTCTTCAATCCTCTTCGCTTCGAACGCCTCCGCCGCGAAGCTCTTGATCGTCGCAATGCCGCTCAAATTGTTTGCAAGCTGTGAGTTTAAGAGCCCAACACGCTCGCGCACCTCCGCGTAGCGCGGCACGATGCGTTTTTGAAACCGTAGCGAACCCCAGATAATCACGGGCATCGGCAAAAAGGCGAGCCACGCCACCCCCGGAGCCGCCGCGAAGAAGATCGCCCCGATGATGAGGACCGTCGTCACGAGCTGCACGATGTCGTTCGCGCCCACGTCCAAAAAGCGCTCCAACTGGTTGATGTCGTCGTTCAAGATGGACAAGAGCCCGCCCGTCGAACGGTCCTCAAAGTACGCCAACTCCAAGTTCTGCACGTGGTCGTAGGTTTCCACCCGCAGTTCATGCTGCAAGGTCTGCGCGAGGTTACGCCACAGCACCTCCGCGATGTAATCCGTGACCGACTCCAAGCCCCATACGATGAGGGTGATCGCCGCTAAGACCCAAAGCTGCGTCATCACGTCCACAAGCCCGAACCGCGCCAAAAAGGAGTCTTGCTGCTGCACCACGGTGTCCACCGCCACGCCGATCAAGAGGGGCGGCGTGAGGTCGAAGGCTCTATTCCCGATGGAGGCGATGACGGACCAGACGACGTGGGTGCGGTGGTTGCGGGCGTAGTGCCAGAGGCGCGTGAGGGGGTGGGACATGGTTTAGGCTACCTCATGAACTATATAGACCTCATCACTTTGGCTCACCAAGTGGCGCGTCCCATCTATCCGAGTGAGTCTTGTCGAGCGGGGACGGTTGGTGCAGCTATCGTGTCTTCTTCTGACAATGTCTACACAGGTATCTGTCTGGACTTCTCGTGCAGCTTAGGGTTTTGTGCGGAGCACGCGGCAATTGCAGACATGCTCAAGCATCGCGAGTCGGAGATCGCTCGAGTTGTGGCGGTAACGCATACGGGAGAGGTGCTGCCCCCTTGCGGACGCTGCCGGGAGATGATGTGGCAACTGAACGAAAAGAACAGGGAGGCGACTATTATTCTTAGCACGAGTGAAACGAGACCTCTTTGTGAGTTGTTGCCGCTTCGGTAGCTCGAGCAACCACCACCGAAAGGCTACAGTCTCCGTGCTAAACTCACTTCACAGCGCTAAGGCGTCATCTCACTACGGAGTTATCTTGTGAAAATCATTCTTCCAGGGGGTTCAGGTCAAGTTGGATCGCTGTTGGCTCGAGCCTTTCACACGGGCGGGCACGACATTACCGTGCTGAGCCGACAGCCAACCTCTAGCCCCTGGCATACTGCCGCTTGGGACGGTGAAAACCTCGGTCCTTGGGCGGAAACGTTTGAAGGCGCAGATGTGGTCATTAACCTCGCGGGGAAAAATGTCAACTGCCGCTACACGCCGGAAAACAAGCGCGAGATCATGCGCTCACGGGTCGATTCGACGCGGGTTGTCGGCGAGGCTATCGCGCGGTGCAAACGTCCGCCGAAGCTATGGCTCCAGTCGAGCACTGCGACGATCTACGCGCACCGCTACGACGCACCGAATGGCGAATTGACAGGCATCATCGGCGGCAACGAGCCGGACGCGCCGCGGGGTTGGGACTACAGCGTCGAGGTCGCTAAAGCGTGGGAAGCCGCCGTTGACGAGGCTAAGGTTCCCCGTACGAGAACGCTCAAGCTGCGCTCCGCCATGATCATGAGCCCGGACGAGGGCGGCATCTTCGCGACACTGCTTCGCCTCGTTCGCTTTGGGTTAGGCGGCAGGGCAGGCGACGGGCGGCAGTACGTATCGTGGATTCACGAGCGCGACTTCGTCCGCGCTCTATATTGGCTGATTGAGCATGAGCAGTTAGAGGGTGCTATGAACCTCTCCGCGCCCAACCCCTTGCCCTACGCGGACTTCATGCGGGAGTTGCGGGAGAGTGCAGGCGTACCTATAGGGCTACCTGCAACCGAGTGGATGTTAGACCTTGGCACGTGGCTACTCCGAACGGAGACGGAACTCGTTTTGAAAAGTCGGCGGGTCGCGCCGACGCGGTTGCTGAAAAGTGGCTTCTCGTTCGACTATCCCGAATGGTCCGGGGCTGCGGATGAGCTGTGTGAGCGGTTTAAGAAGCGGCGTGACTAGGTGAGCAAGAATCTCAAACGCACCAGTAAATTTTTAAGTCTCGTGCTGCGGCATAAGCCGGAGGTCATCGACTTGTCGCTTGATGCAAACGGCTGGGCAGACATCGGCGCCCTCCTCTTTGCGGCGCAGCGTCACGGTCATCCGCTCACCAAAGACCTCTTAGACGAAGTCGTTTTTACCAATGACAAGCAGCGTTTCGCTTACAGCCCGGACGGGTCGAAGATTCGGGCGAATCAGGGACATTCGGTGACGGTGAATTTAGAGCTTGAACTCACTAAGCCGCCCCTTGTGCTCTATCACGGCACGGTGGCAAAATTTTTAGAGTCGATAAGGGTGTCTGGGCTCGAGAAGCGAAACAGGCAGCACGTCCACCTCTCCGCAACGGTTGAAACAGCGCGGCGCGTCGGCGCACGTCGCGGTGAGCCTGTTGTTCTCTCAGTTGACGCCAGAACCATGCACGAAGAGGGCTATCTCTTTTACCTCTCCGCTAATGGCGTCTGGCTGACGGAGGTGGTTCCTCCAGTCTACATCGGCGAACTCAGCAATTGGAAACCAATTGGCAAGAAGAAACGAGGGTAAAAGCGCTGTCTGACCCCTCAACCCTACGTGCTAAACTACCTTATGAAGTTCACAGCCGTATTCGAAAAAGTATCTAAAGGCTACATCGGCTTTACCCTGGAACTGCCGGGCGCAAATACTCAGGGAGAAACGCTCGAGGAAGCCCGTGAAAATTTGAAAGAGGCGGTTGAACTTGTACTTGAAGCGAACCGCACTCTAGCTGAGGAATCGTTACGAGGACGTGAGGTTATCAAAGAAAACTTTCTGTTGACTGCTTAGTAAAGCGCCGTAACCTTGTCAAGCATCTCGAGAAGAGCGGCTGCTAGTCCTTCCGTAAAGGTGGTAGGCATACGGTTTACGTCAACCGCTCGGCTGGCAAGTCCTCTGCTGTACTAAGACACCGCGAAATCAACGACAACCTCGCTAAGAAGATTTGTAAGGACCTAGAAATTTCTGTGCCATAGCTATCTCTACACCTTATCGTCCGGCAGGTTTTCGTCCGGTCCTTCACGTATCTCGGGGTCAGGCTGGTCGGGCATCTCTCTAGGCTCGGGCGGCGTTTCTAGGTCGTCCGGGGTTTCAATAGGTCGCTCAGTGGGCGGCGCGGCGGGCGCGTTCCCTGGCGTTTGCACCGGCGCGTCGTTCGGGCTCGGCATGGTGGGCTGCTGTGGGTTGTAGTCGTTCATGGATATATCCCCCTCTAACCTCACTATGCGCCACATCGCGGTGGAAAACAACGCCTTTAGGCTACGATTGACCTCATGGCAAAGTTTAATTACGACTTAGATTTTGACTCCATAGACTTCCGCGAGCAGCCCGAGCTTTACCGCGTCGGCAGGGGCGAGCAGGGTGTCTTGAAGGTTGAGCCCTATAAAAGCGAAATCCTCCCGCACTGGCGTTTCAAAACACCCGACATCGCTGAAGCGTCTTCAGAGAAAATACTGGAGATGTTCTACGAATATCTGGATAACGGAGATTTTGTCGGCGCGGACATGGCGCGTAAGTTCTTGCAGATGGGCTGGACGCGCTCGAGGCGCTACGCCAACCATAAGGGCGGCAAGAAGTATAAGGGTGCTGTTCCAGATGACAAAAAAGGGCAGAGCGGCGCACATGGACGCGAAGAATTGCCCCGCGAAATCGACGAAGAAAAAGCCCGCTCAGCCGAAATTTTTTACGGAAAGTACGTCGAGGCGCGGGAGAACGAGCGGTACAAGGAGATGAAAGAGAAGCATAAAAAGAGCAATGAGCGATGAGTTTTTGGATTTCACTCATTGCTCATTAGGTTAAGGCTGAAAGCCGTTGCACTTCGTGCTCACCTATAAGAGCCTTTGAGCTTTGCTCTAACCTATGCTTTTAACTCATTGCTGCTTTTAGTCTATCCACCCGTACGTATCTTTCTCTTCCCCCGGCTGATACGTCCCCTCGCGCCCGCAGTTGCCGCACTTCGCTTCGACTTCTGCCGCTTCCTTGCCGCCACCGCCCTCGGCGGGGTCACTCGCGAGTTCGACGTGGACGTCGCTCGAGCCGCAGTTGGGGCACTCGGTCTTCTCGTTGCGCTGAAATGTTTGCCAGAGAGCCTCGAGTTCGTCGTGTGTGTAGTGTTCCTGCGTGGTTGCCATGCCTCAAGTGTACGTGCAACCTTTCACAAAGAAAGTAGACCGCAACCCTGTAGCGCCGCGTAGAAGTTCACAGTTCTCCGCAGAGGACGCTTATAGAAAATATGACGCTGTCCTACCCTCTCACAAGAGGTGACTCGCTATAGTTCTTGGAGTGAAGTGCGCTTTTACACGCACTTGGAAAGGAACTTATGGCACAACAGGAAAATATGCAGGGTAAAGTCTGCTTAGTTACGGGCGCAAGCTCAGGCATTGGACACGAGCTTGCAAAGGCGTTGGCGCGAACAGGGGCGACGGTAGTGACGGTCTCACGTGGTGGTGGCAGCGGCGACGAGAAGACCTCGCAGATTCGCCGTGAGACGGGCAACAGCGAGGTCATCTTCATGCCCGCTGACCTCTCGTCCACGAGTGAGGTGCGCAACCTTGCGGCGCGGTTCAAGGCACGCTTTGACCGCCTCGACGTGTTGGTCAACAACGCAGGCATCTTCATGTCTAAACGTCAGCTCACTGAGGATGGGTACGAGAAAACGTTTGCGCTCAACCACCTCGCGCCCTTTTTGCTCACACACCTCTTGATGGAGCCGTTAGTGAGAAGTGCGCCTGCGCGCATCATCACGACTTCCTCCAAAGCGGAGAGCTTCGGCAAGATGAACTTTGACGATTTGATGCTGGAAAATTACGGCGGCTGGAAGGCCTACGGTCAGTCCAAGCTCGCCAATTTGCTCTTCACCTATGAGTTGAGCAAGCGGCTTTTAGGCACGGGCGTCGCGGCGAACGCCTTTCACCCAGGCGGCGTGGCGACGGGCTTCGGGCTCAACAACGACGGATTTGTGTCGCTGCTTTTCGGCACGGTGATAAGACCGCTTCTTAAAACGCCCGAGGAGGGCGCGCAGAGCGGCATTTACCTGGCGTCTTCGCCTAACGCAGAGGGGGTGACGGGGCGCTACTACATCGACGAGATGCCCGCGACCTCGTCCAAACGCTCCTACGACGTGAACACGCAGAAACGGCTGTGGACCGAAAGCGAGCGGCTGGTAGGGTTGAGTAAAGAGGAGAGCGCGCCGCTCAATCTTGCGGGCGTGGTGTAGATGCCTCCTGAGCAACCGGCTAAGCGTGCGCAAACGGACTATGAGGTCTTGGATTTGATCGAAAAACGCTGGAGCCCGAGGGCATTTGCAGATAGACCCGTCGAGCAGGAGAAACTCTTGAGCGTTTTAGAGGCGGCGCGCTGGGCGTCCTCCTCGAACAACCGCCAGCCTTGGCGCTTTATCGTAACGCGGAAGGGTGAGGCGAGCTTCGGCGCGCTCCTCGGCACGTTGCGCGAAGGCAACGTGAGCTGGGCGCAGCGCGCGCCCGTACTTATCTTGAGCCTCGCGGAAAAGGAGTTTCCGGCTCGAGGAGATAAGCCCGCGCGGGCGAACCGCCACGCCTGGCACGACGTCGGCGCGGCGGTCAACACGCTCACCTTGCAAGCCGCAGCGCTCGGCCTCTATGTTCACCAGATGGCGGGCTTTTACCCTGAAAAGGCGGCGGAGGTGTTCGAGGTGCCGGGCATGTTTGAACCCGTCGCGGTTTCAGCGCTCGGTTACTTGGGCGACCCTGACGATTTGTCAGAGCCTTTACGCGAGCGCGAACTTGCCGAGAGGACGCGCAAGCCGCTCGGTGAGCTTGTCTTTGGGAAGAGGTTTGGCGAGCCGTGGGCGGGGCTCTGATCTATCCACCCGCTCGTAGACGTTGAATGTCTCGTAACTGCCTTACCCGGACGACGTCTTTTTTGCGCCTCGGTATGGTCAGGGTTGCTAAGAGGTCGTCGGGATGACCTGCTCGGACCTCTTGTCCGTGCGGAGAAGTGTAGCAATGATAAGTGGAATTGCTATAGCAAACGCGGCACGTCAGGTGCCCGTCTGTGCTGAACTTGTGGCATCCACACAGCACAAAAGCCAGGCGCTAGTTTGACTACGCCTGACTTCGCTGTGCTTAAATCTCAGCTATGGAATAATTAAAAGGTCAAATTCCCTCTGACTGCGGCATCACCAACCACAAGATGATGTAAAGAATCAGCCCGCCCCCCGAAAAGAGCGTCAAAAGCACGAAAATCACGCGCACCAACGTTGCGTCGATGTCGAAGTAGCGTGCTAAACCGCCACAAACCCCTGCGATTTTTTTATCCAAGCTGCTGCGTACGAGTCTCTTTTCCATAAACCCTCCTTATAAGGCTAGTGTAACGTGCACTCTAGCAGAAAAAAAGGGCCGACCTCATACTGAAGATGTCGATGTTTGTGGAGTGTGCTATCCAAAGCTTCGGAGCCGCCTGGGGCAATGAAGTGTGCGTCGTTGATACTACGGCGATACCTTGTTACGTTAAGCGTTGCTTTCGTGCGAATTCCGGTTGATTCGCCCTCATGCGCGCGTCAATCCGAGTGGAGTTCGTGTCACTTAGCAGTTCCAAGACATACTGAGACGGATGAGCGCAGGTATCATCATCGAATGTGCGTGCTAGTTAGGCACTTTTCGCAAAGCGAAACGTCGTTTCATCTAGTGAGCGTGTTGCTTCGCACAACTTCGTACACTCAAACCAGATAATACCTGCTAACTCAACCTCTCGGGAGGCGTCATGGATTTGCAACTCACAGGTAAACAAGCGCTCGTCACCGGCTCAACGGCGGGCATCGGCTTCGCTATCGCTAAGCGGCTCGCGCACGAGGGCGCGTCCGTCATCGTGAATGGACGCACGCAAGAGCGCGTGGACGCGGCGGTAGCCAAGATTCAGCAGGACTCGCCCGAGGGCGAGGTACTGGGCGCAGCCGCTGACCTCTCATCTGCCGAGGGCGTGCAGCGCGTGACCGAGGCGTACCCCGGTGTGGGCATCCTCGTCAACAACGTTGGTATGTTCGATCCTAAGCCCTTCGTCGACATCTCGGACGACGAATGGCTGGACTTTTTCAAGCTCAACGTGCTCTCCGGCGTGCGGCTCTCGCGCTACTACCTGCCTAAGATGAAAGAGCGGGGCTGGGGGCGCATCGTCTTTATTTCTTCGGAGTCCGCGGTTCATATTCCCGAAGAGATGATCCACTACGGGATGACCAAGACGGCGCAGATCGCGGTGGCGCGCGGTCTGGCGGAGACCACCGTAAAGAGCGGCGTCACGGTCAACTCGGTGCTGCCCGGTCCGACGCGCTCGGAGGGCATCGAGGCATTCATCAGCGGCGTGGCGGAGGACCAGGGCGTGAGTTGGGACGAGATGGAGGCGCAGTTCTTCGAGACGGAGCGTCCGACGTCGCTCCTAAAGCGTTTTATCGAGGTGGACGAGGTGGCGAACCTGACCGCGTACGTCTGCAGTCCGCTCTCGTCCGCGACGAACGGCGCGGCTTTGCGCGTGGACGGCGGCGTGGTGCGGGCGGTCTTCTAGGTTGGGGGCTCGAGCGGAAAAAACGAGCGCAGACGAACCCGGAGTGCGCTTCGTGGTGAACGACGAGCGGTTGAGCGCCGCCCTCCTTCATGACCTTTACGGCGCTGTGGAGTGGAACGCCCAAAGTAAGCGAACCCACGCTAAAACGGAGAAGATGCTGCATTCTTCCTGGTATGTCGCTGCGTGGTCCGAGGGACGGCTCGTCGGCTTCGGGCGGATTCTGGCGGACCCCTACACCGCGCAAATCTTGGACGTGATGACGCACCCCGGCTACTGGAAAACCGGGATTGCGTCGGGCGTGATGGCGCGGCTGCTGGACTACGCGAGAGGTCGATTCCTGAGCGTGACGCTCGTCGCGCCGAGCGGCTTGGAGGGGTTCTATGCCCGCTTCGGCTTCGACGTGGCGAGCCCCCGAAGCGACGCGCTGATGATTTTGACAGACGCGCAGCAAGCTGCGGGAGATGTGGGTACCCAAAAGACGGAAATCGACGAAAGCTGGTACGAGCGTCCTAGAGACGAACGCGGAGACGAAGTGAGCGAACGGCTCGCAGCGGGCGGCGTCGTGGTCCGCGTGGAGGGCGAACGCCTAAAGGTGGCGCTCGTGCGTGAGGCGGGGCTCGGCCGCGTCATCTTGCCCAAAGGTGGCGTGGAAGTCGGTGAGGACGTGTTGGCAGCGGCGGAGCGCGAAATCGCGGAGGAGGCTGGCATCACTGACCTCAGAATGGTCCTCAAACTCGGCGTGAAAGAGCGGCTGTCTTACGACAAAAAACGCTGGACGGTGACGCACTACTTCCTCTTCTCCACGGAGCAAGTCGAGGGCACGCTGAGCAACGACGCGCACGACTACCGGCTCGAGTGGCACGATTTAGCCAGCCTGCCGCCGATGTTTTGGCCCGAACAAAGGGCGCTCATCGAGATGAACAGGGAGACCATCAGGATGTTTCTAGCGCCTTGACGGGCTCGAGCTTAGCGAGGTTTTGAAAACATTCAATGTTAGGGTTGCCGTATCTACTCAGGTAAGGGATTTTAGCTCCTGGTGCGTATAGCAGGTATCATCTGGTTTGAAACACTCTTACTGTCCGAAGCGACGTTTAACACGCACATTCGGTGATGATGCCTTTGGCGTTGCCAAAACTTCCGTCTCCCGCCTTTGGCGGAAGCCTACGGAAAGCGGCATTCTGTCTCAGTATGTTTTGGAACTACTAAGAGAAGAAAAGCCTCGAGCCTGACCTAAACCTCTACGCCGCGTGCATGTTCCCTTACATCAAAACCTTAAAATTTAAGGTATATTCGAGTCCGTGACTCATCCAAGAACCCAAGTCGTCTGGTTCAAGCGAGATTTGCGCGTAAGCGACCACGCCCCGCTGTGGGAGGCGTCGCGGCGCGGTCCCGTCCTGTGCCTCTACGGCTACGAGCCCGAACTCTACAACGAAGAGGTCGACGCTTCGCACATCGAATTTATCAACCAGTCGCTCTTAGACTTAGACGTGAGGCTCAGCGAGCTTGGCAACAAGATGACCTACCGCGTCGGCGAGGTGACGCAAGTTTTAGAAGCACTTCGCGCGCAACTCGGTTCCTTCACCCTCTGGAGCCACGAGGAGACGGGCAACGCACTGACCTATCGCCGCGACAAGCGCGTGAAAGCGTGGGCAAAGGCGAGGGGCGTCCGCTGGGTAGAGGTGCCTCAACCCGGCGTCACAAGAGGGTTGCAAGACAGACGTGGTTGGGGCGACACGTGGCGGCGGCAGATGAAGGTGCGGCTCGCGCCGACGCCCTCACATCTCGCGCCGGTGCCCGGCGTCGCCCCCGAAGTGGTTCGCACGCCCGTGGATTTAGGCTTGCCGCCGAGTAGCAAAGTCGAGGCGCGGCTGGGCGGCGAAACGCAGGCGAGGCTCGAGCTAAAGACGTTTTTAAGCCACAGGGGGCGCAGCTACTACGTCGAAATGTCGAGCCCCGAGAGCGCGAGGCGCGCGTGCAGCCAGTTGGGTCCGTATCTGTCATTCGGCAACCTCTCCACCAAAGAGGTCTATCAGAAAGCGACGCGGCAGTTGGACACTTTAGAGGTCTTGAAGCTGGAGGGCGCGCCCTATGACTGGCGCTGGCTGCGCTCCCTGACCTCGTTTCAGTCGCGGCTGCGCTGGCGCTGCCACTTCATTCAGAAGCTCGAGTCGAATCCGAGCTTGGAGTTTGGCAGCTTAGACCCCAGATTCGACCTCTTAGAAGACACGCATCGTCAAGACCTCTTCGACGCCTGGTGCGCCGGGCGGACGGGCTATCCGCTCGTGGACGCCTGTATGCGCGCGCTGCACCGGAGCGGCTGGATCAACTTTCGGATGCGCGCGATGCTCGTCTCCTTTGCTACCCATCATTTGGGGTTACACTGGCGACAGGTGGGTATCTACACCGCTAAGCACTTTCTGGACATGGAGCCGGGCATCCACTGGTCACAACATCAGATGCAAGCGGGCACGACGGGACGCGGTACGCTCCGCATCTACAACCCCGTCAAACAGGCGCAGGAGCGCGACCCGGCAGGCGCGTTTATCCGCCGCTACGTGAACGAACTCCGCCCGCTGCCGACGCCCTACCTCGCCGAGCCGCACAAAACGCCGCCCCTCACACAAGGGATGCTCGGGTGCGTCATCGGGCAGGATTACCCCGCGCCTATTGTAGACGCGAAGCGGAGTTACCGTGAGGCAAAGGCGCGCCTGAGCGCGGTGCGTTCGTAGCGGACGAACCTTCCTCGCACCTTTGTCCCAGGGTGCTACACTCTCTCCATGAGCCGCAAAGGGCACGAGTTTTTTGACGACGAAGAGGTCTTAGCGACCTACACGTCTCGCCGGGCGCTGCCCACCAGCCCAAACGAAACCATCGAATACCCTATCTTCCGAGAGCTGATTGGCGAGGTTAGGGACCTAGACGTGCTCGATTTGGGCTGCGGCGAGGCGGAATTTGGTCAAGAACTGTTGGGTAGGGGGATAAGGTCATACGTGGGGCTCGAGGCGTCCGAAAAGATGGCGAGCTTAGCGGAGGAGAGGCTGAAGGGTCTTAACGCTGGGGTTGTGCGCTCCACAATCGAAGCGTACGACTTCGCGCCCACCTCTTTCGGTCTCATCATCTCGCAACTCGTTTTACACTACATTCAAGACCTCTTGACGACGTTCGAACATATCTATAGAACACTCGAGCCGGGCGGCAGGTTCATCTTCTCCGTAGAACACCCCGTCATCACCTCTTGCTCGCAGAGCTTACGAATTTCAGAGCGGCGCACCGCTTGGCTCGTGGATGATTACTTTAAGACGGGCGAGCGCAGCCACCCTTGGATGGGCAAAGAGGTCATTAAGTACCACCGCACGGTGGAGGATTATTTTTCTACGTTGCAAGAGGCTGGTTTCATAGTTGAGACGTTGCGCGAGTCGTGCCCTCGGCGGGAGCACAGCGTGGACGCGGAGGAATACGAGCGGCGCTTGCGGATTCCGCTGTTTATCTTTTTTGCGGCGAGAAAGGGTTAGCTCAATTTTTTCGGTGCTTCTCTTGCGTTGTCCCACCGCTCACGTAGCGTCGCAAAGCCCGCCTCCAGCCTCCCCTTATTCATCACTACCTGCGTCGTCGTTCCTTCCCCAACCTTATCGCCAAGTTCATTCGACGCTTCGCAACGTGCGTAGATGCGCCCCTTCTCGGTGCGGAGGTGTTGGGCGGTGAGTCTCACCTCCATCCCCGGTAGAGCAGATGCTAAGTGCTTCACCGTGACCTCAAAGCCGATACCCTCTTCGTTCTCTTCCAAAAAGGGGAGGATGAGTTTTCTCGAGACCAGTTCCATGTGTTTGGTCAGCCAGTACGTTGCGTATACCGGATGGAGCTTGCCGAGTTCGGGCTCAGCTTGCTCGAAGTCTACGGTCATATTCTCAGAAACGATGAGCGTGTGTGTGGCGGTGGTGCCTTTAGGAATCGGTTTCATCAGCCTACCGTTGTTTAGGCGTTTCAAAGTCAATTTGAAAATAGACTTCGCTCAGCCTTAGTGTGCAGCTAATCGTAGGTAGAGGTGCGGTAGCCTCTAAACCTGAGTACTCTCTAAAGAGCCAGGAATCATCTTCTTGACGTTCGAATACCTCGACAAGAGGCTCGTGCTGAGAAATGAGCACGTAAGTCTGTAGTGAACTCAATGTGCGGTAGCGTCTGAACTTCTCGCCCCTATCGTAACCTTTGGTAGAGGGCGACAGAATTTCGGTAATGAAGGTTGGATTGAGGAGGATGTCACGTCTAATGTCAGCAAACTCAGTTTTTCCGCAGACGACGAGCACATCAGGGTAAACGTAGCACTTGGCAACCTCAGTGCGCATTTGGCTCACAAAGATGTAGCTTGACGTTTCTCTAAGCTGTAATCCTAATTCGGTTGTGCAATTTACAGAGATGAGACAGTGGTTTTGATTTGCACCTGTCAGTGGAGAGATTTCACCATCAACAAATTCACTTTTGTATTCGGCTTGGCGTTCAAGCTCGAGATACTCCTCCGCCGTATACCGCTTGTCCTTAACGCGCAGAGCCATGGCTCAGTCTAACGGTTCTTCTTATCGTCCGCTTCAACTTACTCAAAGTCAATTCTGTCGTAGACCTCTTCCAGCCTAAGCTCACAGCCGATGCTAGGTAAGGGGATGCTGGAGTCTAATCCCGCATATTCAGTGAGAACCCAGCGTTCACCTTGCCGCTCGAAAACTTCTGAAAACGCTCTGTCTTGCGAAACGAGCACATAGGTCTGTAAGGAGTTGAGCTTACGGTAATGCTCGAACTTTTCTCCTCTGTCGTAGCCTTGAGTAGACGGTGACAGAATCTCGATCACGAGGGTCGGGTTCTTCAGCGTATCTTGGGTCTCGCTCGTGAAATCAAGCTCACCGCAGGTCACGACGACATCGGGGTAAAAGTAGCGTGTGGAGTCGGAGAGTTGTACGCGCACGTCACTTGGATAGGTCTCGCACTGTTTTCCTCTAAGCTGTCGTCTAAACTCTGCGCCGATGTTAAGCGTGATGAGGCTATGAGGTCTGCTCGCCCCCGCCAGCGCAAAAATCCCACCGTTTACAAACTCGCTTTTGTATTCGGCTCGGCGCTCGAGTTCCAAGTACTCCGCCGCCGTGTACCGCTTGTCCTTGACAGGTAAAGCCATACCCTATTCTACAAGTTCCTTTCGTCCACAATCCGCCGCAGCTTCCCGCCCGCACTCCTGGGCGCACTCCCCGGCGCTAAGAGGTTGACCTTGATGTTGACGCCTACGGTGTCTTTGATTTTGTGCTGCACCTTATCGCGTAAGTCGCTCAGGTATTGATTGGTCTCGAGCAATTCCTCAGATAACACCTCTTGACCACCTTTTTGTTTCACGTGGTCAAAGGCATCTTGGGACAGCTCGAGCCTCAGTTCACACGTGTCGAGAGTGCCTTGGCGAGAGAGTGCCAGTTGATAGTGCATCGCCACGCCCTGCACGCGCTGCAAGACCTCTTCTATCTGCGTCGGGTAGAGGTTCACGCCGCGCACGATGATCATGTCGTCACTGCGCCCCTTGATCATCCCCATGCGCGCGTGCGTCCGCCCGGACGCGCCCACGTCGCGCCGCAAGTGGGTGATGTCACCCGTCCAGTAGCGCAGCAGCGGCAGCGCCTCTTTCGTGAGCGTCGTAATGACTAAAACGCCGTCTTCGCCCTCTGCTACGGGTTCGCCCGTTTCAGGATGCAAGATTTCAGGATAGAAGTGATCTTCCCAGACGTATGAGCCCTCCTGCTCGTTCACGTCCTCGTTCGACACGCCTGGACCGATAATTTCGGAGAGCCCGTAGATATTCGTCGCCTTGACACCTAAGCCCGCTTCGACGTCAGTGCGAATGGCGTCCGTCCAGGGCTCGGCACCTAACACGGCAACCTCTAAACTCGTCTCTTCAGGGGCAACCCCTCTTTCCCGCATCGCCTCGGCTAAGGTCTGCGCGTAAGAGGGTGTGCACGATATGACCTTGGGCTGCAAGTCCTGAATCAGCGTCACCTGCCGCTCGGTCATCCCGCCTGAGACCGGAATCACCATGAGCCCCAACCGCTCGCCGCCGTAGTGAAGCCCCAAGCCGCCCGTGAAGAGCCCGTAGCCGTAGGCGTTGTGAAAGACCATCCCCGGCTCCGCGCCCGCCGCCGCCAAGCACCGCGCGTTGACCTCTGCAAAAGTTTCGATATCCTTTTTTGTATAACCGACGATGGTCGGTCTACCCGTCGTGCCGCTGCTTGCGTGGATGCGAGAGACCTCTTCCATCGGTACGGCGAAGAGCCCGGTGGGATAATTGTCGCGCAGGTCGGTCTTCTTGGTGATAGGGAGCTTGGTGATGTCGTTGATAGTCCTGATATCACCCGGCTTTATACCTCTTTCGTCCAGCGCGGTTTTGTAAAAGGGGACACGCTCGTAGACGTAGTGAACTAAGTTTTGTAGACGTTCATTTTGCAACGTGCGGAGTTCGTTTTGGGGGAGGGTTTCGATGTCGGGTTGAAACATACTCACGCTCCTACTCGAGAGGTCAAAATTCGCAAGAGGTTGGTAAAGAAGGGCTCGAGGTCACGAACGTCGTCATAGAAAATAATCTCTTCCGAAATTCCTCGTAAGGTCTCTGAAATATCACTTCCACGCTTTGCTACCGTCACCACTGGAATGCCTTTAGCGCAAGCATACCCCGTCTCGATACCGAGCCCGACGCCCTTTTCGCTCAGTTCGATAATAACGAGGTCGCACTCGCCAATGAGGTCGAAGGTTTTTTTCATGAGGTCTCGAGCCTCAAATTTGACCTCGCCCCATTTTTCTAAATCTCGAGCCACGCAAGCGGTTGTTGCACCACACCGAGCGAGCACCTCAGAAATGCCTTCGATGACCTCTCGGTTACGGTTGTCAGCGTGATACTTGACGCCCAAATACGCCCTCATAGCGGGACGACTTGCACCGCGACAGCCTGCCAACGTCCCTCTCGCTTGGCATAGATGCGAGTAAAGCGTTGCTGGATGAAATCATCTGCCGTTTTGATTGTGACCTGTCCGGTTGTGACCGCCGCACCTCCGAAGAGGTACACCGCTCCCTCTTCAAAGGTGCTCTGGACCTCTTCGGGGGGCGGGGCTTGGCGCTGGGACTCGAGCAGGACCTCTTTGGTGATGACTTCATGCGCGAGCGTCAGCCCAACCCAGTTATCGGCTAAAACCTCGCTCAGCGCCACCAAATCCCTCTCTTGGTAGGCTCTATTCCAAGCCTGGTCAAGCTGCTTGACCTCTGCACTACCCGATACGAAATCAGACACGCTCTACCACCATTGCGATACCCTGACCCACGCCGATGCACATGGTTGCCAAGCCGAACTGGACCTCTTCGCGGCGCTTCATCTCAAAGAGGAGCGTCGTGAGGATGCGCGCGCCCGAGCAGCCGAGTGGATGACCGAGGGCAATCGCGCCGCCGTTCGGGTTGAAGCGCGTGTCGCCTGGGTCAATCCCTAAGTCACGCAGCACGGCTAGGGCTTGCGCGGCGAAGGCTTCGTTGAGTTCGATCAAGCCAGCATCATTTAGAGTAATCTTTGCACGCGCCAGCGCCTTGCGCGTCGCTGCCACCGGACCGATGCCCATGACGCGCGGCGGCACGCCCGCCACAGCCATGCTCTTGACCTTGGCGAGAGGGGTCAAGCCGTGCGCGCTGGCGTAGTCTTTTGAGACAACGAGCACGGCGGCGGCTCCGTCGTTGAGCGTGCTGCTGTTGCCCGCCGTCACGCTGCCCCCCTCGCGGAATACGGCGCGGAGCTTGCCGAGTTTTTCTAAAGAGGTGTCGGGGCGCGGTCCTTCGTCGGTATCGACGGTCGTGTTTGACTTGCGAGTTTGGACCTCGACGGGGACGATTTCGTCCCCAAAGCGCCCTGCCTGAATTGCGGCGAGCGCTTTTTGGTGGCTCTTTAGCGCGAACGCGTCTTGTGCCTCGCGCGAGACGCGGTAGTCCTCCGCCAAGTTCTCCGCCGTCTCGCCCATCGCCTCGGTGCCGTAACATGCTTTCATTTTAGGGTTCACAAAACGCCAGCCGAGCGTGGTGTCGTACGCCGTGACGTTGCCCGTCGGGAAGGGGCGTTCGCTTTTGGGTAGCGCCCAGGGTGCGCGGCTCATCGACTCGACGCCCGCGCCGATGTAGGCGTGCGCCTCGCCGAGTATGACCGCGCGCGCCGCGCTCGCCACCGCGTCCAAGCCGCTGCCGCACAAGCGGTTGATGGTCGTGCCCGCCACCTCGGTTGGAAAACCCGCCAAAAGTGCACACATCCGCGCGACGTTGCGGTTGTCCTCGCCCGCCTGGTTCGCGCAGCCCATATAAACGTCTTCGATGTCGGCTTTCGGCGTGCCTGACCTCTTTAAGAGTTCGTCAAGGACGGCTGCGCCCAAGTCGTCAGGGCGGACGCTCGAGAGTGCGCCGCCGTGCCGCCCGATGGGGGTACGCACCGCTTCGACTAAATAGGCTTCGGTCACATGTCGCTCCATTTCGCTAACAAACGTTCGTTATTTGTAGGTTCATCTAGCAGTTCCAAAACATACTGAGACGGATGAGCGCAGGTATCATCCCTTAAAGTGCGTGCTAGACATTGTTTTGTAAAGTGAGAGTGTCTCTGACCAGATGATACCTGCTAATCCTATGAAGAGGTGTGTAGCGCTGTCAAGACTTTGCACTGATAGAGCCACCTACGAAAGTTGCATGAATGTTTTGGATTACAGTTCGGAAGCGTTCCCCTAAGTCTCATCCTGATCGGATTTTACACGGAACCCCTTGTTCATCACATGGAACCGGCGCAAGACGTACCCGTCGGCACTCGCCCCGAACCCACTACCTGAGCGTTTTGCTAAGCTTCTCGTTCAACCTCTACCGATGTGTAAATTTAGGGGTTGCTAACCCCTTCATGACTCTGTTAAACTACTTGTCGCTCTAAAGAGCGCGTATTCCGCGGTAGCTCAGTGGTAGAGCGACCGGCTGTTAACCGGTTGGTCGTAGGTTCGAATCCTACCCGCGGAGCCACCCTAGACCCTGCCCTGAGCTTAAAAACTCGGGGCAGGGTCTTTTTCTTTGCGCCCGTTATACTCTTTCTATGCCTGACCTCTTCTCTCTTACGCTAAGCGAGCTAGCGCGTACCTACCGCAGGGGCGAACTCACCGCCGTACGGGTTGCCGAAGCTTATTTGGAACGGCTCGAGCCCAGCCCCATCTACCGCCTCATCACCGAGGAGCGAGCGTTAGCGCAAGCTGAGCGCGCAGATGAAGCGTTCGCGAGAGGCGAAGATAAGGGACCCCTCCAGGGCGTACCCATCGCGCTTAAAGACCTCATGGATACAGGGGGAGAGGTCACGGCGGCGGGCTCTACGGTCCTAGCGAAGAACCCGCCTGCCACGCGCGACTGCCCAGCGGCGGCGCGCTTAGACGAAGCGGGCGCAGTATTTCTAGGCAAGACGAACATGACCGAGTTCGCGTTTTCCGGTCTGGGTCTGAACCCGCACTACGGCACGCCGGGCAACGCTTTAGATTCGGCGCGTATTCCCGGTGGTTCCTCGTCGGGCTCGGCGGTGGCGGTGGCGAGAGGTCTCGCCGCTGCCGCCATCGGCTCGGACACGGGCGGCTCGGTGCGGATTCCGGCGGCGTTCAATGGGCTCGTCGGGCTCAAGGCGACGGATGGTGCGGTGCCGACAGAAGGCTGCGTGCCACTTTCTACCACGCTCGACACGCTCGGACCGATCACCCGAACGGTAGAGGATGCCTGGCACCTGTGGCGCGTTCTCGCAGGTCAGCCTCCGGCGGCATTTATACCCCAAGAGGTGACAAGCCTCAGATTCCTCGCGCCCACCACAGTTTTACAAGAGGATTTAGATGCGGAAGTGAAAGAAGCGTTCGAGCAAAGCTGTAAGAGGTTAGAAGCGCTAGGCGCAACGGTCGAGTATCGTGAAGTATCCGCTATAGACGAGATCGGCGCGGCGCGCGCGCGTTACGGCTCGTTTGCGGGGCTCGAGTCCTTAGCTCTCTACGAAGACCTGATAGGGCGCGAGGGCGACCAGATAGACCCCCGCGTCACCTCGCGTATCTTGAAGCAAAGAGGTAGAACGGCGACGGACTACATCCGTCTAACTTACGCGAGAAAGAGGGTTCAAGCTGCCTTTTGGGAGGCGTGCGCCTCCTTTGACGCGGTTCTCGCACCCACTGTCGCCACGCTGCCTCCAAACATTGACGACTTGGCGGACGACGCACGCTACTTCGAAACGAACAGCCGCGTGCTGCGCAACACCTCGGTGTTCAACTTTTTAGGGACGCCCACCGTGAGCGTGCCTGGTGGCACGTCGTCCACAGGCTTATCTGTCGGGCTGATGATCGCGGCGCGACCTCATGAAGAGCACTTGGCGCTCTCTATAGCGCGGGCGGTGGAGGAGGACCTTAGGAGAGATTGAACCCGAGCCCAAAAAAGAACAGATGCTTGAAGACACCTGTTCGTCGCTGATTGAGCGTTTTTATCCCGATTTGTCGTTCCGCTGCGTCGCTAGAATGACGCCTAAGATGATAAGACCGACAGCTACTACAGGTAAAAGCCAACTTGGACCCGAAGAGGATGCAAGCCTGAGCGCCGCACGCTTGTTCGCGAGCATCACATCGCTTACGCGCCCGACGCCGGGAACGCTGTAACCTTTGCCACGCGCCTTCTCGCCTAAAACGAGGAGCGGTCCGCGTCTGTCGGCGACTTCTAAAGTCAAGCCTTCGTCCGCGAGCAGTGAGGGCACATCCGTCGCCGAGTAGGTCGTGCCGGCGCGCTGGAAGTTGGGCAGAGAGACCTGGGAGATTTTACGCAGGGTGCCGGCGTTTTGGACCTCTAAACGCATGTGACTACCCCTCCCCGTGAACTTGGCGCTCTGACCATCTATCTCGAGGTCTAAGTCAGCGAAGACGCGGCGCGGTTTCATCTGTGCGGTTTCATCTACTGATCAGGTTCGGAGGTAGTAACGCGGATGGTGCCGTCCATCTTCCAGACCGCGCGGGGCGAGTTGGGTCCGGTGTCGCGGGGAATCTCGACGGTCATCTTGTCGAATTCATAGGTGATCGTTGCGTTGCGCCCGGTCAGCCGCTCGTAAAGCGCCATCCCTAAATCCACAAAGGTAACGCGCTCTTTATCCTCGATATTGGTTGAGTTGGTCAGTTTGGTATCGGCCATGTGTTACCGCCTTTCTTGATGTTCCCCACACGGTACGTGAAAGTGACCGAGTAGACCGTAGGCTGCGCCAAAGATTCTCTACAAAGCTGCGCTAAAGCTACGCTTGAGGGTGACTGCCAGGCTGCGCCAAAGATTCCCTGAGAATTACCTAAAACCGAGCCCTTAGCTTTTAGCCGTTAAAGAAGGCTTCTAAGCTAATACCTAGGAGCTAAAAGCCTTGCAAAAAACTGCGTCCAGGACAGCATAATGTGTTTTTGCAAAACATAAGTTCAAGGTGTTTGGGACGGAAACCTCATGACTAAATCCCAATCTTTTAAGCCGCGTGAGCCAGCGTCGGATTCGCGTCCTTGCTGCGCAGCAAACGCGCCGCCGCCAGCAGCCCGATGACTGTTTTCGCGAGAATATCCGCGAAGACGATTTCACCCATCGCTGCAACGCTCAAGGTCCCCGCGAAAGCGATTACCGTAAAGGTAACTGAGTCAATCGGGATGCTGACCGCGTTTGAGGTGGCGACGCGGGTCAGCCAACGACGCGAGATAAAGCGCTGATAGACCTCGGTGTCGGCGGCTTCCGCTAAGACAATGGCGAGAAAGCCTGCCAAGAGAAAGCGGAGCGGAATTCCCAAGTAAAAGCTCAGCAGCATGTTCGTCACCGCCGCGACGAAAATCATCAGGTAGACCTGTGTGCGCCCGTAGCGGTGGACGCGGTCTCGTTGGGTGAAGGTGACGCCGAAGAATAGCGTACCGACGGAGAGCAGACCGAAAAGTGGCAAGGGGATAAAGGTGTCGAAGGTGAAGTTTGCCAAGAGCGTACAGAGGACGTAGACCGTCATCGCGGCGAGCATGGCGGCGTCCTCTTGTAAAAAGCGAGCGTAAAATTCGCCCATCAAAATAGCGATTAGTGGCGCGGTAAAAAAGAGGGGAGACGCGCCCGCGAAGAGGGTGAGCAGGCTCGAGACCAACCCATTGAGCAGTAACGCAGTAAGGATCGTTCCTGCGAGCCGACCTCTTTCCCTAAGCTGCTGGCGCAGATGGTACATCACACCCGTAAAAAGTCCGCCAAAAAAGATAATGACGATAAGAGGCAGCGTTGCAGATGCGGCGGCTACACCGTCATCCGATTGTGCTAGATAAAGAAGCAGCGAGCAGCCTAAATTTGCTGTAAGTGTAGCAATAAGGTAACTAACTATCGGGGAAACCCTAGAAAACACGTAAAACTCCTCTTAAATTTGCGGTTGAGTGGAGCGGTCATGTCACCTCCCGCCGAAATAGAAGTATAACGTACGTTCTGCCTCTCTACGCGGCTTGATGAACGAACGCTGAATCTTGTGAGGCACGTGCTGCAGACAGTTGGGCAGCTCTCGCAATCCTTTCTTCAAGCTTAGTTTGAATTCTAGGGCGTACCCCTCACCACTACCTCTTTAGCATTCAGTTATGCTCGCTATATGGCAAGCGAATTCACAAGCGAAGACTTTGTAGGTACAGCGGCAAATTCACTTTTAGAAACACTGAATATAGAGGTCACGTACGCCACGCCCGACGAGGTCAGGGCGACGATGCCCGTCACCTCCAAAGTCCATCAGCCCTACGGCATCTTGCACGGCGGCGCGTCCGTCGTTTTGGCAGAGACCGCCGCGAGCGTCGGCGCGTCGGTGAGCGTGGACTTGAAACAGCGGGCGGTGGGCTTGGAGATCAACGCGAACCACCTCCGCGCCAAACGTGACGGGACGTTAGAGGCGGTAGCGACGCCGCTTCACAAGGGGCGCACCACGCAACTCTGGCAGATCGAGATTCGGGATGAAGAGGGCAAACTGGTATGCGTGTCGCGCTGCACGTTAGCGATTATCGAGGTGGAAGGCTAGGTAGACCTCTTGGCAGTTCGCCCGAGTTAGATGAGTTCAAGTTTTTCGTTTGCAAGTTTCCTTATCTCGACCTCTTGCCTAGCTCCACGCAAAGAAAAATCCTCTACACCTTGTTGGATGCAGAGGTTTTCTCGAGGTACCGCGTTTTCAGCGAGAGGATACTTTTTCATCAGCCATACACTCAATTAAAATAGCGCAGGTACCATCTTTGAACGTGCGTACTAAGCGATTTTCTCTCCTAGTGCGAGCGTTTCTGACCAGATGATACCTGCTTGCGTGGTCGGGGCGAGAGGATTTGAACCTCCGACCCCATCGTCCCGAACGATGTGCGCTACCAGGCTGCGCTACGCCCCGATGTGCAGCAGGTATCATCTGGTTTACTACACGCTCAGCCGAGAAAACACTAACTAACGTGCGCATTTGAGAATGATATCTGCGTAAGTATTTGGCAACCTGTTACGGAGCCGCTAATAGTCTACTCGAGAATGCGTAAGAGCGTCAAGCAACCACGCTGCCGAGATACCCCCAAAAGTCGTATGACCTTAAGATTCTAACTGTTCCGGCTCTCGTCAAAACTTTGTAGATCGCCCGTTAGGAACACAGTTTCAACGCTTAGCACGGAATTGTAACCCAAAACACTCATACAACTTTTATAGGTGACTCCACGCTGCCTAGTTATCTTGCCGCACCACCATCACCGTGCAGGGCGCGTGCCGCACGATGCTTTCAGCGTCGTTGCCCAAGAGGATGCGCGAGGCGGTATTCTGCTCGCGGTTGCCAATAATGATGATGTCTATGCCTAGCTCTTCACTTAACTTAATGATTTCGCCGTCTACTTTGCCCATGCGCACATAGGACTCAGTGATGGTACCGTTCATGTCTCTAATTTGCTGAACGTCCCGGTCAAGGCGTTCTTGCGCCTCTCTTTTGAGCTTGTCATACTGCGCGTTTGAAAGCGTGTCGGGGTGCGTCCACCGGGAGAGCATTCCGACGTGGATAACGTGCAACTCGGAGTCGGTCTTTTTGGCTAAGTCCACCGCCGTCTTCATGGTATGGGATATTCCCTTGATACCGTCCACAGTTAAGAGCAACTTCATGGGAAAGGTTTCTGCGTTCATGATTCACCCCTCTTCACTGATGAAAGCGTCGTTTGACTGAGCGACGCGCCCACTTGACCTCTTGTTTTCCTCTTGCTTTCTTACGGTTTTTTACCCGACTTCTTGACGTGTCCCCAAGCCTCTTGTTGAGGTGCTCGCGCGAGCACCTCTTGACCTCGCCCCAAAATATGCTTAGCGACTGTTACGTATAATCGTCTGCAACTCCCGTTGCAAATTCTGCACCGCCTCTTGCCCGTCTACCTCGCCGCGCAGCACGCGGTTAAAGGTTTGGGCGATGCGCTGTGACACGGCCGAGTAGAAAGGTGAGACGGGTCTGACCCGCGCATTTTCCACCGCGTCACGTCCGAGCGAGATGACGGGGACTTCGCCGGTAATCTCTTGGTCTTCGTAGAGAGGTTGCAGTGTCGGTAAGAAGCCACCCTCGAGCGCTCTAAGTTTCTGCTGCTCCGGGTTGGTGGCGAACTGGATAAAGGTCCAGGCTGCCTCCACGTTGTCAGATTGAGCGCTAATCATCAGGTTCCAACCGCCCAAGGTGGCAAAGGTTGGATTACCCTCCTCTACGACGGGAAGTTGGGCAACGCCAACCTGCTCAGGGGAGAGGTTTGAATCAGCAATCAATCCGTAAACATAGGGCCAGTTGCGCATAAAGACCGCGTCGCCCGCTAAAAACGCCTCGTACGCATCCTCTTCGCGAAAGGTGGCGACCTCTTGCGGCGCAACGCCGTCTGCGACGAGGCTCTGCGCGACGTCGAGACCTTGCGCCGAGTCCGCGCTGTCGATGTTGATGACGTTCGGGCTCGTGACGTTTTGCCCGAACGTACCCGCTACCGAGACGTTGCCCGTCAACACGCGCCCTCTCGCGCCCCAAATGAATTCCAGCGCGTTCGCCACGCCGCCTTCATAGGTGTCACCCTGAAAGACGAAGCCGTACTGGGTGTCCGAGTTTTGCGTGATCTGATCTGCCATTTCGCGCAGTTCGTCCCAGGTAGCGGGCGGCTCACTAAAGCCGTTTTGCTCCAAGAGGTCAGCGCGGTAGTACAGCAACCCGGCGTCAGTGAACCAAGGCACACCCCAGATGCGATTTTGGTACGTCGCCGACTCGAGGGCGGCTTCGACGAACTCACCCCGGTTGTAAGCGCTGTTGAAGCGCCCCGTGATGTCTCTCACCTGGTTGTTGTAGACCAACTCGGCGGTCCAGACGACGTCCGCGCCGATCACATCGATGTCCGAGGCTTCGGCTAAGAAATCCGATTGGAGTTGCCGCAAATACTCGTCCGTCGAGCGCGGCATTTCCGTCCACGTGACCTCGATCTCGCCCTGATACTCCTGATTGAAGCGGTCAATAAGCGCTTGCAAGCTGCCCGAGTCGTCCGGTCCGAAGGAGAAGACGATTTGGGTAGGTCCGCCTTGTGCGTGGACGCTTCCTAACAAAACGAAACAAAGAGCGAGTAAACCGCTGAGCCATTTGCCAGTTTGTTTCAGGTGTTTCATCTGTGCACCCCTTCCTTTAGAGGTCTAGCGACATGCTGGGATAAATTGCAGGTCTTCATCTCATCATGGAGGTTAAGCGACGCCCCATCTGACGAGTGCGTTTGTGACCACCGCCGCTGCGCGGATACTGACGTGAACCGAACGCTAGTGAGACAGATTTTGAAAGTGCCCTGCGAAGCGGGTATACCTGCTTTACTCACCAGAACGACCCGACGATAATCGCAGTCAACACAACCAGCGCGATGGACTGATAGCGGTAGTTGAGATACCAGGGCACGTCGGCCAAGTCTTTGGTCTCCTGCCGCCAAATTTTGGGTTTCCAGACCAGGTCTTCCGTCTTTTCGACGGGCTCGGGCTCGGTGGCTAAGCTGATGCCCACGAAGAGGACGAGGCTGATGACGAGCGAAATCCCTGAGGCGTAGAGGAACTGAATGGTGAAGACACCCATAATCTCGTTGAGGATGAAGAAGACGATACCTAAAGGCACCATGATGGCGAGCGTCCAGAATGCGCCGTGACGGTTGCCGCGCTGCCAGGAGATACCGACTAAAAAGAGCACCACGATGGGCGGCACCGCGTAGGCGAGCACCGACTGAAAGTATTGCCAGAGCGTCGGGAAGCGCTGAATCTGCGGAGCCCAGAAGATGGCGACGGTCATGACGATGCCGGTGGTGATGCGCCCGATAAGGACCAACATGCGGTCACTGGTGTCGGGGCGAAAGGTCTTGACGTAGTCCATCGTGACCAAAGTTGAGGCGGAGTTGAGGACGGAATCGACGCTCGAGGTAATCGCCGCCACGAGCGCTGCCAAAATCACCCCGCGCAAGCCAATCGGCAAGAGGTCAAAAGCCAGCGTCGGGAAGGCGAGGTCGGGGCTGGCGAGGTCAGGGTAAAGCACGATGGCCATTACGCCGGGCAACACCATAATGAACAAGATCGGCAGCTTGAGAAAGCCCGCAAAGAGTGAGCCCCAGCGTCCGTGGTTGAGGTTTTTTGCGCCCAGGGTGCGCTGCACGATGAGTTGGTTCGTCGTCCAGAAGTAGATGCCGATAATCAGCACCCCGGTGAAGAGTCCAGGCCACGGCAGAGCGGGGTCAGAGATCGGCTGGATGATGCTCAGCGCCCCTTCGGGCGCAGCCTCGACCATCTCGCGCCACGAGGGTATCTCGAGCAGCGTCATAATAAAGACAATAGTGCCCCCAATAATCAGCACCACCGCCTGAATCGAGTCGCTGATGACTACTGCGCCCAGCCCGCCGAAGATGGTGTAAACCCCTGCCAAGAGCGCCAATACGAGGATGTGACCCCACAGGGGGACCGCCGGAAAGAGGGTCACGCCGACCAGCCCGCCCGCGTAGAGCGCCCCCGCACAATCTAAAAACATACTTAAAAAGATCAAGAAGCCCGAAAATGCCAAACGTGAGCGCCTATCGTAGCGCTCCTCCAAAAATTGCGGCATGGTGAAGACTTCGCTTCGGAGGTAGAAGGGCAGGATAAAAAAGACAAATAGGATGAGGATAATCGCCGCCATCCACTCGTAGGAATAGACCGAAATCCCCGAGTTGTAGCCCGCTCCAGCGAGCCCGACGAACGACGCCCCCGACATGTTGGTGGCAAAGAGAGAAAAGCCAATCAAGGGCCAGGTGAAGTTGCGCCCCCCCAAGAAATACCCATCGCTGTCATCGCTGCCGCCCCTATTGAGCCAGAGCGGGATAAGGCGGCTCAAAATGAGATAACCAACCAAAATACCGATGTCGAGCCCTGTGATGTCGAATCTTTCGGACATACAGATTCCTCCCCTCGAGAGACCCCTAAGACATCGAAAAGATCACGTTGGGTTAGAAGCCACCTACGTTGAGTTGCAAACTTACCGGGAGTATACGCACCCGCAATAGAAAAAGCAACCCCATCAATTAGGTTGCTCAAAAGGTGGAGAAAAACTGCTAGAAGGTTGGAAAGTTCGGTCTGCTGACAAAGGTCAATCGGGCGAATTCGTTTGGTTTTTTAGGCCTCGAGCCCAACTTCTTGAAAACACCGTCGGTGAGCACTGAACTAGGGCTCTCGAGCTTAGCTGACTGTAGCATTCTCGTATGACGCTGCAGGATTCAGGAACGGAAGACCGGCGAGGCGGACCCGAGTGTCCTACCGTTTGGAAAGCAACTAAGGTAAAAGGGCGCTATTAATTAAGCGCCCTTTTTAGGTGTCGTGAAATGGCTCGAGCTAAGAGGTGATTCGTCTTAATCCTCGCTAGTCCTCCCTGCGCACCACTAAAACGGAGCAAGGCGCGTGCCGCACGATGCTCTCGGCGTCGTTGCCCAAAAGGATGCGCGAGGTGGCGCTCTGCTTGCGGCTGCCGATGACGATCATGTCCACCTCCAACTCGTCGCTGAGCCTCAGCACTTCGCCGTCCACGTCACCCAGTCTCAAGTGGGACTGCGTCACGCTCCCGCCCAAGTCCTCGATCTCTTTTTTGTTGTTGTCCAGGCGTATCTGCGCCCTGTCTTTGAACTTCTCCAACTGTCCCGGCGACATCGGCTCAAAGTGCGCACCGTAGTAGAGGATGCCGACGTGAACCACATGCAACTCCGCTCCGAAGCCGTTCGCCAACTCAACCGCTGTATTGATGGAGGGGGAAGGACCTTCATAACCGTCGATGGCAAGCAGGATTTTCTTCGGAGGAATGCTCATAGGGTGACGCTCCTTTTCGTTTGCGCTTAGCCAAGCCCGAGCCCTGTCCGACGTCATGCCACTCGAGTCTTTGCCCGACACTATAGCAGACACCTTTCGGCGGGCTAATGTGTCTAGGCTTGCTATTGGACTTTTACCACCGAGGCGAAAAAAGCAGCATCTCAGCTAGTCAGGAAAAAAGCTAAAATCCAGTCAAGCTGGTGTATGTAAATTCTTGCGAAGCCCTAAAGGATTTCCTGCGGTCACAAGCAAACGGTTCGACAAAGTCAAAACTTGCGTGAGCTGACTATCTGATATAATCGCAGGTATCACCTGGTCAGCTACACTCTTACTAAAGAGAACATCGCCTAGCACGCACTTTCAGGGATGAGATTCCGCTATTGCTGCGCAATGAGATCTGCGGAGAAGTGTAACAACGATAAGTGGAACTGATATAGGTTAGAGCAAAGCTCAAAGCTTCTCCCGAAGGTGCGCTTTATCCTGCGAAGCAAGGACTTGCGCGTTGGCCAACGAAGCTACGCAAACGAAGTTTCCCCTCCCGATTACACTGTTTTCGCAAAGGCGAAAGGGAAACTTCGTAACCGGGAACTATGTGCTTCATCTATACTGAGATGCTGACTCCCTCAAGACCACCCTCGGCAAATGCGTTATCCTACCCCCATGAAATCTACGCGAACTCCCCTGATGGCAGCCAACTGGAAGATGAACAAGCTCCCGAGCGAAGCCGAAGGTTGGGCGAACACCTTTAAGGACCGCCTCACGCACGTCGATAACTTTGACAATGTGGATGTGGTGCTGTGCGCGCCTTTCCCCCACCTCACGCTCTTACACACCATCCTCACGGACAGCCCCGCCGAGCTGGGCGCGGAGGACGTGAGCGCGTATGAGTCGGGCGCGTACACGGGCGAAGTTTCAGCGGCGATGCTCAAAGATGTGGGCGTGACGTACGTCATCATAGGGCATTCAGAGCGGCGCGCGTATCACGCCGAAGATGACGATCTGGTCCGTGAAAAGATGAACATCGCCCTAGAGCACGGGCTCAAGCCGATTCTCTGCGTGGGCGAAACTGAGGAGCAGCGTGACGAGGGTAAGGCGAAAGAGGTTGTGCTAGACCAACTCAAAGCGGACTTGCGAGACCTCTCTATGAGCAGCGCGGACGCCTTCGCTGTCGCTTACGAACCCGTCTGGGCAATTGGCACGGGCAAAACAGCCACAGCGGACGACGCCCAGGAGATGTGCGCGGAGATTCGGCGTGCGCTCCGTGACCTCTTGCCTGACGTTGCCGAAGAGGTGCGCATCGTCTACGGCGGCTCGATGAAGCCTAACAACGCCGACGAGCTTTTAGCGCAAGAGGATATTGATGGGGGCTTAGTCGGCGGCGCGAGCTTGGAGGTGGACTCCTTTATCCAACTTGTCGAGGCGGCTAAGTGAGCGCAATCGACACGCTGAGAGAAAAATTCAGCGAGTTAGAGGTGGACGCGCTCCTCGTAACGCAACCTGCGAATGTGCGCTACTTGTCAGGCTTCAAGACGCCCGAAGACGGGCGCGTGCTCATCACCGAGGACTTCGCGGTGCTGATTACGGACGGGCGTTACATCGCGCAAGCGGCGGAAGAGTCTAGGCTCAACGTCGAAATTGCCGAGCAGAACTGGCTAGAGGATGTCGCCGAGCGCATCGGCGAGCGTCGCGTCGCGCTGGAGAGTGACCACGTTACGCACGCTTTATTCAACAAGATGGCGGAGAAGTTAGCGCGTGAACCCGCCCCGTCCGAAGGGCTCGTCGGTGAACTCAGGCTGCGCAAAACGCCGCAGGAGATCGAGACCTTGCGGCAGGCGGCGCGAGTCACTGACGAGGCGTATTCGCATATTTTGAACTTCATAGGGGCGGGGCAGCAAGAACTCGAGGTAGCCCTAGAGTTAGAGCGCTTCATGCGGCGAGCGGGCGCGGAGACGAAGAGCTTCGAAATCATCGTGGCGAGCGGCGTGCGGAGCGCGATGCCCCACGGCGTCGCCTCGCAAAAGGTCATCGAACGGGGTGACCTGGTCACGCTCGACTTCGGCGCGCGGGTGGACGGTTACCACGCCGATATGACCAGGGCGGTCGCCATCGGCGAGATTGGCGGCGAACTAAGAACCATGTTCGATACGGTTTTAGAGGCGCAGGAGACTGCGCTGCACGCCCTCGCACCCGGCAAAGACGGGCGCGACATCGACGCGCTAGCGAGAGAGGTCTTGAGCGCCAAAAACCTAGAGGAGCACTTTCCGCACGGCTTGGGGCACGGCGTCGGTTTGCAGATTCACGAGGGACCGCGCCTCTCGAAGCGCGTCTCGCAGACCTTGGAGCCGGGTATGGCAGTCACAGTCGAGCCGGGCGTCTACATCCCCGACAAGGGCGGCGTGCGCATCGAGGACTTGGCGGTCATCACGGAGGGCGGTTACGAGCGGCTTTCGCACAGCGATAAGTCGTTCGTACAGATTTGATTTTGCGCGGGTGTGATGTCGCTGCGCGCGTCGGATGAGGCGGAGGACTGTAGGGTATGCTCCGCTCACCGGGCTGAGCGTGCTTCTATACTGCTTTAACCGCTAGAATGGAACTGCTCAACCGGTGACGCAACCTAGGGCTGGAAAGAGGTGAAGATGAAAAGGATAGGTATTGGACTGCTGAGCCTCCTCATGTTGGCGGGATGCGCGAGCGGACCGGAGCAAACGCTTTCAGAAGAGTTAAACGACGCGCGCGCGTCGTTTAACGCGCTCGAGACCCGCGCCGAAGAGGTGGTAGAGCGTAGCGGCGAGCTGGAGCGGCGCAACAACACGCTCAGCCAGGAGAACGAGCAACTGAGCGCGCGCGCCGAAACGCTGAGCGCCCAAAATGAGCAGCTTACCGAGGAGAATAGGCGGCTCGAGCAGCAGTTAGAGCAGGTTTCGGGCGCACTCCGCAACGCGGTCAGCAGCCTTAACGAAACCGAGAACGCGCCCTCCGAGGGCGAATGAGCGGGCGAGTCTATATTTCAGTACCCCAAGTGTGACGAGCACTCCTCTTATTGTAAGTCACATTTCATATACTCGGTGCGAAACCCCTAGTACGAAGGAGAGGTCATGATGAAACGAGCCCTAACAGCTTCCTCAGTTCTTATCGTGTTGCTGCTCGCCGCTTGCGACACGGACTCCACCATCCAACAGCTCGCGACGGAGAATCAGGAACTGCGCAATGAGGTCCAGCGTATCGTAGAGGTCAATGAGGAGTTGCAGACGCAGACCCAAGAGATTTCGCGCATCATCAACGAGCTTCAGTTGAGTATCGATGACCTTAACGTAACGGGCGGCGCGACTGGCGGTAGCTCAGACTAACTACCGCTCAAGCCGTGAAGAGCAGGAGAGCGTAGGCACTGCCGCCTGCGCTCTCCTGCTCTTTACTGCTTTCTCTGCTCACTATTTTTCTACTACCTTTTCAGACCGGACGCTCGGCGGCTTCATATAGCACTTCCGAGACATACTGAGACAGAACGCCGCAGATCTCTGTCCGCAAGGACTAGCGGGATTTCATCTCCGAAAGTGGGTGCTCATCAATGTTCTCTACAGTGAGAGTGTTGCTTCGCGCACTCAAACCAGACGATACCTGCTCATACTTCTCTATCCTCACGTTAAAGTGGTATATACTCAGGACGTGAGATTTGTTACATTTCGTTCCTTACCGCTTATTAGTCAAACGAAGGGGTACCGAGGGGGTTCTATGAGAGCAGCACTCGTCGTCGTCATGTCGCTAGGTTTAGCTGCCTGCGGCTCGGACAGGGCGCTAGAGGAGCAGCGTCAATCTTTCGAAGGGCAAATAAGTTCGCTGCAGGAGCGCGTCTCGAGTCTGGAGAGCGAGCGTCAAGATTTGCAGCAGGAGTTGGGCACGAGCTTAGAGGAGGAATACAGCTTCGTCACGGCGCAGATCGCGGACTTGCGCGTGCAAGTCCAGGCGCTCGAGGTGCGCCGCGACGAACTCCGCACAGAACTCCAGGCTGCGGGCATCGAGGTTGCGCCGCTAGAGACTGGCGGACAGACGGGCGGCGCAGCGGAGCTGATCGAGAGGTTAGAAGGCGCACTCGGTAGCGGCGGTCTGCAGGAGAGTACGGGGGGCGCTATAGACGTGACGGGGGGACTGCTCGAGACGGGCGGCGCGGCGGAAAGTACATCGGAAGAGGGCAGTGAAATGGGGGGCGAGATGGGGAGCGAGACGGGCGGCTCGGACTGAGCGTTTTTTGGTGATGGTCCTATTTGGGATGACATGCTGGAATGATAGAGATGCCAAAACAAGGGGTTCCAACCCCTTGTTGAAATTCTAGAGCCGCTGCCCATCCCTTCTCGAAATCTGCAAGCTTTATGAGGTATCTCTACATCACCTCCGCAGAACTTAAAAAAGTGAGAGGTCGCGTGCTGCTCCCTTAATCGTAAGCAGTCTTCTAACTGCGCAGCGCAGTTTTCGCGCATACTCTAGTGATGGTAGAGATAGCAGTTCCACTTATCATTGCTACACTTCTCCGCAAATATCATCACCTAAAGTGCGTGCTAATTACGAAGTTTTCCGAAGGAAACGATGTTCTTTTTAGTGAGAGTGCTGACCAGATGATACCTGCTAAGATAAGTCAGAGCGTTGAGCCGTCCCTAAGAGGTCGCCGCGAGCCCGCAGGAAACCACCCGTGATCGACCTCGTCGCTTTTTTCGTTCGGCGCTTCGTGCTCGCCATCAGCGTCTTCTTAGCGATCTTCCTCTTCGGTCTCATCGGCTTCTTGAACACGGGCATCAGCCTCTTGCCGGAGGTGGACATCCCGGTGGTCAGCGTGTCCACCGCGTATCCGGGCGCAAGCCCGACTGAGGTGGTGGAGCAAGTGAGTGAGCCGCTCGAGAGCGCGCTGACCTCTCTAGAGGGCCTCGACTCCATCTCGTCGACCTCGTCAGAGGGCTTCAGCTTGGTCATCGTCAACTTCACCTCGGGCACCGATCCTGACCAAGCCGCGACGGACGTCAACCAGCAGGTCAGCGCGGTCGTGAATACCCTGCCAGACGACGCTGAGACGCCCTCCGTCGACACCTTTGACCCGAACGAGCAGCCGATCTTAGACGTCGCTGTCGCCGCCGAAGGGGAGAGCATCTCGGCGGTACAGACGTATGTCGAGGACGAGGTGGACCTCGCCTTGCAGCGCACCGAGGGCGTCGCAGACGTGTCCATCGTCAGCCCCGTCGCGCAGCAGATCGAGGTGCTCTTAGACCCCGCCGCGCTGAGCGGCTTCAACCTGAGCCCGCAGGGGGTGGCGAACGCGATTCGCTCGTCCGCCGTGACTGTGCCCGCAGGCGACTTGCGCGTGGACGACGAGCGCGTCCTGCTCATCGGGCGCAACACGCCCGCGAGTTTGGCGCAAGTCGAGGAGATTCCGGTTGACTTAGCAAGGGGGCTGCGCGTGCGCGACGTCGCTTCGGTGCGCGACGAGACGACGGAGCAAGACAGCTTTACGCGCCTAAACGGGACGCCCGTCGTCGTTTTGGAGGTGCGCAAGCGTTCAGGCGCGAACTCCGTGGCTACCGCTGATAGGGTGCGCGAGACGCTCGCCGGGCTCAACCTGCCCGAGAACTACAGCGCAGAAATCGTCGGCGACGAGACGGAATTTATCGCCAACACGGTCTCCGCCACCTCGTCGCAGATTTTCCTCGTCGTCTTTATCGTGGCGTTCGTCGTCCTTATCTTCGTAGGCAATTTGGGTGCGGTCTTCTCCGTGATGCTCGCCGTCCCCATCTCGCTCGCGGGCGCACTTATCTTCTTCGACCTCTTAGGGTTTACCTTCAATATCATCACGCTACTTGCCATCACGGTGGCTATCGGCATCGTCGTAGATGATTCGATCGTCATCGCCGAGAACATCACGCGGCTGCGCGAAGAGGGGCTGCGTGGGCGCGAGGCGGTCATCCAGGGCGCGGGCGAGGTCTCGGCAGCGGTCTTAGCCTCGACGCTCTCGCTCCTAGCGGTGTTCTTACCCATCTCCTTTTTGCCGGGACAAATCGGCGAGTTCTTCTCGCAGTTCGGGCTCACCCTGGCCATCACGATTGCGTTTTCGTACCTCGAGGCATTGTTCTTCCTCACCGTGCGCATGGCGTACCTGCCCAACCCCTTGCCGCCGACGTGGTCACAGCTAGGCGGCGCGGCGAGCCGCCTTGGAGCGGACGCCAGAGTGATTTTCAGCACCTTGACGACGCTCTGGTTCTGGCTCCTCTTCGTGGCGTTGGGGGTGGCGCTCTACTTCGCGGGACCCAACCTCTTCGCTACCGGTCTTCCTGACTTCGTCTATCCCCTCGGCGCACTCCTCTTGCCCCTCCTTCTCTTTGTGGGGCTCTACTTGGGGCGCTTGCTCCTCTTCTTTGTAGGCGCGGTTGCCCGCAGCTTTTACGAGGCGGGTGACTGGCTCATCACGAGGCTGCGCTCGGGCTACGGCGCGCTCCTCAACGTTTTGCTCGGTAACGCCGTGTTCGTTATGATCGCCGCCGCAGGGCTTTTCGCGAGCCTCTTTTTCGTCGCGCCGCGTCTGGGTTTTAACTTCACGCCGCCCATCGACTCGGGGCAGCTCAGCGTGTCGCTCGAGCTGCCCACCGGTACCAGCCTGACCGAGACGAACCGCGTGACGAGTATCGTCGAGCGGGCGCTCTTTGATGACCCGCTCGTGACCAGTGTTCTTTCAACCATCGGCGCGCAAGGGAACGCCCAAGGTCAGGCGACGGGCAACGCCAACGCGGAGCGCGCCGAGCTGTTCGTCGAACTCGTCAGCAAGGAGGCGCGCCAGAAGCAGACCGCCGCGCTCGCCGTCGATTTCGAATCGCGCTTAGAAGAGGTCTTGGCGGACGAAGTCAACGTAGACCTGAGCGTCTCCGCCGCGCAGCAAGCCGGGCCGCCGGGCACGGCGGAGTATCAACTCGATCTGGGCTCGTCCGACTTGCCCCTACTCCGCGAACGCACGGACGAAGCCCTCGCTATCCTGCGCGATACGCCCGGACTGCGCAATCCCGAGTCGAACCTGAGCGAGACGGTGAGCGAACAGGTCTTCGTCGTAGACACCGCCGAACTCATCGGCGCGGGGCTCAGCGCCGAAGCGGTCTACGGCGCACTGCGCGCCTACAACGTCGGCTTGGACGCGGCGCAGGTGCGCCGCGAAGGGGAGGAGCTTCCCATCCTCGTCCGGGCGGACCCGCTCGTCTTAGCGGACCAGCAGGCGCTCCTGTCGCTGCCCGTCTTTCCGCCCGCCCAGAGCGCATCTCAGACGCAAGGGGGCGGCAGCGTACAACTCGGCACCTTGGGGCGCTTCGAACAGCGCGAGGCTCCCTCCGCGATCAGCCGCACGAATCAGACCTTCTCCGCTACCCTCACCGCGAGCACCGCGCCCGGCGGACCGCCGCTGAGCGAGATTCGTAGCAACGTCGAGGAGACCTTGCGGCGCGAAGGTATCGTTGGAGAGGGCGTCTCGCTCCTTACAGGTACAGGACCCAACCTCACCGGCGACTTGCAGCGCGTCGCGCCCATCGCCTTCGGTCTGGCGCTCCTGCTCAACTACCTCGTCATCGCGAGCCAGTTCAACACCTTTCGCTACCCCCTCTACATCCTGCTCAGCGTGCCTTTGGCGCTCGTCGGGGCGATGTGGCTCTTTTTCCTGACGGGTACAGCCTTGGACATCAACAGCGTGCTGGGTTTCGTTATCTTGATCGGGCTCGTGACGAAAACCGCGATTCTCCTCCTAGATGTGGTCCAGTCGCGCCAGGAAGAGGGTGCGGAGCTGCGCAAAGCCCTCGTCGAGGCGGGCAAGCTCCGCTTCCGCCCCATCCTCATGACGACGCTGACGGTCATCGTCATCGGCTTGCCGCTCCTCTTAGGCGGCGGCGAAGGCAGTGAGTTCCGGCGTCCTCTAGGGCTGGTCATCCTAGGCGGCGTGGTGAGTTCGTCCTTGTTGACGCTCTTTGTCGTACCGGCGGCGTTCTACCTCTTCGAGCGTGGGCGCTTCGAGAAGGAGCAGGAACGCTCCGAACCGAGCGGCGAGCTGCGCGGGGTGAGCACGGACTGACCCTCCTAACCTCTTGTCATTGGGTAAGGCTTACCATTTGGTAAGGCGTCGCAGCGCGGTGAGGTTTAAGCTGTCAGCAGGCTCGAGCCTCACCGAGCCCGGCACAAGAAGGGACTGACGCTATGAACGTAGGTTTTATCGGCTTAGGTATCATGGGCAGCCGCATGGCGGCGAACCTCACGAAAGAGGGGCACACCCTCACCGTCCATAACCGCACGAAGGAAAAGGCTGAGGATGTGTTGGCGCAGGGCGCAACCTGGGCGGACTCGCCCGCTGCCGCGGTGAAAGAGGTCGAGGTCCTCATCACCATGCTCGCGCACCCTAAGGCGGTAGAGGAGACCGCGCTAGGCGACGGGGGTTTTTTGGACGCGATGAACGAGGGGCAACTGTGGGTGGACTCGAGCACCCTCAACCCGAGCTTCTCGAGGCGCATGGCGAAGGAGGCAACCGCAAGAGGTGTCCGCTTTTTGGATGCGCCCGTCGCAGGCACGAAAGCCCCCGCTGAGAGCGGCGACCTCGTCTTCTTCGTCGGTGGTGAGGCTGCGGATATAGAAGAGGTGCAACCTCTCTTTGACGCGGTGGGTAGAGCGACCAAGCACGTCGGCGCACACGGCATGGGCACCTCACTCAAAGTCGTCGTGAACCATATGCTCGCCACCTCGATGGCGGCGTTTGCCGAAGGAATCGTGTTAGGAGAAGGGCTTGGGGTACCGCAAGAGGTACTGTTCGATACGCTGATTGGCGGACCGCTTGTGCCTGCATACTTGGGGATGAAGCGGGAGAAGTTGGAGGCGCAAGACTACGTCCCCGACTTTCCGCTAAAATGGATGCAGAAGGATATGCAGATGGTCGCGACTGCCGCCTATGACGTAGGCGTTCCGATGCCCCTAGCCAACCTCACCAAAGAGCTTTACCAGGGCGCGGTTAAGCGTGGACATGGCGATAAGGACTTCTCAGCGATTTACGAAGATGTCAAGCAAGGTTGATGTTTTATGCTAAGCACCCAAACCAACTTCGACCACCTGAAATTCGCCGCGCAGGAGTGGGTCACGCTCACCGAGCGTCAGTGGCGCACCTTCGCGGGAATCTTCGAAGCTAGAACGTTAGAGGCAGGCGGACACCTGCACTACCCAGGCGACAGCGCGCACAAGCTTATCTTCGTGAGCAGGGGGCTCTTGCGGTTCTATTACCCTGCCGAGGACGGCAAGGAGTCCAACAAGGCATTTTTGACCGAGGGCGCGTTTGGCGGCGCGTTGGCGGCGGCGTCTTTAGGACTACCTCTCATCTACGGTGTGGAGGCGCTCGAGGAGACCTCGCTCCTCGCGGCTGACCTGGCTGACCTCTCCGCCCTCTACGACGAGCACCCCATCTTCGACCGCTTCGGGCGCAAGTTAGCCGAGCACATCTTGATGCGAAAAGAGGTGCGGGTGCGCAGGTTGCTTCAGCAGAGTGCGAAAGAGCGCTACCTGGCGCTGCGTCAGGCGCAACCCACCCTTGTCAAGCGTGTAGCGCAGTATCATCTTGCGTCTTATCTGGGGGTTACGGAGGCGTCACTCTCGAGGCTCAAACGCGAACTCACTGAGGCGCACTATGCGTAGCATGTGAATGCCCCTCTGATTACGCCGTCGTAGGGGTGATTCATGAATCACCCCTACCCAGCGCTGCATCACATGTTGTCTCGAGTACAGTCCTACTACGAGTTCGCGTAGGTCAACCACTGTGTAAACTCGGGAATCTCACCCCGCGTCGCCTTGAGGTAGGTCTCACGCATCTTTAAGGAATACTCGCCCGCTTTGCCCGTCCCGATAGGACGACGGTCGATGCTCGCTATGGGCGTGACCTCGGCGGCGGTCCCCACCATGAAGATTTCGTCCGCGATGTAAAGCTCATCCCGCGTCGCCATCGTCGCTTCAACGGGCGTGCCCATCCACTTCGCAAGTTTGACCACAGAATCCCTCGTGATACCGCGCAAATTCACCGAGTGCGCAATTGGGAAGAGCGTCCCATTTTTGAGGAAGAAGATGTTCTCGCCCGAACCCTCTGCCACAAAGCCCTCTTTGTCCAGTAAAAGCGCCTCGTCGAAGCCACCCTGCCGCGCCTCTTGGTTCGCCAAGACCGAGTTGATGTAGTTGCCGCCCGCCTTAGACTTCGTGGGCATCACGTCGCCGGGGCTCCTGCGCCACGAACTCGTGACAAGCCGTGCGCCGTTCTTGATGGCGTCTTCGCCCAAATAGACGCCCCAAGGCATCGTCGCCACCATGAAGTGCACCTTGTTCTTGCCGGGGTTGACGCCCAAAGACTCCGCGCCGTACCAGAGGAGCGGGCGGATGTAGCACGACTTTCGCTCGTTTTTGCGGATGGTCTCTAAAATTGCCTCGTTGATCTCGTCCACCGAATAGGGTGAGTCCATCCCTAAAATCTTGGCGGAGTCGATGAGCCGCTGCGAATGCTCCTGCAAGCGGAAGACCGCCGCACCCTTCTCCGTCTCATACGCGCGGATGCCCTCGAAGACGCTCGTGCCGTAGTGCATGGCGTGGGTTAAAACCGAGACCTTCGCTTCGCTCTCTGGCATCATTTCGCCGTCGAACCAGATTAAGCCTGCGTTTAAGGCTGAGGTGCTTTGTGGGGCGTTTTTTTCGGTCATGGGGACTGTCATTGTAGAACCTCCAGATACGTGCTAACTACGTGAGGTTACTATACGACAGCCCAAAGAGGTCATGAGGCGTTGTTGGCTGGGGTGGGAAACAAAAAAGCCCCCGGAGGGGCATCTTTTCCTACGTTTAAGAGCGAGCTACTTCTCGTTCACATTTAAGCCGTACTTGACGGTTGTGACCACTAAAGTAGCCCATAAGCTCCAGGTAATAAGTACCTGCTGTTAGCACACGTGATAGCGAACCCTGATAAGCCTCGTCAACAAGCTCTCCTTGTTCATTATGCAAGCTCATATAGGGAAAACCATTTTCGTATGCTTGAAGCGTAATGGCGATGTGTTTCGTTTCCTCCAATGTAAACCTAAAAATGTCGCTGTCGTCCTCTGTAAGGAGCAGCGCGTCCTGTGAAAATCCGAGAGCAACCTCTTGGGCGTTTTCGAACGTGTCGTTGGGTTCGTAGTCGATTTGGGGGACATCTTCTTTCGAGATGGTGAGCGGATAAGAAAGACCTCTGCCATTGTAGGTGTCTGCGTCGTCGGGTAGCCTGAGCGATAGGCGGTAGGTTCCTGCAGGAAGAACAAATGAGTCTGCGGCGCTCGTTCCGAACATGAATTCGCGTCTCATCTCGCCTGTATCCTCGTAGATAGCGCCTATTAAAGGGTAGAAGCTAGGGCTATTCTTGCGGTTGAGCGTAACAAGTTGCTCCTTGTCGAGGGTGAAGCTGAACCAATCTTCGTCCGCTTTGTAGGTGAAGAAATCGCCTGAAAAAGGCAGCGTGATCTCAGTTGCTTGACTGAAGCTGTTGTTAGGCTCAAAGTCTTTATCCGGGATAGGCTGGCTGCTGACACCGAGTGAATAGCCGACGCCTGCACTGCGCATATCTTCATATGGGCGTAGGTACAAATAGTAGGTGTCAGGCTCGAGCGCGAGCGTAGGTACCGAAGACATGTGCAACTCCTCGTATTCCTCTATCTTGCTGTTATAGAGCGTGCGTTCATGACTGTAAGTTTCCCCGAAATTAAAGGTCAGAATCTGAGCTTTCTCGAGCGTAAAGGTGTACCAGTCCTCGTCCCCTTCAGGCAAGAACGCCTCTCGAGCATTTGGACCGAGTTCGATTTCGGTGGCGGTTTGCAAGGTGTCGTTAGGCTCCAAAGCGGCGTCTGGAAACGCTTCTGTAGAGACGCTAATGCTGTACGTGCGCGTGTCCGAGTAAACAAAGCCTGAGAGCCAGAGAAAGTATTCGCCCGCCGGAAGGTACTGATACGCTTCACCTGTTACACCTACGCCGTCGTCACCAAAACTAAAACTCGCCATAGCGTACTCCGATATCACCATAGATAGACGCAGAAGCGTGCCAGTACCTAGCGCTGGCGCTTTGGCGCTGACGTTGATTAGAGTCGCTTCAGCGAGCGTAAAGGTAAACCACTCATCATCTTGCAAGACGAGGTCGGCTTGATAGTTGATGCTGATTTCTGCCGCTTCGCTCTCTGCTGTTGTTGGGCTCGAGCGCGTCATCTGTAACGGTGGGTGGATATACGTCTGCGTAGCTGTCGCAGCCTCGAGAGTAGCCCAGCGAGAAGAAGACTTGCTAACGAAGCCGCGACGCGGAAACGGTAAGGTAATTTCTTCATGGATAAGGTGTCCTTTTCGTATGGTGTAAGCCCGGAGAGGCTCAAAATGTATCGTAGCGATTTCATTTCTATAACCGCAGTAAAAATCTAGCTTTCTTGTTCAAGAGATGAGCCCCCGAGTGGCTCGAGGGCTTTTGCTCAATTCATTCCCAGTTACTGGCTTTTCCGGATGCTGAACCCGTACCTTTGCGTAATGCCGTAGGTCGAGACCCTTACGTAGTAGGTTCCCGGCGCGAGCACAGGTGATTGATCGTCGTAGCGCAAGTTATAGTTGGGGTCGTATTCGCCCTCTTCGTACAAATCCAGGTTGGGCAAGCCGCTACCGCTATCTTTGAGAACGAAGTCCACTTGCGTCGTACTTTCGAGTGTAAAGCTAAACCAGTCCTCGTCGTCCTCTGAGACAAGCAAGTTGCCGTCTGCAAAGTCTAAGGAGACGGGGTGCGCCGTTTCACGGGTATCGTTGGGTTCGTATTCCAGGTCGGGTACGCCTTCGCTCGTAATAGAGAGTGCGTAGGCAAAGTTGTCACCCGAGTAGCGTGAGTTGCTCAGCGAGACGTAGTAGGTATCCGCAGGTAGGATGAACGAGACGGCTCCAGCCGCATAGAGCGAAAAGGTGCGCCCGCCGTCTATTTTCGTTCCTTCGTCCGTGTAGAAAGTTCCACTAAGGTCACTGTAGTTTTTGTCGCTACGCTCTAGCGTGACGAGCTGCTCTTCGGTGAGCGTGAAGCTAAACCAGTCCTGGTCGCTTTCGGTCATGTAGAGGTCGGCGCTGTAGGGTAGTGATAGAGAGGTGGCGGTGTTAAAGCTGTTGTTGGGCTCTAGAGCGGCGTCGGGTAGGGGTTTACTGCTAAGCGTGACAGGATAGATAAGTCCACCGTCGGAAAAGCTGCTGTAGTTGTAGACGCGCAGATAGTGTTTGCCTGCCTCGAGCGTGAGGGTAAAGGCGTCACCCCTATAACTGCTGCCCCTATACGTTTCTAAGTCGGCGTTGTAGAGCGCGTAAGAGAGGTCGTAGGAGCTGTCGCCCAGGTCGAAGGTAACGAGCCGAGCGTCGGTGAGCGTGAAGGAGAACCAGTCTTCGTCGTCTTGGCTGAGAAACATCTGTTGAGTGAAATCGGCTGACATTTCTGTGGCGCTCTCGGAGGTGTTGTTAGGTTCTAAAGCAGCGTCGGGGAGTGGGCCGCTCGAGAGGATGAGGGTGTAGCTTTGGTTCCTAGGTACGTCGTCGCCGTCGAGAGAAAGATAGTAGGTGCCGGCAGGAAGCTGAATGGACCGCGCCGAAGCGAAGTCCGCCGCGCCGAGTTCGAAACCAACCACCTGGTTTTGCGCGTCGTCGTAGAGGTTCGCGTAGGTATAGAAGTTGTCCGCCTCCACTCCAACGGTGAGAAGTTGCTCCTCACTCAAAGTGAACGTGAACCAGTCGTCGTCTTGCAAGACGAGGTCGGCTCGGTAATCGAGTTCGATTTCGGCGGCTTCCTCTCGGTTGTTATTAGGCTCTAAAGCGTCGTCTTCGGTGGGGGTTTGAGGCTCGCCAGGTTTGTCGCTGCCACGCTGGAAGTTGACCTCGATGGAGAACTTGCCCGGTCTGCCATCCTCGCATTCGACGCCGTCAACTTCGGTGAGCGTCCCTGAAACACCTGAAGATTTGAACGTGAGGTCGGCGTTGAACAAGATAAACTCGTAGCTCCAGTCATCGAAGAATTCCGCTGTGCCCGTGAGTTTGCCCGAGGACGCGGCGCGGCCCGAGAACGAACCGAAGTAGAAATCGCCGTAGTCGTTTATCAGTGCTATATCACCGTAGACGCTTTCGCCGTCGCTCTCCAAGCTGAGGTCCATCTGAAGTCCTATGTAACTTGTCTCGCCGCAGACTTCGGCTCGAGCCTTCGTATCCACCCACTCGCCGCTAAGCGTCTCGAGAGGTGGCGGCGCAGAACTGCCGCAGCTAGCGAGTAAACCTGTGAGCGCTAAGCTCAGGCTCGCCATGAGATAAAAAGATGTTTTCATAAAACGAACTCCCTCTAAGAATGAATTAGACCTGAAGAGGTCCAACGTATCGTAGCGGGGTCGGTCTTACAGAATTAGCACACTGGCGCTGTAAAACTCTCGGAGCGTCTTTAGCTCTTAAAATTGGATAGGCTACTCCTATGAGTGTCTTCGTTACAGGCGGCGTTAATAGCGGACTCAGGTCTCATCAAACTCGAGCTTCGTCGGCAGCCGGAGCCCGAATTTTCAATAGAGCTACTGCCCCCTAGCCCTCCACGCCTCATACCCCGCCTCCACAAAATAAAGCCCGTGCGGTGGCACGTTCGGACCCGCTTTCTTGCGGTCTCTACTCTCCAAAATCGGCGCAATGTCGTGAGGTTGTAGCTTTCCTTCACCCACGTAGAGCAGCGTGCCTACAACGGTGCGGACCATGTTGCGCAAAAACCCGTCGGCGGCGATGTGCAGCGTGAGGTTTCGTCCCTCAACGTCTAAGCGGCAGAGGTGGACCGTGCGCACCGTCCCTCTCGTCTCTTGCGTGGCGAGCGCAGCGAAGTCCCGTGTTCCTTCAAAATAAGCGGTGGCGGCCTGCATCGCCTCAACGTCGAGCCTTTGCGACAGAAAGAGAACGCGGTGGCGCTCTAGCGCGGTGGTCTCGAGCGAACCTCTTGTCAAACGCATCCGGTAGACATAGCGGCGGTAGCGGCAGCTAAACTGGCTCTCGAACTCGGGTCCAACCTCTTCCGCTTGGAGTGCGCGCACGTCGGCGGGAAGCCGTGCGTTGAGCGCTTTGGAAACTTTCTTAATAGGAATTGCGTCTTCCGTGTCGTAATGCGCCACCATCGCCAGTGCGTGGACGCCCGCGTCAGTGCGCCCCGCGCCCATGACCCGAGGGCGCGCGCCGGGGATGTTGGACAAAGCGGCTTCGATAACGCCTTGTACAGTTCGTTCGCCCGTCTTCGCCTGCACCTGCCAGCCGTAAAAGTGCGTCCCGTCGAACTCCAGGGTGAGTTTGATGCGCCTCACGTCGTTGATTTCGGTGAAGGTTGCGAAGGGGGCGTCGGCGTTAGATGGGTCAACTTCGCTAGGTAAGGCGTCAAGGCGAGCCCGGTGTAGCCGATGAGGAAATAGCGCACGAAGCCAACCAGAGCGTTTCTCTTGACCTCTTCGCTAAGGAGGAGGCTCGAGCCAAAGAGCGCCGCGAACACGAGTACGAGCCCCAAGAGCGTCACCAGAACGCGCCGCCATATGCGCCCCTCAGCGCGGTAGGGGACGAATAGTGGTGCAGTCGCGAACGCCGCCAACCCGCCCATCAGCACCTCAGAATCGGGCGTTGATAAAAAGAGGTGTAGAGCGAGAGGTACAAGGAGTCCGAGCGTAAAGAGAACGCCTTTAGAGGGTGGCGTGAAGGTGTCTACCCAGCGGTCAACGCCGAGAAAGAGTCCGACTAAAACCGCGCCGATAATGAGCCCGCCGATGATATCGAGGGGTATGTGAACGCCCAGATAGATTCGGCTGAGTGAAATAAGCGCAACGAGTAGCGCGGCGAGGGTCCAAAACCATATCTTACGAACCCTCAAAGCGAGATACCCCCAAAAGGTCGCGCTTGCCTGCGCGTGTCCGCTCGGAAAGCCCGGACCTGCGCCTGTTGCAACCGCCGCCGGGCTCCGCGCAAGCTCAGGGTCAATTGTGTAGGGGCGCGGCGTGTCGATGAGACCCTTGAGGTGAAAGTTGAGGTAGAAACTGACGAGCAAGTAGACCGCGACGCGCTGACCCAAGCGCGCGTCGAACGCCAGGTAGGTCACGAGCAAAAAGGCGATGTAGGCGAGTTCTGAGCCTAAGTTGGTGACGAAGAGCAGCAGCGCGTCCAAGGTAGGTGAGGCGAACTGTTGTAAGTAGAGGATGGTGTCCATTAGGGCTATTCTAGCGAGTCAAGAGGTCGGGGGCGTGCAAGTAGACTATCGCCGAGTTGAGTCTGCACGTCTTAGCTTGAGAATAAAGCTGTTAGCTCTTAGCCGTTAGCTTTTAACCTTTGCTAATACCTGACAGCTAATAGCTAAAGGCTTCTGCACAGAGTGTCAGCACCATCCTAAATGTGTGTCCTTGAAGCCACTCGAGTACTTCAGCCCATACCCAATCATCCGGTCTAACCCAATATGCGCAAACCAGATGAGCGCGACGCTCCCCATAAGAGGTTGACCTGCGAAGAAGCCGAACGCGAGCAGCGCGGCAGGTAGCGGGTAGCTGTGAAAGAGGTTGTAAACGTGCGCCCCCGAGCGCTTGCTGAAGAGGTAGCCGAGCATCGCTACGTCCGGCGTGAGGAGGAGCAAGGCGAACAAAAGCCAGTGTCCACCGAGTGCGAAATACGCGACTGCGCTACCAAGCATGAGGATTGCGCCCTCGAGCCTAAGCCACACCTTGGGCGCTGAGGCGTGTATAGGGGACTGCGCGGACACGGAGCGAGCGGAAATATTCATCTTAAACCTCTTTCTATTAAGACAAACATCGTTTGTCTTAATACCTAACAGTGTACGGCTTGCTCTACTTCTTGTCAAGCCGTACACTGTTAGGTATGCCCTATCCCGCTAAAACGAGCCGAGATAATATCGTTAGAGAAGCTCTGAAGTTGCTAGAGGTAGAGGGTCCCGCCGCCCTCTCCATGCGCACCTTGGCGTCGAAGCTGGGGGTGAACGCCTCGAGCCTCTACCACCACTTCTCCGGTAAAGAGGTTTTAGAAAAGGCGCTCGCAGATGAGGGAGCAAGGCTTCTCTTAAAGAGGTTGGAAGCGGCGGCTCGGAATCAATTTGCCAGGGAAGCGCTAGCAGCAACTGCAGAGGCGTACCTTGCATTTTGCCGCGAGCACCCCGCGCTCTACACTCTGATGATGGCTCCGCGCCCTCCCGAAAAAGCTGAAGCAGGCGCGAGTAAAGACCTTTGGAACTTTGTACTCGAGCGCATAGGGGAGGTGACAAAACGAGAAGACGACACCGCCGCCGCTGTCGCCTTTTGGTCTTTTTTACACGGGTTTGTCAGCTTGGAACGTTCGGGACTATTTGGATTAAGCGGTGCGCAAGGAGGGTTGGAGGTGGGGCTGGGGGCTTTACTAACTGGACTTCCTGACGTCAAACGCTGAAGAGGAAGTCCTGGCAAGCTGACTCGCTGAGATGCCAACCCACGACTGCCTGACCCACGCTCGTCTAACCCACGTCTGCCCGAACGTCAACGCCCTTGCAACTTTTCCGCCTCCTCCCGACTGAATCCAACCTCTTCGCCTGCCGCCAAAATACCCTCCCACGCTCTATCCGCAAGAGGTATGCCCCCTTTCTGCCGCGTCTCTTTGGCGCGGCGTTCGGGGTCACCGGGGGACAAGACGGGTTTGTCGGCGTCGGCGGGCGGCGAGGCTTTGAAGTAGCGGACCGTCGCGTCGATTTCGGCGCGCATCCAGGGGATGTCGGTGAGCTTCGCCGGGTCAACTACAAAGGTGAGCATGTTGTTTACGATACTGCCTTGCCGCTCGTGACCGGGCTGAATCGTGCCGCCGCCCGATAAAACGCCGCCCAAAAGTTCGCAGAAGAGCGCCAAACCGTAGCCCTTGTGGTCGCCGAGGGGTAAGAGTGCGCCGTAAGGTTCGCTGAACATCACATTCGGATCATTTGTCGGTTTTCCTTGCCCATCCAAGAGCCTGCCGTCATCCACCTCTACCCCTTGGTTCATCGCCACGCGCGTTTTTCCCAGTGCGATTTTGCTCGTCGCCATGTCTAAAAGTAGTGGCTCGGTCTCGTCGCTGCCAGGCATGGCGATACAGATGGGGTTCGTGCCGTAGCGGGCATCGGTGCCGCCGAACGGTGCCACCAGCGGGCGGTGGTCCGTGACGTTGACGAAGTGCAGCGAGACGAGACCCGCCTCGATACTCCGCTCGCCGTACGTGCCGATGCGCCCGATGTGGTGCGCGTTACGCAAGGTCATCAGCACTAAGCCTGCTTCTTTGCAGCGCTCAATGGCGGCGTCCATCGCCTCCAACGCCACCCGCTGTCCGTAGCCTCTGCGCCCACCGAACACGAGGATGGACCCCTCATCTTTGACCTTTTCTACCGCTGTATTCGGTTTGAGCAGCCCCGCTTTAAGGTGCTTGACATAGGTAGGGATCATGCCGACGCCGTGCGAGTCGTGCCCGCTGAGGTTGGCTCTTACCAGATGGTCTGTGACAAGTTCGGCTTCGTGCTCACTGCTGCCCCCCGCCATGATGATGCGGCGGACGACCTCTCTAAGTTGCGGTTCGGCGATCTGCATACGCGCTCCTCTTCTTTTCGCTAGTAAGGTGCGCTCAGGATAACGCAAAAGTCGTGCACTCCTTACATGAGACCACCAAACTATCTGTAAAACATCATCGTGAAATTCCTCATTATGCCCGTGGCTGCGTAGATTTTTCACGCGCTTTGAACCGTGCGTGGCGGTATAACGAATACGTGCTAAATTCATTAACTGTTCATTTTGTAGCGAAGTCAATCTAGTCAACCTGACACCTTTAGCACGCCGAGTCGGGAAAGGGTAGCCACGTGACACCTCAGTCTGAGAAGAACGCTATTTTACGCAAAATCAAAGAGATTCGCTCTCAGCTTGTGCAGCTCGAGAACGGCGGCGAGCTGTCCAACCTCTTCCGCCAGATGCTCGACGCCACCGATAACGTCATCACCATCGCCGACGCGACCTTGCCCGATAAACCACTCCTCTACGTCAATAAGCAATTTGAAGAGCTGACGGGCTACAGCTTCGACGAGATTGTGGGTCAAAACTGCCGCTTTTTGCAAGGCGACGACCGTGACCAGAGTGAACTGGAGCGGCTGCGCCGGGCGATCAAAAAGGGTGAAAACGTCCGCGTCGAGCTGCGCAACTACCGCAAGAACGGCGCGATGTTTTGGAACGAACTCTATCTAACCGCCATCTATGACCAGTCGGGCGAACTCAAGTATTTTTTAGGGGTGCAAAACGACATCACCGAGCTTAAAGAACTCTTCGAGAGCGAGCGCGACTTGCGCCAGGTGATGGGCAGCTTCATGGCGTTCGCGGGGATGCTCTCGTTGGAGGGCGAGGTGCTGCGCGTGGACCAGAGCACCTTGAAAACGGCGGCGCTTAGCCTCGAAGAGGTGCTTTACGATCCACTCGAGGAGACCGTCTGGTGGTCTCACTCCGAAGCGGTGAAGCGCAAGCTTAGAGAGGCGATTGCGTCGGGCAAAGAGGGTAAGACCTGCCGCACCGACCTCAAAATGCGCGTATCGAGCGAGGCGGGCAACGAGAAATTTATCACCGTAGATTTTTGCGTCACGCCCCGTTTCGACTCACAGGGAAACTTAGCGCAACTCATCGCCACGGGCACGGATATTTCGGAGCGCAAAGAGGCTGAAGAGGGTTTGCGCCGCCGCACCCGTGAGTTCGTGACTTTAGTTGAAAATACCCCCGATATCATCGCCCGCTTCGACCGCGAGTTGCGCTACGTCTACGTCAACTCGGCGGTGGAGAAGGCGATAGGGCTCAGCGCGCGTGAGGTAATTGGGAGGCGGCTCGAGGCGTTCGACAAGACAGACGCGCACACGATATGGAATGGCACGCTGCAAGAGGTCTTCTGGAGCGGGCGCGAGGTGGAGTTAGAGATTCGCTACCCCTCCTCGCAGGGTGAGCAGACTTACATCTGTCACTTCGTGCCCGAGTGGAACGCCGCTGAGACTTCAGAAGATACGTGCGAAGAAGCGTCCGCGAAACCCAAAGAGCCAGACACCGTCCTGGTCATCAGCCGCAACGTCACTACCCAAAAGCAGACCGAAGCGGCGCTTAAAGAAACGCAGACTGAGTTGCTGCGCCAAATCAATACCCTTCGCGCGACCGAAGCTGAGCTGCAACGCGCCAACGAGCGGCTCTACCACGACGCTTTTCACGACTCGCTGACCGGGCTACCCAACCGCGCGTTGTTCATGGACCGTCTCGCCCAGATCATCAAGCACCAGCGGCGCGAGCCCGAGCGGACCGCCGCCGTGCTCTTTTTGGACTTCGACCGCTTTAAGATCGTCAACGACTCGCTCGGGCACGCCGCCGGGGACGCGCTCTTAGTCAGCGTCGGCGAGCGCCTCAAGATGTGCGTGCGCCCCGCTGACACCGTCGCCCGCTTGGGCGGCGACGAGTTCGCGATTCTATTAGAAGATATCGAAGAGGCGCAAGCGGTTCAGGTGGCGCAGCGCATTATGGACGCCTTCAAAGACCCTGTGAACGTCGAGGAGCATAGCCTCTATACGAGCGCCAGCATCGGCGTCGTGACGAGCACCGGCGCGTACAAGAGCGCCAGCGACGCGATGCGCGACGCTGACATCGCGATGTACCGCGCCAAAGGGGAGAGCCGGGGCACCTACCGCGTCTTTAACGAAAACATGCACCGCCAAGTTGTCGCGACGATGTCTTTAGAAAAGGAGTTGCATAGGGCCCTGGAGCAAGGGGAGTTCAGGGTTGTGTATCAGCCGATCGTAGCGACTCGTAGCGGCGCACTGATGGGCTTCGAGGCGCTCCTCAGGTGGTCACATCCGCAACGCGGCGAGGTGCCGCCCGCCGACTTTCTGCCGCTCGCCGAAGAGATGGGGCTCATGGTCAAGTTGGACCGCTACGTGTGGCGCACGGCGTGTCAGCAGGTGAAGGTGTGGCAAGAGCACCTCATCGCTCCCTTGGGGCTCTCCCTCAACCTCTCGTCACAGCACGCGCTCTACCCGGACCTCACAGGGGAGCTTAACGACATCTTGCGGAGCACCAGTTTTAGCGCGTCGCAACTCACCCTGGAAATCACCGAGGGTGCACTCATCGACGCTTCGCAGTCGGTTCGCAACACCTTCAAGGCGCTCAAGTCGCTAGGCATCAAGCTCCACTTGGACGACTTCGGTACGGGCTACTCGTCCTTATCCTACTTGCAACGTTTTCCTGTAGACGCGCTTAAAATTGACCGCAGCTTTATCGACAACATGCAGCACCTAGAGGAGAGCGCCGAACTGGTGCGCACCATCATCAACATGGCGCAAAATTTGGGGCTCGAGGTCATCGCCGAAGGCGTCGAAACCGAAGCGCAGTTAGCGCAGCTCAGGCGTTTGGGCTGCACGTACAGCCAGGGCTTTCTCTTCTCCAAGCCGCTTTCTGAGGCGAGGGTGCTGCCCTTTATTGACCACATGCGGCAGGCGCTTTCGTAGCTGTGTGGAGGCTAATTTAGATTACTGTAAGATTTATGTGAGATACGCCTTGCTAGGTTAGCTATATGGACGCTTCTCGCTCCCGACACGACGCCCTGGCGCGCCGTAAGTTCTACCTGCTTACGCTCGGCTGGGGCATTTTCTCGACCCTTCTCATCAGTTCCATCTATCAACTTACACCTTTCGCGAGCCTCTACGAAACCTGCATTTTCCTAGTCATCCTCTCGCTCGCTATCTGTTTGGTGTCTCTTTGGCTCAAACCGAGCAGTTTGCGTGTGGTCGAGTGGAGCCTTTTGGGGGTCATGATCGTCTATGACTTCACTATCCTCGCCTGCATTATGTATGTCGGCCCGGATGAGCTTATCCCTAGCCTTGTCACGGGCTTTCTCCTCTGGGCCTCGTTCCGCTTCGTCTGGGCCTTTCTCGTGTTGGGACCTAAAGACGGTTTCAAGGTCTCCACCGGTTATCTCGTCGGCATGGTTCTTTTTAGCCTGCCTTACCTCTTCGGCGCAGTTCCGCCCAGGGAGGCTGACCTCATCGTCAGGTTTCTTATCATCGCCTTTCCTATCGTAAGTTCGGCGTATCTCACGGCGCTCTACGCTTTTGCTCACTTCTTAAAAGAGAGTGTGCACGCCCGCGCGAAAGCGGAGGTCGTCGCCGAACTCGCCTACACCGATGCGCTTACCGGCCTGCCCAACCGTTTGCTGTTCGAAGACCGCTTGAAGCAGACCGTCTCTCGAGCGGAGCGTGAGGGTAAGGGTTTTGCGCTTATCTTCGTCGATCTCGACCGCTTCAAGTCGGTCAACGATACTTTGGGGCACCGCGCAGGTGACTCCCTTCTCAAAGAGATTGGGGCGCGTATGAAGGCGCGGCTGCGGACCTCAGACACGCTTGCCCGCATCAGCGGAGACGAGTTCGCCGTCATCCTCCACGAGGTCGAAACGTACAAAGCTGCCGAAGCTGCCGCTACAACCTTGTTGAGCGCCTTTGACAAAGCGTTCGATTTAGACGGTGCGACGCGCTACGCAGGAGCGAGTCTAGGAGTTGCGCTCTACCCAGAGCACGGTGCGACGCCTGACGATCTCCTCGTACACGCAGACAGCGCCATGTACATGGCGAAAGAGCGGGGGCGGTGCTGCTACCAGGTCTATCACCCAAGCAAGCTAGCCCACTCAGCCTCAGCCGCTTAGCAGCTCCAACACCTCAGGCAGCAGCGTTCGCGTAGTGCTCAGCGCCTCGTTCCCATAGATCGTCTCGTTGCCCGCCCAGTCGCCGAAATAGCCACCTGCCTCACGCAGCAGTACGGGGAAGGGTCCGCAGTCCCAGGCGTTTATGACAGGGTCTAACATCAGCTCGACGCGCCCCGTCGCCACGAGCATGTGTCCGTAAGCGTCGGACCAGCCGACGCGGTACGCCGCCGTATGATGGATACGCCCCCAAGACGCGCCGCGCCCGTAGCGCTCGAAGTTGCCCATATCTGTAAAAGAAACTGTACTCTGGGCGAGCGTCTGCGTTTGCGCCACCCGCACGCGCCGCCCGTTAAGGTAACAGCCTTCGCCCGTCGCGGCGTACGCCATTTCGCCCAAGGCCGGGAAATAGGCGACGCCCACCTCCACCTTGCCTTCGATCTCCAAACCCATCAGCACCCCGTAGAGCGGCACGCCGCGCACGAACGACTTGGTGCCGTCGATGGGATCGAGCAGCCAGCGGTGACTTTTACCTTCTTTCTCTGCAAATTCCTCGCCCAAGATGCCGTGCTCCGGGTACGCCTTTTCGATGCGGCGGCGCATCAGTTCTTCAGCTTGGCGGTCTGCCACCGTCACAGGCGTCTCGTCCTCTTTTAGCTCACTCTGGACGCCCCGGTTGAAGTAGCCGAGCGTGAGTTGTCCAGCTTCGTGAGCGGTCTCTACGGCGAAGTCTAAAAAGTGGCGTAAGGGTGCCATGAAGTCTCCCTACCTAAGGACGCCTCGAGCCGATTCCCCAACCGACGACTCAAAGACGCGCTCGTACAGCTCTTCGAACCTATTATACGCTTCCCCTAGCCTCGACTGTTCGTTCGGTTTGATGAGCGCGTCTTTCGTCACCTTTAAGGGCAAGTCTTCGCCTTGCGACAGCGCCGCCAAGCGCGCCGCGCCGCGCACCGAGGCGTCGGGGAGGGTGACGGGCGCTAAAGGGACGCCGAGCACATCCGCTAGGAGCTGTTGCCACTGCGCCTCAGTGGTCCCGCCTCCTGCCAACCGCAACTGCTCAACGTCCGTCCCCGCTTCGCGGAGCGCCGAGAAGCCGTCTTTGATGGAGAAAGCGACGCCCTCCAGGGCGGCGCGGGCGAAGTGTTCTTTGCCGTGACGCCGCGAGGCTAAGAGCCAGCCGCCGCGCGCGTCGGGGTTGAGGTGCGGCGTCCGCTCACCAGTGAGGTAGGGCAAGAAGGTGAGCCCCTCCGCGCCGGGCGGGGTGCGCTCAAATGCACCGTACATCTCCGCCCAACTTAGACCGAGCAGCGTTCTTGCCCACTCGAGCGCCAAGCCCGCGTTTTGGAGCGCCGCCATCTTGTACCAACCCTCCTTAGCGGTGCGAAAGAGGTGGACGCCGCGCCCCGGTGCACCTCTAGGCTCGTCTGTTAGGGCGACGAGCTGAGCGCCGCTCCCCACCGTGAGCTGCGCCTCACCCCCTGAAAGCCCGCTGCCGAGAATCGCCGCCGCTGTGTCCGCCGCGCCGGTGGCGACGGGGAGGTGAGCCCCTAGTCCTAGCGCCTCCGCCGCCTCCGGCGAGAGCGTGCCCGCTATCTCCGCTGAGCGCCTCAGCGGAGGCAACAGTTCCGGGCGGAGCCCCAAAACCTCTAAAAGCTCCGTCGCCCAGCAGTCCTGAGCGACGTCGTAGAGCAACGTACCCGACGCATCCGAGGGCTCGCTCGCCGCCGCGCCCGTCAAGCGGAGCCGGAGCCAGTCTTTGGGTTGCAGCGCCCAGCGCGCCTCTGCGTACGCTTCCGGCTCGTGTTCGCGCAGCCAGAGCAGCGTCGGTCCCGCCATCCCCGCGACGAGCGGGTTGGCGAGGGCGTCTCGCTGCGTTTGGGGGAGCTTGCGGTAAGTGTCAAGCTGCGCAGCGCTGCGACCATCTGACCAGAGCACGGCGGGGCGAAGAGGCGTGGCGTCCTCGCGGGTCAGCACGACGCCGTGCATCTGCCCCGAGAGTCCAACGCCGCGGACCTCTTTACCGCGCTCACCGGCAGCGTCATGCACAGCCGCTATAGCAGCGTCCCACCACGCCGCCGGGTCGCTCTCCGACCAGTTTTCATTAGGTGCCCGCACGTCGTAAGCTGCACGCCCTTCGCCTAGCGTGTCACCGTCCTCGCTCAAAAGCTGCGCCTTGAGCGAGAGCGTTCCTATGTCGATTCCGAGCCACATAGCTTAAATTACCACCGCCTAAATCGCCCCAGTCCAAGTCATCACAGCCTAAATCACCCCGCTTAGAGACGTTTGCATTTCTGTTAGCAGTTCCACGACATATTGAGACAGTTGAGCGCAGATCTCTGTCCGCAAGGACTAGCGGGATTTCATCCCTTGAAGTGCGTGCTAGTTACGCAAGTTTGCTGCCTAGCAACATCGTTTTACAAAGTGCGAGTGTCTCTGACCAGATGATACCTGCTATGTATGTCCACTTCAGACGGTGAGCTTGACATCTAACACGCCCGCGCACACCGCCTTACTGATTTGCTACAACGGCTCGAGATAGCTATTCGTAGCGATCACTCCGACAACTCGAGGGAACGCTCACGCGGTTCCCTCGGCGCGCTTCATGCCGAGCTTGCGCCGCATTTCCTCCAAAGGCACCCCCATCGTCTCCGGCATGACGAGCAGCACCCACAGAAGCTGCAGCACCATGAAGCAGAAGAAGATGGCGAACGTCCCCGCCGTGGACCAGCCGACAAGGGCTGGGAAGAAAAGCGAGACGACGAAGTTCATCGCCCAGTGCGTAAACACCCCCAGCGACTGACCACGCGCGCGCACCTCGTTCGGGAAAATTTCACTGATGAAGACCCAGATGACCGCACCTTGACCAAAGGCGTGTGCGCCGACGAACAACATGAGGCTCACCAGCACGAGCGTGTCGGCGTTGCCGATGGCGGCGGTGGCTTGCGCCGAGCCTCCTTGAGCCTGCTGAAAAAGCTCCCCGAACCGAAAGAACGCATACGTGACCGTTCCTAGGCTGAGCAAGTAGCCTACCGAACAGACCAACATCAACTTGCGCCGCCCGAAGGAATCGATGATCGCCATCGCCGCCGCCGTCGCGACGAAGTTCGCTCCGCCGATGAGCACGGTGTTGAGGAGCGCCGCGTTCTCGCCCGCGCCCGCTAAGGAGAAGATGCGCGGCGCGTAGTAGAGCACCGCGTTGATGCCCGAGAGCTGGTTAAAGAGCCCGATGGCGATGGCTAGAAGAATCGGCGTTCGGTACTTAGCCTGGAACAGGGGAACGCGCCCACCACCCGTCTCTTCGTCTAGCTCGCGCTGAATCTTGTCGATCTCCTCGTCGGGGGTGCCCTCATCGGTGCCGGTACGCTCCATGATTTCGCGGGCTTCGTCCTTGCGACCGTTCGCCACGAGCCAGCGCGGGCTGTCGGGTACGATGAAGAGAAAGCCTAGAAAGAGAATCGCGGGCACCGCCTCGACGCCGAACATCCAGCGCCAGTCGGAGGGACCCAGCCCCAGCGAGCCGATGACATAGTTCGAGAGTTGCGCGATCAAGATGCCGACGACAATGTTGAACTGAAAGGTCGCGGTCATACGCCCTCGGTACTGGGCTGGCGACAACTCGGAGACGTACATGGGCGCGACGACAGCCGCGCCGCCGACACCGATACCCCCGATGAAGCGGAACACGATGAACACCCACCAGTTCCAAGCTAGGGCGCTGCCGAGCGCACTGACGAGAAAGAGAAGCGCCAGAACGTAGAGCATCGCGCGCCGTCCGAAGCGGTCCGCCGGGGCGCCTGCGGTGAGCGCGCCGAGGATAGTGCCGACTAAAGCGCTCGAGACCGTAAACCCGAGCCAGAAGTTAGACAGCTCGAAGACGCGCTGCAAGTCGTCGTTGGTGCCGGAAATCACGGCGGTGTCGAAGCCGAAGAGCAAGCCGCCCAGCCCGGCGATGAGCGCGCAAGTGAGCACGTAACGCTGCTGCGCGTTCATGAGACAAACCGCGCGCCAGATAACGGCGGTAAAATGATGAGCGTCTGTATCATGGTCTCCCCGTCCTTTTGGTCCGCTTCCATGCGTCTCACTATCATCAGCGTGTATTTCGTGTTTTCGGTACGTTCTGCCGCACTATAGACCTTGCTAGGCGACAAGTGCAACCGTTTTTGCTCGAGGTGTACAAACCGGCCTAGGAATGCGCTGTAAGAAGTGTTCAACCGAGCGAATATAGCAGTTAACACAAGTGCTGAGCGTGAATCACACAAGTATCATCGCAATTAAGTGAGTGCTCGAGCGTGTTTTCTCTTCTCAGATTGGCTCAAACCAAATGATACTTGCTACAGTCGTTCATCTCGCGCTTCAGACCACGCTCATCCCTCCGTCCACCCCCACAACCTGCCCCGTCATGAACGCCGACGCATCCGAGGCGAGCAGCACCGCCACCCCTTTGAGGTCTTCAGGTCCCCCGACACGCCCTAAAGGTGTCGCCGCTTCGATAAGGTCTCCCCCCGCCTCCAACGTCCCCTTCGTCATCTTCGTGGGAAAGAACCCCGGTGCGACGGCGTTCACCGTAATCTTGTACTTCGCCCACTCCGCCGCGAGCGCCCGCGTCAGGTTAACAAGACCCCCTTTTGAGGCGTTGTAAGCCACCGTGCCGGTCATCTGCGGGTGATTGCCCTGCAACCCTGCCACCGACGCGACGTTGACGATACGCCCTCCCTTGCGCGGAATCATCGAGGCGACAGCAACCGCTTGGCAGAGCGCGAAAGCGGCGGTGAGGTTGAGGTCTAAGACCTTACGCCAAGCGTCTAAAGGGTGTTCTTCAGCGGGTGCGCCCCAAGTCGTGCCCGCATTGTTGACCAAGATATCTATTCGTCCCCACTCGTCCATGATTTGCCGAACGAGCGTTTCGGGCGCGTCTCGCTGTGAGAGGTCAGCGGGGAGAGGTAGAACCTCCGCGCCCTGAGCGCGCAACCTCTCGGCGGCCTCATCTAGCTGCGCCGCCTTCCGCGCAGTGAGAACGAGTTTCGCGCCCTGCTCGGCGTAGGCTTCAGCGATTTGTAGACCTAGCCCCCTCGAGCCGCCCGTAATCAGCGCGACACGTCCGGTAAGGTCAAAAAGCTCTTTTACGCTCATGGTGTTCCTTTCGGGAAGAGTAGTGAGTTGAAAGCAACAAAGAAGTTGAAAGTAACGAGCAATGAGTGATACGGATTCCGATTGATTACTACATAAACTCCTGTCGGGTTGATTCCGTAATCACCGGAATCCGTAGTCTTTTCAGCTCGCTACGCTCGGGGTAATTCCTACGGGAATTACCCGGAAACGGTATGAAAACCAGAAACTCGTTGCTCGGAACTCATTGCTCATTGCTGCTCTTGAAACCCCTTCCCCTCTTCCGCCAACCTCTTCAGCAGCGGCGCAGGTTCCCACAGTTTCCCGTGGACCTCATGAAACTGCTGAATATCCGCGACGACCTCTTTCAGCCCGACTTGCTCCGCGTAAAACATCGGTCCGCCCTTGTACGCGGGGAAGCCGTAGCCGTAGACGTAAATCACGTCGATGTCGCCCGCGCGCTGCGCTATACCTTCGTCTAAGATCTTCGCACCCTCGTTGACGAGCTGATACATGAGGCGTTTTAGAATCTCCTCGCCGCTGATCTCACGGCGTTCTATGCCAATGTCTGCTGAATGCTGAACGATGAGGTCTTCGATTTCTGGGTCAGGAATGGGCGTGCGGCTGCCCTCCTCGTAACGGTAGAAGCCCGCGCCCGTCTTCTGCCCCAAACGCCCCAAGTTGTAAACCTTGTCCGACACTGCGGAGTAGCGCTCGCCCACGTCGCGCGTCGCGGCTTGCCGCTGGCGGATGCGGTAGCCCACGTCGAGCCCGGCTAAGTCGCCCACCGCAAAGGGTCCCATCGCCATGCCAAAATCTTTCATCACCTCGTCCACCTGCTGCGGGAGCGCCCCCTCTTCGACTAAGAAGTTCGCCTCGCGGGTGTACTTGTGGATCATCCGGTTGCCGACGAAGCCGTCGCAGACGCCCACCACCACCGGGACTTTGCGCATCTTTTTGGCGAGGGACAGCGCGGTGGCGAGGGCTTCGTCCGAGGTTTCGTCGGCGCGCACGACCTCTAAGAGCTTCATGACGTTCGCGGGGCTGAAGAAGTGCGTGCCGAGCACGGCGCTAGGGCGAGAGGTCGAGGCGGCAATCTCGTTCACGTCTAAGGTGGAGGTGTTAGTAGCGAGGATGGTACCGGGTTGGGTAACGCGCTCCAGCGCTCCAAACACCTCTTTTTTGACGTCCATATCTTCGAAAACGGCTTCGATGATGAGGTCGGCGTCTTTGAGCGCACCGTAGCCCAGTACACCTTCGATGAGACCCAGGCGTTCGTCCATGACCTCTTGCGACAAACGTCCCTTGTCCACTGTGCGCTGGTAGTTTTTACGAATTGTACTTAGCCCGCGCTCGAGGTTCTCACGTGCGGTCTCGAGCACCTTCACCTTCACCCCAGCGTTCGCGAAGTTCATCGCGATGCCGCCCCCCATCGTGCCCGCGCCGACGACGGCGGCGCGCGTCACCTCTTTAGGTTCGGCGTCTTCGAGCCCCGGCACCTTCGCCGCTTCGCGCTCGGCGAAGAAAACGTGGCGCAGGGCTTTCGATTGGTCAGACTCCAGCGCCTCCATAAACAGCGTGCGCTCGCGTTTCAGACCCTCGTCGAAGGGCAACGTGACGGCGGCTCGCACCGCGCCTATGCACCGCAGAGGTGCGTCTAATCCTCTCGCCCTTTTCGCCGCTTGCGCTCGCGCTCCGGTGAAAAACGGCTCGAAGGGAACGGAGAGCTTGGGTTCCATCTCGCTGACGTTGCGCAAGCGTACGCCGCTGCTGATAACTTTTTCGGCGTAGGTGAGGGCTCCTTCCAAGAGGTCGCCCTGAATGACGCCGTCAATGAGACCCAGCGCCTGCGCCTCCTCTGCTCCTATAGGCTCGCCCGTCGTGATAAAGTCCAGGGCTTTTTGCGCGTCGATGAGCCGGGGCAGCCGCTGGGTTCCGCCCGCGCCGGGCAAGAGCCCTAACTTGACCTCGGGGAACCCTAAGCGCGTACCGGGCGCGGCGACGCGGTAATGGCAGCCTAGAGCAACCTCTAAACCGCCGCCCAGTGCGCTCCCGTGCATGGCTGCGACGATAGGTTTAGGCGTACCCGCCACGGCTGCGACGAGCTTGGGAATGTCAGGAACTTGCTCGCGGGGCAGGGCGAACGTTTTGATGTCCGCGCCCGCGATGAAGCTGCGCCCCGCGCCGATGAGCACGAACGCTTGTACCTCGTCATCGTCGCTGCCTCGCCCCAGCCCTTCAACAATCCCTTCGGGCACGCCGGGGCTCAGTACGTTCACGGGTGGGTTATCAACGGTTAAAACAGCAATCGGACCGTGGCGGTCGTAGGAAACGTTCATAGTGGATGTCCTCTCCCAAAGTCGGTTGAGTGTAGCTTACCTAGAGAGAGGTTGGAAGGGACTCGTTGTTCTAACGTAGGAGAGACTAAAGGTCAGCTCTACGCTCTCCCTAGACGTTCTACCTCGAGTCTAGTCGGTTGGGCAGTTCCCGTCTTCTAAAGTCGCGTTTAGGTTTCGGGAGAAGCTCGAGGCGGACCTGTCGCAAGGACCTTCTTAAACCGCCACCGCGTCAGGCGCGAGCACGAAGCGCCGAATCGCGGCGGCGACCACGCCGTCGTCGCAGTGTGGACCCACCCAGGTGGCGGCGGCTCTGACCTCGGCGGGCGCGTTGGCGGGCGCGACGCCGACGCCCAAGGGGAACATCGTCGCGTCCGCAGGCGAGTCGCCTAAAGCGAGCACGGGCGCGTCATCTAGCCCCAAATAGTGCCGTATCCACCGCGCCGCCTCGCCCTTGCTGGTGCGCTCGGAAATTACGCTCATCGCTTCGCGCGGGTCGTACGAACTCGGTGCGTAGTACGAGGGCGCGAGCCCCAGCGCCGTCCAGTCGTGGGCGGCGTAGAAAGGGGCGACGTCCTCACCGAAGAGGCTGAGCGAGGCGACACCTACAAAGTCGCTAAAAGGAGCGTGGTCGTTGACGGGCCTGTAGTAGCGCCGGTTGTCGAAGGGGGCGCGGCTCGTGTCGAAGGCGGGGTGCAAGTAGGCAGTCGCGCCGCGCCGCACAGACCAGTGATGCGGCGTTTTGGCGAAGAGGTGGAAGACGTCTCGCGCCGTCGCGCGTGCGATGCTCTCGGTGTGAAGGACGCGCCCCTCCGGGTCTTGTACCAAGGTGCCGTTGGAGACGATGAGCGGCGTGTCTAAGCCCAGCGCTTCGTGGACCGGCAGCGCGCCGATGTAGCTCCTGGCGGTGGCGAGCACGACGGTCGCGCCCCTCGCCCGAGCCTCAGCGAGCGCCGCCACATTGTCGGGCAAAAGCTGCCCTGCGTCATTCAAGAGCGTGTGGTCGATGTCGGTGACGATGAGGTGAGGGAGGTGGGGGGCGTGAGACGTAAAGTGGGACATGGGGAACCCTTTGTTGAATTAAGAGGTGTGTGCGAACCCCTCCAAGAGCGAACGGAAGAGCGGCAGACCGTCCTCGGAGCCTAAGAGCGCGTCGGCGGCGCGTTCGGGGTGGGGCATCATGCCTAAGACGTTGCCGCGCGCGTTGACGATGCCTGCGATGTTGTTAAGGCTCCCGTTCGGGCTCGCCGCCTCGTCTATCTCGCCGCTCGGCGTGCAGTAGCGGAAGACGACGCGGTTGTCCGACTCGAGCCTCGCCAACGTGTCCATGTCCGCATAGTATCGCCCCTCATTATGTGCCACAGGTACGCTCAGCACTTGAGAATCTTCATACTTCGCCGTGAAGAGGGTGTCGGCGCGTTCAACGCGCAAGTGGACGCTTCTGCAGACGAAGTGCAGCGCCGGGTTGCGGGTCAGTGCGCCGGGCAAGAGCCCCGCCTCGGTCAAGATTTGGAAGCCGTTGCAGATGCCCAAGACCGGACCGCCGCGCGCCGCGAACGCCTTTACTGCCCCCATGATCGGGCTCTTTGCCGCCACCGCGCCGCTCCTCAAGTAGTCGCCGTACGAGAAGCCGCCAGGAATGACGACCGCGTCGGTCTCTCCTAAATGTTCTTCTAGGTGCCAGACCATGCGCACGTTCGCGCCTAGACGCGCTAAGGCGTAGCGGGTGTCGTCGTCGCAGTTCGAGCCGGGAAAGCGGACTATGGAGAGGTTCATAGGCATACTTTAACGTCCGTCGCCTCGAGCTGTAATAAGGTGGCGTGGCGAAGCGGCGCAATACGCGCTTACAACGTGCTAGTGACGCGAAGTCTTTTCATGTTGCCGAGACACCCCTAAAAGTCGGTTGAGTAGTTCAGAGGAGTGAGGAGCGCTTTGAGCCAGGGCTTGCTGGGTTGTCCGGTGAAGCGTTGCCAGGGAGACTTGTTGCGAATGAGGTGATGATGCCATCTATAGCGGGCTTCTTTGAACCAGTCCAAAGCGCGGTGGAAGGCTTTGACAACGCGCTTTTTGTTTCTTGACCATAGAGCGCTATAAAGGGTTTCCGAAGCGTTGTTGGTCAAGGGCATCGCCTTGTACTGCCAGTAGAATTCAAGCTGCGTCCAGGCATTCAGTAGCGGCTCGAGCTGGGTTGCGCCGTAGCGAGCGGTGAGGACGCCTAGAAACCACCTTGCATCTTTGAGGTTCGTGCAGGTATACAAGAAACGCAGATCAAGCGCCACGAGTTCACGCTCTCTCTTGGGGAACTGCTTCAAGACCTCTTCGATGATGTGAAACCAACAGCGTCCATGCGGCTTGTCAGCGAAGTATTCACACGCCGCTTGGATGCTCTTACACCCATCACTGATGATCAGCTTAGGGTTGTGTGCAGCGATAAGCTCACGAACCACCTCTTCATCACGGTTCTCGCATAGGCGGTAGTCCATAACGGCTTGAGATTTAACATCAGTAAGCGTGTACATCCACCACTCGCCTAGTTTGAATTCGTCTATGCTCGCGGCTTTGAGCTTAGTGGGCTTTGCCTGTTTCTCTTCTAGCCGCTCGGCTCTTAGAGCGCGTGTCCCTTGCCATGAGGCGCGAGTTTCGCTCTGAATTGGATAACCTAAGTGCTCGGCTACCTCAGCAGCGCAGCTTTCATCAACCTGATGCACATCTAAGATGGCAAAGATACCCTCCACCTTTCGGCTGTACCACTTATAGCGCATGACACCCTCTGGGTAAACACACCCCAAGCTGCCTTTGCACCGCTGACAGCGCACACGCAACACTTTCTCTTCACGTATACCGTTTACATCTCGGTGTTTCCTGATGCGGTAGCCGCGTTACGGGCAGGCCGCCCTGCCGTTGCCACTCTCAGGCTTCCTTATCTCGCACTTAGGGCAACGTCTATCCAGTAAACTCGCTTTGGGGTAAGGGTTGTTCGTCGTAAACCATTCTTACCCCTCTCTTCTACTCAACCGACTTTTCGTGCAACCCAGGGCTACCGCAAAGTCAGCTTTGAAGAAGTTTAAGGAGATAAGCACGGTCCCAGCCTGCTCTGAGGCGCTTAGCTTCCACGCCAGCTTTGACAGTTTTGTCACGCTTCAAGAGGTTTATAGCTAGGTGTCTAAGGGCTACCCAACTTGCTTGGGCGTTTTCTATATGAGCGCGCGAGCTGTCTTCATCAAAGGCGACATCGAGTACCCAGTGAAGAGCATTCTCAATACCCCAGTGGAAACGTGCGGCTCTAAGCGCACGCGCTGCATCTAGGGGTAAGCTGGAGAGGAAATAGCGGGTATGCTCACTGGTATTACCCTCCAGAGTGCGGGTTGCGTGAACTTTAACGAGGCTACTGAGTCCACGCCAAGCCTCACGCTCATGCAACCATTCAGGTACGGGCGAGACCCAACATTCACGGGTCTCAACACGCCCATGACCCCGCTCAGTGGTCTGGCTGTGTTCTAGTGCCCAGTCAACTTTACCGGCATAAGCGAAAAAGTCCTTGGTCTCTTCGAACAGAGTCGGATGGTTGTCTTTGAGCGCCAATACGTAGTGAGCGTGGTGTTCTCGAATGGTCCAGGCAATTTGTTTCTGTGTGCCCATAGCGTCCGTCGTTACCACTGCTCCAGCAGGATTAACGACTTCTAACAACTCAGGAATTACCGTTATCTCGTTGGTCTTGTCGGGCACCCCCTTCTGGACCAGTACCACCTCGAACTGGCTTGACCAAACGCTCACTGTGTGCAGCGCGCCCAAGCCTTTTCTATGCGAGCGTCTCGCCGTTTTACCATCAACTGCTAGTACCTCATCTTCCCCTTTGGGTAGTTCGGGCAACACCAGCGTCTGCGTCCACGCTAGAAATCTTGAGTGCCACACGTCAGGACTAAGCAGGGCAAAAACGCGCTCAAAGGTGTCCTGAGAAGGAACACCTGAAGGTAGCTCCAAAAAACTGCTCAGCCACGCTTCTTGTGCCAGCGCGTACTGATGAATCTGACTGTAGGTATTGGCTCCGCAGATAACAGCCAAGATACTGATGCTTACTATGTCAAGCAGCTTGTGGCGAACGCCCCGTGGCTTTCGAGGGTCGGATAGGTCGGCAAAGTGTGTCAGCAGTTTCGGAACATCAACCTCTGTCATACCTGACTCTACCCCTGTGACTTTGCGGTAGCCCTGTCGTGCAACCTCGGAGATTCTAACACCTGTACTCTCTATGGTATAAACGGGAGAACCACTATCTCCACTTTCACTATTCGCATTGGCTTGATACTGACAGACGAAGTACTTATCGGTGTCTTTCTGTCTAACTTTGAAACACGTTTGAATAATCTTACCAGCCGTAACGCCCGTTGTTTTACCCACCTTTTCTACAATTCTACCAGAGTAGAGCTGGCTATTATCCGTTCTTTTGCCAACTACCGGTAGAGGGTTTTTTGGTGTTATCTCTTTTCCAGGTTTGTTGGATACACGGGCTATCTTGCCTAGACCAACGCTAACGTTAGTGTCGTATCCGACGAATGCAGAATCGCTATAACGGCAATCGCGTTGAAGAGAGCAAAAGAACCTGCCCTCCCCTCTAAACGGTGGATCAACAGTCTCGAGACCAATTCTAGTACCACTAGATTGATAGGCCTGATAAAATCTAGTCCCAGTAGACTGTCCCAGCTTTTCAGTACAGTGGGAGTTAGTCACGAATCCTTTAACGCCATTATGTACAGCATTAAAACCGAGCACATGAGCTACCTGGGTTTTGGTCAATGAGTATGCCACCTTGCGTTGGTCTCACGGTACTTTTCAGAGTAGTAGCCGTAGGTGCAGGCGCTTGCTCAACAGCAACGGTTACGGCGTCCTGCGGTATGTTGAACCTAATGATAGCCGCGCGTATTTTGTTTGCTATCTCTTCGTTCTCGACGCCAAGACATATCTCGTTAGCTACCTCGTCAATGTCGATAATGTTGATACCTACCTCTTCCGCTTTGCTCTCAAACTTCTCGAGCAACTCGCTCAGCTCCGCAAACGAATATTTGACCTCTTGCGTTATGAGGTTCGGCTCAACCGACTGACTGGACAAGGTTTCTACAGCCCCGAAAACGTCTTGACCAAACTGCTTGACTAAAGCCGCTTCTATGTCGCTCACACTCGCAGTCTGAAGCTCACTTCTTGCCATGTTCACTACGAGGTCATTGTTGTCGTCGTAGTAGATGCCCGCGAACCCTGGAACGTCCGCGCCTATCTCTAGAAATTGCTCATCCAGTGTTTTGGGAATATCCGTAAGGTCTGCTTGAGACCCTTCTGGCTCTGCTTCGAAACTACATGATCCTAACGCAAGTAGCAAAAGCATGGAGAAGATGAGTTTTACATGAGAGGAGGGGTAATTTTAGACATGGTAACTCCTAGAGGTCAAAAAGTACTCAACAACAACCGATGCGCCGATGCTAACTACTTTGAGCGGTGCCGCAGCTCCCTTGCCTCCGAAGTATCAATGTTTATAACTGTGCAGAAGTTACCATGGATGTAGGAAAAATCAAGTTTTTGACTCTTCATCAATCTTTAAGGAAAAGGCTCCTCATTCACGAACAGAGGAGCCTTTAATGTCTGGTAATGTCTCTGCAAGCCTACTGCGCCTGACTCCGCACCTGCTCCAACAACTCACTAAAGCTAAGCTGCTCTTCCGCGCCGACTTGCACCGAGGTCTCGGTGAGTTCGGGGCGGAGCGTTACCGCCTGCTCGAGCGGTCCCACCGCCTGCGCGTAGCGCTCTAGGTCGTAGTAGATGAGCCCCAAGTTAAGCTGCGCTTCGGCGTTCTCGGGGTCGGCAGCGACGGCGCGTTCCAGATACTCGATCGCCCTATCGAAGCGCCCCAAGCGGAAGTAAGCGAAGCCCAAGTTATTGAGCACGGGGGCGCTGTCGCTCAACTCTTCGGACGCTTGCTCGTAGCTCGTCACGGCGTTTCGCAAATCGCCCTGAAGCTGCCGGGCGTACCCCTGATAAAAGGCTAAGAGCCCGCTGTTTTGCAGCTCTAGCGCCTGCGTGAAGTTCTGCTCGGCGGCGGCGGCGTTCTCCGCCCCCAACGCCGCGAGCCCCGCGCTAAAGAGCGAGGCGGCTTCGCCCTCCAAGTCGATAGGTTCGCCTTGAGTGAGCGCCTGGTTCTGAGCGATGAGTTGTCTGGCTCTCTGTGCTTGCGCTAGCTCCGGGTCGAGGCTGAGCGCTTCATCTAAAGCATTGAGCGCCTGGTCGTAGCGCCCGGCGCGCCCTAGCGCGACGCCGTAGAGCGCGTACAATTCGGCGTCTTGGGGCGACGCGGACAAGAGCGGTTCTAAAAGCTCGATTGCCCCGTCCGTCTGACCTGCCTCGAGGAGAATTTGCGCGAGGTTGAGCTGAACGGTACTGTTCGTCTGCGAGGCGTTCTCTAAGGTCGCTCTCGCGTCGTCCAACTTGCCCTGCTGCGCCTGCGCGATGGCGAGTTCGTTCGTCACGCGCAGGTTGTCCGGTGCGAGGCTTTGCGCTTCTTGCAGGACGCTTTCAGCCGCCGCGTAGTCCTCTGTTTGCGACAGCAGCGACGCCTCGGCGAGCGCTAGGCTCACGTCTTGCGGGTAGGCGCTGCGCCCCTCGCGGACGATCTCCAGAGCTTGCGGTGAGACCTCGCTCGGCAGTTCGGCGGCGAGCGCGTACACATCGGCGGCGGGCGTCTCCTCGGTGAGCGTCTGCAAGTAGCTGAGCGCGCCCTGCGCGCCGCCTTGCTCGAGCGTTTCGCTGATGAAAGCGCGCTTTAAGGTGGTGGAGTCAGGGACGTTGGTGGTGCCCTGCTCTAAAGTTTCCAACGTGGCTTGCGCGTCCCCTTGCGCCGCCTGCGCCGAGGCGAGGTCTAAGTAAGCGGGGACGTAGCGCGGGTAGACGCCAAGCGCCGCTTCTAAATTAGCAATATCGCCTTGCAACCGCCCGAGTCCGGCTAGGGCGAGCGCGTGCGCGGGGTTGAGCAAAAGCGCCGCTTCGAAAGCGGTTTGCGCCGTCGCCTCGTCGCCGCTCGCCAGGAGCACCGCGCCCCGCGTGACGAGCGCCTCGACGTCTTCGGGAGCGCTCTGAATCGCTGCTAAAGAGGTGCTGAGCGCGTCCTCCAGTGCGTTCGTGCGCGCGAGAATCTCGGCTTGCTCGGACAAGACCCAGCTCGAGTCAGACTCGAGTCCCAACACTGTCTCCAGCGCCGCCGAGTCGCTCGTCTGCAACCCCAACGACGCCTCCGCGACGGCGCTCAGGTTTTCCAAGGGCGGCGTTTGCGCGAGCACCGCGTCAATTTGCTCTCTATCTTGCGCGCTTACGCTCAGTCCCAACTCGCTAACGACGGTGTTCGTTACCGACGTGAGGAGCGCTCCTGGCGCGTCCAGTGCGCCGTTGACGGTGACGACTCGGGGCGTGGGGTAGTCGGGTCCAGCGAAGATAATCTGTACCTGCGCCTGATTCCCCGAGACCTCCACCACGCCGCTCACGAGCGCCGCAGCGTCATACGCCTCCGCGAACACCTCCGGGCTGAGCGTGCCCTGACCCTCGAAGCGCTGCGCCACGAGAAGCGTGTCGCCGACGGGCGGTGCGTAGACGCCGTCGATGACGTTGAGCACGCGCTGAAGTCCGGTGGCGATACCTAAACGGTAAGGGGCTGCGTTCCCTTGCGCGTCGAAAGCGAGCACGGGCAAGCGCGTAACCTCTTGGGGGGCGGAAGGTTGAGCGAAGTTTTGGGCGGCTGTGAGAGCCAGCAAAAGGGCGGTCATAAGGGCAAAAAGAGTGCGTTTCATCACCCAGAAGTATACCTAGTGAGGCGTGAGAAGCAACCGTCAGGTCAAGCTGAACCCGTCGGGCAGAAGCTCGGCTGTGCTGAAGCGCTTGACGACGCCCTCGTGGTTGACCATGTACACGTCCGCGTCTCTCGAAAACTCGAACAGAATCTGCCGACACGCGCCGCAGGGCGTGGCGGGGTCTTCCGCCTCTGTATAGACGACGAGTTCGGAGAAGCTGCGCTCACCCGCCGACGCCATCGCCTGAATTGCGGACTGCTCCGCGCAGCGCGAGAGCCCATACGAAGCGTTTTCGATGTTCGCGCCCGTATAAATCTCGCCGCTCTCAGCGCGCAGCGCCGCGCCGACGCCGAACTCCGAATAGGGCACGTAGGCGTTGTCGCGGACGCGCTTAGCCGCGCCCAGTAAGTCCTGCGGCGCGGTAGGTTTTGAAGATGGAGTGGAAGACATGGGGCATTCTAGCAGCCGGGGTGGTGAGGAGGTAGGGAGATGAGGACGCGCTTCCTATCTCCTCTTATCTAGCACCCGTTGCTACGCAGCTCGAGCCTATCCAAAGACCGCCCTCCATAGAGGCGGACCTAGCACGAGAAGGCCTACGAAGATAGAGCCGACCGCCGCAAGGAGCACCGCGCCCGCCGCCGCGTCTTTGGCGCGCTTAGCGAGCGGGTGAAACTCAGGGGAAACGAGGTTGACGGCCGCCTCGAGCGCACTGTTCATAATTTCTAATGAGAGCACGAGCAAGCAGCACAGCAAGATGGGGACGAGGTTGACCTGGAGGACCAGACCGAGGAGCAGCGCGAGTGCGCCTACAGAGACTTCGACGCGGAAGTTCTGCTCGGTGCGCCAGGTTTGCGCGATGCCCATCCAAGCGAAGCCAAATGAGCGGCGCAGCTTTTGGCTGTCGATGGTTGCGGACTTTACGGCAGCTTGTCTCGCTACGCTGTCATCTTTATCCGCACCCTCTTCTATGCCCTCTACAGTGTCAGAATGCGCGCCTGAGCGCTCCTGAACCTCTTCCACGCTTCCTCCGTCGGGTGATCATACCCCAAGAGGTGCGTCAGCGCGTGCGCGGCGAGCGTTTTAACCTCTTGCACCAAGGTGTGACCCTGTTCGGCAGACTGACGCTCGGCGGTCTCCACGCTGATGATAATGTCACCTAAATGAGGAACCTCAGGCATGACGAAGCCCTCAGCGATATCGTCCGGTTCAGACGTCGGGTAGGAGAGCACGTCGGTGGGCGCGTCCACCTCTCTGTGGGCGCGGTTGAGATCGCGAATCCTCGCGTCGTCAACGAAGACGACTGTGACCTCTTTGTGGGAGAGCCCCAGGTCAGCCAGTAGCGCCGTGAGCGCGCGCGCCACCTCCACCTCAAGAGGCCCCTCAAGAGGGAAGTGGGGCGCTTCGTTTAGCGTCTCGACCACGTTTGAGTCCCTTGATCTCCTCCGCGCTCGGGTAGCTCACGCGGCGGTGCAGTATCGCGGTTAGCAGGCGCTCGAAGGTGTTGGCGATAACCTCTAGATCGTTGAAATTCAGGGGGCTGTCCGCGAGCTGGTCGTCTTGGAGCCGCTGCTCGATGAGCCGGTCGATCATCGCGCGAATGCTGCCCTGACTCGGCTCGACGAGCGTGCGCGAGGCGGACTCGACGGCGTCGGCGATCATCAGCACAGCGGTCTCTTTGCTCTGCGGACGCGGCCCGGCGTAGCGAAAGTTAAGTTCTTCGAGCGTGTCCGAATCCTCTAACGCACGTTTGTAGAAGTAACTTAGCACCGTCGTTCCGTGGTGCTCCAGGACGAAGGGCTCCAGCGCTTTAGGCAACCCGTACTCGCGCACCAAGTCCAAGCCGTCGCGCACGTGGCTCGTGATGATGAGGTAGCTCAGGTGCGGCGAGAGGGTGTCGTGCGGGTTCTCGCCCGCGAACTGGTTCTCGACGAAAAACTGCGGGCGTTTGAGCTTGCCGACGTCGTGGTAGAGCGCGCCGACGCGGGCTAGGAGCGCGTTCCCGCCGATATTGGTGACTGCCTGGTCCACTAAGTTCGAGATGATGAGGCTGTGCTGATAGCTGCCGGGCGCTTCTAAGAGCAGCTTTTGCAGCAGGGGGCTCGAGGGGCTCATTAACTCCAAGAGGCGGAACTCCGTTAAAAAGCCGAAGTTGCTCTCTGCAAGGGGCAGCGTCGCGAGCGCCAAGATGCCCGCCGCCGCGCCGCCGCTCGTGATCCAGGCGAGCGAGACGAGCATGGAGAGGCTGCCGAAACTTCCCACGAGCAAGCTGTACGCCGTGAAGCTCAGCGCCGCCACCACGCCGCCCAAGCTACCCGCGAAGAGGAGCGACGCCCGCGACTTGAAAACCTGCGCGAGCAGGCTCGCCGCCACGCTGCTACTCAGCGCGACGAAAAAGGTGACGAACGCGGTTGCGGGCGCGAAAAACGCCGTGAGCACCGCGAACCAGACCGAGAGCAAAATGGCGCTCCGCTCCGCGACGATCACGGCGGACAGAAGTGGCACGAAGGCGATGAAGAGGAGCGTTTCGTCGATGAGCAGCGCCGCGCGCTGCACACCTAGAGCAAGTGTGAAGAGCGTGATGAGAAAGGCGAGCTGCCTAAGTGTGAGCGTGTCTCTAACGCGCCCATAGAGGTAGACGAGCGGCAAGGAGAGCAGGAGCGCTGTCGCCAAGCAGCCGCCCGCCAAGCGCAGCGCGCGCCTGAGCGACTCGGTCCTCGGCTGATAGAAGCCCGTAAGCTCCAACACGCGCAGATCGTCCAGAGTTAAGATATCGCCCTCTTGCAGGATCGCTTCGCCCTCTTGCAGGGTGCGCATGACCGGCTCGACGCTGCCTGCGGCGGCGTCCCTGGCGGCTTCGGTAAGGCGCGTGTTGGGCTGCGCACTAGAGATGAGCAGGCGCTCTAAGAGCAACCTGACCCTGAGCCGCTGCCCAGGTTCGGCCAAGGACGCCGCGTCGCGGATGAGACTGGACAGCGCCGCTTCGCTCACCCCTGCCGGGCGGCTGTAAGCGTCGATGAGAAAACGCTGCACGTTCGCGGGCAAGGTGGACGAGGTGATGGCTCCCAAAACGAGGCGCTGCTGCGACGCGGACGAGGTGTAAATCGTGTCGATCTGCGACCTAGCATACTGCCGCTCGCGCTCGGTAGCGATTTGGTCGATGACTTGCACCGTCATCGGGGAGACGTAGCGTTGCGGGCTCGGCTGACCGAGCTGAAAGTTGCCCTCTTGCCTCGAGCCGTACACGCTGTAAAGGAGGACGGCTAAGACCACTACGAAAAGGAGCGCTGCTAAGACGAGCTGCCACGGGGCTCGAGCCGACGCCCCTTGCGACATTCTGCGGCGCAAGCGGGCGTTGCTAGGGCTCGTTGCCGCCTTCTGCGCGCCTTTAGGCGCGGTCCCCGCCGCTTTCGCCACTTTAGGTTTGAGGCTCATTGGACTTGTTCGTACGCCTTTACGATGCGCGCGACTAAGGGATGACGCACCACGTCCGCCTCGCCGAAGTAGATAAAGCCGATGCCCTCGACTTTCTTGAGGATGCGCTCGGCGATACCTAGTCCGCTCACAACGGTGCCGGGCAGATCGGTCTGTGTGATGTCGCCCGTGACGACGACGCGGCTATTGAAGCCCATGCGCGTCAGAAACATCTTCATCTGCTCGCCGGTGGTGTTTTGCGCCTCATCTAAGATGATAAAAGCGTCGTTGAGCGTGCGCCCGCGCATGAAGGCCAAGGGCGCGACCTCGATCACGCCGCTCTCGAAATACTGCTCGCTGCGCTCACTGTCCAACATGTCGTAGAGCGCGTCGTAAAGAGGGCGCAAGTAGGGGTCAATTTTGGCTTGCAAGTCGCCGGGCAAAAAGCCCAGCCGCTCGCCCGCTTCGACGGCAGGGCGCGTCAGAATGATGCGTTTGACGCGCTTGTCCTTGAGGGCTTGGACCGCCATCGCCACCGCGAGGTAGGTCTTACCCGTGCCCGCAGGACCGACGCCGAAGACGATCTCGTTGGCTTCGATCGCCTGGACGTAGCGGCGCTGCCCGGCGGTCTTGGGTCTGGCGCGGCGCGGCAACCTTGCGCCGACGCTCTCCTCTTGCGGCGCATGGCCGGCTAGATCGTCGGATAGATCGCTGAGCCGCGCGTGCTCGAGTTCGGTCACGCTGATCCTTTCGCCGCGCCGGATGGAGGCTAGGAGCGCCTTAAAGGTGCGTTCCGCTTCCTCTACGGCACCTTCCTCACCGGACAGTCTCAGTTCGTCGCCTCTAGCGATGACCTTTGCGCCGAGGCGAAGGCGTAAGAGCTTGAGGTTCTCGTCGTTTTGCCCGAAGAGCGACATCGCTTCGGCGGGGCTGCGCAATTTTAAGGTTACAGATGTTGCGATGGGTTTCTCCTTGTAAAGCGGGTATCATCGGGTCGGTGAATAGCAGGTAGGGTCACAGACGCACTCACTGTAAATAGCGCCACTCGGCGCACACTCGGTTGAGGTGCTACCTGCGCTATTCCAGTCCAAGTCTCGAGTCGATAGACATATAAATCACATGTGCGCCGTCAGCGACGCTTTCTTCGTTTGCGTTTAGAGAGGGGTTCGTCTAAGATTTCGCGCCAGATAATGCCTTGTAGGACCGATCTGCGGTCGAACTCCAAGACCCCCCTCGGCCCATCTATCTTACTCCCTCGGCGCGGCTTCAAGCGTTGCACGCGCAGCGGCGGCGCGTCGCCCAGTTCAGTCCTATCGACGGACGACTGTTTCGTCGTCGTGCCCTGCTGCGAGGCGGGACGCTGGCGGCTCACCCCTTCGCGCCCCAGGCCCTCGAAAGGTTGCCGCGCTCGCCCGCTCTCCAGTCCTCGTCCCTGCTGCGACGCGCGTCCTTGTTGGGAGCGTGACCCTTGTGAACGGGCTTGCTGCTCCTCATCTAATCTTGGAAAGAGGTCGCCGGAACTGTCGTCTCGCCCGCTTTGAGACCCGCCTCGAGACTGGGTACGCCCTCCCTCGTCACTCCCACCCATCGCCTCTTGCACGCGCCGCCGCGCCTCCTCTAAACGCCTCGAGAATTCGTCGCCCACGCTGCCACCTTCCTGGCGCGTATCTGCAGAGGTATTCCTCTCAGCGTTCCTTTCGTCGGGGCGTTCCTGCTCTCGGCGCTGAGGCGCTCCGGTGGGTCGCCCCTGAGGTCGTCCTTGCCCCTGTTGTCCCTGACCTCTCTGTCCGCCTTGACCTCTTCTCAAGAAGTTATTGACGATGGGCGCAACGAAAAAGATCAAGAAGAGAATGATCGTGATGGGGTCGATATTCACCAAATCACCTCTTTAGCTGCGCTCGTCTGCATCCTCGGTGGACTGAGCGATGTTGGAGCGCAGTTTCGTGTCGGACTGAATGTTCTCCAGGTTGTAGTAGTCCATAATGCCTAAGTTGCCGCTTCTAAACGCTTCGGCGATGGCGCGCGGCACCTCCGCCTCCGCCTCGACGACTTTCGCCCGCTGCTCCTCGACTTTGGCGCGGTTCTCCTGCTCGGCGGCTACCGCCATCGCCCGGCGCTCCTCCGCTTTGGCTTGCGCTACGCGCTTGTCCGCCTCGGCTTGATCGGTCTGCAGCGTCGCGCCGATATTTTTGCCGACGTTGACGTCCGCGATGTCGATCGAGAGGATTTCAAAGGCGGTGCCGGCGTCTAAACCTTTCGCGAGCACCGTTTTCGAGATGGAGTCGGGGTTCTCCAGCACCGCTTTATGCGAGTTCGAGGAGCCGATTGATGAGACGATGCCCTCGCCCACGCGGGCGATGATCGTCTCCTCGCCCGCCCCACCGACGAGCCTCTCTAGGTTCGCGCGCACCGTGACCCGCGCCGTCGAAATCAGCTCGATGCCGTCTTTCGCCACCGCTGAGACGTTCGGCGTCTGAATGACGCGCGGGTTGACCGAGACCTTTACCGCGTCGAGCACGTTGCGCCCGGCTAAGTCAATGGCCGCCGCTCTATCAAAGGGCAGCGCGATGCGCGCCTTGTCCGCCGCGATGAGCGCGTCCACCACGCGGTCCACGTTGCCGCCCGCGAGGTAATGCGCCTCCAACTGGTTCTGCTCTACCTCGATGCCCGCCTTGTCCGCCTTGATAAGGGGCAAGATGATCTTGTTGGGCGGCACGCGGCGCAGGCGCATCGCCACCAAGCTTGTCAAGCTGACCTTAACGCCCGCTGAGATGGCTGAAATCCACAAGGGGATAGGGATAAACGAGAAGAAAATGATGAAGAAGAGGATGACGCCGCCGACGAGAAGTAGTAAACCGATATCCATATAAGGTCTCCTTTTGTACCTGAAACTATAGTGAGGTGAATAGCGACGAGACAGTAGCAATAAAACAGTAGCGATAAGACAGGGGAACACGCGCCGCTGCTCGCACGCGCGGCGCTAAGAGGTGAGAGGACGCTCACCTTACGCAAATAGAGGGGTTCCGAATGAGGAGCGGACCACGCACCGAGTTGTGCAGAAGTGTCTCAATACCTCGTATCATACTCCAAGGGGTGCGCGCCGTGTGCAGGTGAGACAACGCTCATAAGAACGTTTATGAAGGGGTTGGATTGGCGCTTTGACCGGCTAGCTCGAGGAAACGTGTAGAAAATGAAGCAGGAGGGAAAATGCGGAAGAGAAGGTGTTTTGTGCGTGCGCAGATACCGAATGACCTCTTTTATGGGCTTCGCGCAACGCCGTACACGAAACTCCATGCATAAAACTCCATACGCAAAACGGGGTACACCGTCCAGAAAAGACCAAAGGAGAAACGTAAGCGCCACGCTTCTCCCTTTCACCCGAGCCGTTATACTCAGCTCCATGCTCTTAGCCGTAGATACGGGCAACACCAGCACCGTCTTAGGTCTCTTCGACGGGGAAGACCTCGTCGCGCACTGGCGCGTGCCCACGAACCGGATGCGCATGGCGGACCAGTACGCGATTTTACTCAAGAACCTGCTCGAGCTAGATGATTGCCCCCCGCCCGAGCGCGCCGTCATCTCGTCGGTTGCCCCGCCCGTCGAACGTGAACTCTCTACCGCGCTCAAACAGTACTGGGGAGTTGAGAGCGTGTTCGTCTCGAGCGCCGCGCTCTCGGGTCTCCTCAAAGTCGAGACCGACAACCCTAAAGAGGTCGGCGCAGACCGCCTGGTCAACGCAGTCGCCGCGCTGACCTACGACGCTCATGTCCTGCTCGTCGTGGACTTCGGCACGGCGACGAACTTCGACCTCATCGTGAAACCGAATAGGCTTTTAGGCGTCGCGCTCGCGCCGGGTCCGATGATCGCCGCCGACGCGCTCTTCGCGCGCACAGCCAAGCTGCCCCGCGTGGACCTGGAAGCCCCGCCGAGTGTGATTGGCAAGAATACCGTCACCGCCCTTCAATCCGGGCTCGTCTTCGGTTACGCGGCGATGGTGGACGGGATGGTGAAGCGCTTTAGAGGTGAAGTCGAAGCGGAACACGGTCAGCCCTTCGTGGTGGCGACGGGCGGCTTTGCCAACGTGGTCGAAGGGCACTGCCAAGAGGTGGACGCTTACGACACGCTGTTGACCCTAAAGGGGTTGCGGATCATCGCCGAGCGTTTGGGTTAAGTTTCTCGTGCAATTCTCTTGCGGGGCTTCGTGGGGGCGGATTTCAAACCCGTCCCTACACGTTACGGCGTTCTCTGCACCTCTTGGTTGCACTGATACCCTTTCCGGTTAATTCCTAAAAGAATTAACCCGAGCGTGGCGAGCATAAACAGCTACGGATTCCGGTGAATAACGGAAAAATGCGTTCGCATTTTGTAGTGGATTCACCCGGAATCCGTATGACCCATGAACCGCTCTTAGCGCAGCCCGAACAACGCCTCATCTAAGTCAAGCCTGACGCCCGCCGAGAGGTCGAACGCCTGTTTGAGTTCAGGTAGCAACAAGGGGCGGTGCGTATAGACGAACGACAGCGCGATTCCTTGGGTGAGGTCGTAGCTGAGCCCGGCGCTGAGCGCCACCCCAAAGCTGTCCACCGCGTAGGTCAAGCCGGCTCCGAGGTGCGCCTCGAAGCCGTACAGCGCGTTCTCTTCGGGCAAAAAGGTGAACCAGCCGCCCGCGTCGAGGAGGACGCCGCCGCCCCACGCCGCCGCCGCGTAAAGACCCGAGCTGCTCAGCGGCGCGTCGGTGAGAGGGTACGTCCCCCGCAGCCCACCCTTAACGCTGAGGTCGTAGGTGTTCGTCACCCTGTTCTCGTCGTAGCCGAGACCGCCTTCTAACCATACCGACTGGGCGAGAGCTGTCTGGAGGACTATAGCGGCGGTCAAGATGAAGAGGTAGCGCATCGGCTCAGTGTACCTAAAGCGTCCCCGGTTAAGATGAGGCATGGAGATCACAAAAAAACAACTCGCCGCGCAGCTCAGCGAGGTGGCGAAGCTCTTAGAGGTCCTAGCCGAAGAGCCTCACCGCGCCAAAACATACGCGAACGCGGCGCGGCAGGTGGAGAACTATGAGGGCGACTTCTCGCACCTCTTCGAAAGGGGCAAGCTCACCCAAATTCGCGGCGTCGGTCAGGGGCTCGCCGCCGAAATCATGACCCTAAAAGAGCGCGAAACTCTGCCCGTTTTAGACGAGCTTCGCGGGCGCGTGCCCGAAGGCGTACGGGGCCTCTTTGTGGTGTCGGGCTTGGGCGCGAAGAAAATCAGCCTGCTGTGGCAAAATGGTATTGCCAACTTGGACGAACTCGCCCTAGCGAGCCGTGACGGGCGCGTGGCGTCCCTAAAAGGGTTCGGTAAGAAGAGCGCCGAATCTATTTTAAGCGCGGCGGAGTTCGCGTTAGAGGCAAAGAAGCGGATGCGCTTAGACGTGGCTGAGGCGTACGCAGCGGCGCTCCAAGAGGTCATAAGCGCCGCGCTGCCGAGCGCTAAACTCACCTTTGCAGGTAGCTTGCGCCGCAGTTTGGAGACGGTGGGTGACTTAGACGTCATCGTTACAGACGTGAGTTTTGAAGAGGTTATGAGCGTTTTAGAGCCGTTCGTGGGCGATCTGGAAACGAATCCGCCCTATCTCGAGGCGGACTTTGAAGGGCGGAGGCTCGAGCTAACCGTCACTCAAGAAGACACTTTAGGCGCAGCTTTAGCCGTGCAAACAGGCAGCAAAGCGTTCGTGGAGATGTTGAAAGAAAAGGCTGAGGAAAGAGGTTACACTCTATCTTCCAAAGGTCTTTTCAAAGAGGATGAGTTCATTCCTACACCCGAAGAACACACAGTATTTGAACACTTAGATATTTCCTATATTTCACCCGAACGACGCGAAGGCGTCCAGACCTCTTCACCGGATAACCTCATTTCACTAGACGCCATGCGCGGCGTGATTCACAACCACTCGACGTGGTCGGACGGGGCGTCGTCTCTTCGGGAGATGGTGGCGGCGGCGCGAGACTTAGGCTACAGCTACTTGGCGATGGCGGACCACTCGAGGACCTCTTACTACGCCAACGGCTTGAGCGTCAAGCGGGTCGAGCAGCAGTCGGCGGAGATTGCAAAGATTCAGCAAGAACTTATAGATGAGGGCAGCGACTTTAGAGTGTTGCACGGCGTCGAAGTGGACATTATGTCAGATGGCAAACTCGACTATCCCGACGAGGTCTTGGCGACGCTCGACTACACCGTGATCAGCGTCCACCAAAACTTCACCCTGAGCGAAGCTAAACAAACAGAGCGCATTGTGAACGCGGTACATAACCCTTACGCCACCATCCTCGCCCACCCCACCGGACGCCTCTTGCTGCGCAGACCGGGCTACGCGGTGGATTTGCAAGAGGTCATCGAAGCGTGCGCAGAAACTAAGACTGTCGTCGAAATCAACGCCAACACGCGGCGGCTTGACCTCGACTGGCACTGGGTCATCAAGGCGAAGCGCTTAGGCTGCACCTTTTCCATCGATCCCGACGCGCATCATACGAGCGGCTATGACGACGTGCGTTACGGCGTGATGATGGCGCGCAAAGCGGGCTTAACAGAAGACGACGTAGTCAATACTGCGCCGACTGCGGAGGACTTTCTCTCGAGGCTCAAACTGAGGCTGTGAGTTTGTGATCACCATTTACAGCGAAGACCACAGACTTCAAAGAGGTCAAGTTGAATTGATTGACGGGGAGTTTCGTCCTTGTGTCGAAAAACCCGAACGCGCCGAGATAATTTTGCAGAGCGTGCAAGAGGTTGGCTTGGGAGAGGTCCTCCCACCGGAGGATTTCGGCTTAGCGCCGATTCTCCGCGTTCACGATTCGGCGTTCGTTACCTTTTTGCAGACAGCCTACAGCGAATGGTCTGAATCGTTTGGCGAGCGCGACGCCCTACCTCTTAACTGGGCAGTACGTGGTTTTACCCCCAAAATTCCGAGAACAGTTGAAGGCAAGCTGAGCTATTACTCCTTCGACGCGGCGACGCCAATTACAACAGGGACTTGGCAGGCGGCAACCTCTTCGGTGAACGTCGCGCTGACGGCGCAAAAGCTCGTTTCAAGAGGTGAGCGCGCCGCCTTTGCCCTCTGCCGCCCACCTGGACACCACGCGGCGGCGGACCTCTACGGCGGTTACTGCTTTCTCAACAACGCGGGGGTTGCAGCGCAAGCCTTCGCGGATGAGGGGAAGCGCGTCGCCCTTTTAGACGTGGATTACCATCACGGTAACGGCACACAGTCCATTTTTTATGACAGGAGTGACATTTTTTACATCTCGCTTCACGCGGACCCCGCTTACGAATACCCGTACTTTTCCGGCTACGCCGACGAGCGCGGGGTGGGGGAGGGCGCGGGCTTCAACCTCAACTTGCCGCTTCCGCTCAAGACGGGCTGGCAAGGCTACGAAAAGGCGCTGCAAACTACTTTTGCGCGGATTCGAGATTTTGCGCCGGACGCGCTGCTCGTATCGCTCGGGGTGGATAGTTTCGTGGATGACCCTATCTCGAGCTTCACCTTGCAGCGGGAAGATTTCTCGAAGCTGGGGGCGCATTTGGCGAGCCTCGAGTTACCAACACTCTTTGTCATGGAGGGCGGTTACGCGGTAGAAGCGTTGGGAAAGAACGTCACGAACGTACTTACCAGCTTCGAGAGCAGGTGAAAAAAGGCTCGAGCCCGCCATTCGAAAAACCGCTATAAAATTTGTCTCTATCCTTGTTGACACCTCTTAAAAGAGCGTGCTAGGCTGTCAATTCGGGCATCGGTAAGTGACCGCTGCTTGAACGTGCCACCCTAGCTCAATTGGCAGAGCACTCGATTTGTAATCGAAAGGTTGTCGGTTCGATTCCGATGGGTGGCTTGAACAGCCCTGAGCAGGGCGTATCACGCCGTTACGAACGCTCACGTATCTATAACTAGATGCGGCCTGCTGCTCAGGGTGTCTCAGAGCGCTCACGTTGTATACATTTCTGCTCTGAGTTAAGCAACAACTGGTGCGTGGGTCGGTGCCCGAGTGGTTAAAGGGGACGGACTGTAAATCCGTTGGCTACGCCTACGATGGTTCAAATCCATCCCGGCCCACCAGGAAGGTCTTATGGTTTCGCTGCATCTACCTTAATGATGTGGTGAAGCTCGAGGACAAGCAGGCAGAAGGTATCAACAGGTTTTAGATGCCCTTTCAGGTTTCACTGACAGCGTCTATTGCTGGATGATACCCACCTCAGCAGGAAAAAGGTATTGTCTGTTGATAGAGGATACCTCTCTGGTAAAAGCGTGGTAGCGTTTATTGATTGATGTTACCACTCGTGCGGGAGTAGCTCAGTTGGTAGAGCGTCAGCTTCCCAAGCTGAATGTCGCGAGTTCGAATCTCGTCTCCCGCTTGAAAAACAGGTCCGCTTTTCGGATTGGGCTTTGCCCGTCCGAAGCGAGCGGAGCGAGTAACCTTGGTTAAGGTGCAGCCTGTTTTCAGAAAGGTTCGAGTAGGCTCGTGTAGCTCAGTGGTAGAGCACTCCCTTGGTAAGGGAGAGGTCGACGGTTCAATCCCGTCCACGAGCTCCAACTTAGAACCCAAACCTTTAAGAAGTCAGACCCGAGAAAAGGGATACTGGCTAGATTTTGACTGTCAGAACCTTATAGATAGAAGTATCTAGGAGAGACAGGAGAGGAACGGAAAGATGGCCAAAGCGACCTTCAACAGAACGAAGCCACACGTAAACATAGGGACCGTGGGGCACGTGGACCACGGCAAGACGACTCTAACAGCCGCGATCACCTTTACAGCGGCTGCTGCAGACCCCACCGTCGAGACCCTCAGCTACGACATGATCGACAAAGCTCCGGAAGAGAAGGCTAGGGGCATCACCATCAACACCTCGCACGTGGAGTACCAAACGAAAGAACGCCACTACTCGCACGTGGACTGCCCCGGACACGCCGACTACGTCAAGAACATGATCACAGGCGCAGCGCAGATGGACGGCGCAATCTTGGTGGTTTCGGCAGCGGATGGTCCCATGCCGCAAACGAGAGAACATATCCTCTTGGCGCGTCAGGTTGGCGTCCCCTACATCGTCGTGTTCATGAACAAGACCGACATGGTGGACGACGAAGAGTTGTTAGAACTCGTCGAGATGGAAGTGCGTGAACTCTTGGATTCCTACGAATTCCCCGGCGACGACACCCCCATCGTGGCAGGCTCGGCACTTAAAGCTTTAGAAGCCCTAGGCGAAAACCCCAATACCCAAAGAGGCGAGAACGAGTGGGTGGATAAGATATGGGACCTCTTGGACGCCGTGGACTCCTACATCCCCACGCCCGAACGCGACGTGGATAAGCCTTTCTTGATGCCCGTCGAAGACGTCTTTACCATCACGGGACGTGGCACGGTTGCCACGGGTAGAGTCGAGCGCGGACAAGTCAAAACGGGCGAAGAGATTGCCATCGTGGGTCTTACCGACACCCGCAAGAGCGTTGTCACCGGCGTGGAGATGCACCGTAAGACGTTGGACTCGGGTATCGCGGGCGATAACGTGGGTGTCCTCTTGCGCGGCGTGCAGCGTGACGACATCGAACGCGGGCAAGTTTTAGCGAAACCGAACACCATCACCCCGCATACGGGCTTCAAGGGTTCGGTGTACATCCTCAAGAAAGAAGAAGGGGGACGCCACTCTGCGTTCTTCACGGGCTACCGTCCGCAGTTCTACTTCCGCACCACCGATGTTACAGGCGTGTGCACCTTGCCTGACGGAGTAGAGATGGTGATGCCTGGGGACAACGTGGAACTTGATGTGGACCTCATCAAGCCGATTGCGATGGAGGAGGGCTTGCGCTTCGCCATTCGTGAAGGGGGCAGAACCGTGGGTGCAGGCGTCGTGACTGAGGTGACAAAGTAAATTAGAGAATCTGAGGGAGCGCAGCTTATGCCGTGTCTCTCTCTTCTCGTTTTAGCAGGCTATAGGAGATTAAGCAATGGCGAGCGATGTAAGAATCAAGCTGCTGCTCGAGTGCCAAGAGTGCAAGCGCCGCAACTACACGACGAACAAGAACCGGCGCAACACCCAGGCGAAGCTCGAGCTGCGCAAATACTGTCCCTGGGACCGCAAGCACACCCAGCACCGCGAAGTTAAGGTGTAAGTGTGAATAGGGTTCTCAAGTATTTAAGGAACTCCCGCGCGGAACTCGGGCGCGTCACCTGGCCCACCCGCGACGAAGTCGTTCAATCCACCCAAGCGACTCTAATCTTCGTGCTCGTTACGGCGATTTTCTTGCTCGCAGTGGACACGGTGTTCGGCAACCTCATCAACTTCGTGATCTAGTTTAGGACGTGACGTTTATGTCTAGCCACAGGGCACAGCTTATCCGCGGGGTCCGCGCATGAGTATCGAATGGTACGCCGTTCATACTTACGTTGGTCACGAGGAAAAGGTGCGCACGAACATGATGCAGCGTGCGAGGTCGCTCGGCATGGCGGATATGGTCTATCAGGTCATCGTTCCGTCAGAGGAGACTGTCGAGCACGCCGGCGGCGGCAAGAAAGAGGTCGTCAAGCGCAAGCTCTTTCCCGGTTATGTGTTCGTACAGATGGATTTAGGTGACAACCTAGACGAGCCCAACGAAGCATGGGAAGTCGTGCGCAACACGCCTGGTGTGACGGGCTTTGTCGGTACGGCGACGCGGGCGGTTCCTCTGACTCAAGAGGAAGAAGCGCGGATGCTCGGCACGCTCGGCATCTCTGAGACGAAAGAGACGCCTAAAGTCCGTATCAGCTTCAACGTCGGTGAGATGGTGCAAGTCACCTCGGGACCGTTCGCGGACTTTACGGGCGTTGTCTCCGAACTCAACCCGGAGCGCGGCAAGGTCAAGGTTTTGGTCTCCATCTTCGGACGTGAGACGCCGGTCGAACTCGATTTTTCGCAGGTTATAAAGAACTAGCAGGTATCAAGATCAGTCTCGCTTGCGCTCGGAACTGGTCAACAACGCGCTCACTCGCGAAGGCATAGAATTCGTGCGCACGTTGTGATTGGTGACATCTGCAAGAATCAAGAACTAGCTATTGAAGCGACTAAGTAGTCGATAGCGCTAGAACCCCGGAGGCGCGACCTCTTGGGGGAGCTAAGGAGGAAGTATGGCAAAGAAAGTTGCTGGTATGGTCAAGCTCCAGCTACCCGCTGGCGGCGCGACCCCTGCCCCACCCGTCGGACCTGCACTGGGTCAGTACGGCGCGAATATCATGGGCTTCGTCAAGGAATATAACGCGGCAACCGCCTCACAAGCGGGCGCGATTATTCCGGTGGAAATCACCATCTTCGCGGACCGTTCGTTCACCTTCATCACCAAGACGCCGCCCGCGAGTTACCTGATTCGTCAAGCGGCTGGCATCCCTAAAGGTTCAGGTGTGCCGAACAAAGAGAAAGTCGGCAAGCTCACCTGGGACCAGTGCTTGGAGATCGGGCGCGACAAGATGAAAGACTTGAACGCCGCCTCCGAAGAAGCCGCTGCGAAGGTCATCGCAGGCACGGCGCGTTCGATGGGCGTCACGGTGGAAGGAGCGCCCGTCAATGGCTAAGCACGGTAAGAGGTATCGGAGTTTACTCGAGAAAGTAGACCGCAAAAAGGTCTACGCCCCCGACGAAGCCGCCTCCTTGGTCAAAGAACTCGCCACGGCGAAGTTCGACGAGACGGTCGAGGCGCACGTCCGCTTAGGCATCGACCCCCGCAAGTCTGACCAGACGGTACGCGGCACCGTCGCCCTCCCGCACGGCACAGGGCGAGAGGTTCGCGTCCTCGCGCTGACGCAAGGCGACAAAGTCCAAGACGCCGAAGCTGCGGGTGCGGACTTCGTTGGCGGCGACGATATGATTCAGCGCATCCAAGAGGGTTGGCTGGACTTCGACGCGGTCGTCGCTACACCCGATATGATGGCGGCTGTCGGCAGCAAGCTCGGGCGCGTCTTAGGACCGCGTGGTCTGCTCCCGAACCCCAAGTCGGGCACAGTCGGGCAGAACATCGGCGAAATCGTCAAGGCGCTCAAAGCGGGTCAGATCGAATTCCGCAACGACAAAACAGGCGTCGTGCACGCCCCAATCGGCAAAGCGAGCTTCGATGCGGCGAAACTTATGGAGAACTTGAGCGCGTTCCGTGCAGCGGTGGAAGCTGCAAAGCCGGACACTGCAAAAGGTCTCTACATCCGCACGGTCTATCTCACCTCGACGATGGGACCGAGCGTTCAGGTGAACGCTTAGGAGGTATCATCTCGTTTCGGATGAGATGAATCTCTTCTGATTTCAGCATCTCGGTGCGAAGCGGGCGGGAACGCTGCGGCGTTTTCACCCATGTACCTTACTGGCGTTGAAGATAGCAGGGGCTCAGCCAGGAGCTTAAACATCCTGCCGAGGCGCTAAGCATCGTCCGCAAGGATTATGTTTAGTACAGCTTCGCGGTTGACGTGGAGATAGTTTTGTGGCGGTGTTGCACAGAACAACTCTCAAAAGTGTAAAGAGCGTATCCTCGAGCGCACGAAATCTCAGAGCTTGACTCGCGGATTTCTTCCCAAACGAGATGATACCTCTCTAGGAAAGGCCCTCTATGGCAAACCCCAGAAACACGGAGTCGGTCGAAGAGTTGCGCGGGTTACTCGCGGACGCTGTGACCTTCTTCCTCGTGGACTACCAGGGACTTTCTGCGGAACAAATCGGCGCGTTGCGTGCAAAGGTGCGCAATGCGGGCGGCAGGCTTTTAGTCGCGAAAAACACCCTCATCAACGTTGTCCTGAAAGAACAGGGCATCGAGGGCTTTGGCGAAAAGCTGAGCGGTCCGACGGCGTTAGTCCTCATTGACGAAGACCCGGTGCAGCCTGTCAAGGCGCTCACCGACTTCGCGGACGACAACCCGAAAGACCTACCCACGCCTAAGGGTGGGCTCTTGCAAGGCAACATGGTAGAGGCGGAAGCGTTTGTTAAAATCGCTAAGCTGCCCACCCGCGACGAACTCCTCAGCGAGCTTGTCGGCGTCTTGCAAGCGCCTATGCAGCAGCTTGTCGGCGTGTTGCAAGCCCCCCCGCAGAACTTGGTATCCGTACTCAACAACTACTCAGAGAAACTCAAGGAGGAGCAGTAATGGCATTTGATAAAGAAGCGATGATGGAGCAGCTCAGCGGCTTGACCGTGTTGGAGCTTGTAGATTTAGTCGAAGGTTTGAAAGACAAGTGGGGCGTCGAAGCCGCCGCCGCGATGCCCGCCGGTATGATGATGCCGCAAGGTGGTGGCGAAGCTGCCGCCGCCGCCGAGGAGCAGACCGAATTCACCGTGACGATTAAGAGCCCCGGTGACAAGAAGCTCAACGTCATTAAGGAGGTCCGCGCGATTACGAGCTTGGGTCTTAAAGAAGCCAAAGAACTCGTCGAGTCGGGCGGTACGGTTAAAGAGGACATCTCGAAAGAGGAAGCCGACGAGATCAGAGGCAAGCTCGAGGCAGCAGGCGCAACCGTCGAAGTCAAGTAAGGTAGCAGGTATCATCTGGTCACCAACGCTCTCAGTAGGAAAGCTACTGATGAGCACGCACATTAAAGGATGATACTTGCTGCTAAGCACCAGATGCAGTCAAGGTGAGCCAGTAAGTTGGCTTACCTTGACCTCTTCTATCTCAATATATGCTAGACTATTGAATTGGACTGGGCGCAGGTCTCATCTAGTTAGAGCAAGTCTCACGTTGTATCTCGAGCGCTGAGCCCTCACGCGCGGAAGATGAGACCTGCGAGACTCAGAACGAGTCCAAAGATAATGGCACAGTCCCTCGAGGAGGTCCACAATGGCTTGCTCAATGTTTGGAGAGTATTATGCTTCCTATGATTGGAGCCCTGCAACATTCGGAAGCTTTCGGTAGGTGCTAGGACGATTTTAGCCTCAAGCAACAATCTGTTATCTGTTCAAACCGGAGCATCTTGCTTCACGGTTCATTTTCTTTGTCAAGATTAGCAAAAATCTAAACGAGGTGGTGCGTGAGTTTTCACGAAAGCTTGAAATGTGCTGAACCGCGACTCACGCAAGACCAAACACCGCTCTAGGTCAATCTAGCTCAGTTTTTCACTGCATATCACATTAAGGGGTGACAATGCGCGAAATCAGGAAGTTCGGTTCGATTAAAGAGGTCATCAACCTCCCCAACCTCACCGACATTCAGATTAAGTCATATAACACGTTTTTGCAAATGGACGCCGAGGGCAACTTAGCGCCTGCGAGTGCCCGTGACAATACGGGTTTGCAGAGCGCTTTCAAAGAGGTTTTCCCGATCGACGAGACCGAGCGCGGACGCCAAACGGGTCTCGTTCTGGACTTCTTGGAGTACACCCTAGAAGACCCCGAGTTCACGCCCGAAGAGTGTCGCGAGAAGGACTTGACGTATCACTCCGGCTTGTTCGCCAAGCTGCAGTTGGTCCACAAGGACACGGGTCTTATTAAAGAAGACCAAGTTTTCTTAGGTGACTTGCCCCTCATGACTGAAGACGGCTCCTTCGTCGTCAACGGTGCGGACCGCGTTATCGTCTCGCAGATTCACCGTTCACCGGGCGTGTACTTTACGGGCGCACCCAAAAGCACGGGGCGCACCTACATGGCGAGCATCATCCCGATGCCCAAGCGCGGACCCTGGATCGAGTTGGAGTTCGACAACTCGGACGTGCTCTGGATGAAGGTTAACAAGAAGAAGTTCCCCTTCACGCTCATCTTGCGCGTGTTGGGCATGAACGACGAGCAGATTCGCGGGCTCTTCGAGGGGCAAGAGCATATGATCGAGCCTGCCTTTGAGGAGGACTCGACGACGGGCGCGTCGAAAGAGGAAGCCTTGCTGCGCCTCTTCACCATCTTGCGCCCTGGCGATCCGCCTAAAGTGGACAAGGCAACCTCGTACCTCTTCAGCCTTTTAGCTGACCCGCGCCGCTATGACTTAGGCGACGCTGGGCGCTACAAGATGAATAGCAAGTTAGGCTTAGAGCACGAGCAGAGCACCCTCATGGGTTTCTCCGAGGGCGAGTTCACCGACTACGGCTTAATTCCCGCCATTCAGTATCTTGTCAATTTGCAAGCGGGCACGGAAGGTTACCAAGAGGACGATATCGACCACTTGGGCAACCGCCGCATCCGCACGGTGGGCGAACTCGTCGCGGACCAGATTCGCGTGGGCTTGGGGCGTATGGCGAGAGGTGTCCGCGAGCGGATGCTCTTGGGCAACCCTGACGCCGCCACGCCGCAAAAACTTGTCAACAACCGCCCCATCGTCGCGGCTTTGCGCGAGTTCTTCGGACGGAGTCAGCTCTCGCAGTTTAAGGACCAGGTCAACCCCTTGTCCGAACTGCGCCACAAGCGGCGTATCTCGGCGCTTGGACCGGGCGGTCTGACCCGCGAACGCGCCGGCTTCGACGTGCGCGACGTGCACCGCACGCATTACGGACGCATCTGCCCGATTGAAACGCCTGAAGGTGCCAACATCGGTCTCATCACCTCTCTGTCCTCTTACGCACAGGTCAACGACTTGGGCTTCATCGAAGCGCCGTACCGCCGCGTGCAAGACGGCAAGGTCTCGGACGAAGTCGAGTACATGACCGCGCACACCGAGGACCAGTACACCATCGCGCAGGCGAACACCATCCTGGACGAGGACAGCGGCTTCGTCAACGAGACCATCTTGGCGCGGAAGCTCGGCGACCCCGTCTTTGCGCCGCACGAAGACGTGGACTACATGGACGTGTCACCTAAGCAGATCATCTCGGTGCCGACCTCTTTGATTCCTTTCTTGGAGCACGACGACGCGAACCGGGCGCTGATGGGCTCGAACATGCAGTCGCAAGCCGTACCTCTTATCAAGACGGACGCGCCCTATGTGGGCACGGGGGTGGAGGAACGGGTCTCGAGAGACTCCGGCACCGTCCTCTTAGCCACCGAAGCGGGCACGGTCACATCTGTGGATGCCAAGCGCATCCTCACCGAGAACGAAAAAGGCGTCGAGAAAGAGTACGTGCTGACCCGTTTCCAGCGTTCTAACCAGAACACGAACTTGGACCAGCGTCCCTTGGTCAACATCGGCGACCAAATCGAAGAGGGTCAGGTCATTGCTGACGGTCCCGCCTCGCAGAACGGGCGCTTGGCACTCGGGCAGAATGTCCTTATCGCCATCATGCCCTTCGACGGCTATAACTTCGAGGACGCCATCGTCTTGTCTGAGAAGCTCGTGCGCGGCGATAACTACACGTCGGTTCACATCGAGAAGTACGAGAAGGAAGCCCGTGACACCAAACTCGGACCGGAGAAGATCACCCGTGACATTCCTGGACTCTCCGAAGCCGCACTCCGTGACCTCGACGAAGACGGCGTGGTCCGTATCGGCGCAGAGGTGAAGCAGGGCGATATTCTCGTCGGTCACACCTCCTTTAAGGGTGAGACCGAGCCCACGCCCGAAGAGCGGCTTTTGCGCTCCATCTTCGGGGAGAAGGCAAGGGAGGTCAAAGATACCTCCCTCCGCGTCCCACCCGGCGACGGCGGCATCATCCTCCGTACGGTGCGTTTTAAGCGCACCGACCCCGGCGTCGAACTCAAACCCGGTGTGCAGGAGATGGTGCGCGTCTATATTGCTCAAAAGCGCCGTTTGATTGAAGGGGACAAACTTGCAAACCGGCACGGGAACAAGGGTGTCGTCGCGAAAATCTTGCCACCTGAGGACATGCCCTACATGCCCGACGGCACGCCCGTGGACCTCGTATTTAATCCACTCGGCGTTCCATCACGGATGAACTTAGGTCAGATTTTGGAGACCCACTTAGGCTTCGCCGCCTACAAAAACAACGTCTCTTACGTCACGCCCGTCTTTGACGGCGCACAAGAGGAGAAGATCAAAGACCTCTTGGAAGAAGCCTCCGTCAAGGAGCAGGAAGCCGACAAAGAAGCGGGCTTCACCGCCGACAGGCGCGACACCGAAGTGATGCGCCGCGCCAGCAAGTTGGGCATTTTAGAGCCTGATTTGGACATGGATACCGCCCAACGTGCCCTCGCCCGCACGGGTAAAGCCGTCCTCTACGACGGACGCACGGGCGAAGCGATTGACGCGCCCATCGTCGTCGGCGTGATGTACGTCATGAAGCTCTACCACATGGTGGAGGACAAGATGCACGCCCGCTCGACCGGCCCCTACTCGCTCATCACGCAGCAGCCGCTGGGCGGTAAGGCGCAGTTCGGCGGTCAGCGCTTGGGCGAGATGGAGTGCTGGGCGCTCCAGGCGCACGGCGCAGCCCACACGCTCCAGGAGATGTTGACCATCAAGTCGGACGACATCGACGGACGTAACACCGCATATGAGGCGATTGTCAAGGGAGATGACGTGCTCGAGCCCACTATCCCCGAGTCCTTTAAGGTCTTGGTCAAGGAGCTTCACTCACTCGGGTTGGACGTACAAGTGATGGACGACGATAAGCCCGTCGGCATTTTCGACGAGTCGGGGCGGGGCAAGTAAAAACCGGTGGATAATGGTTAGTTGCTAATCACTGACAGCTCATCACTATCCGCCATTTTCCCGAAGGGAATACTGAATGAGAGAATTTAACAAGGTTCGCATCAAAATCGCCGCGCCCGAGCAGATTCGCGGCTGGAGCTACGGCGAGGTCACGAAGCCCGAAACCATCAACTACCGCACCCTCAAGCCAGAGCGCGACGGACTGTTTGATGAGCGCATCTTCGGTCCCGAAAAGGATTACGAATGCGCCTGCGGTAAGTACAAGCGTCAGCGCTTCGAAGGTAAAACCTGCGAGCGTTGCGGCGTCGAGGTTACCAAAGCGACGGTGCGCCGCTACCGCATGGGTCACATCGAACTGGCAACCTCGTGCACGCACATCTGGTACGTCAAGGACATCCCTAGTAAGGTGGGCGCACTCCTCAACCTCTCGACCAGCCAGTTAGAGCAAGTCCTCTACTTCGCCAAGTACGTCGTCACCGACCCGATGGACGCGCTGCGCGACGGCAGACCGCTCCGCCGCGGCGACCTCTTGACGGATGAAGAGTACCGCCAACTCCGCTACGGGCACCAGGAAACGTACAGCGTTTCAATGGGCGAGGACGCGGTTGTTGCCGACGGTGACTACGTCGAAACGGGTCAGCAACTCGCCAAAGGGGTCAAGTCGAAGCTCTCCGGTCTAGCGCAGTACCGCTTCCCGCGCAAGCTCATCTTCGATTATGAGGAGTCGAGGGACGCGAGCTTCACCGTGCCGACGAAAGCTTGGATTGAAGAGGAGCGCTACAAGGGTGGTCAACCTCTTGCCGACCTCGCTAGCGACGTGACTATAAGCGCCAAAGGTGAGGGTATCGTCGAACTGCTCCCCATCGGCGCGGACGGCGGGCTCCTGAATCTTCGTGACCCCGATGAAGACGAAGTCATCGCCTCGCACCTCATCCTCAACGGGATGGAACTCGTCGTAGGTGACGGCGAATTTGTGGACGAGGGCGCGGAACTCGCCAAAGCAAGCTCCGGCACGCAGCTCTCCGTCCCCCGCGAAGCCTCGGTCAGCGTTACCAAAAGCCGCAAGCGCGGTCCTGAAACTGAACTGACCTTGAACGTCGAGTGGTCTCGCCGCGACGAAATGCCCATCAACCCGACCATGCACGTCTTGACCAGTGACGGCGCACAGGTGAGCGAAGGGCAAAAAGTCGTGGGTGCGATTGACGCGGCGCAGGAAATCTTTGCTGAAGCGGACGGCGTGCTCCACATCGCCGAGCCTGCGAGCATCGTGGTCTCGAGAGCGAAAATCTACCCCTACGAAGACGAGCCCATCGTCGTCAACGGCGACCGCGTCATCCCCGGCGACGAACTCGCCGACGACGGAGAGGTCAAAGCGGACATCTCGGGGCGCGTGGAAATCGACCTCGTGCGCCGTCAGGTGCGCCTCATCGAATCCTACGACTTCGAAGCTAAAATGGGCGCGGACGCGGTGCGTGAGCTTTTAGAGCAGATTGACTTGCCGACGCTCGAGGCAGAACTCGTGGAAGAGATGGAGTCGCCGAGCCGCCACAAACGCGCCAAAGCGAGAAAGCGTCTCGAAGTCGCCCGCTCCTTTATCGAGTCGGGCAACAACCCGTCGTGGATGATTTTAGACGCCGTTCCCATCATGCCTCCCGCCTTGCGCCCGATGGTGCAAGTTGAGGGTGGACGCTTCGCCACATCGGACTTAAACGACCTCTACCGCCGTCTCATTAACCGCAACAACCGCCTCAAAAAGCTGATGGCGCAAGGCGCACCTGAGATGATCGTGCGCAACGAGAAGCGGATGCTCCAAGAGTCCGTAGACGCGCTCATCGACAACGGGCGTCGTGGCAGCGCTGTGGTGCATCCGGGTAGTGACCGTCCGTTACGCTCACTCACCGATCTCTTAGGCGGTAAGCAAGGGCGCTTCCGTCAGAACCTCTTGGGCAAGCGCGTGGACTACTCCGGGAGGAGTGTCATCGTTGTGGGTCCGCAGCTTAGGCTGCATCAGTGCGGTGTGCCGAAGCGTATGGCGCTTGAACTCTTCAAGCCCTTCTTGTTCAAGACTTTAGAAGAGCGTGGCGTCGCCTCGAACATTAAGAGCGCCCGGAAACTCTTAGAGCGCTACCGCGATACCCGCGACGAGATTTGGGACGCTTTGGAAGAGGTCATTCAAGACCGCGTCGTCCTTCTCAACCGTGCGCCAACCTTGCACCGCCTGGGTATCCAAGCCTTCGAGCCCGTTTTGGTTGAAGGTCAAGCCATCCAGCTTCACCCCTTGGTCTGTGAAGCTTTCAACGCCGACTTCGACGGCGACCAGATGGCGATTCACGTGCCGCTGTCCGTCTACGCGCAAGCCGAAGCGCGACTCCAGATGCTCTCGTCACACAACCTCTTGTCGCCCGCGCACGGCAATCCGAACGTCGGCGCGAGCCGCGACATCATCTTGGGGTTGTTCGTACTGACGCAGGTGCATATCGGGCGTAAAGGCGTCGGTAACAGCTATAAGAGTGTGGAGGACGCACTCGAGGCATACCGCAATAACGAACTCGACCTCAACAGCAGCATTACCGTTGACAGGGCAGAGACGAGCATCGGACGCCTCAAGTACCACTTCAGCAGCGTGGACGAAGCCCTCTTAGCCGTCGAGCGTGAAGAGATCGACATGCAAGACACGGTCTCTATCAAGATTAACGGTGAGATGGTCCATACTAGCCCGGGTAGAACCTTCTTCGCGCGTCTGGTAGAGGAGACCCTATCCGAAGACGGCGGCGAAGTCCCCGCCTCGCTGATTCGCTACGACACCGCGTACGAGAAGAACGCCTTGCGCGACCTCGTCGTGGATTCGTTTAAGCTCTTGGGCATCGAGCGCACCGCGAAGCTTTTGGACGCCCTCAAGGACGAAGGCTTCAAGCTCTCGACCACCTCAGGCATTACCATCGGCATCGACGACGTAGCGATTCCGCCGAAGAAAGCGGAACTCTTAGCCGAAGCCGAAGAGAAGCTCGGCAAGATTACGAGCGCCTTCAATAAGGGCTTTGTGACCGATTTGGAGCGTTACCAGCAAGTCGTGAAGCTCTGGAACGAGACTACCGATAGCGTCCGCCAGGCTGTGTTCGACAACTTCAAGGACAACATGCCCTTCAACCCCCTTTTCATCATGGCGCAGTCCGGGGCGCGTGGTAACCCGCAGCAGATTCGTCAGCTCGCGGGGATGCGCGGGCTCATGGCGAAGCCCTCGGGCGACACCATCGAGCTGCCCATCCGCACGAACTTCCGCGAAGGGTTGACCGTGTTGGAGTACTTCATCTCGACGCACGGGGCGCGTAAAGGTGGCGCGGATACGGCGCTCCGCACGGCGGATTCGGGTTACTTAACCCGCAAACTCGTGGACGTGGCGCACGAGATCGTGGTGCGCGAGCACGACTGTGGGACAGCGGATTTTTCTGAAATCCCGCTCTACGGCGAGGACGGGCGTCTGCGCTCGAAGAGCCACTTGGAGATGAGCCTCTACGGGCGTTACTTAGCGCTCGACATGGAGATCGGTGACTACGCCTTGGAGCAAGGCACGATTCTGATGAAGGAGCACATCAACGAACTGTATCCGCTTCTATCGGACAACCCAGCCGTTCGCATCATCGAAGTGCGCAGCCCCGTGGTGTGCCAAACCCGCGCGGGTATCTGCCGCACCTGTTACGGGCTCGACATGTCCTTGATGCGCCCCGTCTCGCTCGGTGAAGCGGTGGGGGTCATTGCGGCGGAGTCCATCGGCGAGCCGGGCACGCAGCTCACCATGCGCACCTTCCACACGGGAGGTATCGCGACGGGCGGCGACATCACGCAGGGTCTACCCCGCGTCATCGAACTCGTCGAAGCGCGCAAACCCAAGGTCAAGGCGTTCATCTCCGACTTGGACGGCGTCGTCTCCATCAACGAGGACGACGAGAAGGTGAAGTTGACGGTCTCGAGCCGTGACGGTGACTTCTCCAAGACCTATAAGTTAGACCGCAACGTCCGCGTCTTGGTGCGTGACGGCGATGAGGTTGAAGCGGGTGCGCAGCTTACGCGCGGCGCGGTCAACCCGCACGACCTCTTAGAGTCGCGCGGACCCGAGGACGTGCAGCGCTACCTCGTCAACGAGATTCAGCGCGTATACCGCGGACAGGGTGTCTCTGTACACGACAAGCACATCGAGGTCATCGTGCGGCAGATGCTCAAGTTCGTCGAGATTCTGGAGTCGGGCGACTCCGAGTTCTTGGAGGGACAAGTTATCGAGCGCTTCGACGTGGAAGCGGTAAATGACAAACTCTTGGACGAGGGCAAGAACCCCGCAAGCTGGAAGCCCGTCCTCTTAGGCATCACCAAAGCGAGCTTGTCGACCAAGTCCTGGCTCTCCGCCGCCTCGTTCCAGCACACGACTCACGTGTTGACCGAAGCCGCGGTTTCGGGCAAGGCGGACGACCTCGTCGGGCTCAAGGAAAACGTCATCTTAGGGCGTTTGATTCCTGCGGGTACGGGCTTAGATGCGATTCGCGAGGTGCGCGTCGCGGACGAGCGGATGTTGGAGCGTCGCAAAGAAGCGCCTGCACAGGGCGAGCGCGAGCAGCCGAGTGCGCCGAGCCGTCCTGCTGCGGAGCGTGAGCAACGTCCTGAAGCGTAACAAGCAGGTAGCATCTGGTCATAAACGCTCTAAGCGGTGAAGGGGTTGGTCAACGCGCACATTCATATAGCAGGTAGCATCTGGTTTGAGCCAATCTCACGAGATAAAACATTGTTTCACTGTGTGAAAACTGCGTAAGCAGCACGCACTTTGAGGGATGATGCCTGCGTGATTCAGGCTCAGTACTTCTGCTAACCGCTGTAGATGATGCCTGCGCTACTTCAACCCAGCATTAGAAAGAGCCGGACACGTTCCGGCTCTTTTTCTTTTGTTATTCTGGAGCGATGGTTGTCGGTTTAGACCCTGGCAAGAATATTGGCGTGGCGTTCGTCAATGCTAAGGAAAAGTTAGTTTATAGAAACATTATTACGCTAGAAGAGTTGCGGGGGCTCGAGCTTCCCCCCGGTATCACTATCGTTGTGGGTGACGGTACGGGCAGCGATAAAGTTCAAGAGGTGCTGCGTGAACGCGGTAAGACGTTTGCGCTGATGGATGAGCGGGATACAACGTTGGAGGGGCGCGAACTCTACTTCAGGGCGAATCCGCCGAGAGGTCTGCTTAGACTCCTTCCCAAAGGAATGCGCTCGCCGCCACGCCTTATTGATGACTATGCGGCGTACGCGATTGCGCTTAGGTTTTTGCGTCAAAATTGCTTTGATTGAACTATGAAGTTTTGGCATTGGGTTTCGGCAATGTCAAATCTACAGTTATACCGAAATGATCGCTCGCCCAAATTCCGTCTACCGGCTCGTCGAAGACGAGTTCACAAGCCGAGATGTTCAGAGTAGGTCCACCGTGCTGTCCACACCGCACGAAAATATGGTCGATTCTTTTGTACGGCCAGTCCCAGTCCGTCTCTGTGACCAGCGGATTTCTAGTGGTAAACGTGTGACCCGGCTCGCTGAGGTGCACGCTGTCCCAAGCGTTACGGTAGCAAACGCTCACGCCGTCTAAAGATTGTTTACCAGCAAGAAAGCGCATGCTGGCAGCGTCGAGGCCGCCCGCTATGATGACGTGCATGTTTTGCTCTCTAACCATAGCTTCGGTAGACCGAGCCGCAATTACGGTTTGCAACTCGCGCTCATACTCGTAATCTACTTGCCAATTGGGAAAGTGGTTGACGAGTAAGAGAGGTCCAAAGGGCTCCGGCGCTTGAATTTTAGCAATGAGCGTCGTGCAGGAGAAAGCTACTGTGCGAGGTGTGACGTTCAGATCAAGCTCGCGCACCTCTAGGATGGGCCAGCGACTAGCGACCGAAGCGCCTTGACCGTCCTCTTCCCTCGCCTCTGAATTGACAATATGAAAGTCAGAGGGGAGTAAGTCGGCAGCTTGGTCGTAGTCACCGGTCACAATTGTCTCTTTTCAAGAGACGAGGTCTAGAGAGAGCTTTTTTATCCCGCTGATAAGAATGCGCCGTCGATCTTCCCAATTTGAGCGCCGACCGTAAAGGTTATGTGTCAAAACCCTCACGCTGTCACCATCAAATGAGCGTTGATTGCTGTTTTTCATCTGCGGATTATAAATGATACGGATTCTGGTTGATTACTGCATAAACTCCTTCGGAGTTTCTTCCGTTATCACCGGAATCCGTATTTGTTGCTACTCGCTCAGGAGCCTTCAGCCGGGCGTATCATGCCGTTGTAGATGGCTTGTGCTGGCTATTCGTTGATATTACCACCGGCTGATGGCTCTTCCTCGGGATTAAACACGCTACTTTATAGCGTGTTTAACCGGCAAGGGTATGACGCGCTAATTTTGTGTCTAGCGTGGTTATGCTCGAGTTGTAAAATAGATGAGTAGCGACAGTTCCTATTTCGTTAGATGAATTTCAAGCTCATCCATCGTCTTTAGAAATGCCGCCTCTAAGTCGACCTCATGCGCCTGCGCCAAAACTATCACCGACCATAAGCAGTCAGCGAGTTCGTGCCCCAGCTTACCTTTGGCATCAGGGATATCTCTCACACCATTCATAGCTTGAACGAGCTTTGCCAAATCTCCTACGTCTCCTACAAACCCTAACGCAAGCTCTTCATCCGTCCAACTTCGCCCGTACTTGACCTCTTCAAATTCAGCGTAGAGCGCTCTAACCTTAGCGGCGCGGCGCGTCAGTTCGGCAAATTCCATCCTCACCTCTTCCAGAAAGCAAAAAAATAGACCAGGATAACCCTGGTCTCATAAAAACATATTTAGGGGTGCTTAGTTCAGATCGTCGTCGTCGCCCGCGTCCATCATGTTGCGCGCTTCTTTGGCGGTGATACCCATGACCGCACTGATTTCACCCGCTAAGAGGCGGAGTGAGCGGCGGTAAGCCTGGCGGTCTAAGTCGGGTAGACCACGCTCTAAGTCCCAGCGGCGGAGTTCGCTCGCTAAGGTGGCGATTTGGTAGGGGTCGCCACTTGAAAGAATCTCGGTGACGCGGCGGTGACGCGCTGCCCACTGCTTGGGGAGATTGATGCGTCCGTTATTGAGACGCTCTAGAACCCCTTGAACCTCTTTTTTCGTAAGCGCGGGGCGCAGACCGGCGGCTTGGGGTGAGGCAACCGGCACGAACGCTTTGGAAGTGCCGTTGGGAAAATCTACTTCGTAGTATTGATAATCCGAGCCCGCGACGGTGCGCACTGTCGTGCCTGAAACGACGCCGACACCGTAGGGGGGCAAGACAACCTGGTCACCATTTTTGTAAGCTTTCTGTGATTCTTTCAAAGGTATACACTCCTTTAGTTGGCACATTCGAATTAGCGCGGCGCTCGCTGAGCGTCAATAACGCAGCGCATTAGGGATTATGCGGGGTATGAAATCAGTTGTTTCTGGGATTATTAGGTGTGCTTGTCGCTTCAACGGAGAAGAGATGTAAAGCACAACCACGTGCATTATTGTAACAAATTTCTCGCCTATTTACTAGCGTCAGCCTACAGAGTATGAAGATTCTTACAGGGTAGGGGGACAGTAAATGGTGTACTCTCTCATCAACCGGGTTCAAAATGGGCGTCCCTCGGTATAAGGTTGGGTGAAGAGGTGAGGGTAGCCGAAGAGTAGCGCGAGAACACTACCGACTTGGTCAATGTTTGGTAAAGACCTCGAGAAGACTTTGGGAGAACCTCAAGGCTCCGAGGCGGCTCGGCTTGGCGCGGGCTGAGCGGCGCGGCTGTTGCGCGTGGTGAGCGCGACGCCGAAGAGCAAGATGAGACCACCTAAAATCGTGAGGAGTGTAGGCACCTCGCTGAAGAGGAGGAGGGCTAAGAGGCTCGAGCCCACGGGCTCCAACAGAATCACCGTTGCTACAAACGTCGGGTCTAAATGCTTCACCACGTAGTTAAACGAGGTGTGCCCGATGAGTTGCGGCACGAGGGCTAAGAGCGCAATCCAGAAGAGGGTTTCTAAGCTATAGCCTGTGTAAGAAAAGTTGAAAAAGAGCGGCAGTGGCAAGAGGACGAGTGCAGAGACTCCATAAGCGACTCCGATATAGGCTTGTAGTGACAGTCCGCGCCGCTGCGCCGCTCGCCCTAAAAGAAGATACGCCGAGGCGCAAATCGCCCCCATGAGCGCGAGCGTGTCGCCTAAGAGCGGCGCGCTCCCGCCACTGAGATTACCAAAACCGATGAGCGCCCCGCCGAGTACGGCGATCAGCACGCCCATCAAGACCGTAAATGAGGGCGCGAGCCCCAAAAATATCCAGCTAAAGAGCGCTACCCAGAGCGGATTGGTAGTGACCAGAACGACGCTCGCCGCGACAGTCGTGTAGGACAAAGAGGTGATCCAGGTGGCGAAGTGTGCGCCTAGAAAGAGTCCCGCGAGCAGCGTGTAACCTACGTTCTCCCTGGTGAGCGGTGTTTCCTTGAGCGCTCTGAGCGTCCAAGGAAGTAAGACGAGGCTGGCGACGAGCATCCTGTACGCCGCCACGACCACGCCGGGCGCGTCGGCCAAGCGGATGAAGATAGCAGCTAGGCTCACGGCGACGACGCCGCAGCCCAAGATGAGGTAGAGGCGTGAAGTGGCAGGCTGACCCATAGTCGCATCGTACCCCTTGCCCAGCCTAGATGTAAGAGCAAAATGGTGTCACCTTTAGAATTGATATACAGTATTCAACAAACGGCTGTTTTTTAGAGTTGCAGCAATGACTCATAAAATTGCTAGTAAAATGAACAGCAGTTATACGAGGTTGCACGGCTTAAGTAGGTGCATCGAAATAACCTAAACTAGAGAATGTCAACGAAGTCCGTTCTGAGCGTAAAAACTTCCTCGAGATTGTTTAGATTATTGAAGCCGAAGTACTTAGTTTTACAAACTAAGCCGTGCCCTTCACGGATGGGACGTAAACTCGGCCCAAGCCCGCTCTCAGGCGAAGCCGTTCCGCTAGGCTCTGCCTGAGAGCTGGACGGCTAAAGCTGAGTCGCTGAAAAGCTCTATGCACGAAATACAGCCGCGTGCTCCCGCCGTCGCATACGCTCCCGCTAGCCGCTAGGCGAAGCAACGCCCTCAGTTGGGGTAAGTAAACTGTGCAATTCTGTATCAGTAGGTTTCTTCGCCGTTCGCCAGCCACCTTGCACACTCCTCCCCGAGTTCTTCAACAGCGCTTTTTTCGTACGCCGCGACCTCTTCCGCCGTGAGCGTTTGCTGCCAGCGCCCGTTCGTGCCCTTGTTGATAAAGGTGCGAGCGCCGCCTTCCCAGATGGCGTCCGCGCCAGGCACCACCGTGCCCGCGTTCCGCTTCATCCAGTCGAACGAGCAGTACCCGACGGTCTCCTCCCACCGCGTCTCGTCGATATGGACGTCCAAAAACGCCGCGATGCGCCGCATCTGCCCCGGCAGGTCGCGTTTGAGGTCGTCAAAGTGTAGGAGCATGACGTTGGGCAGCTCGCGCTGCGCCCACCAGCCGCGCACGTGCTCCCAGAAGGGCCAGAAGGGATAGCCGTCCCCCTCGAACCACTCGCGCCAGAAGAGGTGAACGTCGCCTGCGGGCGGCTCGAGGGGTGGTCCGACTCGTCCAGGTGCGCTGTTGATCGCCTCGTAGAAGGCGGGCGTAAACGCGCGGAAGTGGTTGTACAAACTCCACGCAATATCACGCCCGTCGCGCCCGACGTAGAGGTATTGCGCTTTGGGCGAGAAGACGAGGGCGTCTACGGGGAGGTGGGTCTTGAAGACCCGCCGGTGCGTCTGCGCCTCCACCTCAGGCAGCTTCACCTCTTTCGGGGGAAGGCGCAAGTCGAGCCAGGGAGATAGTTTTGTAAGCTCAAGTTCAGGGTCAGGACCGAACAGCATCTGAGCCGCGATTTGCTGCGTCCAGGTTGAGCCTGACTTGCCGTAGTTCGCCACAACAATGTCATCGTCGCGGAACGTCAGGTCGTTCCAGATGCTCGAGTCCATATGGTGGTTATGCATCTCGCGGGTTTTTTGGGGCCAAGTTTGGTTCATGATTCCCTTTCCTTTATAGCTAAGAGCAGCGCGACGCCCGGAGACGTTCTGTGAGAGAGCGTCTCAACACCTCGTGCCCAGTATTTGGTGCCCGGCACTTAGTGCCCGGTACTCAATGCAACGCACAGCAGGACGAACTATATGCACAGCTCGTCGGCGGTGCGGTATTCTCCCGACGAAGGCAGTCGTCTACCGAGCTGAGACGCGAGCGCCCACCCTCGTGGAGCGTCAATCACCCTCTTCTGGCGGCGAGAAGGGTGCCCCTTGAACCCCTAGCCTCTCTAAGCTCAGCTAATCTCTACGGCACCCTCTGCACTTCAGTCGAGCAGTACCAGAGATTCAGGCTTTGTTACCGTCACCGCGCCCGTAGGGGCAGGGTCAACGGCTCCTTCTAGCGACAGCACATCGTCAAAGCGCAAAACAGCGTTCGTCGCCTTGTCGCCGACGTAGAGCGCCGAGCCGTCGAAGGTGAGGTCAGAGGGGTTGCCCAGCCCTGAGTTAGGTCCCGCAAGTTGCGCTTTGACCTCAGTATCGCCTTCGGCTCCGCTCGCGTTCTCGATGACGAAGAGCTTGCCGTCCGTGCCAAAGCCAAGCTCGTCCGAGTCTTTCGCGGAACCGAAGTCCGCGACGATGAGCGTGTCTTGCTCGGGCAAGTGGATGATGCCGTGAAGGTTAGCTGAGGCTTTTTCGCCCCCTAGCGTCGGAACGATGACGCGCTCAGGACCGCGCTCGCCCCGCCTTAATAGGTAGTCGTTGTAAACGAGAATGACGCCGTCGGTCGTCGCGACGAAGAGACGCTGCTGCGCCGGGTCAACCGCGAGGTCCCAAGGTTGGCGCGGTTCGCCTGCCGAGGTTTGCCCTAAGTCGGTGATGTTGAATAAGGGTGCTGCGTCCCCCTCCGCCTCCGTATCAAACCCCTTGACCGTATTCGTGCCGAAATCTGCGACGCTCACGACGCCGAGCGTGCTGTCCACCACCAACCCTTTAGGCTGATCTAAACCCGTCGCTGGACCGTGAATATAACGTACTTCAGCAGGTCCCTCCATGAAGCGCGGGATGACGAGGAGTCCACCAGGGGTGTCTTCGGTCGTGCCAACGTCGAAGCTGAGCAGCGCGGTGCCCTCCTCTTTCAAGCAAATGTACTCGAGGCTAAGCGCTTCACTCAACACGCCTTCGCCCGCTGTAAGCAACTCAGTAGCAGTTGAGAGGTCGCCTTGTAGCGCCAGCACTTCTGAGGCGGGGTCGGTCTCTAAAATTGCCAACGGCGGCTTGCTTATCGCGAGAAGTTTTGCGCTGTCCAACGCTAGAGCGTCCTGGGCTTGCGCCAAGCTAGGAGCAAGTAGAGCGAAATACAAAAGATATAGGGCGTGGCGTAAGGTCATATGAATCATCGTTCTCCCATTTATGTCGAGGTCTAGGTGGATACCGGGTTCGGGTTTCGAAACGAGCTTATGGCGCTCGACATGACCGAGCCCTGACCCGCATGAATATGAAATGAAATTCTTTAAGGAAATTTCAAAACAGATAGTTGGTTCGGATTTTGAAACGCAATAACTGAAAAGTCGTGTCCGCTAAACAGTTTGGATGAGCGCGTACAGGTACTGTTCCTATGTCTTGGGCTGGCTTCCGCTGGGTTTGCTCATCAGCTTAGATTCAAGGGTACAAGGACGGTGCAGAAGGTAAAAGGGGCTACCTTTAGTTCTGCTTGACCTATCTTGTGGTCTGCTCAACCTTGCGCCAAGCAGCAGGGGAAAGCGCGTGGCGCTTGCGAAAAAGGTGGCTGAAGGTGCTCGGGTCGGTATAGCCCACAGCTTCACCGATAGCGCTCACAGGTTCATCGGTGTTCGCGAGTAACCTCTTAGCCTCTTGCATCCGCCGCCCAATGCAGCGCGCACATTTTGAGATGGTATCTGCGCTCATCCGTCTCAGTATGTTTTGGAAATGCTATTAAATTAGCGTTTCCACGTTTCATTGCTGTAGCAATGAAACGTGCTTGTCGGATGCGTTCACGAAGTCGCCAGTGGGAGCGAAGTGACGCGCAAGCCTTAGAAATAAATGCAGGGCAGTTGGTGCAGCGAAGCGTGGAACTGCTAAATGAGGCTTGCGCTATTCCAATTCAGTACTTCTGTGGACTGCTTTATAGCAAGTATCATTTGGTTTGAGCCAATCTGAGAAGAGGGAACGTAGTCTAGCGCGCACGTTCGGGAATGATACTTGCGTGATTCAAGCTCAGTGCTTATGTGAATTGCTTTATATCGTGGAACTGCTGTGTATAGTGGGATGCGTGAGCCTAGAAGGTCGGCGAATTTGAACCGAAGCTAGCCCAAGAGGTGCACCTCAAGCTCAGCTACCCTAGCGCCGTAATACCCAGACGTTCTCTTTCACCGGGCGCATACCCTTTAATCCCTCAGGAACGTCCAGGCTTTCTACGAGCGACGGATGATAAACACCTCTATAGCGCCGCTCAACCTCCTCTTTGCTGACCGAGAAAGGCGGACCTTCAAACAAGCGCTGGTCGAATTCGTAAGTGATCAGTAGTTGCGGTGCACTGCGTGTTATTTCCGTCAAGTGCGCTGCATACCGCTCACGTACAGGTTCAGCTAGAGCAATGAGCGCCGCCCTGTCGTAAACTGCGTCAACGGAGCCGAGCATCTCGCCGGACACGCTGAAGACGTCGCCGACAAAGATGTCCAGGTGCGCCGCGCTGTAGCGCCTCACCTCGCTCAAGTCTGACCTCTTTGGCTCGACGCCTAACTCCTGAAAAAGTTGCTCGACAGCCCCCTCGACGAGTTCAGCACCTATGACGTAGTAGCCCTGGGCGAGTAGCCAGGCGATGTCGAGCGTTTTACCGCAGAGGGGTACGAACACGCGGCTGCCCTGCAGAAGTGAAAGAGCACTAAAATGTTTGACTAGCGAGGGGTTCACTTCGCTTTTGTGAAAGCCAATGTTGTCGTTTCGCCACCTCTCAAACCAAAGTTCTCTCTGCGTTTCAACGTTCTCGTTCTCAGTCATAAGCGCTCCTACAGGATGAGTTTGAACCAGGTCCATAGCTAAGTTGACGAACAAGCCCTTGTCGGCAGTTGGAGTACAAACCCTCACGGCGACACTACGCCTAGCAAATCGTCCAGGTCGAGTCGCCCTGTAACCATTGCAAAACTCCCGTCCGGCTTGCGCGGCCACACCTCTTGCGGACGGTCCCAGCATAGCTCCACCCCATTGCCGTCAGGGTCACGCAGGTACAGCGCTTCGCTGACGCCGTGGTCGCTCGCGCCGTCTAAGGGAACACCGGCGGACATCAGGCGGCGCAGCGCGTCTGAGAGCGCGGCGCGCGTCGGGTAAAGGATAGCGAGGTGGTAGAGCCCGGTCGTGCCCGCAGGAGGCGGCGATCCCCCGAGGCTCTCCCAGGTGTTCAGCCCTATGTGATGGTGATAACCGCCCGCTGAGACGAAGGCAGCTTGTGAACCGTAGCGCAGGGTCAGTTCGAAACCGAGAACGCCGCAGTAAAAATCGAGGGCGCGCTCTATATCTGCGACTTTAAGGTGGACGTGTCCGATGCGGGTGCCGGGGTCTATCGGACGAGTATCGTGCTTGGTCATGGCTGCCTCCACAAAGTTTGAAGAAGGTGTTGTCGTGGCTGAGTAATACAGTTCCCGGTTGATTTCTGTAGAAATCAACCGGGAACTGTATCAGTTTGAAGGCGTGTCGTCCGGCATGGGCACGTGGGGAGTTCCCACAAAACGTGATGTTGGCTGTATCTCCCCGCCGTACCAGGAGAGGGCAAGGGAGATATCGAGGTCTTTCTCTGTCCAGATTCGCGGCTCCCAATCCGGCTCGAAGATCAGGTAGCCTTCGTCGCCGTACACCTCGATACGGTTGCCGCCTGGCTCAAAGAAGTAGAGAAAAGCGCCCTGCGCGATGCCGTGCATACCGGGACCGGAGGCGATCTGGACGTCCTGCTCGCGGAGTATGTTGGCTAGGTCCGACGTGTGTTGCGAAATTCCGTAATAGAAGGCTACGTGGTGAAGGCGGCCTTTCGAATTGGTGCCGTCTCTCGCCAGCGCGACATCGTGGTTGATGTTGCTGTGGGACAACCACGCGCCCCTCTCGACTCCTTCGGTAATGAGCATCTCGCGTAGGCGGGTCCCCATAGCTTCCTGGTAGAACTCCCGAATGAGGGAAACGTCCGAGGCAAAAAGAGTGACGTGGTCGAGGCGGCGGACCGGCACGCCAGTCAAGGGACGCTTCTGCGGGCGGTTGAGGAGCGGCGAGCGCTGGTCCTCAGGGATGACGGCACGTTCCACCTCCCAGAAGAAGGTGCTGAAGATGACCGTCGGGCGTGCGGTACGCATAGGCGGGACCGTAGCCAGCCTCGGACTCGGTCCAGCCCACCCCGCCCCCCATCTGCTCAATTTTTGCGACGCGGCGCTCGAGCGCCGCCTGCGACGTAGCACGCCAGCCCACGTGACCCAGCCCGGCCTGGTCGCTCTCGGTCAGCTTGAGCGAGTGGTGGTAGCTCTCCTCGTAGCCGCGCAGGTAAACGGACGCGCCATCACGCTCTGTTTCTTGAAGCCCCAAAAGGTCTTTGAAGAACCGAACACTCTCGTCCATCTTAGGGGTCAACAGCTCGACATGGCTTATTTGAGCTACGCCGAAGATAGGCTTCTGATTCGCCATGTCGTACTCCTCTTTTGCGTCCGTTAGAGACGCGGTAGGTTGCGTCCCTGAGCGAGCTTGAGCTAGGAAGCTGCCTCCGAGTGCCGCGCCGAGTGCCGCCCCGCCGCCCCGCTTGATCAGCTCGCGCCGGGTGATACCACGTTTACTCATGTTGGCAGGGACATTGGCTCAGTAAGGGTGCCCTGACTAGAATTTGGTGTGCGCTACGAATAGATGTCATATCGAAACCTCCTCAGTTTCTGAAAGGTTGACCTAGATTTAGTTGACCTATCAATCTTTCTGATTCAAGGGTAAGAGGATAGTGTAGGAGGCAACAGGGGCAATCTTTAGCTCTACTTGATTTATTTTGTGGTCTTCTTATGGTTTGCTCTTTCCGCTCGTTTGCGTTGCGCCCTACTGACTGGGCACAAAGCGCAACGTAAGCACCTCGGAAGAGGTCGCGCCACTCGCCGCTTCTGCTCGCAGCTCGAGGCGGTTCTCCCCCGGTCTGAGCCCAGAGAGCGTAAAGGTAAAGCGGTTGCCCGAAAGCGGGGCTTCTGTGAGCGGGGCATCTCCAAGTCGGTAGCTCAATTCGCGCACGTCTTGCCCTACCGCGCCGCGCACAATGACGCTGTCTGTAGTGAGAGTGGACCCGTCAGCGGGGCTCGAGACTTCAATCACGCGCTCTGTAGCAGGAGCAGAGAGCGTGACGCGGCTCAGCGGGTCAGTGGGTTGCGGGCTGCCGCCGGGTGGCTCTAAGCTTAGGTAGAGCGACGCGAACCCTTGAGTAGACACACCGAAAACGCTATTTTGCGAGACCGTAAGCGAGGTGAGCTGCTCACCGCTCTGCGGGCTCCAGTCGTCGCTGGTGTGCCCCCAGGCTTGGTAGACGCGCCTATCTGGGGGCGGCTCAGCTAGGACGAAGAGCGCTTCGCCGGGGCGCAGCAGCGCCGCGCCAACCTCTTGGTCAGCGTCGTCGTAAAGGGTGGCAGTCTGCGCGTTGGGCGCACTTAAAAATTCTGTCACAAGCGCCTGCTCTGCCCGGAGTTGCTGAAGCGTAAGCTCAGCGCGGTACGCCCCAAATAGCCCACCACCCGCCAGGACCAAGCAGGCGGCGCAGGCAGCCGTGAGCCAGCGAACCGTCCGGGGCGAGGCGTAGCGAATGACGTTCGTGGGTTCAGCCTCTCTATATGGTTTTGTATCTGTCTCTACATCCGTCTTCGCATCTGTCTCTAAGTTAATGTCTTCTGTGAATGTAGGAGTGCCCAGAGGTTCCGCGTCCACTTCCTCAACAGGCGCAGAGGGGGCGGGCTTATCCCTGATTCGGTCCAAGAGGCCAGCCTTGACTTGGGGCGGAGGTTCAACCTCAGGTAGCGCGTCAACCCAACCCGTCAAAGTTGCGTCGAAGCGCCGCACCTCTTCGCGGCACGCTTCGCACGTCTCCAGGTGCGCCTCGACCGCTACCATCTCGTCAGAGTTCAAGAGCCCCAGGGCGTAGTCGGGCAGCTTCTCTTTAGGATGCGCCATGATCCCCGTGCTCCCCACTCTCCATCGCCCCGCGCAGCTTGAGCAGGGCGCGTCTGATCTTGCTCCGGATTGTACCAAGGGGTTTTTGCTCGAGTTCTGCGAGTTCCGCGTAGCTGTAGCCCAAGAAGTAGGCGTGTTCGATGAGGTGGCGCTCTTCTGGGCTGAGCTGCGCAAGGCCGCGCTCGAGCCATAAGCGTGTAACGTCCGGTGAGGCGAGGTCCGACGCGAAGGGCAAGCTAGGGTCGTGAACGTCCCAGGCGTCCGACTTGAGCGGGCGCGACTGACGCTTGCGCAGCCGTGAATGCGCCGCGTTACGCGCCAAGGTATAGATAAACGCACGCGGTGAGCGCTCCCAGGTGTGATAAGACGTATTCACATTGAAAAGTTTGTAGAAGACCTCTTGAGAGACCTCCTCAGCCTCCTCGCGGCTACCAAGTAAGTTAAGCGCCAGGGTGTAGACCTTGGTTCCTAACCGGTCATAGAGTTCACTTAGGGCTGCTTCGTCGCCCTGTGCGGTGCGCGCGAGCAGTGCGGCTTCGGGGTCCATGTGCCTCGCTTTAGGTGGGGCGCTTAGAGCGGTACTGAGCCAAGAGGTCCTCAAGGGGCAGCGCCCTTTTCACGGTGGACAGCGTGTGGAGAGAACAGCGTAAGGCGGAGTAATCTTCGTAGCATTGTAACCTCGCATTACAACCTCCGAGGCTGTCCACTATAAGAAACGCAGGTTCCAGGCTTTTGTATGCGTAGAGGTGCAGATGGTAGAGCGTGGGTTGTGTCCGGTCCTAAAGACTCGGTCTAATACCGTCTCCGGTTGAATACGAAATAAGTGGTTTGTACTTAACCCGAGATGCAAGTTGAAATCCGTACAACTCGGCACACGCTTTACCCACACCCTCAATGTTTCCTCGCCTCCAACTGCAACATCCACACTTCTAACGTTCTCGACGGCTAAACGTCTAAACAGAGCGTCCTGCTTCGCTTCACCTAACCCTAGTGCATATACCCGGTCCTTCTCTGCGTTTCTGTAAATGAGGAGGGAAGTTTGCAGCACGCCCGAAGACTAGGGCGAGAGTCTCAGGCTGCGATTACTACTAACTAGCGAGTCATCACCCTAAAACCCCTATTCATTCAAGGAGATACACATGAAAGCACTTCATCCATCCGGACGACTCTGGCGCGTCATCGGCTTCGCCGCAGGGCTTCTACTCGCCGCGTGCTCTACGGACACGGCGACACCTGAACCCAACGTGCAGAGGGCAGACTTCACGGTCTTTGTTCTCGCCACTAGCGAGGTCGAGGCAGATACCAACACGCTTCAAGCGACGCCTTGGACGCTCGAGCGCGGAGCCGGCGAAGACGTCCAGGGAGAGGGCCAAGCCGTCGGCGAAACCCCCCTCATTCGGGAGCGCGTCCACACCATGCAGGTAAGCGCCCAGCCGGGCGACGAGATGACCCTGAACGTCACGATGGGCGCGGGCGAAACGGTGGGCGTTGGACCCTTCAGCCTCTTTGACGGCGCTGGGCCCGCTAATGGTGAGGTGTTGAGTCAGGGCAACTTGACGGTCGTGGCGAAGCCGAATTCGCTGGCGACGGCTGCGCTAAAGATCGCAACCGTACAACCCGTTGCTTTCAGCGATATCAAGCTCTCGGGCGACGCCGAAGTGCCCCCCGTCGAGACGGACGCCTCAGGCGAAGCTGCGCTTTTGCTCATCGACAACCTCCTCTTCGCGGTCGGGCGTTTCAGAGGATTGCAAGGTGAACTGTTCGAGGTCGAAGGGAGCCCCGCTCACATCCATCAGGGCGCGGCGGACGAAAACGGCGACATCGTCTTCGACCTGGCTGCAGCTGCGAACGAGGCTGGCGACGGCTTTTTCGTCGGACTGGGCAGCCTAGAAGATGAAGAGGTCTTACGCCTCGGAGCGGGCGAGCTTTACATTAACATCCATAGCACCTTTAGCGAGTCCGGCGAGCTGCGTGGTCAGATCACCCAAGGTGAGCAGGTTGAACAGCCAGATGAGGATGAAGCGGGAGCGCTCACGCTCAGCGTCGCGGAGAGTGACGCGTTCGGCGAATACATCACGGATAGTGAGGGTAACAGCCTCTACCTCTTCACCAACGACACGCGCGGCGCAGATGAAAGCACCTGTAACGGCGAGTGCGCCGAGACCTGGCCCGCGCTGACCTTTGACCCTGACGAAACGAGTCTCGAGGTAGCTGACGGCTTAGACGCGGACCTCTTAGGCAGCTTCGAACGTGAAGACGGCAGCGTCCAAGTTACCTACAACGGCTGGCCGCTCTACAATTTCTCGGGCGACGGTGAAACGGGCGATACCAATGGACAAGGCGTCGGTGAGGTCTGGTTCTTAGTCAACCCGGACGGCACCCGCAATATCCCCGATGATGAGTCGGATGAAGACGAGGGTGACGAAGTGGGCGTCCAGCTCGAGACCCGCGAGAAAGACCCCTTCGGCGCGTACATCACCGACAGTGAGGGCAACAGCCTCTATCTCTTTTTCAACGACGGGAAACGCTCGAGCCAAAGCAACTGCAACAATGAGTGCGCCGAAACCTGGCCTCCTCTGACCTTAAGCGAGGGCGAGACGGTTACCGTCGCCGAAGGCAGTGGTTTGGACGCGGACCTCTTGCGCAGCTTCGAGCGTAACGACGGCAGGGTCCAGGTGACTTACAACGGCTGGCCGCTCTACCGCTTCTCGGGCGACGACGCGCCGGGCGACACAGACGGTACGGCGGTGAACCTCTGGTTTTTAGTCACGCCGGACGGCGACGAAAATCTGCCCGACGAGGCGGGCGGTGATGTCAACGACTCAGTGGCCGAGCAGCGTGGGGACTGAGCGGTGTCGCAACGCAAATACCATATAACCGAACAACGCGAAACGACGCCGACGCACTCGGTGCTTGAAGGTATGCAACCTGACCTAACCGACGAGACCTTAGAGGGCGCACCTGTCAACGTAGCGCTCCAAACGACCTCGGGCGATTCTCCAGACCGGCAGAGACTGCTGACCCTCTCCTTGAACAAGAAGATGCAGCGTGCAGTTTTGCATAGCCTTGTAAAATTTGCACCTAAAGCCGCCCTCCAAATCGCCTTCTACAACCTGCTCAGCCCGCGCCTTGGACGCTTGTATCACGAGGATGATTTGCCCGTGGGCGCAACCTCTTTCATACTGCCCTATAAGAGGAGCTTTCTGCGCGGCTATAGCTGGGGCGTAGGTGACAGGGTGGTCTACCTCGTGCACGGTTGGGAAGGCAATCTAGGGCGTATGCGCAAGTTTGTCGAACCGCTCACCTCTGCGGGTTTCAGAGTTGTCGCGTTTGACGCGCCGAGCCACGGGCGTTCCGGCAAACAGCTCACCACCTTGAAGGACGTCAGCGCTTCACTGGCGGACGTTGTGACGCACTTCGGTCCTCCGCACGCAATCATCGCTCACTCGTTGGGCGCAGCCGCGACCGCGCTCACGCTCAAGGAGAAGCCCGCGCTCCTCCCCGCTGCACTCGTTTTCCTCTCGCCGATGAAGTCGCTGCGGGAACACGTCGATATCTTTAACCTCGCCGCCCAGCTTCCGCCGCACTTAGCAGACGCGCTGACGGCGCAAGTCGAGCGTTACGCGAAGCTCAGCGTGACCACAACCGACTTCGGGCGCAACGTCGCCGCGTTACCCATAAAGGGACTTCTCGTCCACGACGAGGAAGATGACATCGTCCCCTTCGCCCCTACGCAGCGCGTCGCAGAACGTTGGCGCGGCGCGGCGCTCTACAAGGCGAGGGGCCTGGGGCACCGCGGCGTCCTCTACGACGCGGCGGTCATAGGGCGTGTGACGCGCTTTGTGGCAGACACAGTCCGGTAGAGGCTCGAGGTTCATATGTGCACATAGCAAGTGACCTCAGTCAAGCCCCCGGTACTTACGCAGCACTGGGGGTCAAACTTTGAATATTGGTCTCGCTGGAGCCTACCTGAAATCCATCAGTAGATGCCGTGCAGATCGAAAAGGCCGCTCAAGAACTGCCTTTTGCGCTCCCTGAAGCGCTACCGAGTAACGTAAAAACGAAGCAGCTCTCATCACTTCTAACGAGCCGTGCATATAGTTCGCTCTGCCTTGCGTTTCAAGAAGTAGAGGAGCGAGCCCTGAGCGTATTGAGTTCTCCCACGAGACGCGCTAAAGCAGACCGGACAACACCTGCGCTCGCTTCCGACTCTAACTACAAGGAAAGGAGGGCGTGAAGAGACCCTACTCGTAAGAGGAGCGTGCTTTATCCGCCGAGGGCGTTTCGCAGAAGCAACGCACCTGTGTTCGGGGAGAGGAGGCGAGAGACGAAAAGCGCATGTTCTCTCGGAAGTTTAGGGAACGTCAGATGACGAACCGGAGTGGCTGTTTCGCCACCAGGTTTACCGCACATAGATCACAGAGAGGAAACTTATGCACACCCCACTACTCAGAACATTTGTACTCGCGTCTCTCATCGCGGTGCTCGCCGCCTGTTCAGGCGTTGACGCACCTGCCGCTGCTGACGAAGTGCTAGAGACGTCACAGAACGACCCTGGCGCTTTCGCTAACGGGGTTGAGGGACCCGCTTCAGACAGACCGGGTCGCGCCGGTGTTTGCTTCTACAGCCTGCCCAACTTCCAAGGTCGCTCACTCTGTTATCGCCAATCACGACCTGGCTTAGCCCCAAGTGGTACTACTCTTCCCGTCGGCGGGATACGTCCTTCATGGAACGATAGGGCGAGTTCGCTCATCGTCTCGAGAGGCTGGGACGTCGTCACGTACACTGACGGGGTCTTTCGTGGTCGCGCTGTCGTAGCTGGTGATGCCAACTTCGAACGCAGGGTGCCACGGCTCACGTTCGACAACAACATGTCATCATTTAGGCTCATCAAACAGTAGTGAGGGGTTTCGGTTAACCTTCCGGCACAGCAACGCCCGCTTGTTGGAGGTGTGGTCAATCACTATGAGTTCAGACTGCGTTTGTAGCTGCTCTAAACTCATACAGGTCAGTTCTTGATCTGAGGTTGCGCTGAATCCAGGCAAATTTGGATAAAGCCCGTCTCTAACGCAAGGCAGGCTCATAAAAGTGTCCGAACTATCATCAAGGGGTAGCTGAGTTTAGGCTCAGCTACCCTAGGCCTTAGCCCTTGCAGCGCTCGCAGGCATTGCGCTACGCACCACAAAACTTTAAGAGGAGAAACAGTGGCTAAGTTAGAAGAAGCACCAGCGCCTAGGTTAGAAGGAGAAATCGCAACGGTGACACTAGGGGACGCCCGCAGGATCATCGCCGCCGCCGAGAAAAAGGCTGAGGAAATTGGTGAGCGTATGAATATCGCCGTGGTTGATGTCGGGGGGAACATCGCTTCGCTTTGCGAAAACTTCGTAACGCCCACGTGCATATGGACGGTGGCTGCATAGGCAGCATCGACGATTCAGTGAGAAAGGCGTACACCTCGAGCGCGTTTAGAATATCTGAAACACCACGCTGCCCTGCTTCTGGACCCGCTTCTTGGAAGGCGAGGGGCGCGCACGGATTCTCAGCGACTCCAGGTTGTTCGCGTGCTCTGTCCGCCCAACCGGACAGGCTGTGCCCACGGCAGGGGGATATCAAGTACTTCATGATTTGCTTGAGCCGTGTGCGGTGAAAGTCGCGCGCACGGTTCTTGGGGGCGGGAGGCCGGTGACGGTCGTGGGGTTGATGGTGCCGCACGCGGTCAGGCTCCTGCTCGGTCCCGACCACCGCACGCTGCTGCCCATGAGCATGATTTTGGGCGGGACATTCATGGTGCTCGCCGACTTAGCCGCCCGCACCGCTCGTCTTTGCGGCGCTACGGTTCACCACTGCTCGCCCTATCAGAAGGATATCCCTGCTACGGCAGAGGTACTCGAGTCCGTCCACCGCTTCGCGCCGACGCTTCTTTGGCTCTGTCACCCTACCAACTCTACAGGTCACGCTTGGCGGGTAGGGGATTTGCGGAAGCTCGCCGAGAGGTGTCAGGAACACGAAGCCTTGCTCGTCCTAGACCTCGCGTACCTGAACTTTCTCGAGCGCCTCACCCACCACTTACCTCTCCCTTTACTTCACAACGCGGTGCAGCTCTACTCCCTGACTAAGAGCTTTCGGCTGCCGGGCGTCCGCGCGGGCTACGCGCTCGCGTCCCCTGAGGTCGTGAACGCCTTGGAGCGGAGCGCTCCGCCGTGGCAGATGAGTGTCCACGCGCAAGCCGCTACGGGGTGGGCGTTCTCCGACGCCGGACGGACGTTTTTGCGGCGGACGCTGCCCGAGTTAGGAGAGGTGAGGCGCGACTTCCAGGCGAAACTTCGTACCCTCGGGTTGCAGGTTCGGGATACGAGCGCGAACTACTTCTTAGTCGAGGTGGGCGACGCAGTCATCTTTAAGCAAGCCGCCTTGCGAGCGGGCTTCCGCGTGCGCGACTGCGCGAGCTTCGGCTTGCCGACTCAAGTGCGCCTCGCCGCGCAGCAGCCGCGCGAAAATCAGACGTTTTTGGCGTGGCTCGAGTCAGGCTGGTTACCCGAAGGTGGCTAGAGCGCTGATGGTCCAGGGCTGCACCTCGGACGCGGGCAAGTCGTACCTGATAGCGGGCTTGTGCCGCTTTTATGCGAAGCGCGGCGTCAAGGTCGCGCCCTTCAAGGCGCAGAACATGAGCAACAACGCGGGCGTCACGCCTGAGGGGTTAGAGATGGGACGTGCGCAGCTCTTGCAAGCCCAAGCCGCCCGCGCCAGCCCCGAAGTCCGCAGGGGCTGACGGACGAGGTGGCGCACCTCGCTAAGCTCGGTGTGCCCATTTTGGGGGTCTGCGGCGGTTTGCAGATGCTCGGACGCGCAATTCGTGACCCTGACGGGGTCGAAGCTACCGGGAGCGCGAGGGGCTTGGGACTGCTCGACGTGACAACCGTATTCGCAGGGGATAAAGTCACCCGGCAGACCACAGCGCATCTCCTACCTACGGGGGACACCGTTACGGGTTACTAGCAGTTCCACGACATACTGAGACAGTTGAGCGCAGATCTCTGTCCGCAAGGACTAGCGTTACGGGCAGGCCGCCCTGCCGTTGCGGGATTTCATCCCTCGAAGTGCGTGCTAGACTGTTCATTTCTCACTAAGGGTGTTTCTGACCAGATGATACCTGCTATACGAAATACATCATGGGCGAACCCGAGCAGGGAAGGGTGCGCGACCCTTACTCAGCGGCGGTCTAGGCTTTATTCAGGGTAATGTGATGGGCGTTTACGCCCACGGCTTGTTTAGCAGCGCCACGTTTAGACGGTGGTTTCTAGGACACCTTGGCGTTCAAGCGTCTCAGCGGGACTGGCTCACCCACGTAGACGCCGCGCTCGACACGCTCGCCGATCACCTGGAAGAGCACCTGGATGTGTGGACGCCATTGACAGGGCGCTCGAGGTCCGCAAGACGCCCCCATCATCAGCAAGGCTCTACTTCATCACGGGGGGCGCGCGTTCGGGCAAGTCGCGCTACGCAGAGGCGTTGGCAAAGCATCTGGGACAGGACAATATCACGGTGATTGCCACGCTCGAGCCCTTAGATGACGAGATGGCGCGCCGCGTCGCGAAGCACAAGGCGCGGCGTCCTGCGAATTGGCGAACGCTCGAGGCACCTCTGGACTTACCGCGAGCTGTTCTACGAGCACCGACGGAGACCGTACTCGCCGACTGCTTATCCGGCTTCGTCTCGAACCTGCTGCTCAAACATGAAGCGGAGGGGGAAGAGGCGGCGCTCGAGCAGGTCTTGGGGGCGGTCGACGCGCTTATCCGAGCGGTGAAACAGAGCCGAAAAACAGTAATCGTCGTTAGCAACGAGGTGGGGGGCGGTGTCGTGCCCGCGTACAGGCTTGGGCGCTGGTACCGCGACGCCTTGGGGCTCGCCAATCAGCGCGTCGCGGCGGCGGCGGACGCGGTGAGCCTGGTGACGGTTGGGCTTCCCAAAAGGTTGAAAGGAGCGTTACCGGAGCTTGCCGAGTAGTCAAGCAGTTTCACCAAGTACAGTAGAAAAGCCTAAAAGATGGTGGCAATTTGGAAAACGTAGGGCCTAACCTCAGTCCTCACACTCCGCCGTAATACTCGTCCCCCACCGGTACGCCTCCACACACGGCACACCTACGCGCCGAATGGAAAGCGAATTTTGAACATTTTCCTCTTGATACAAGCGAGCGGAGGCGAGCACCGTCGCGCCTCTTGGAGCCCAGAAGCGAACGGTGTGCGGATAGCGTGAGGTGACGCCTTCGCCTAAGCGGTCTAGGGGGTTGCCCCTCGAGTAAACAAGCGGTTCGGTAGTCACGAGGTAGCGTCCTTCGAAGGGCGTGCCGATTTCACCCTCCCAGGTGATGGACTGCGGCACGGGTCCGCCAAACAAAAAATAGAGTGCGCCGATAACGAGAATACTGAATAGAGAGATTATGCCTAGCATCACTTTCATGGCGTCAATGTACCGCGCGCGAAAGAGGTCAACCGTGAGGTTAAGTGCAGATGCTTCTCCTTGCGCTTTTTGTAGTTTGTTTCACATACAGCCCGCAAGTTTAGCGCGTCGCTTACAATAGAGCGTGCTAGGGTGAAACGTCCCTACCCGTCCAAGCGCCCTGTGCTGTAAGTTAAAACCGCGCCTCAGCGTGTCTTGAAACTGGCTAACTTATTTAACTCGAGGAGAACTCATGTCCGCTCTACCCTTTGAAATTCGTATCTTTCACCTCTTTATCGGCGCGTTCGTGCTCGTCGTGCTGCTCGCGGCGTACTACGTCTTGGGAGGTCCGGTCATTCACGTCATCACCTTTGAGGGAAAAGAGGGAACACCCTTTCAAGGAAGTTACGTGGTCTCGCGTCGATCTCAGAGTACGCCCTCAGAAGCGCTCGCGTCGGCTAGAAACAGCATCGAGGGAGAGTATCCCTTTACCGTTTTCACCTGGGCATCGAAAGACGCTTACATTTTAGCGGGCGCACGCATCGCCTTAGAACAAAATATGTACAACACCATTACGATTCGCCGCGCCGGGGTGGTGTGTAGCAAGGGGTATACCTGGGGGCAAGCGGTCACGGCGGCGTGTGAGTAAGAAGCAATGAGCTGAAAGCAATGAGCAATGAGTCGAAAGTCTTCGGTTTTCACTCATTGCTCGTTTCTCATTGCTACCCCCTCGGCGGGTCCTCCTCCCCCCGGTGCTGGTAGTTGCCAGCGTCGAACTCTTGGGGCGTTAGTTTAACTAATCCGTCGCCCTCCTCTTGCTCTAAAATCACCATGTCAATCTGCTTGTCCGCCACGCGAAAGCCGCGTCCCACGCCGTCCACGACGATGTCGTTTACAGTGAGGTTATCAAAAGTTGCGCTGTACGTGGAGTCGTTTATAACGTCATCTGTAGGGTTGTAGCTCGGATCGTCCATTTACGCTCCTAACAGGGTCACGCGCCCTGCGCTCATGCCGGCGACGGCGGCGCGCTCGAGCGCCAAGTGCGCCATCTCCGCGACTTTTTCTCCGCCGCTATAGAGTTTGACCTCTTTGAGGTAGAGAATATCGCCCGCTCGCGGCTCGCCCTCTTGCAAGGCGTAGTCCTCGGGTGAACTGCGCAGCCCTTGGATGAGCAGCCCTTGCACCAAGAGCGTCATCGGCGTGTTCATATTTGTATCTACGTCTTTCTCGGTAGCGTCGCTCATACGGGTAAGAGTACCTGATCGATGACGTGGACTGCGCCGTTGTCCGCCATGAGGTCCGCTTTGAGGACCGAGGCGCGTCCTACCATGAGATTGTCGGTGTCGCCGCTAACACCGACCTCTTGCCCGTTCAAGGTAGTGAGCGAGCCAGCGTCCAGAGCGCTCGCCACTGTGACCTCACCTGAAACGGCGTGGTGTTTGAGTAACTCCGTGAGGGCCGCTTGGTCTCTCAAAAGCTCGTTCACCGTGCCTTCGGGCAGCTTGTTAAAGGCGTCGTCCGAGGGTGCGAAAAAGGTGTAGGGCGCTTCGCCAAGCGTGCCGAAAAGGTCTGCGTCTTTAAGCAAAGCGGAGAGCGTTTTGAAGTTGTCGTCATTCTGAATAATATCGACAATCGTAGGCATCGTGACCTCCTTAGTTGTCTTATAACAGATGTGGTTCAGAAAAGATGTGGCGGTGAACGTGCTCTCCAGAACGTCTTCTGAATCAGGTCAAAAAAAGAAGCCGCCTGAACTTCAGGCGGCTTTTCTAATCGGGGTGACAGGATTTGAACCTGCGACCACTTGACCCCCAGTCAAGTGCGCTACCAGGCTGCGCTACACCCCGTGGCGCGTCCACTAGTCTACACGCTCCTAAGAGAGCCTGTCAAACCGCTACAATACCTCATGGCTGAGGGAGACGAATTTCTCGACGTATTGACCGAAGAGGGTGTACCCACCGGGCGGAGCAAACGCCGCGCCGACGTTCATAGAGACGGCGACTGGCACCGGAGTTTTCACCTGTGGATCGTGAAAGAGGAGCGCTACGTGCTGTTTCAGCGGCGCTCGCAGCGTAAAGACTTAGAGCCTGGCAAAATCGACGTCACGGTGGGCGGACATTTTTCGGCAGGAGAGACCTTGAAAGAGGTACTTAGAGAGCCCTACGAGGAGTTGGGTTTGGACCTCAGCCCCAGAGATATTTCGCATCTCACAACGCGCAAAGCCGAGCGGTTTTATGAGGGCGCGACGGACCGCGAGTTTCAAGAGGTCTACGTGATGCGTTGTGACAAGAGGTTGGAGGAGTACGGGCTGAACCGCCAAGAGGTCTACGCGCTCTACGAAGTCCCTTTGGAGCGCGCGATCGACCTCTACCGCATAGGCGAGAGCGTGGCGGCGGCGGGGTTCGACGCTTATGGGCGGGAGAATAACGCGCTGCTCTTCGCGGCTGACCTCATCGAGCAGGCGCGGGAGGACGTGGCAAAGACGCTGGAGGAGATACGCGCTTGGCTAGAGGGTTGAGGGGTCTTCGGGCGCAGTGTTTGACCCCTTGGGGCGTAGCAGCGTGCCGCCTAATGCAGGTCCGATGAGGAAGAACACGTAGTAGTTGAAGATGCGCCAGACGATGAGTGCAGGCGCGATCTGGGCGGCGTCCGTCTGCAGCTCGAACAGCGACAGCGTCGCGAACTCGGTATAGCCGCTCCCCCCCGGCGTCGGCACGACGAACGAGGTCACAGACGCTACGAGCACCGTCGCGAGCGTGGGCAAGAGGGCAAGCTCAGCGCCCAAACTCGCCGCGACGACGTAGAAGACCGCGTAGTTGCTGAGGTGTAGGGGCGCGGTCACGGCGAGTAGGAGGAACTGGACGAGAGGACGCCGTGACGTGAGCGCCGCTGCGTCGGTTAGCTTGTCGAACGAGGTGAGTGCGCCCTCTCGCCAGCGCGCCAGGAGGGGCAGGGTGAAAAGCGCCCCTAGCACGGGCTTCAGCCACGCCAAGCGGTAGGCGAGCAGATACCAAAACCCGAGAAAGGCGACGCTCAGCGCGAGCGCGGGAAGCAGCAGCGAATCCACCGGAAACCCTATGCTCGTGCTCAGCAGGAGGAGCGCTAGGGGCACCGCGCCGCCGAAGAAGAGCAGGTCCAAAATCGCGGTGTAGAGCGTCGCCGCCCACGCTTTAGGCGCGTCCATCCCACCCTGAATGAGCGCGAGCCCCATCACGGGCATCTGCCCGCTACCGCCCGGCGTAACGAGGTCGCTGAAGCGCCCGAGCAAGTAGGCGCGGAGCCCCTGCCAGAGGCTTAGGGGCGCACCGCTCACGTTCGCTAAGACCTTGAGCCGCGCCGCGCCGCACAGAAAGTTGACGAGCACGGAGGCGGCGCTTACGAGAAGCGCCGAAACGGGGACCTCGAGCACGGCGCGCAGCTCGCCTACGTCGCCTAGCCACAAGAGCGCCGCGCCCAGCCCACCCAAACTCAGCAGCGCGGACAAGGCGAGCGTTCCCGCTAGGCGGATGAGGGTTCCTTGCGTGGGAGCGCGGGACGCACACGCTTGCGGGGGCGCGTAAAGCGCTCGATGAGGGCGCACGCGGCGGCGTTGCCGGGTTCGAAAGGCTGCGGCTCAAAGTCGGGCAAGCGGGCGATAAAGGCCTCTATGTCTGCCTCCTCGAGTGTGCGCCCAAAGCAGGCGTGACCGAGTCCGTGTCGCTCGAGCAGCAGCGCGTTCAAGGTCTGCTCGAAGAAGCTGCGGTTGGGATGAACCAAGAGCGGCTTTCCTAGAAAGAGCGCTTCGCTGATGAGGTTGAAGCCCGCCGTGCAAATCACCCCGCGACAGCCGGCTAGGTCCGCTTCGAACGTTCCGGCGGAGGGACGCTTGAGCAGCACGTTAGGGGGAACCGAGGGGGGCAGGGGAGCCGAGCTGTACACGACGAACGGATAGTTGACCCCGCCGAGCACCCTCAGGGTGTCCACGATGTCCTTATGGTTGTAGTAGACCAAGAGGTAGTCGCCCTTGCGGGGCGTCTTATCGGCGACGGAGGCGCGGATGATGGGAGAGAGGGGCGTGGCGCACTCGGGACGCTTTAGCTCGAGGGGTGAAAAGGTCGGCAGCAGGATGTGCTCGGGGCTTTTCGGCGCGAGGTAGCGCACCGCCGCCCTCGTCAAGAAAGCCGAGCCGCGGTACCCGGGAGGCAGCGTGTAACGCGCCTCCGTGACCACCTGCTGGCGGTTTAGAGCGACGATAGGCAGCCCCATAAGCTCGGCGGCGAGCGTCGCGAAGGGTTCGAAGTCGCTGATAAGCAGGTCAGGGTCGTACCTCTCCAGCGCGTGGACGAGACCAGGCACGTCGAAGCCGAGCGCGAAGGGTTTGAGGTTGTGCAGCACCGTCTTGCCGAAACTGCCCCGGTTGTTGTGGATGACCTGCTCCAAAGCAGGCACCTCGACCACACGTTCGCCCCGTCTTTCCAAGGTAGCCTTGACCGCGCCGCCGCAGCAAAACACGACGTTGTGACCGCGTTGCCGCAATGTTTCTGACACCGCCAGCGCCCTGGACGTGTGACCCCGCCCGCCGCTATTAAAGGCGTAGATAAGCGTCGCCATTTACCGCCTCACTGCTTGTATAGCCACCTGCATAACGGTCCGCATAGTTCCCCCCAAAAGATAAGATAGCAGGAATCAGAGTCGTTCTCGTCGAGGCTCGGAACTGGTCTGAAACACGCTCACTGTAACAAACAGTGTTTCCTTTTGCTTTGCAAAAACTTCGCAATCGGTTTTCTACCTCTTCCTTATCATTCACGCGATATACACCGAGAACTAGGGAGCACAGCGCAATTGTGGTGAGCAGGTTGCTCCGTAGAGGATTTGCGCCTATATAGCAAGTATCATTTGGTTTGAGCCAGTCTCACGCTGGAGAACATCAACGAGCACGTACATTCTTAAATGATACTTGCGCTATTCCAATTCAGTACTTCTATGAACTGCTTTAGAACGAGGCTCGAGCTAAGAGAAGCCGCTACAAAAACGCTTGGAATCCGACGAAAAGGGGAGAAGGTCAACCCTTCTCCCGTTCACGCTTAGCACGTGTACTCTTTGAATTTAGCCCTCGATGACAGTCGGCACGATCAGCGGGTTGCGCCCCGTCGCCTTGCGCAAGTAGCGCCTGACCGGGTAGAAGATGTCGTCGCGGATGTCAGAGAGGTTGCGCTTTTCGCGCACGCCTTTTTGCAGGCCTTCTAACGCGATGCGCTCGACCTCACCGTTGAGTTCCTTCTGATTTTGCGCGACGCCCCGACTGATGACCTCGACGGACGGGTTGCGCCCCGCTAGCGCCATAATGACCACGACGCCTTCGTTCGAGAGCGTTTGCCGGTCGCGAATCACGGGCTCGGTGATCTCCTCGCCCTGCTTGCCCATCGAGTCGATGTAGATGATGCCCGAGTCGATCTGCCCGACGCGCTTGAGGTCGTCGCGGGTGAGTTCTAAAATATCCCCGTTCTCAGCGATGAGGCTCTTCTCCGGCGGGTTCGCCATGCCGTGCGCGAGCTTCTGGTGGTTCGTTTGGTGGCGCACCTCGCCGTGCCAAGGGATGAAGAATTTAGGCCGCGTCAAGTCGAGGATGAGCTTGAGTTCCTCTTGCGAAGCGTGACCTGAGGCGTGCACCTTGTAAGCGGGCGGATAAAAGACGTTGACGCCCCTCGCGTAAAGCTGATTGATGACGCGTCCCACCGCCTCTTCGTTGCCGGGAATCGGGTTCGACGACATGATGATGGTGTCACCGGGTTGCAGGTTGATCTTGCGGTGGCTGCCCGAGGCGAGGCGGGACAGAGCCGCCATCGGCTGACCCTGCGAACCGGTACAGAGAAAGAGCACCTTGTCGTCGGCGAGGTTTTGCATGTCGTCGGTGCTGACTAGAGGCTGCTTAACCTCTAAGTAGCCCAACTCTTGCGCGATGCGCGTATTTTTAATCATCGAACGTCCTTCGATGACCACGCGGCGGTCGTACTTCTCGGCGACGCGGATGAAGTTCTGGAGGCGGTGGACGTGCGATGAGAACGTTGTGACAATCACGCGCCCGCTCGCTTTCGAGACGAGTTCGTCCACCGCGTTCATCACGTCGCGCTCACTGGGCGTGTAGCCGGGGCGCTCAGCGTTCGTCGAGTCGGAGATGAGCGCCAAAACGCCCTCTTGCCCGGCCTGCGCCAGCTTGTGCAGGTGGCTCGTCTTGCCGTCGGCAGGGTTGTAGTCGAGCTTGAAGTCGCCCGAGTGGACGATGCGCCCGATGGGGGTGTGGACGATGAGCCCCGAGTTATCAGGAATCGAGTGCGTCATGCGGAAGAAGTCCACCGTGAAGTACTTGCTGACCTTGATGCGGTCATCCGTGGAGATTTCGCGCAGGTCCACGTCGCTCTCGCGCAGCTTAAACTCGTCGAACTTGCCGCGCAGGAGCCCAAGGGTAAGTTTCGCGCCGTACATGGGAATTTTCGGCAGGAGTTTGAGCATGTAGGGCAGCCCGCCGATGTGGTCTTCGTGTCCGTGGGTCAGGACCCAGCCCTTGATTTTGTGGGCGTTTTCAACCACCCAGTCGATTTTCGGAACGAGGATGTCGACACCCAGCATATCTGCGTCGGGGAAGGCAAGTCCACCATCAATCATGAGGATTTCGTCCTCGTACTCGAAAGCGAACATGTTCTTGCCGATTTCGCCCATCCCGCCGATAGGGATGATGCGCAAGGCCTTTTGGTTGGATTTCTGCTTATTTTTAGTGTTGCGGCTCATAAAGCTCCTTTGGTGCCGCACGGTAGGCGCATGCATCTAAAGTTGTGATGCAGAAAACAAAAGGTTAAGACACGCGCCGAATGCGACCCCTCGTGTGACGCTCGAGGGAAGCGGCAGTGCAGAGGTCTATGTGACCCCTGCCATTGAATTGAATAGTGCTTGTTGACGCTACTGCTATAAATCAGCGGCGGCTGCGGTCCCCACCTCTTTCGCTACGACCGCCACGGTCACCGCGTCCACCGCCCCGGTCCTCGCGGCTGCGGCGTGGGGCGATTTTACCCTCGAGTTCCGGCCTTACGAGGTCGAGTTTGCCACGTCCGTCGATGTTGTTGACCTTGACAGTGATGGGGTCACCCACCTTGAGGTAGTCCTCGACGTTCTGAACGCGCTCCTCAGCGATCTGTGAGATGTGTAAGAGCCCGTCCGTGCCGGGGAAGATGGTGATGAACGCGCCGAAGTCCGTCGTTTTAGCGACTTTGCCCTCGTACGTCGCGCCGACTTCTGCTGTGGCGGTCAAACCTTCGATCTGGCGCTTCGCTTCGTTCGCGGCGGCGGAATCCTCGCTGTAAATTTTGACGGTGCCGTCTTCGGCGATGTCGATGGAGACGCCCAAGGTTTCAAGCTCGCGTATCTGCTTGCCGCCCGGTCCGATGACCGCGCCGATCTTCTCCACAGGAATCTGCACGCTGATGATGCGCGGCGCGTTCTGCGAGACCTCGTCGCGGGGCGCAGCCAAGACCTCGTCCATTAAGCCCAAGATATGGCGGCGTCCGTCTCTAGCTTGGTTGAGCGCCGCGTTCATGATGTCGGCGGTGATGCCCTGAATCTTGATGTCCATCTGCAGGGCGGTCACGCCGTCGTGCGTGCCCGTGACCTTGAAGTCCATGTCGCCCAAGGCGTCTTCGGAGCCCAAGATGTCCGAGAGAATCTTGTAGTTCTCGCCCTCTTTGATGAGCCCCATCGCGATGCCCGCGACGGGCTTTTTGATAGGGACGCCCGCGTCCATCAAGGATAAGGTGCTCGCACAGACCGACGCCATCGAGGAGGAGCCGTTGGACTCCAAGGTCTCGGCGACGGTGCGAATGACGTAAGGAAAGTCCTCTTGTGAGGGGATCATCCGCTCCAAGGAGCGCCGCGCCAAGTTGCCGTGTCCGAGTTCGCGCCTCGAGGTGCCCCTGAGCCGCTTCGCCTCACCCGTCGAATAGGGTGGGAAGTTGTAGTGGAGCATGAACTCTTCGGACGTTTCCAGCCCTAAGTCATCCACCAAACGGTTGTCCTTACCCGTGCCGAGCGTCGAAACGCTAAGCACTTGCGTCTCGCCTCTCGTAAAGACCGCCGAGCCGTGCGCGGCGGGCAACACGCCCGCTTCAATCCAGATCGGGCGAATCTCCTCGGGCGTGCGGTGGTCCGAGCGCTGGTTGTCCTCTAAGACCATGCGGCGCGACTCAGACTGCACCGCCTTGCTAAACGCCTCTTTAAGCTCGCCTATACGCTCCGCTGCGCCTTCCGCTTCGGGGTCGGGGACGTGCTTTTCGATGAGCGAGTTGCGCAGCTCTTTCGTCTTCGCGCCGCGCGCTTTTTTGCCTTGGGTTAAGAGGACCTCTTTAAGTCCCGCGTCACGCGCCTCTTGCGTCATCATCTCGACGTCGTCTTGAGAGAGTTCGGAGGCGGGCTCGAACTCCAACTTCTCCTCGCCCACTTCCGCTTTCATCTGCTCGATGAGGTCTAAGACGCCTTGCATCTCGCGCTGGGCAAACTCGATGGCTCCCACCATCACGTCTTCGGACAACTCATTCGCGCTCGCCTCGACCATCAGCACGGCGTCTTTCGTCGCGGCGACGGTGAGTTCTAACTCCGACTCTTGGAGCTGCTGTAAGGTCGGATTCAAGACGTACTCGCCGTTGATAAAGCCGACGCTCACGCAGGCGAGAGGTCCGTCCCAGGGGGTGCTCGAGATGGACAAGGCCGCCGACGCACCAATGGCGGCGATGATGGCGGGGTCGTTCTCCTGGTCCGCCGAGAGAACCGTGATGATGACCTGAACTTCGTTGCGCAAGCCTTTGGGGAAGAGCGGGCGAATCTGCCTGTCGGTGATGCGAGCGTTCAAAGTCGCCTGATTACCGGGGCGTCCCTCGCGGCGCATAAATGAGCCGGGAATCTTGCCGATGGCGTAGTGGCGCTCTTCGTATTCGACGGTCAGCGGCAGAAAGCTCATCGGCGAGGTGCCGCCCGACATCTGCGCGGTGACGAGCACGACGGTGCCGCCGTAGCGCACCATCACGCTGCCCGAGACGAGCTTGGCGTACTTACCCGTCTCTAGGGTCAGTTCGCGCCCGCCCAAGGTGGTGCTGTAGGCTTTAGGTTCTGGAATATTCACTCTGTCTCCTCTATTACTTGTATATTCGCACGTGTTGGTGTTCCTGATAAGTCCACAAAATAGGGGTGAAACTGGTAGCTGCGATATACTGCGCTCTTTTCAAGTACAGATTCTTTTAGGAAAGTGACGAGTGACGAGCAATGAGCAAAATTCTTTAACCTACATTGCCTTTAACGCATCCCTCCACACTCAATATAGCGATTATCAGAAGTACTGAGCTTGAATCACGCAGGTATCATCACAATCAAGTGCGTGCTAGACGATAGTGTATCTCGTGAGATTGGCTCAAACCAGATGATACCTGCTATACAACAAAATAGCGAGGCGTAAGCGGCCTCGCTCCAAAGCTCATTTGAAGGTGCAAATTGATGCGTGAGTGGGTTTAACGGCGTAATCCGAGCCGCCCAATCAGCGTTTTATAACCCTCGAAGTCCTTCTGCTCTAAATATTTGAGAAGGCGTTTGCGCTTACCCACCATCATTAGCAGACCGCGCCGTCCGTGATGATCTTTTCTATTCGCTTGGAGGTGCTCACTCAAGGACTGAATCTGCGCCGTGAGCATAGCGACTTGCACTTCAGTTGAGCCGGTGTCGCCCTCTTGCGTACCGTATTCGGAAAATATCTCTTGCTTGTGTTCTTTGCTTAGTGCCATAATTGAGTTCCTTTCAGGTAGACCAGCGTAGACGCTGTGGCGCAGCGTGAACCCCAGTCCCCTAGCAGGTATCATCTGGTCAAAAACGCGCTTAGTCTGATGGTGTATTGCTCAGCTTGAACGTCGATGGATGATATCTGCGCTGCACAAGCCTATTGCTTGGCAACGCTCGAGTCTAACACGCCTTCGTGAGGCAGTTCAAAGAGGGGACTACAGAAACTTTAGTAGGGCTAACGAAGGAACGTCATCCCTGTAAAATCACCTCTATGCCTCCTCAGCCCGAGCCCGCGCTGCTCGAGTTCCTACGAAACGAACTAGGAAGCTTTGAAGTCATCCGCTTTTGCGGCTGGGACCACGCCGAGTCGAACGTGTGGGAAGTTTCCGCGAACGGTAAACGTTACTATCTCAAGCAGCATAAGCAGCCACGCAAGTTTCAGCAAGAGGTCTACGCTTATCAAAATTGGACACCTCAGTTGCATCCTTTCGTACCTCAACTCACCGCCGTCAAGGAAAAACCGAACGCGCTGCTTCTATCCGCCTTGCCAGGCGCACTCGTCCAAGAGACCGCGCTAGATGAGGCTCAGGAGCGAGAGGTCTACCGCCGAGCGGGGGCATTTTTGCGCCGACTTCACGACTCGCCTTTTGAAGATACCGATAGCGTACTCCTTGCTGATGCGCTTCTCAAGAGGTCGAAGGCGTGGGTCAAGCGGGGAGAGGAGGTGCTAGGGCCGCGAACAGTGGATTGGGTGAGGGGACGGCTCGAGGAGGCCGTGAATATTACCCGAGAAAGAGGTTGGACGCGCGTCCCCTGCCACCGCGACTACACCGCCCGCAACTGGCTCTTAGAGGGTGAAGACTTCTACGTCATCGACTTCGAGCACGCCAAGCCTGACCTCTTCTTGTCGGACTTTGAACGGTTGTGGAGCCTGGTATGGCAGCGCCGCCCAGGCTTGGAGACCGCCTTCTTTGAGGGTTACGGGCGCAGCTTGACGGACGACGAGGCGGGGGTTTTAGAGCGGTTGGCGGCGCACGGGGCGCTCGTGACGGTAGTGTGGGCGCGGGAGCACGGCGATAGAGAATTCGAGCAGCAGGGGAGAGCGGTGCTGGAGCGGTTGCGAGGCTTGCTATGAGCGCACCTCTTGTTCTAAACGCTCGAGCCCTACCGATAAGCCTTTGTGAGCGAACTGACTTCCAAATCCAAGAATGCCACTTTTCAAATAGCAGTTCTCATTGCTTGGACGAAGTCATGCGAAGTAACACTTCTCCGCAGATTTCACAGCTTCGCTGTAACGGAACTTCATCCCTGAAAGTGCGTGCTAAGTACTCCAGCCTAAATAATCTAAACTATTTTGGAAAGATTTCTCCCTGTAAGATGCGTTTCGTCAACCTCTTTAGTTTAGGTTATTTCCACGCACCTACTTAGGCAATGTTCTTTTTAGTGAGAGTGTTACTTCGTATAGCTTCGCTCAAGCTGACCAAATGATACCTGCTAAAAAAATACGGGTTTTAAGAAAGGTGAACTCAAGTGGCGAAAACCTCGGGGAAACGCCCGCTCCCCGCAAAAACCGCGCGCTTTCCCCTTTTTTGTCAAACTAAGGTACAATGGGATGATAGACAAGCAGCCCCCACCCTGCCATAATCGAGGGTAGAGGCTACGGTTTAGACTGCACGATGATCAGGCTGCGTAATGTCAGGTTGCATCATGGAGCAGCGGCAGACTGTAGTGCGTGTCTAAAATGCGTGTATGTAAAGCGCTTGTGCATATAGTCTGTCGAAGGCGTCTGTAAAAGGTGGACCAGAGGGAGGAGTGTACCTTGGCGGGTCATAGCAAATGGTCGCAAATCAAGCGCAAAAAAGCGGCTAACGACAAGGAGCGCAGCAAGGCGATCAGCAAGCACATCCGCGCGATTCAAGCTGCGGTGCGCGAGGGTGGCAGCGGCGATCCTAGCGCGAATTTGCCGCTTAAAAACGCTCTCTCGGCGGCGAAGACCGACGACGTTCCCCAGGACAACATCGAACGCGCTATCGAACGTGCGTTAGGCGGCGCTGAAGGGGGCGGCTTCGACGAGGTGATGTACGAGGGATATGGGCCCGCGGGCGTCGCGGTGCTCGTCGAGGCGCTTACAGACAACCGCAACCGCACCGTCGCCGAGGTGCGGCACGCTTTTAGCAAGCACGAGGGCAACATGTCGGGCGCGACTGCGTGGCAGTTCGACGCCAAGGGCGTAATCGTGCTGAGCGACACGGGTGAGCGCGCGCAAGAACTCGCCATCGAGCTGGGCGCGCAAGACCTCGAGGTTGAGGAGGGTCTCTTGACGGTTTATACTGAGCCCGCTGACCTCTACACGCTAGTCGAAGGGTTTCAAGAGGTGGGTTTCGAGCCCGAGGTGAGCCAGTTGACCAAACTGCCGCAGACGACGACGCCCATAAGTGGTGAAGACGCGGGCAAGGTAGTAAGACTTTTAGAGGCGTTAGAAGAACTCGACGACGTGCAAAGTGTCTACAGCACCGCTGACTTGAGCAGCGTGAGCGAACCCGTTTAGGTGGCTGATATGACGATGGCAAATAAGATGGTGGCAAAGATGACCAACAAGATGGCGGATGATTCCAACGCGGCTCACAGACCAGACGTTCCGACGCTGAGCTGGGACAACTTGCAAAAGGTGAACGCTTCGCAGATGCAGCATATCTCCCTCTTGGCAACGGGCAAGTACGGGTTCGATATGCGCGTGCTCATGGAGGAGGCGGGCAAGAGCCTAGCGAATTTAGCCGCTCACCTCACGCCTAAGGGTCCGTCGCTCGTCGTCGCGGGGCGCGGCAACAACGGCGGCGCGGGGCTCGCGGCGGCGCGCTACCTAGCCGAGATGGGCAGACCCGTATGGGTCGTGCCGACGCACGAGGCGGAGAACTATTCGGGCGTGCCTAAAGAGCAGCTCGAGAAGCTCAGCGAATATAAAAATATCCGCGTGCGTAGCGGCTTACCCAAGATGAAGTTCCAGTGCATCATCGACACGGCGGTAGGGATTCACTTAGAGGGTCCCCCGAGGGGGCGCACGCTCGACGTCATCACGGTGCTTAACAGCATGAACGGTTGTCCCATCATCTCGCTCGACGCGCCTACCGGCATGGACGTCAACGACGGCAGCGTACCCGGCGACGTCGTGCAGGCCACGGCGACGCTGTCGCTCGTGCTGCCCAAGGCGGGCGTCAGGCCCGGCGGTCACGTCGGCGAACTGTACCTGGCAGGACTCGGTCTGCCCGAAGACCTCTTCGGCGATCTCGGCCTAGAGCCCTTCGCGCCGCCCGCCCCCTGGGGAAGAATCTCGGAGTAGGTGGCGCATCTCGAGCCCGCCGACGCAAGTCCCTCATCCGTTTTTACACCTCTTGCAAAAGGGCTTGCAGCGCTCTATCAACTCTGACCTTTAGCAATTGCCACGTTTTAAGGTCTGTCTTCTGCTCATAGAATCTGACGCCCGACTGAGAACCCCGTTCTGCTCGTAACGGGGTCTTTCAACCCGCTCGGCAAGTTGATATAGCAGGTATCATCTGGTCAGAGACACTCTCACTTTGTGAAACGCTGTTTCCTGCGGAAAACTTCGTAATTAGCACGCACTTTGAGGGATGAAATTCCGCTAGCTCTGCGAGCTGAGACCTGCGTTCAACTGTCTCAGTGTGTCGTGGAACTGCTTATAGAAGCTCTGCAACGCGGTTTTCGACCCTCGCGCTTCTACAAAGATGTCACGTGAACTACATGGTAGCGCGGTGACTTTATCTGCGTGCGTTCTGTACCAATGACAAAGCGCCCCTTATGAGATGTGCCCCCCATGAAATGTGTCTGTTACAAGCTGTACCTGCTGCCGGTTTCACCCAGTGACTAAAGCGGGCGCTATGATAAAGGCTATGCAAAGTCAACACATTGCCGCCCCCCTTTACGCCTACTTTCCCTTTGTTCTCGCATGATCGCTTACCTCGACGGCGTCGTCTCCGAAATCCGCGACAACAGCGTCGTGATTCAGTCGGGCGCGTTCGGCATGGAGGTCTTTGCGCCCAAAGCCACGCTCATCGTCTGCAAAGTCGGCTCGGCTCTGAGGCTCCACACCTACTTGCTCGTCAAAGAGGACCTGCTCGCGCTCTACGGTTTTCACAACAAGGACATGCATACGCTCTTCACCTACCTCATCGGCGTGTCGGGCGTCGGACCCAAGCTCGCACTCGCGATGCTCTCGTCTATGCAGACGACAATCCTTGCGGGCGCAATCTTAGGCGGTGACGCGGGACTCTTGTCCTCCGCGCCCGGCGTGGGCAAGCGGATGGCGGAGCGCATCATCCTAGACCTTAAAAACAAGCTGCCTGAGGAGTTGCTGGCGGCGTCGGGCGGCGCGCGCCCCACCGTGCTCACCTCGCAAGCGGGCGAGGACGCCGTGGAAGCCCTGCTCGCGCTGGGCTACCGGGAGTCGCAAGTCAAGGGTGTGGTAGCCGAACTCGCGCTGCAAGACCCCGAGGCGGGCGCAGAGGTGTTGATTCGCAAGGCGCTCGCCAAGTTGCGTTAGTCTATCAAGTATCAAAAAAAGCGCGCGCTCGAATCCAAACGATGGGCACGCAACGTTTGAGACCTGAGGATAACGCCGTCAGTAAGGGCGGGTTTCAAAACCCGCCCCTACACGTTTATGCGCTCCTGTACCTGCTGACAATGCGGCTCGGTAGGGGGACATGGTGAGTGCTGTACGAATCACCCCTACGCCGTTTCAGAAATACACAGAAATAACCAGGACTTACGCATGTAAAACTTTAAGGAGATAGTCGTCATCCCAACTCACCCTGCTGCGCTTAGCTTTGATACTGGCTTTAAGCGTTGATTCTTGCTTGAGCTGATTGAGGGCTAGATGGCGCAAGGTAACGAGGTTAGCTTGCGCGTTCTGCGTTCTCGCTCTGCTTTCGTCTTCCCTGAAAGCGACATCTAAAGTTCAGTGTAGCCCGTTTTCGATACCCCAGTGAGCACGCACCGCGTAAGCCAGCGTTTGCGCGTCCGTGAGGCTGTTCAGGAAGTAGCCGACTCTTAGGGGTCGCCTTTGTCGTGTTGGGCAAGAACAAACGACAATACTGCCCCGTTCCAAGCTGCTGTTTGTTCAATATGAGCCAGATGTCCTACTCCGTCAATAAGGTTAAGTTTTGCGTCCGTAAGACGTTCTTTTAAGCGTACAGCGACACTTGAAGGGAACCGCATGTCGTTCTCGCCGTGCAAAATAAGGGTAGGCAAGTCAGCCTTTTGCAGCACCTTTTCGTAGTTGGGAGCGTTGGCGTCTCGGAGTGTTCCCGCTCGCCAAGCGCCCATCCACTCACCGGAAAAACGGATACGGTCAAGGACCCCTCGAGCCTCCCCAAGCTTCTCGAGGTCGTAAACATCAAGCGGTAAGGTTACGTGAGCGAGCCGAACCGTACGCGCCTCGTCACTCAGGTCAGGAGAAGAGAAGATGTGTGCAACTTCTCCTTGTATCTCTGTGTTATAACGCTCTCGGTACTCCGCCCAGCCGTCTAAATCTTCTTGATAGTCCGAATAAGCTGTGGTGGAGGCGAGAACAAGCCGCTCTACATACGCTGGATAGAGGTGCAAAAAGCGCATAGCAACTTGTCCACCGTAGGAAAAGCCAAGAAGCGTAACCTTAGCGAGCCCTAATGCGTCTAAAAGTTGCTTCAAGTCTTCCACAGCGTGGGTAAGATGGTAGAGGTTCGGTTTTCCGAAACGCTGTGAGCGTCCACAGCCGCGCAGGTCGAAAAGCGTCAGGCGCATCTGCTCGGAAAGAGACTCGAGGTAAGGTAGAAAGTAGCTATGGTCCCAGTCGGGTCCGCCGTGTACGATGACTAAGTTCTGAGGACCTCTGCCTAACTGACGGACGAAAAGCTGAACGCCACGCAGTTGAATCAGCCCGCCCGAAGTCGTTATTTGCGCAGACATAAAGCAAGCGTACATGACGTGGCGAAGACCTTTTAACCTGTATAATCACCCTTTGACAGGACGCGCAACCAGGCGCACCTCCTCCTTTACAAACAACCCAACTTCATCCAAAAGAATAGAGAGAACTATGAATTACCGAAACATTGCCATCATCGCGCACGTTGACCACGGCAAAACGACGCTTGTAGATGGGATGCTCAAGCAGTCGCACATCTTCCGCGACAATCAAGAGGTCATGGACCGCGTCATGGACTCGAACGACTTGGAGCGCGAGCGCGGCATCACCATCCTGGCGAAAAATACCGCTGTGGAGTGGGAAGGTACGAAAATTAACATCGTGGATACGCCCGGTCACGCCGATTTCGGTGGTGAGGTCGAGCGGGCGCTAGGCTTAGTGGACGGCGTGCTCCTACTCGTGGACGCCGCCGAAGGTCCAATGCCGCAGACGCGCTTTGTGCTCGGTAAAGCCTTGGCAAGAGGGCTCAAACCGATCGTCGTTATCAACAAAATCGACCGCAAGGACGCTCGTCCCGATGAGGTAGTGAACCTCACCTTTGATTTGATGGTCGAACTCGGTGCGGACGACGAGCAGTTGGACTTCCCCATCGTCTACGCAATTGCTCGAGACGGACAAGCCTGGTTGGAGTTAGAGAACCCTGGCGACAATTTAGAGCCGCTCTTCGAAACCATCTTAGAGCAAATCCCCGCCGCTAAAGTGGACACCGACGCGCCCTTCCAGCTTCAAGTAACGAACCTCGACTACTCGGACTACTTAGGGCGCTTAGCGCTCGGACACGTGAAGCGTGGCACTTTGAAGAAGAACGACAGCGTGGTGCGTATCGCTCGCGACGGGTCGCAGGTTCGCTCGAGAGTCACCAAACTCTACACACACATGGGCTTAGCCCGCGTCGAAGTCGAAGAGGTCTCGGCGGGCGACATCATCGCGCTTTCGGGCGTGGATGAGGTGCAAATCGGCGATACGCTCACCGACCCCAACACGCCCGACGCGCTGCCCGTCGTGAGCGTGGACGAGCCTACCATCAGCATGACCTTTGCGCCGAATACGAGCCCTTTTGCGGGCAAAGAGGGCAAGTACGTCACTTCGCGCCACCTCAAAGACCGCCTGGAGCGCGAACTCCTCACCAACGTCGCCCTGCGCGTCGAAGAACTCGGCAGCGAGCAGTTCCGCGTGGCGGGGCGCGGCGAGTTGCACCTCTCGATTCTGATTGAACAGATGCGCCGCGAGGGGTACGAGTTTGCGGTCTCACGCCCGGAAGTCATCATGAGAGAGGTGGATGGGCAGACCTTAGAACCCTACGAGCACGTCGTTGCTGATGTTCCCGAAAGCGCGATGGGCAGCGTGATTGAATCGCTCTCCGGGCGCAAAGGGACGTTGCTCAACATGGCGCAAGAAGGGGGCAGGACGAGGCTCGAGTTCTCCATCCCCAGCCGCGCGTTGTTCGGCTACCGCACCCAGTTCTTGTCCATGACCCAAGGCGAAGGACTCTTAAACCATGTCTTCGACGGCTACGAGCCCGTCCTCAAAGACCTCAAGACGCGCCAGAGCGGGTCTTTGGTCGTGATGGAGCCCGGTGAAGTCTTCGCCTACTCGCTCTACAAGCTGCAAGACCGAGGTACGTTCTTCGTAGACCCCGGTACAGAGGTCTACGTCGGGATGATCGTCGGGGCGAACGCTCGCATGGGCGATTTGAATATCAACGTGACGAAGAACAAGAAGCTGACTAACGTACGGGCTTCAGGCAGTGACGACAACATCAACCTCACGCCGCCTAAGAAGCTGACCTTGGAAGAGGCGTTGGAGTACATCGCTGACGACGAACTCGTCGAGGTGACGCCGCAGAGTATTCGCCTTCGCAAGCGCGTCTTGGACCCCGGGATGCGGAAGCGGACGGAGAAGGTGGCGGCGACGAGTTAGAGGATAACGCCGAAAACTGCTAAAAGAGCGATGATGCCAAAGATGGCGAAGATGATATAAGCTACCTTGACGCTCGGTTTTTTAGAGGTGCGCCCCCAGAGGTGGACGTTAAAGTCCTCCTCTTTTTCTTTGGATTCGTTTTCCCTATTCGCCATAACGCCCTCCGCATTACTCGGTTTTGCTGATACTATGAAGTTCCTATGACTCGGCAAGTCCCTATTACGCTCGCGCAGTTTCCTATCAGCTTAAATGTTCGGGATAATTTAACCGTGATGACCGATATTATCACTGAAGCAAACGCTGGCGACGTGGTTGTTTTCCCTGAAGGGGCTTTGTCTGGCTACGACACGGACGTGAGCTTTCTAGCGGACATTGACACGACTTTATTAGACGAGGGACTCAAAACGCTACGGGACGTTTCTCAGCAAGCAGGTGTTCATCTTATCTTTGGCTCTTGTATCTGTGAGGCGGGGAGGTGGTTCAACGCGGGTATCTACTACGCTGCTGGCAACACGTTCATCTACAAAAAGATAAATCTAGCGACGAATGAGCGCGGCGTTTTTCGCTCAGGCGATGCTCTTCCAACCTTTCAAGTGCGTATTGGAGACTCGAGTTTTACCGCAGGTATTCAGCTCTGTAGAGAGATACGCTTTCCCGAACAGTGGCAACACCTCTCTCGTTCCGGCGCTGAGGTCATCTTCTATCTAACGAACGCGGTAGGCGATAGCAAGGAAGCGCTCGTTTGGGACGCTCACCTCATCAGCCGCGCGGCTGAAAATCAACGCTTCGTCGTGGCTGCGAATAATGCTCACGCTGAGCAAAAATGCTCTACGATGATTGTGAGTCCATCGGGTAAAGTGCTTCATAAGGTCAGTTCGGCTGAGACAGAAATTGTACGTGAAACGATAGATTTAGAGGCTGTCTCCAACTGGTATCTTGACCAAGCTCGAGTGGACGTTATCGAAGTTGTCTGTCATGCAACCGAGGCGTAAAAATGACACCTAATCCCGTTGACCTCTTCCTCGAGTGGTACAAAACCGCCACTCAAAACAGCCCCCTCAACCATCCCAAAGCAGTTTGTGTCTCTACAGTCAACGCAAGCGGTGAACCCGAAGCGCGGTTCGTCGCGCTTAAAGAGGTGTCCGGGGCTGGCTTTGTTTTTTGTACGGCGTTCGACTCTCCTAAGGGGCTCGAGCTTGCTGATAACCCCAATGTCGCCTTGACCTTTTGGTGGGACCACATCGAGCGTCAAGTTAGGGTGAGCGGCACAGCAGCACGCATCTCAGATGAGGAAGCAGATCGATATTTTCAGGGGCGGCGTAAGGACGCACAGCTTACCTCTTTGGTATCGGAGCAGAGTCAGCCTTTGGAGCAGCTCGAGCGTTTAGAGAAGAGGTTGCAAGAGGTCGAAGCGCAGTTTGAGGGTCAAGAGGTACCGCGTCCTGAGAACTGGGGTGGGTACTGCGTGAAACCTAAGAGGCTCGAGTTTCTAAAATTCAAAGCTGACAGACTGCACGAGCGAATGCTTTTCACTTATGATGTGAATGGCTGGATAAAGCAGTTGCTTCAGCCTTGATTCACTCATGCCTTTTCACCTTGCGGAAGCGTCCGCACCGAGCTACCCACCTATCCAAATACCTCTTCTCTTCCTGTCAACTCATAAGCCCCATTTGCCGTCCATACGTTTCAACAACACGAACAGTGTTCTCGAGGCCACGCTCCTCTCGAATCGCCGCGCCGAGATGCGCCGCCTTGCGCTGCACCGCTTTATCGGTCGTAACGCGCTGAATGGCTTGGGCAAGCTTCTCTATGGTGAGGTCTTTGCGAGGAATAGGCGCAGGACCAACGCCCAACGCTTCCACCTGTCGTCCCCAAAACGGCTGATCGCCAAAAAAGGGAATGACCACGTTAGGGACACCCGCCCGCAAGCCAGCCGCCGTCGTACCTGCCCCGCCGTGATGGATAACAGCCGCCATGCGCGGGAAGAGCCAGGTGTGCGGCACGGCGTCACTCAGGTAGACGTTGCCCGGTAGGGTTTTGCTCATCAGACCGCCCCACCCTTTGAGCAGGACGGCTCGCTGTCCGGTGCGTTCTAACGCGCTCAGCACCAAGTCAGCGGTTTCTTCCGGGTTGCGGTTGCCCATGCTGCCGAAGCCGATGTAGAGGGGCGGCGGTCCAGCTTTCAGAAAGCTTTGTAACCCGGCGGGCGGCTGCCACTCGCTTTCGGGCTCTAAAAACCAATAGCCCGTCATGCGAATATCGGCGTTCCAGTCGGTTGGCTTGGGAATGACGCTCGGGCTAATGCCGTAGAGCATGGGTGCACGGGGCGTTTTCTTCTGCGGGCGCAGACCCCAGAAGGGCGCGGGGGGTAAGTCGAGTATCTGTCGCCTAGCGAGACGGTCGCCTGCCCTCGAGCTTTGCCACATCACCTGCTGAACAAGGCGGTAGCTGAGGCGATTAGCGAACCCGCCGAGTTTAGGCGCATTCGCCGGGACGAGCGGATGGGGAAACTCGCGAGTTGGCGTGAACGGTATGACGTAGGACTCGAGCAGCGGCAAGTTGAGCTTTTCAGATAAGGCTCGAGCCAAAAACAGCCCCCCGATTCCCGCGATGAGGAGGTCTACACCTTCAACCGCGCGTAGTGCGTCCCGCGCCCAGTCAACGGCGAGGGCTTGTGCCAGCTTTGCGGTGCGCTGGTTGATCTTGATGAAGTTTCCCTGTTCGAGTAGCTCGAGCATCTCCGGTGACTGAGCCACCTCTTGGACGTTGCCCTGCACGGACCAAAAGTCTAAGCCGTTCGCCCGCGCCGTGTCCTCAAAGTTTTCGTGGGTAATCAGGCGGACGCTGTGGTTGGCGTTTTTGAGGGCAGCGCCGAGTGCGAGGTAGGGTTGTACGTCCCCTTGCGAGCCCAATGAGATAAGTGCGATGTTCATAAAATGCTCCTATACTGAGTCATAATCTCACGCGGCGCAAAAGCACCTGACCTAAGAACGAAAGGAAGGGCAGCGTCGCAATCAAAACGACGAGTGCCGGTGAGGTCTCGAACAACCACCCGAGCAGTTGTTCGCCGAAAAGCGCCTGTGAAATCCAGAGTGCAGTGCCCAAAACGGCGCTTATAAAGTACTGCCGCCGCGTGTACCCCGTCAGCACGAAGAAGGCTTCTAAGATTGCGCCGGAGCCGAGCGTCAGCCTCGCCGCGAGCCCAACTTGGAAGGGATAGCGCCTCACCCACGCGGCGAGCCGTTGCAACCAGCCGGGCCAAGACGCGCGGTACGCTGCCATAGAACCCCCTAGACGAACGAGGATAAGCGCCGTTATAAGTCCACCTAGCAGCGTCCCTGTAAACGATAGACTCCACACAACGCCCGGCGACCAAGTGACGGGCGCAAGTTCGATCACCACGCCGCTGAGATGAAGGGGAGCCGCCACCATGCAGAGCAGGACGTAAACCAGCGGCGCGGCTCCTGCGGCGTTTTGAAGGGAAGTTTCAAGTAATCTCATCAACCAAAGAGGTTGTGCGGCGGCTAAAACGACACCGACGAGCGTTAAGCCCGCTGCCACCAGAAACAAGGTTTGTCCGATTTTGATATCACGTGTCATGGGGCTCTATTCCGTTCATCAAGAGGTCAGCTAGGGTGTCTGGCAACTCGTCCCAAGCCTCGGTGAGTACGTCGTCTCCCAACACGCGCTGAACCAGCAAGCCGATGATGAGGCTCGAGATCATACGCATCGTCAGGTCACTGCGCTCAAACGTGACCCCGTTGCGCGTTGCCCACGTCTGTGCAAACTGCTCCGCCCCCTGAATCATAGGAGCGAGAAGCTGCGTAGAGAAACGCTCCCCGAGTTCTCGGTTGACCATGGCTTCGGACATCATCACCTTGAACAGCTCAAAGTCGTTCGCTGCAAACGCTTGCAAGGGCTGCTGAACGTACAGCTTGAGGAAGCTGCGCAAGTCCAGCGCACGAAGCTCTGCCGGGTCAACGTTGCTCGACGCGGCCTCAGTCGTCTGGTCGAAGAGGCTCAGTAGCAGCTCGGATTTATTCTCGAAGTAGTTGTAAATCGTCCCGTCAGCGACGCCTGCTGTGCGGGCAATATCTTTAATGGTCGCGGCGTGAAACCCTTTTTCAGCAAAAACGTGAGCAGCGGCATTCAGAATGTGGGTTCTCTTGGCAGTGACGAGCTGGTCTTGCAGACTGTTATTCATCGGTCTCCTTGGTAATGAACAAACGCTCAATTGAATGAACGTTCATTCAAATTGTAGGCTGAGATATTCCTGTTGTCAACGGCTCGAGTCGCACCATCCCCAGACTCTTCAAATTTATTGTGTGTTCCATACGCCCGAGTCCAGCGGGGCGTAGAGGCATATAAAAATGCTGCATGAATCGCCCCTGCTAACGTATAACTCGGAATGTCAGCGCCGCTCGAGCCTATACATTCCAAAGCGCACCGCTAGAGCGTCCGCACCGCCTCAACCCACCAACTCGGATACATCTCCTTAAACTTTGGCTCCACCTCCCCCGCGTGCGCCTCATCTCTCGCCAAGCCAAAACAGGTCGAGCCCGAGCCCGACATCATCACGCCGCGCAAACCTTCTAACCTAAGCGCCGTAATCACCTCTCGGATGTAGGGTTCGTGCAGCATCACGCCGGGTTGTAGTGCGTTGAGGTAGCCCGGTTCTTCACCCGCTTGCAAGTTTTTCAAGAGGTCGTCCAGCTTCAAACGGGGGCTGAAGTTCTGCAAGTTTTCATAGGCGCTTTTGGCGCTCACCTCTACACCGGGGTTGAGCAGAATAAGGTGAAGCTCAGGGAGGTTTACAGCCTCGAGCTTCTCCCCCCTACCTCTTGCTCTCGCTGCCGAAAGGTTACTGACGAAGAAAGGAACGTCCGAACCGAGCGCTTTAGCGAGTTGGAAGAGGTCGATATTATCCGCTGGATAGAGTTGGGAGAGTCCGCGCAAGACCGCGCCCGCGTCCGAGGAGCCACCACCTAAGCCCGCAGCGACGGGGATGCGCTTTTCAAGGGTAATATGCACCCCTTTATCTTGTTGTGTTACCTCAAAATAGAGTCTGGCAGCGCGAAAGGCTAGGTTATCCTCTTGCTCGCCTAAGTCCGCGTCTTGTACATCTAAGGTAGTGGTTGAAGCGGGCTCGAGCCTCACCACATCGAATACACTGACCTTCGTCATCAGCGTATCGACTTCGTGGTAGCCGTCACCTCTCTTAGCAACGACGTTGAGCCCTAGATTGACTTTAGCGTAAGCGTTGAGTTCCAAAGGTTTAGTCACGTTGAGCGTCCCATACGGCAGCGAGAGCATTGGCTATTTCCAAGTCAGCGGGCGTCGTCACCTTCATGAGCCACTGACTTCCTTCAATTAGAGTAATAGAATGACCGAGCAAGCGAACCAGCCCAGCGTCATCCGTCGCTTCCGTGCGTTTAGAAAGTGCGTTTTGATGCGCCTTTACAATGACCTCTCGCTTAAATCCCTGTGGCGTCTGCACAGCTCGCAACTTCTGTCTGTCCACAACCTTGCCCGTCTCCGCTTGGATGAGCGTATCCGCCACGTTCATCACGACAGATGCCGCGCCGACACGCTCAACTTCTCCAATAATCTCTTGAATCACTCGAGTACCCAAAAAAGGTCGCGCCGCGTCGTGAATCAGCACGAGATCGGCGGTTGTCGCGTTCAAGAGGTTGCGCACGCTCGCTTGCCGCGTTTCGCCGCCGAGTACGAGCTTGACCTGCTCCCCGAATTGCCTTTTGACCGCCCCGCACATCTCCGGTGAAACCGCTACAACAATTTCGTCCACCTGATTTTCAAAGGCTTGCACCGAACGCTGCAACAAACTCTTTCCTTTAACTTCAACTAATGCTTTGTGACCTCTTCCCAAACGTGTCCCCGTACCCGCAGCAGGGATGAGCGCCGCTGTTCTCGTCACACGCTCTCCTTCCAGCGCGGCGAGCGGGCGTTGTCTATCCCTAAGAGGTCGAGCGTGCGGGCGGTGACGCCGCTGATGAGTTCGTCAATCGTTTCGGGACGGTGATAGAAACCGGGGGAGGCGGGCATAATAGCTGCGCCCGCGTCGTGTGCGGCGAGCATGTTTTGGAGCATCGGGCGGGAGAAGGGCGCTTCGCGGAGGACCAATACAAGAGGTCGGCGCTCCTTCAAGGTCACGTGGGCGACTCTGGACAAGAGGTTGTCCGCCATGCCTTGCGCGACTTTTGCGAGCGTCCCCGCTGAGCAAGGGTTGACAATCATGCCCACTGTGCGAAACGAACCTGAAGAGATGGCTGCGCCTAAGTCCGTGTCTTTGTAAGACACATCGGCTAGGGCTTCAAGTTCTAAAGCTGTCTCGTCAAGCTCGGAGGGAATCACCTGTTTGGCTCCGTTGGTAATGACGACGTGCGCTTCCACGGGCAAATCTCGGAGCGTTTTCAAGAGGTCGAGCGCGTAAATCATGCCGCTGCCACCGCTGACGCCAACGACGATGCGGGGGGGTAGCTCGAGCTTCACAGCGTCGCCCTAAGAAGAAAGATGGATTCTGTCACCACTTCACCATACCGCGCTAAGTGAGAGGTTTGCCATGTACGGTGTGAGAGACTATGGCGCGCTGGGCTCAACCTCTTTGTGTGAATTCTCCAAATACCTTTCGCCACCGGCGAGGCGCTAAGCTAGGGTATGGCTCGCGAACAAGGTATGACGTATGAGAGATTTAAGGAAACCGTCGAAGAAATGGTAGCAGAGATTCCCGAGGAATTTATGGAGGGGCTCCAAGGTGTTCACGTCTTAGAGCACATCAGGCGAGAAGAACACTATGAAGACGTAGTGCGTCTGGGCGAATACTTGGACCCCGGACCCGAGAGTTTCTTGGGTGGCAACGGCTTAGGGCGGCACATCGCGCTCTATTACGGCTCGTTTAGGGATATCGCTGCGGGCGAGCCCAACTTCGACTGGGAAGAGGAGGTGTGGGAGACCTTGACGCACGAGCTGAGGCATCACGTCGAGTCGTTAGCTGGGGACGTGAGTTTGATTGAAGAGGACGTGCAGCGGGCGAAGGAGTTCAAGCGGCGCTAACGTGAAGACGTCAACACGTCAGTAGGGGTGATTCATGAATCACCCCTACACCGTCAAGCATTATCTTTCAGTTGAAACTTAATCTAGGAAATCTCTTAGCTTGCGCGTTCTCGACTCGTGGTACTTGAGCTTGCGGAGCGCTTTGTTTTCAATTTGGCGGATGCGCTCTCTCGTCACGCCGAAGTGTGAGCCTACCTCTTCTAAGGTGTGCTCGCGTCCGTCCACTAAGCCCTTACGGAACTTCAAGACCATCGACTCGCGCTCGGTGAGCTTGTCCAAGGCTTTGTCCAGCTCTTCGGACAGGAGCGTTTTGCTGGCTTGCTCGACGGGCGACTCGACGTTTTCGTCGGGGATAAAGTCGCCGTAGAAGGAGTCCTTTTCGTCGCCGATAGGCGTCTCGAGTGAGACGGGCTCCTGCGAGACCTTGAAGACCTCTTCGACCTTTTCGGCGTTCCAGCCCGGACCCATCGCGTCAGCTACCTCTTCGTAGGTGGGCTCACGGGAGAGTTCTTGCTGGAGTTGCCGCGCAGTGCGGGTCAGCTTGTTGATGGTCTCGACCATGTGCACGGGGATGCGAATCGTGCGGGCTTGATCGGCGATGGCGCGGTTGATCGCTTGGCGAATCCACCACGTCGCGTAGGTGGAGAACTTGTAGCGGCGGCGGTACTCGAACTTCTCGACGGCGCGAATGAGTCCCTGGTTGCCCTCCTGGATGAGGTCCAAAAAGGAGAGCCCGCGCCCGGTGTACTTCTTGGCGATAGAAACCACTAAGCGGAGGTTCGCCTCGATGAGGTGCTGCCGCGCCATTTCACCGTCTTCGACGACGCGCCGCAGCCCGCGCTGGGTGCGCTCGGGGAGGTTGTCGGCTTCCTCTTCCAGCCGCTCCTGCGCCGCTTCGCCCTCTTCGATGCGCCGCGCCAAGGAGATTTCCTCCTCTAACGAGAGCAGGCTGACGCGCCCGATCTCGTGGAGGTACTGGCGCACAGGGTCGTTTGTCGAGAGCCGACTACCCGCCATCGCCTCGGCGCGCGCCTCTAGCGCTTCGGTGTCCACGCTGTCGTCGATATCTTTGATATCGTCTACGTCGTCGAACTCGTCCTCGTCGATGATCTCGTCCTCGGAGAGGTCGGCAATTTCGATGTTTTTGGACTCCAAAACCTTCATCAGGTCTTCGAAGTTCTCGTTTTCGCCGTTTAAGTCCAAAGACTCTAGCGCCTGGTTAAAGGCGGTGCTGATCTCTTCGGTGTTTAAGGAGCCCTCTTTTTGCCCCGACGCGATGAGCTTCTGAATCTGCGGGGTCTCGAGCCACGTGGGGCTAGGCACTGCCCCCTTCACCGCCTCTTTCGCTGCGGCTGTTTTCGTCGCTTTTTTAGTTTTTGCTTTGGTTTTGCTCGGGGTTTTAGTTGAGGTTTTTGCCGATTTAACTGCCATTACGCCTCCTCGAGAGGGTAGCCATAAAGTGGTGCAGGTTGAGTCGCTCGTCAACGTTCGCTGAGTTGTAAACAGGGATGTTAAGAATAGGCGTCTTCACGCTCTCTTTAGTGTAAGTCAACATGAAGGGCGGGCATGTAGTCTACACAGCAAATTCTTATGTTAGCACAACCCGCGCGGTGTGTAAAGGTTCACAGAGGGAATCTTTAACCTTATGTCACGCTTCTCACCACCCCAAACTGCTACATTAAAAGGGTGCTGAAACTTACTGCTACCGCTTTAGCTGTTACCGTCGTCGCTCTTCTCGTTGTCGCGCTGCTGCCTCAACAGGAGCGCACCGTTCCCGGCGAGATCATCGAACTGAGCGGCGCTGCCGTCACGCTCTACCCCGAAGCTGACCCCGAAGCCGTCTGGTACTTCGACGCGGACACCGTGGACTATGACCCGGCGCTCGGCGAGACGACGCTCTACGACGTCGACGACGCCCGCCGCACAGTGGATGACGAGACTGACTTCACGCTCCAAGCCGAAGAGGTGGTCATCGACCCTGAAGACAACTTGCGCGGCGAAAGGATGCTCGTGCACCTCGTCGAAGCCAACTGGGACCTCACGATGCAGGCGGGTGAGGAGCGCCAAGTCCTCATCGATCAGGCCGAGGGCAAGTTCGAGGTGCCTATCCTGGACTACACGGGCGACGGTCTGGGTCAGAACCACGCCGAGGGCGTCCGCATGAATTTCGACCTCACCGACTACGAGGCTAACTGCGAGGGCGCGAAGTGCCAGAACGAATTTCGGGATCAGGAAGCGCAGTGAGTTGGATAGGCGTCCAAAAACAGTCGTTTCAGTACCTTCAAAACACGCTGAAATAGACCCGCGCAGCTATCATTTTCGGGAGTGCGCTCCAAAGTAGAGTTTTGTAAAGTAAGCGCGTTCGTGACTAGATAAACGCGCGAAGCTTCCGATTACGCAGTGTTCCGAAGGAAAAGAACCTGCTACTCATTGACCAGATGATACCTGCTATCTACCAAATGTACCTACTATAAGGAGTTCGCCATGCTTAAAGCGTTACGCACAACCTCGCTCTTCTTCCTGCTCGTTACGAGCCTCTTCGCCCTTGCTCAAGATACCGGTGGGCAGAGCGGTGGTTTCGACATAAGACAGGGGGAGCCCGCTCAGAACCCCGACGAACAGGAGACCGAAGCGGAAAACGCCCAGGACGACGCGCAAGAGGCAGCCGAGGAGCGCATCATCAACATCGACTTTAGCGGCGGCTCGCAGCGTAGCGAGAGCTTGCGCTTCGGTCCTCTGGTCTACACGCACCCCGACCCCGAAGGGCTCGTCGCGACGGTCTCTAACCTCACGATCTACGCCCAAAACGCCCAACTGAGCGCGCCCGAAGAGGTGCTCATCGCGCAAGCGGAAGGGCAGCGTGAGGCTGAATTCACGGGCGGCGTGCGCGTGGTGCGGGGGCGCTTGACCGCCACCGGACCCGACCTCGTCTACAGCGAAGCGACGGGTTTGGGCGTAATGCCCTCGGAGACCGCCATCGTGGTGACGCCCGCCGAAGAGGGTCCCGAAGAGGATAGGGTCCCTGTCAACATCAGCGCGAACGAGGTCACCTTCGACGTGGATACTGACACGAGCATCAGCCGGGGTGATGTAACGCTTGTCAACGGCAACCAGAGCGCCCAAGCGCAGGAGCTAACCTTCGAAGAGGGGCGCGATTTGGCGCGGCTCTCGAGCCAAAGCGAGCAGGTCACCGCCCGCCGCGAGAGCGAAGACGGCGTCTTGACCATCACCGCCGACGTGATTCGCACGAATACCGCCAACGACACCCTCTTAGCGACGGGCAACGTGACCATCGTAGACGGCGACATCACCAGCACGGGCGACACGGTATATTTCAACGATGAGGCGTCCCGCGCCGAGGTCATCGGCTCGCCTGCGAGGTCCGTCAACGAGGCGCAAGGCGTGACGTTGACGGGCGCGCGGCTCGAGCAGCGCACCGACTTAGACGTGGTGCGCGTTCTGGACGAGTCCGTCCCGGCTGAGTTTGACCCCGCGCAGTTCAGCCTCACGAACGAAGGGAACTAAACGAGATGGGCGCTAACCTCAAACTTCTAGTCTTCCTCGCCGGACTTTTAGGCTTAGCGCTCGCTCAAGACGCGCCTTTGACGCGCTCGCAACTCACCATAGACCGCAACGACAGCGAGATTCGCGTGATTCAAAATGGCAGAAGTGATCAGGGCGCGGAGTTTATCCCGAGCAACCCAGGGTGCGAAGAGGGCAACAGCTTAGGCGTCGTCTACGCGCCGCCGCCTGGCTTCGTTGAGACTTTGGTCAACGACACGCGCATCGTCTCGACGGTGGCGTTCCTCAGACGTCCCGACGGCACCGAGGACGAGGAGACGTTGGAACTCTTCGACGGCTCTTTAGACCTCGACCCCGCCACGCTCTGCCCGACGAATGTGCAGCGCACCGAAGAGACCATCACCGTGACGGAGGGGCGCACTACGACGACGGGCAGAGCGTTCTTCTACAACAATGCCACGGGCATCGGCAACATGGACGGACCCATCGATTTGGCGCGCGCCGAAGAGGGCGAGTCGCCCGCGCTCACAGCAAGCTCGAGAAGCTTAGCCTTTGATGTAGACAGCGACCTCACCACCCTACAAGGAGGCGTCGAAGTGGAGTCGGACGGGCGCGTGAGTCGCGCGCAGAGGCTCGAGCTGGACGAAGAGACGGGCTTCGCCGTACTGACGGGCAGCCCCGCTACGAGCGAGGACGAAGAGGGCACCGTCTCGGGTGAGCTTATCGAGTACGACCTCGACAGTAACGACGTGGTGGTGCGCGGCGAGGGCAGCGTGCGGGCGTCTCTAAATATCGACTTGGGCGACGCCGAGCCGGGTAGCGAGACGGGCGGCTCCGCACCTGGGGAGGACTTGGATGAGGACTTGGGCGAGGAAGGCGGCGACGATAGCGGCGAAGACAATAGTGGCGACGATGATGACGAAAACGGCCCGGACGATCCCTTCGACTGATCAGCCGTTCAAGTAGGCGAGTAAGGGACCTCGCCACGCGCTCAGACCCTTGTAAGCTAAGAGTTCTTCGTTCATAGACGCGAGCGCGGCGGCGAAGGTCCGCCGCCGTTCGTTGTTGCAGAGCGCCGCCTCGAGAGGTTGCGTCGCCACGCGAACGGTGAAGAGACAGCGCCCGAAGGTGGGCAGCGGAATGCTCACCTGCCGCTCGGTACGGAAGAAGAGGGCGGCGGCGAGCTTTGCGGGTGAATGTAAGATGTCCCGAGGTAAAGAGGTCTCAGCCTCAGCAGGATGCTGCCCCAAACGCCCGTCTGCGCTCAAGCCCCACACGAAGCGCACGAAGGGTCCCTTGTGGAAGAGCGCGTTCATCACCGGTCGGTGAGACCTCAGCAGCGCGGCGTTATTCGCAACGGGCTGGTGAACCTCAGAAAAGTTCTGCCCCACTTTCTCCTGCGGGTCCCAGGCGCTCGGAAAGGTGACGCAGAGGCACTCGGTTTCGTCCGCGCCGCCCAAATCTCGCACCACGACGATATCTTCTTGGACGCTCAGCGCGAGCGCGTGCGCGAGCTTCACCGGGTCAGGCTGAGCCTCTAGGTGCGCTCTGACCCGCCGCCCCAACGCTGCAAGAGGTGCGTCAGAAGTTTCAATCCAGTATTTTTTTGTCTGGCATCTCTTTTGCGATTGCCTTAACCTGAGCCCTAATGCTTTGAGCCAGACCTTTTCAGCCCCGAGTTCCACCAAGTCAGGTTGCTCGTTCGCCACGAGGCTGAACACATGGAAGAGGGCGTTCTCCAAACCCTCGTGCGCGCCCGCCGAAAGGCCGCTGTAACGTTCGGGATGGTTAGAAAGGCTGCTCAGTTTTTGCTCGAGGTACGTTTCGTAGGCTCCGTCCACAACGAAAAGCTGCCCTGAGTCCCGCGGCGAGCTATCCAACCTCTTCAAGCTGGGTCTGGTGTTATAAGGGACTGTGATGGGAAAAGGGGTGTAGAGACCCGCAGTCATAGGCGCAGAGGCTAGCGCTTAGGCAGGTGTAGGGTGAGCAGTCCGTTTTTCATCTGCGCGTTGCTCCTCTTCTCGGCAATCTCTTCAGGCAGTTCGATGGTGCGCTGAAGGTGCCCGGCGGTGCGCTCGCCGATGAGGAGGTGCGCGCCGGACTCGCGGGGCGGGACGACGACTGCAACCGTAAGGTGCCGCCCCTGTATAGAAATCTCCAGGTCCTCCTGCGCGACGCCGGGCACCTCCGCCACGAGGCGATAAGCGTCCTCTAGCTCGAAGAGGTCCACCTTGATCGTCGCCTCGTCCTCCAACTCGCTCACGAGTGCGCCGACGCGCTCGCGCAAGGTGAGGAGGTGCTGCAAGTCGCTACTCGTCGCGTGTTTTTTGTCAAGTTCCATGTCGGACTCCATGAGGCAGAGTTTAGCACGCGCCCTACCGCCTTTCTGTCACCTCCCTGATAGCGTGAGGTGTGACTCCCTACGCTCGCATCCCCGTCTTAGCTGCGCCCACCGCGTCGGGCAAGAGCGCGCTGGCGCTCGAGTTCGCCCAGGCGCTGCCCCTAGAGATCGTCTCCGCCGACGCCATGATGGTGTATAAGGGCATGGACATCGGCACGGCGAAACCTACCGTAGCGGAGCGGCGCAGCGTGCCGCACCACCTCATCGACATTGTGAGCCCAGACGAACCTTTCAGCGTCGCGGACTACGTGAAGCGCGCCGAGGCGGCCGTCGCCGCTGTTTTAGAGCGCGGCAAGCTTCCGCTCATCGTTGGTGGGACGGGCTTTTACATCCGCGCCCTGTCCGAGGGGCTGCCCACCGTTCCTCCCGCTGACACGGACGTGCAAGCGCGACTCTGGGCGCGCTTGAAGCGTGAAGGTTTGGACGCGCTCGTGGACGAGCTAGACGCCTTTAGCCCCGAGGACTCGAGACGAGCGCAGCGCAACCCGCGCCGCGTGGTCCGCGCTCTGGAAATCTTGGAGCGAACCGGGCGCGCGCCGAGCAGCTTCGCGAAAGAGGTGCCCCGCTTCCGCTACGACAAGGCGGTCTTGCTCCCTGATGTGGACCTGTTAAGTACGCGCATCGCCCTCAGGACGGAGCGCATGTTTGGAGCCGGGCTCACCGAGGAGGTGCGGGGTCTCTTGGAGCGCTACCCTGCGCGCCCCACCGCCACGCAAGCGATCGGCTACAAAGAGGTCGCCGACTATTTGGAAGGGCGCTACACCTTGCGTGAAGCTAAGCAAGCTGTCACGCTCGTCACGGTGCGCTACGCCAAACGTCAGCGCACCTGGTTCCGCAAGGAGCCGGGGGCGGTGCGCTACCCCATCGCAGAGGCGGCTGGATTTGAAGAGGTTGCGAAGAGATTGCGGGGCTGGATAGAACAGTTCGCTCCGTCCAAATAATTTCGTTCAGATAATCTGTCGCGGGTGCGTACTAATACGAGGTTGCACGGCTTAGTTCGCAAACTAAGCCGTGCCCGTCCGTGACGGTAAGCTTAGACGCCCTCTGTAAGGATAAGTAAACCGTGCAATTCCGTATAACTGGGTTTTAGGAGGGAGGGGCGAGCGTCAACCGGTTCGCTTAGCGTTGCGCAACTAACGTCAACCGCTCCCTCGCATGCGCCGTGCAACCCTTTGCGAAGGGCTGCAACAAATAAACCTTTAGTGAGCCCCGCTCCATGTGAGATATGCGAGTGTCAGGGACTACCAATCTGCTAAAGTACCTTTTAGAGAGCTTCGTCAGCTTGACGAAGCTCGAGCTTAACTGTTAGAGAGGCTGAACATCGGTACAGCGCAAGCTACACAGTTTTAGGCAACTCTGGGGCAATTCAAGATTATTCAGGTGAAGACGTCGGCAAATCGCTACAAAAGCTCATGTTCAAGAGGTAATTTAGAGTCACACGCCGGCGGTGTGACCGTCACTGAGGTGAAAGATGCAGCAAGATATCAACATAACAATGGGGGACCTCTTCCGCTTCTTGAGGCGCGGCTTTTTGCTCGCCCTCCTGCTCGCGGTGGCGGGTGCCGCCGCCGCTTACTATTTGAGCAGCCAGCGTCCGCCTGTCTATCAGGCAAACGCAACCGTGCTCGCGCCGAAAGGTGACATTGACGTGGGCTCCTTCGGCATTCCGAGGGTGACTGCGCCCCCCATCAGCGTGTCGGGCTACCGGCTCGCGGCGACGAGTGATACGGTCCTTAGGGACGCGCTCATCATCGCGGGAACCGAAGAGGTCAGCCAGAGCGACGTCGCCAATTTGCGTGACCGTATGAACGTCACGGTGGACGACACGCGCGAGTCAAGCTCGGTAACGACGGTTGTGAATGGTGGCTCGGCGGAAGGGGTGGCGAACCAGGCGAACGCGCTCGCTAGGGCGCTCATCAACTGGGACGAAAACCGCGCCACGGAGTTTCTCGCGGACAGCGTGTCTGCGCTCGACCAGCAGATCGCTAACCTCGACGCCAGGATTAGCGAACTCGAGGCGAGCGGCGCACCCGCGAGCGAGATCGAGCGGCTCAACGCGCGGCGCACGAACGCGCAAGAGAACGTCACCGACGCAGAGTCGCTCATCGGCACGGCGGCGAGCCGCCTGAGCGTCGTGCAGGCGGCGTCTATACCCGTCAATCCCATCGCGCCGCGCCCCGTCCTCTTCGCTGTGTTCGCGGCCGCCTTCGGCTTCTTGCTCGGTTACGCGCTTCTCTTGGTGCGCAACATGCTCGACACGCGCTTACGTAGTGCCAGCGACTTGGAAACGGCGACGGGCCTGCCTATCCTCGGCGAATTCCCCAAGCTTCCTAAGAAAGCGCGGCGGCTCCCCCGCGAGGCCTCGGGCTACTTGCGCACGAACTTACTGTTCGCCACCTCTGAGGCGGATACAAAGGTCATCTTGGTAACGAGCCCGCAGACGGGCGAAGGCAAGTCGAGCGTGGCGCTCAGCCTAGCGGAGAGCTTCACCCGCGCGGACTACCGCACGCTTTTAGTGGACGCCGACCTGCGCCGCCCCGTCATCGCCAAGGAGTACAACCTCGACGACAAGCGCCACATGCCGTTGCGGGCGCACCTGGAAAACCCCCACGACGCCTACGAAGCTGCCCACGTCTCGGTCAACTTGACGCAGCGCTTGGATATCATCCCCACCTTCCGCGCCGCGCCCTCGCCCACCGAACTCCTGAGCTTGGGCTTCCAGGACTGCTTAGAGAGCTGGCGCAAAGACTACGACGTCATTGTCATCGACTCCGCGCCCATCCTAGACGTCGCCGACACCCTGACCATCGCGCCCTTATGCACGGGCACCGTCCTCGTGGCGAGCTTGCAAGACACCGAGCCGCAAGAGGTCAACGACGCCGTCGAACTCCTGAATAGGAGCCGCGTCAACCTCTTGGGCATCGTGGCGACGCACGTCAACATGAGCCCCCGCTCGTCGCGCTACGACTATGACAGCGTGGATGTCCCCGGCGAGTACCCCGCCATTTCAGACAGAGCCGTCGTCCGCTAAACCCTCAGACTCGAGAAAAGCTCCGCACTTAGCGGAGCTTTTTTTAGCAGTTCCACGACACACTGAGGCAGTTGAACGCAGGTCTCAGCTCGCAGAGCTAGCGGAATTTCATCCCTTAAAGTGCGTGCTAAACAGCGTTTTACAAAGTGAGAGTGTCTCTGACCAGATGATACCTGCTATTTAATGCTGCAACCCAGGAAGTCAGTGTGTTTTCTCGAGTCACGTGAGTTGCGACAGCAGAAATTTGCGCAACTCAGCTACCGAACTCACCTCTTGCGTCGGTCTATAGTCACCGTAGCCATGCTCGAACCTGAGCTGCTCGCGCAACCTGAGCCGTACGCTCTGCCAGCCTAGCTGAGCGGGCGCGTTAAAATCCTTGCTCGGGTTGTCGCCCACGTAGATGAGGTTGCTGTGCGGCAGACCTAACGCTTTGCTCGCCTCCTCGAACGCTTTGGGGTGAGGCTTCCAGAAGTCTCTGCCCCACGTGTCGGTCAGAATAACCGCGTCGGCGTAGTGCGCTAAGCGCAGCGCGTCGGCCTTGGCGCGTTGGCTGACAAAAGGTCCGTCGGTGATGACGCCTAGCGGGACGCTCTGGGCTCGCAGCTCGAGCATGAGCCCCTCCATCTCTGGTAAGAGGTTAATTGTCGGCGCGTGCGCCCTGTAGACAGCCACTAAGTCCGGGATAGTGAAAGACGCGCTGAGTTCGGGGTAGCGTGCGAGCAGCGCGTCGAACGTCGTTCCCCGCGTGCCCGCCTCGAAGAGTCCCCACAGCAGCGCGAAGGCGTCCTCTTCGGGAACGTTGGTTGGCTCAGCGGCAGCCGCCGCCACCGCCCGAAAGCCGCTCCTGACGTAGTCGCGCTCTAAGTAAAGCGTATCGTCCATATCGAAAACGACGCCTAGCGTGCTCATATCAGACGGACCACAGAGGCTCAGCGGTGAAATACTCCGTGTTGTAGCGCGTCATATAGAGCCCCACCTGATACTCGCCGAAACGCTCCGGCACCTCTTCCCCGCGCAGCATCGCCATGAGCCAGTCAGGATACTTGCCGCCCGCCGCGTACGCCAGCGGGAAGCCGCCGCCGAAACGCGGGTTGACCTCGGTCAAGACCGGACCGCGCCCAGTCAAAAAGGCTTGCAGCGTCACCGCGCCTCTCGCCCCGAGTTTTGACAGGACGTTCAGAACGCTAATGAGCCAGTCGCGCAGGTCACCGTCAGGCAGCGTAATCCCTTGAATCGACTCGCCCGCGAGCGTGCGGATGCGCCGCCGGGGGACGTAGTGGAGCGGTCTACCCGTGAGGTCCAAAAGCGCGTCGATAGTGATCTCGTGCCCGCTCAGTTCCTCTTGAATGATGACGTTCGGCACGCGGGGCAAGTAGCGCGCCAACTCGCCCGTCGGCACGCTGTAGATGTCGCGGCTCGCGCTGCCGTCCCTCGGTTTGACGAAGAGGTGTTCGGGCAACTTGTCCGCGTCGTAATCGTCCGGCAACCAAGACGCCGCCGTGTCCACGCCCGCTTCCGCGAACGCCTTGTAGGTCAGCCACTTGTCGCCGCAGATGTCGATGAAGGCTGGCTCGGAGATGAGCGCCGCCGCGCCCACCTCTCTAAAAGCGTCGGCGTTCTGTGCCAAAACTGCGAGTTCCGTGTCGATAGTCGGCACGACGAGTTTGATCTGATGCTCTTCTGCGAGCGACAGGAGGTGAGGGATGTATTCGGCGCTGTCTACGCGGGGCAGCGGCACGCCCCGGTGCGCGAGATAGAGCGCAGGCGCGAGGCTGCTGAGGTCGCCTGCGAAAACCCGCCCGTCCACCGCTTCCGCCGCCTTGACGAACGCTTGCACGAGTGATGTTCTGCGCCCTGCACTTGTCACGAGGACGTTCATAAATAACCTCTCAACGTAGACCCACTTTCAAGAATAGATCGAGGCGTGTTCAGCCTTCCCTAAAATTCAATCACGTTGAGTCGTCTGTGCCTGTTAGAGACCTCATAGTGGGGCTCGAGATGACAAGAGGTCACGGCTCTCACCGTATCAATAGAAAGAGGTAAGACTGAACCGTCTTACCTCTCGAGCCTCGGTGCGTCAACCCTCACTCCGCCGAGAGGTAGCCCTTCTCCTCTAACGTCGCGATGACCTTTGCCGCGCTCTCCTCCGCGCTTTCGTCTGCGGTGTGGAGCGTGATTTCGGGGCTCTCGGGCGCTTCGTAGGGGTCGTCGATGCCCGTGAAGTTCTTTATTTCGCCCGCCCGCGCCTTTTTGTAGAGCCCTTTCGGGTCGCGCTCTTCGCAGACCTCCAAGGGCGTGTCCACGAAAATCTCGATGAATTCGCCCTCGCCCATCAGCTCACGCACCATCTCACGGTCGCGCTGGTAGGGCGAGATAAACGCCGTCAACACGATGAGGCCTGCGTCCGCGAAGAGCTTCGCGCTCTCCCCGATGCGGCGTATATTCTCCACGCGGTCCTCAGCGCTAAAGCCTAGATCTTTGTTCAGGCCGTGGCGGACGTTGTCGCCGTCCAAGAGGTAGGTGTGATGTCCGAGTTCGAACAAGGCACCCTCGAGGACGTTCGCCACCGTCGATTTACCCGAGCCCGAGAGCCCCGTGAACCACAGGATGCAGGGCTTTTGCCCCTTCTGCTTTGCCCGCTCATTTCGGCTGACCCGCGACTCGTGCCAGGTGATGTTCGTCGCCTTCTGTCCGGTTGGCTGCGTCATGCTCACGCCTCCTGATATGACTTCATGAGAATCTTGGCGACTTCAGGGCGGCTGAACTCGGCGGGCGGCATCTGCCCGTTCGAGAGCATCTCGCGCACTTTCGTGCCCGATAAGAACACGCGGTCTTGCGCGCCGTGCGGACAGGTCTTCGAGGAGCCCATCTGCTCACACTTCTTGCAGTAGAAGGAGTGCTCGAAGTTGAGCGTCGAAATTTTGAGTTCGTCTTTAGTAAAGCCCTCGAAAATCTTCTGCGCGTCGTAGGTGCCGTAGTAGTCGCCTACGCCCGCGTGGTCACGCCCAACGATGAAGTGCGTGCAGCCGTAGTTCTGCCGCGAAATCGCGTGCAGGATCGCCTCGCGCGGTCCCGCGTAGCGCATGGCGGCGGGATACGTGCCTAAGAAGACGCGCCCGTCCGGGTAGTAGTCGTCCAAGATGACGTTGTAGCACCTCATCCGCACGTCCGCCGGGATGTCGTCGGACTTCGTCGTGCCGACTAAGGGGTTGATGAAAAGCCCGTCCACGATTTCCAGAGCCACCTTCGTCAGGTACTCGTGCGCCCGGTGAATCGGGTTGCGCGTCTGAAAGGCGACAACGGTGTTCCAGCCGCGCTCTGCGAACGCCTTGCGCGTCTCCTGCGGTGTGAAGCTGACCTCTTGGAACTCGCTCTTGGGTAGGTCATGAATCAAGCTGATAGGTCCGCCCAAGTAAACCGGGCCTGCCTCCATAATGGCTTGCACACCAGGATGTGCGCTGTCCGACGTGCCGTAGACGTGCTCCGCTTCATATTTTTGGTCAGGCTGATAGGTGTCGGTCACGTCCATGAGGGCTAAGATATCGCCGCTCGGACCTACCAGCGCGACCTCTTGACCTACCGAAACGCTGTCGTCCTCGGCTTGCAAGGTGATAGGAATGCTCCAAGCGACGCCACTCGTGAGCTTCATGTCGTCTACGATGCTGCGGTAGTCGGCTTCGTCGACGAAGCCCTCTAAGGGGCTGTAAACGCCCGTGACGAGGCACACTAGGTCCGCCAAATTTCGCTCGGACAGCGTGACGCGCGGCAGGCTTTCGGCGCGGTCCTTGGCGCTTTGCAGTTCGTCACCCTCTAAGCGCCGGTTGACCAGCGTACCGCCGTGAGGTTCGATCAGTTGATTGGACATCTATACTCCTAGCTCGTTTCCTGGCTTGTTGAATACGTAAAACCTACAGGCACAAGCGGGAGTATACCCAATTCACTTAGAGGATGTGGCGAAACGGGTGCGTTTCAGCTCAGAGGTGAGCGCCTGGGCGCAGCACGGTTAGAGCGGCGTTAAAGGGCGCTTTTGGATAACTCGAGCCCTACGCTTACAACTTCCCTTATAAATCATCGCCTAGAAACCGAGGCTCCTCCCGAAGCAGGGTTAGACCGCTAGCGCACCTCGATCTTGCGAAAACGTGCCAACACGAGCGCGGCGTACGCGCCGTAAGCGACGAGCCCCAAGGCGACTAAGCCAAGAATCCAAGGGCCGTAAGGTTGCCGCGCCAGCGTGCTGAGCGCCTCGCCCAGTCCGCCCGCTTGCTGCGGATTGGCCTGCACAGCCGCTTGAATAAGCAGCCCACCGATAACGCCGTAAACAACGCCTCTTGCTGCCAATCCTATGCGACCCGCCCGCGTCGCCCAGGTCTCCTCAGCGTCGCCCATCTCGCTGAGCTTTAAGTCGTCGCGAAATTTAGCAGCGAACCCCTTGTAAAGCTGGAAAAAGCCAATGCTAATAATGATGACGCCGACGATACCCACCAGCCACTGCCCGAAAGGTTGCGACATAAGCCGCGCCGTAAAGTCTTGCGTGCTGCCGCCACCCCCGCCACCCGTGCCGCGAATAATCTGAAACGAAGTAAAGGCGAGACCCAAGTAGACGAGACCGCTGATAGCGTAGCCGATGCGCTTGACGATACCCTCACCGTCTGTTCCCTCTTGCTCGGGGTCCATAATCGCCTGCACCAAACGCCAAATCGCGTAGCCAACAAGCCCTACCGCAACTAAACCTAAAAGGATGCGCCCGAAAGGTTGATTGACGATAGTTTGCAGCGCACCTGACTGTCCCGTCGTCTGGCCGCTACTGCCACCTCTAAAGGCCGCCTGAGCCGCTAACACCCCGATGATAGCGTAGACGACACCTTTGGCCGCGTAGCCAAACCGCGCGAGTCCCTTGACCCACGCCGCTACGTCACCTGACGACGCCTTGTCTGCGGTATCCCTTGCACCTTCGCCTGTTTCTGTTTGTGCCATAAATGCTTCTCCTTTACAGGGTTGACGGCGCGACTTGCGTTTATTCGGGTAGATTAGATGATTCACGCCGCGATCTAAGCTCTGAATACCTGTAGCGTAAGCTGTAAGAGGTCACAAAATGTGGTTTGTACTCACGGTTGGGCTCGAGTATGAAGCCTCAGTCATCCCCGAACAGCTTTTTCAGTGCGTCCTCTTTGCTCGTTTTAGATGCCACCACGTAGCGCTCGTCCTGCTGCTCAACCTTGCCCTGCTCCATGAGGTGACTGAGCGAACGTTGCAGCGTGTCTACAGCCAACTCCTCATAGCGGTGCTCGTCTATGTAGCGCTGCACCTCACGCAAGGTTAGACCGCGATTCCCAGCACTCCTCAGCGCCTCTAATACCCAGGTATTGACTGTCATAGAAACAGTTTACGACTTTGAAACAAAAGGTTAAGGGTTCTCTGCCGAGTCGTTTGGTTTGTCTTTTGAACGGCCTGAGCGAGACAGGCGGGCGACGGTTCCCTGCGCGCCGCCCCCTTCTTTCCGGTAGACCTCCTGCGCGCCGCCCGACAGCTCACCCCACGTGACTTCCTCTAAAGAGATCACTCTGACCGGGCAAGAGGTCACACAGGCGTTGCAGCCGTTGCAGCGCTCGGGCTCGAGTCTTAGCACCCCCCCGCCCACCTGCACGGGCTCTAACTCGCGGTGGAACGCTCCGGTTGGGCAGACGTTCGTGCAAACCGGACACATGATGCACCCCTCCGCCACGCGGGGCAGCGTCCAAGGAACAGGCGTCTCGGGCTGGGGTTTTGCCGACTCGATGAGCCCGTAGTGCTTCTTGAGTTCGGTAGGCAGCCCTTTTTCGGTCTCTTCAGCCGCGTTCAGCACCTCCAGGGGCGCGAGCACGTCGGCAGCGCCGCGCTGTGCCCCGCGCCAGCCGCCGCGTAAGAGGTCGCGGCGGCTGAGTGGATCGGGGTTATCCACCGTGTCATAGTGCTCGGCGACGAGGATATTCGCCTCTAAATCGCGCCCTTTAAGCGCCGCTAGCGCCCTGGCGCGTTCGAGCAACTCGTCCACCACCTCTTTCGTCGCCGCCGCGCCAACCTTGCAGCCCTCGCACTCGTTGCGGACGAGCGTCACCTTGTTCCTCTTGCTCGCGAGGCGCAACACGTCGGACGGCTGCAAACGCGACAGACACTGCACGCTCTGCGCCGAGCCCTTGACCTGCGAGCACTTTAAGGGCGCACCCGGCTGATAAGACACGCTGCTCTCCAGAGCTTGCGACGGGCACGCCTGCACGCAGAGCCCACAACCCGTACAGTCGATGTCGTCGATCTCGACGTGGCGCTTAATGGTAATCGCGCTATGTGGACACGTATCGGCGCAGACCTTGCAACCGCCCACCGCTCTCGTCACGACGAGACAGTGCTCCGCGGTGTACTGAGGCTGCACGCTCGTCGCTTTAGAAATGTAGTTGAGAAGTTTGTCGAACACTCTTTCTAGTGTAGCTCAAAGAAGCAGCGGTGAGTGAAAAGCAATGAGCAGAAAGCAGCAATGAGTACCGAGCAACCCAGTCGAGCTGGGCGAACGGTGAGTAGTGAGTGAAAACCAGAGACTTTCAACTCATTGCTCATTGCTTTCAACTCATTGCTTTATCGTCACGCTCCCTACAGACGAGAATTTAGAGCAGCGCTAGACTTCCTCCGAAAGGTGGAACATTTATGAGTAGCAACGCACGAGCGAGCGGCACCTTTAAGCTGGGTGGCGACACCGAAATCAACCGTTTAGGCTACGGCGCGATGCGCGTCACGGGTGAGGGCATCTGGGGACCGCCCGACGACAAGGAGGAAGCCCTGCGTGTTTTGAAACGTCTGCCCGAGTTGGGCGTCAACTTCATCGACACGGCGGATTCTTACGGGCCTTTTGTGAGCGAAGATTTGCTCTGCGAGGCGCTGCATCCTTACGACGGGCTCCTCATCGCGACGAAGGGCGGGCTGACGCGGCACGGTCCGAATGCGTGGCCCCCTGTAGGACGTCCCGAATACCTGCGCCAGTGCGTCTTGATGAGTCTGCGCCGCTTGAACGTGGAGCGTATCGACCTCTGGCAACTCCACCGCATCGACCCGAAAGTGCCGCGCGAGGAGCAGTTTGAGGAGATCGCTGCGATGCAAAAAGAGGGTCTCATCCGCCACGTCGGGCTGAGCGAAGTGAACGTAGAGGAGATTAAAGCGGCGCGTGAATACTTCGAAGTGGCGAGCGTGCAAAACCTCTACAACCTCGTGACGCGCCAACACGAAGAGGTTTTAGACTACTGCGAAGGGGAGAACATCGGCTTCATCCCCTGGTTCCCGCTCGCGTCAGGCAGCTTGGCGGAAAAAGGCAGCGTGATGGACGACGTAACGAGCCACTTAGACGCCTCGCCCTCACAAGTGGCGCTCGCCTGGATTTTGAAGCGCAGCCCGGTCATGCTGCCGATTCCTGGGACGAGCAGCGTGTCTCACCTGGAGGAAAACGTCGCGGCGGCGTCTTTGGAGCTTAGCGATGAGGATTTTCGTGCGTTGGATGAAGCGGGGGCGCAGGAGTCGGAGAAGCAGCAAGAAGCGGCGTAAGCGGTTGAACACCAAAAGCAATGAGAGCGAAGGTCGTTCAACACCTTCGCTCTCATTGCTTACAAACTACGCCTCATCGCTGAGTAGTTTTCCAAATCCTTCTTTATTCCAGTAGAGCTGCGTCCCCGCGCCTTGCAGCGCCGCGATAAGCAGCGCGTCCGCGACCTCTTGGCGGCTCGCGCCGACCTCTAACGCTTTGCGGATATGCAACTCGGTGCAGTGCTGACAGCGTAGCACCGACGAGGTCGCGAGTTTGATGAGTTCGGCGGTCTTCTCGTCTAAAACGCTCTTGCTCGTCACATCGCGGTTGAAGTGTAAAAACGCCTCTCCCGTCTCGGACGACGCTTCTTGAAACCAGGGTTTCTCGCTCATGGCTGCTCCTTTTTCTACCGATACCAAGTTGCTTAAAACCCGTACACCTCATGCCGCTTCTGCGACAGTTTCTTGTGGTAGCCCGTCTCCTCCAAGTAGTCGTCGAACGCCTCGAAGTCCACCTGCTGCTTGTTGTCACTGAGCGCTACGGCTGGGTTCGGATGCACCTCGATCATGATGCCGTCCGCGCCCGTCGCTAAGCCCGCTTTGGTCAGCGGGACCAAGAGGTCGCGGCGTCCGCCTGAATGGGTCACGTCAACGATGACAGGGAGGTGGGTCTCGAGCTTGGCCAGCGCCACCGCCGACACGTCGAGCGTGTTGCGCGTGTAGGTCTCGTAGGTGCGGATGCCGCGCTCGCAAAGGATGATGTTGCTGTTGCCTTCGCTGAGGAGGTATTCCGCCGCCATGAGCCATTCTTCGATGGTCGCGCTTAAACCACGCTTTAAGAGGACGGGCTTGTTGGAGCGCCCTACCGCTTTAAGGAGCGTGAAGTTCTGCATGTTGCGCGCGCCTATTTGCATCACGTCGGCGTACTCCTCGAACATGGCGAGGTCACAAGCGTCCATGATTTCGGAGATGAACTTGAGCCCGTGCTTGTCCGAGGTTTCGCGCCCAATGCGCAGACCCTCTTCGCCCAAACCTTGGAATGAGTAGGGATTGCTGCGCGGCTTGAACGCGCCGCCGCGAAAGAGCTGCACGCCGCGCTCCGCGACAAATGCCGCCGTAGCGTCCATCTGCTCTTTCGATTCGATGGAGCACGGACCCGCGATGAGTACGGGCGAGTGGTCGCTGCCGATGGGGATATCGCCGACGTGCACGACGGTATCGTCGGCTTTCGTTTTACGCGAGGTCAAGAATTTGACCTTGTCCGCCTCTTGCTCCAACTGCATACTCGCCTGAAAAATGGACTTGAAAAGCCCTTTGACTGTCGCGTCGCGAAAGGGTCCTCGGTTGGCTTGGGTCAAGCGCTCCAACATCTCTCTTTCACGAACAGGGTCGTAGTGAGATAACCCCTGCTCGGTCTGAACCTCGCCAATGGCTTCAGCGAGTTCGGCTCGTTGAGAGAGCAGGTCTAAAAGTTGTAAATTGAGCGTGTCAATTTGGTCGCGTAAGTTCTGAATCTTCTCGTTCACTGGGCACCTTCCGCTGTGATAGATGTACGACTACAATACTAACCTCATAGAGTAGCACAAGTGGCACAGCGACGAGGGCAAGGTTCAAGGGGTCGGGCGTCGGCGTAATCACGGCCGCAACGATCCAGCAGCCCACAAACGTGTAGCGGCGGTATTGCCGCAGCATCGGTGCGTAGAGAAAGCCGAGCCGCGCCAAGAGAAAGCTCAAAACGGGCAGTTCGAAGATAAAGCCAAAAATCGCCAGATAGAGGATGATTTTAGAAATATAGTCGCCGATACTCAAGATAAGCTGCACTTCGCCTGGCACAAAGCCGATGATGACAGGTAGAGCGAAGGGCAAGATGGCGTAGTAGGAGAAGAGCACGCCGCCCGCAAAGGCGAGCGCGGTGCCGAGGACGAAGGGAACCGCCCAGCGGCGCTCTTCGGGGTAGAGCCCCGGCGCGATAAAACCCCAGAGTTGCCCGACGATCACGGGAGCCGCCAAAACGAGCCCGAAAAAGATCGCGATCTGCATACTGATGAGGATGCCCTCGAGCAGCCGAAACGCATTGAGCGTTACGGTAGGTGGCAAGGGTGCTTTGAGCCACTCGAGCAGGTTATCACGGAAATAGAATGCCGCCCCACCCGCCACAGCCCAGCTTCCTAGCGCAATAAAGAGCCGGGTGCGCAGCTCCTCAAAATGTTCGATTAAGGTCACGCTGCAAGTCCTTCATAGTTTAGATCAATGCACCAAAGAGGCGCTTTGAAGAGGTTGGGCGGATTAAGCAGACTTAACTTCGGTCTTCTCGGTGGTATTTGAAGAGGTAGAAGAGGTATCCGCCTCCGCCGCTTCGCTCTTGGCGGTGCTCACGTTGCTGTCTTTGCTCGGCTTCTTATCCTCATCGTCATTCGTGACTTCATCTTTCATGTCGCGAATGCCTTTACGAAATTCGCGCACCGATTGACCGATGCCTTTTGCCATTTCGGGCAGGCGGCGCGGACCGAAAACGAGCAACACGATGACCAAGATGATGATGATTTCGGGTAGACCTATGTTCGGCATGGTGAAACCTCCTGTTTTATTATTTAGTCTAGCACCTTTGACCGGGGACGAACGTCACGGTGCGCTATGAAGGACTTCATGAAGGAAAAGAGGGTGCGTCAAGCACCCCCTGAACCACAGCTTCTCGTTACTTGATGCTGCCGTTTAAGCCGTCCGGGAAGAAACCGCCGGGCGTACCTGCTGCGCCGAGATAAACAATCGCTAACACTTCGGCTGTAGTGCGGGCAAAAGCGAGACCGTTCTCGTCCGTAGGAACGATATTTGCGTTGCCGTCTACGACTATGGACTCATCTTTACCGCCACCAACTGCTGCGCGCAGCCCTGAAATCGCACCGATAACAGCGCTGACCGGTAATTCGGTGACGCCGTCGCCCCCCGGAATGGCAATGGTATCGCGCTCCTGGTAGAGCAGCGTACGAACTTCGCTCGCGTGATAAGCTTCGACGGCTAGAATGCTCGCCGCTGCGCCGAGACGCCCTTTGTTGGAGATAAGCGTTGCGCCGCCGTTATAGGCGGTGACGCCGACGTCTTCAAAGATGAACGCGCCGTGCAAGAAGAACAGCGGATTGGCGTAGGGGTCGAACGCTGAAAGTGCACCGACAGTCGCATCGTCAAGCCCCGCGTTGGTACCTGCGGCGGCTGCGGCTGCCCCGAACGCGCCGCTTGCGCCGCCTGCAATGTTGATGTTTGGGCGGGCGACGGCGGCGTCACCTAGTGCTGTGCGCAAGAACTTGACATGGTTCTCTTCGTCTGTAGCGATCTCGTTAGCGTAAGCTTCGAGTGCAGCGTCATCACCGAAGTCAACAGCGCTTCCGCCCGTGACCGTCCCTTCGGTGCCTTCACCACTCGTCTCGTAAGTTGGCGTGCGCCCGACAGCAGCTAAGTAGAACTCCGCCTCGAGGTACTCCAAATTTAGGGCGAAGTTCAGAACGGCGATGTCCATTTCGTCGGCGTTCATATCGTCTTCTTGACCCATCGCGCCGCCACACGCTGTAATCACCGCGCCCGCGCCCATCATGCCCAAGTTGCCGAGCAAGCGCCGGCGGTTCAGTTTGGCTCCGAGAAGTTTCTGAATATCCATATTGCCTCCTGTAATGATAGGTCTTAGCCGACAACAATCCGCGCCGGGGGAGGTTAGGACAATTGAGGGTTTTATAGACCTTCTCTACTAGATGTAACGCTTTATTCACATATTTGGATGTTAAAATTTTCACTACTCTGGAAAATTCTCATCCGGTATCTGTTCTATTTTATGTCTCCTTAGAAAGCGCAAACGCAATCCTGGTGCTGAAAAAACTTCATGAAGGTGGTTTTCACGCGGCTTGCTTGTAATTAAATCCACACTCCGCGTATACTAGAGCGGTTCTAAAAGCAGTTATCTCAAGTAGCGAGGATGTGCTCACGCGCGCGCACCTCTCAGACCGGCTCAAATCAAGCTCGAGCTTTGTTCGGTATCTGCTTGCATAACCTAACTTTGGAGGTAAGGATGAAACGTCGTGATTTTCTAAAAAAAGCGGGTGTCGTCGCTGCTAGCACCTCACTCTCGCCCCTCATGTTCGCGAACGCGCAATCGTCATCGTTCAGCTTCGAGATGGTCACGTCGTGGCCTACCTCGCTCGATACGATTTACGGGGGCGCAACCAATACGGCGGCATATTTAGAGGAGTTGACCGACGGTGACGTCACCGTCGAGGTGTACCCGGCGGGCGCACAGGTCGGTGGCTTAGAGGTCTACGACGCGGTCTCGTCGGGCGCATTCGTGATGGGTCACACGGCGTCGTACTACTACGTCGGTAAGGACCCCACCCACGCCTTTTTTACCGCCGTGCCGTTCGGTCTCAACGCGCAGCAGATGAACGCCTGGTTCTATCAGGGCGGCGCGCTGGACCTGTTCAACGAACTCAACGCCAGAGACGGGCTCATCGCGTTCCCGGCGGGTAATACGGGCGTGCAGATGGGCGGCTGGTTCAATCAAGAGATCAACACGCCCGCTGACTTGCAAGGCTTGACGATGCGCATCCCCGGCTTGGGCGGTCAGGTCATGACCCGCGCGGGCGCGAACGTGCAGGTCATCCCTGGTGGCGAAATCTTCCTAGCGCTCGACACAGGCGTGATTGACGCCGCCGAGTGGATTGGACCCTACGACGATGAGATTTTAGGGCTTAACACCGCTGCGCAGTTCTACTACGCTCCCGGCTGGCACGAGCCCGGTCCGTCGCTCGCCACCTATATCAACCTGAGCGAGTACGAGAGCTTACCCGCCGACATTCAACAAGCGATTCAGAAAGCCTCGGCGCGCGCCAACTTGCAGATGCTCGCCGATTACGACGCGAAGAATGGTCCAGCGCTCAACCGCTTAGTCGAGGCGGGCGCACAGCTTCGCGACTTCCCGGACGAGGTCTTAGTATCTCTGGAAGACGCCATGAACGCCATCCACGAGGAGACCGCCGCCAGCAACGACTTCTACGGACAGGTCTACCAGAACTTCTTGGGCTTCCGCGACGGCATCCGTGACTGGCACCGGATCAGCGAGTATGCCTACCAGAACTACGTCTACCGCAACGCGGAGGGTAGCAGCGAAGGCTAAACGAAAGTCTATAGTAGGCAGGCTCTCTCTAAGGTTCGGGAGAGCTTGTCTAATTTGGATGGAGGCCAACTTCTAAAGCAATTAACATAAGTACTGATTGGAATAGCGCAAGTATCATTCTCAAATGTGCGTGCTACACGGTGTTCTACATCGTGAGAGCGTCTCAAACCAAATGATACTTGCTATAGTACTTGAACGCCTCCAAACCCTACGCAAACGAACCGCTTTCTCTTCGCGTATGGGCTAGACTAGCATTATGAAAAAAGAGATCAAGCTCGAGGTAGATAAAGAGACCGCCTTAGGACGTTACGCCAACGTCGCGATCATCGCCCACACAAAAGACGAATTTATTCTCGACTTCGCGCTCGCCTATCCTGGACAGTCGCCCACGGTGAATTCGCGCATCATCACGAGCCCGCAGCACGCCAAAGCGCTCTTGCGGAGCTTAGAGGACAACGTACGTAAATTCGAGGCGCGTCACGGCGCGATTGCGGAGCCCGCGAAGCGTATAGGCGGCGAGCAAAATTAGATACTAGATAGCAGTTCCACTTACTGTTGCTTGAGTGCAACTATGCGAAGCAACACTTTTCCACAGATATCATCCCCGAAAGTGTGTGCTAGGCGATGTTCTCTTTAGTAAGAGCGTTGCTTCGCATGGCTTCGCCCAAGCTGACCAGATGATACCTGCTATAGAGATAGCAGGATGAAGGGGTTCATCCTGTTTCATGTGGTCTCGGGGAGAGGCTCTGCGGATTCCTAAGTTGTGTCCACGAAGAGTGCTGTTGAGGGGATATTAGAGGAGCCGATAACGAACCTCTTCTGTCCGCCGCCTTTTTACTCCTGTATTTCTTCAAAACCGCATAAGCGCTAAAAAGTGACGCGAGATTCAGATGCCAGTCACTTTCCGCTGTTGTTCGGCTTACCCACATCCCCATCTAAGCGAGCTTTAATGAAGTATGTCTGATGTGGTCGTCTACTTCGATTATCTCTGTCCCTTTGCTTGGCGCGGCGCGGAAGTCGCGCACGTCGTTGAGCGCGAACTCGGTCTCAGCTTCGAGTGGCGGCATTTTAGCCTCTATCAGAGCAACTACAGCAACGATCATGGTGGTGGCAACGGCTGGCAGCTTTGGAACGACCGCATCGAACCGGAGAGTGACAACGGCAGCAAAGGGCTACTCCCTTTTTTAGCGTCTTGTGCAGCGCGTCGGCAAGGCCCGGAGCTACATGCCCGCTTCCGCATGGCGCTGATGCGAGCGCGTTACCGTGAGCATAAACCTTATACGCTCACGACGCTTAAAGAGGTAGCTGGCGCGGTAGGATTACACGTTCCTAAGTTCGAAAGTGACCTCTCTGACCCGGAGTGCCGCACCACCTTAGCGCACGAACACCACCGTGCTGTGGCGCTAGATGTTTTCGGCACGCCGACTTTTTGTTTTCCGAACGGTCACACGTCGTATTTTCGCATCAACGCGCTACCTCGCAGTGACGAAGAGGCGGTTGACCTCTTTCAGAGTTACTGGCAGATGTTAGAACGCTATCCCTATTTAGAGACCATTAAGCGCCCGCGCGTCAAAGGGAATTAGGCGCGCTTAAATTTTAGCTGCGCCGCTTCGAGGATTTGGAGCGGCGTTTTTCGGAGAGGCTCGAGCCCTCTAGTCCTGATTTTTGTAGCAGGTATCCGTATATTAAGAGAAGCGAGGTGATGCCCAGCAAGTATCAGCTTTAGGGCTAACAGATGAACTGCACACCTCGCTCACTAAGCTACACGGAGCTTGCCTGATACTAAGACGCTTAGTAGCCTCATAGACGGATAAGCAGCTACCGTGAGCAGCAACCTAAGGAGGTTGTATGGTCATTATAGGGGTTGATCCACATCCGCAGAGCCATACCGCAGCAGCGTTAGATAAACAGGGCAAGGTATTAGGTCACTGCACCGTTACGAATACGGCTGAGGGCTTGGCAACTTTGGAGCACTGGATAAAGCGCTATGACGTTCAGCGGTGCGCTATTGAAGGGGCGAATAACCCCTTTGCTCGGAGGTTGAGTCAAGCGTTGCTCGGGCAGGACCATAAGGTTGTGGACATTAGTCCGAGTCTGACGAGTCAGTACCGCAGCAAAAGAGGACGCAAGAAGAGTGATGAGGTAGACGCTGAAAACGTAGCTCGGGCTGCTTTGGCTAATCCTGAGCTGACTACGTTTGCACCTCGGCAAGCGGTTGAAGACCTCAAACATCTGACCCGCACCCGAGAAGCGCTAGCTAAACAGCTTACAGCGCACAAGCTGAGCTTAGCGAGCCTTGAGCTAGAGGTGGCTCGCCAAGCCGTCGAAGCCGTTATTGCAGTGCTTAAAGAACAACTCAAGACGCTCGAGCAGGCGATGAAAGCCCTCGTTGACGAACTGATGCCTGAACTCTTAGAGGTCTTTGGCGTCGGCGTCGTTCACGCCGCCACGCTACTTGCTGAAGCAGGTGACATCCGACGCTTTCGTTCACAACACGCCTTTGCCATGTATTCAGGTTGTGCGCCTGTCGAGCGCTCTTCTGGTGGTCAGAAGAGAAGGCAACTCAACATCGGCGGCAACCGTCGGCTCAACCGCACCTTTCACATGATTGCCCAAGTCAGACTGCGCCACAGCGAACCGACAAGAGCCTATCTCGACAAGAAACAGCAGCAAGGCAAGACCCGCCGGGCTGCTCTAAGAAGTCTCAAAACCTATCTCGCAAGAGAACTCTTTCGTTTCATGCTGCAAGTCACTCAGCAGCACCCACAGAGGTGGAAGGGGGCTTGACAACTCTATACTAAGTTCATCTGGTTTGAGACACTCTCACTCTAAAAAGCAGCGTTTAGGACGCACATTGTGAGATGATACCTGCGGCGTTCTGTCTCAGTATATTTTGGAACTGCTATTGAAATTGCGTAACGGGAGCCGTGTTCAACACATCCTCCTAATGAATCAACGGTTGACACCTTCTATACTGCTCGGTATACTCGTTGGTGTGATAGAGACACCGACTACCCTAGAGCCGCGCTCGCGCCTCTTGTGCTGCGCGCTTCACCTCTTCGCTGAGCACGGCTACGACGCAGTTGGGGTGCAGCGCGTGGTCGAAGCGGCGGGCGTGACGAAGCCGACGCTCTATCATCACTTCGGGAACAAGCTGGGGCTCTTGGAGGCTCTTCTACAAACTCACTTCGACCCCCTCAACGAGAGACTGCAACGCGCCGCCGCCTATCACCGCGATTTACCGCAAACGCTAGAACAGTTCAGCAGTACCTATATAACGCTGTCACTCAACGAGCCGGACTTCTCCAGACTGCGCCTCACCCTCTGGTTCGCCCCGCCGGGCAGCGAAGCGTTTCGCGCGGTTGCGCCCTGGTTAGAACGTCAGGAGAAACTCGTCGCTGAGCTTTTTGAGCAGGCATCGCAAGACCACGGCAACATGCGCTCTCGGCAGCTTACGCTGGCCTCGAGCTTCTTAGGTACGCTCAACACTTACGTTGGCTTATCGCTCAACGGATACTTGAATCTAAATGATGAGACCCGCCACCAGATGTTGCGTCAATATATGTACGGCATCTTCTCGTGACCTCTTACAGAATTCTATAGCAGATAAATTTTTTACCCCTATCTATACCGAAAGGTATAAACGTTCAAATCAAGGAGAAATGCGAATGAATCAACCCTTTCAAGACGCAACCATCTATCACATCTACCCACTAGGACTTTTAGGCGCACCGGAGCGCAACGACTTCGCCTCGCCCGCCGCGCCGCGCCTAAAAGAGCTTCACGACTGGCTCCCTCACCTGAACGACTTGGGCGTCAACGCGCTCTATCTAGGTCCAGTATTTGAGTCGAGTGCGCACGGCTACGACACGGTGGATTACTTTCACGTGGATAGACGTTTAGGCAACAATGAGATGCTGCGAGATTTGGCGACGCATCTTCGCGACAATAACATCCGCCTTGTGCTAGACGCAGTCTTTAACCACGTTGGACGAGACTTTTGGGCGTTTAAGGATGTGTTAGGGAACGGCGAGACCTCTCCCTATAAAGATTGGTTCCACTTAGAGTTCGGCGGCTCGAGCCCCCTCGGAGACCCCTTCACCTACGAAGGCTGGAGCGGCAACTACGACCTCGTGAAACTCAACCTCTCGAATCAAGAGGTCAGGGCGCACCTCATGAGCGCGGTGAAATCCTGGGTGCACGACTTTGAGATCAGCGGGTTGCGTTTGGACGCAGCGGACGTGATGGACAAGGACTTCTTGCGTGAGCTTACGCGCTTTTGTAAGGACCTGAAGCCGGACTTCTGGCTCATGGGCGAGGTTGTTCACGGCGATTACAGCGAGTGGGTGGGTCCCGACATGTTGGATTCTGCGACGAACTACGAGCTTTACAAAGGACTGTGGTCGAGCCACGCCGATAAAAACTACTTCGAGTTGGCGCATTCGCTCAAGCGTCAGTTTGGCGAAGGCGGCGTTTATGCGGGGCTCGACCTCTACACCTTTGCGGATAACCATGATGTCAATAGGGTGGCGAGCAGCTTAACGGAAAGTGCACACCTCTATCCGCTCTATACGCTTCTCTTCACCGTCCCCGGCATTCCCTCTATCTATGCGGGTAGCGAGTGGGGTATCTCAGGCGAGCGCACGAATACGAGCGACGAGGCGCTGAGACCGAGGCTCGAGCTACAAGAAGTCAAAGCCCACGCCCCTCATCCCGACCTCGCCGACCTCATCGCCAAGCTGAGCCGTTTGCGTCACGCTTCGTCTGCTTTACAAAGAGGTGGCTACCGAGAATTGCTAGTCGAACATGAACAGTTGGCTTTTGTACGCGAAAGTGCTGAAGAAAAAATTGTCGTAGTAACCAACGCTTCCGAGGAAAAGGTCATGCTCGAGCTAAACCTACCCTTTTCAGCCGGAACTGCTGTTGATTTGTTGAATGACAACGAAACCTTCGAAGTGCAGGATGCTCAACTGTCTGTCAACGTTCACCCGAGGTGGGCTCGAGTCTTGAAACTTTCGTAGCGTTGTCCGCGTTTTGACTCTGATTGATTTGACTCCGATTGAGTTGCGTGGGCGGGGCCGACGTGCGCGAGGTCAACCCCTTCAGGATAGGTGCGCGTCGGCGGCAGCGTGTAGGGCGTGCGGCGCGGCGGCAAGGCCAGTTGCGCGTAAGCGCGGTAGCGAAGAAGTTTGAACACGACTTTCTCTACCCAAGGGCGCGGCGCGGAAAGACCGAGAGCGTCCCGCATAGGCGGGTTCATGAGGCTCGAGGCGGCGTCCCTGCCGATGTCCGCAAGAGGTCGGCGCAACGTTTTCGGCAGCGTTTCGGGCAGTACCCAACTCAGGAAGAGGTCTAGCGTCGCGTCCGCTAAGAGTTGATTGTTCGGGTCGTAAGCGAAACGCTCGCGCTCGTAGCGAACGTTGTACGCTTCAAACCCCTCGTAGCTTTCCGGCAAGTCGTGAAGCCCCATTCGCCGCCCGACCTCGCGCCAGAAGTAAAAGCCCGCCAACCGCTCGTTCTCGTGAAGAGGACGCCAGCCGAAGCGGGCGTTCCACCTTATGGGCTCGTAGATAAAGGTGCTCAGTACATAGAGAAATTCGTCGTTCGGAATCCGGTAACGCCCGTGAATTTGGTTCATCTGCCGAATCGCCCGCGTCCCCAATGCGCTGCTGTAGCCGTGCAAGCCGATAGTGCTGATAAGGATAACGGTGTCGTCGTACCTCTTCTGGGTGCGCTCGGTGAACTCCTTGGTAGCGACTAAGAGGCGAGAGCCGCGCGGCACACAGAAGGTGCGCACCAAAGCGAGTTCGTAGGCGCGTTGCGTGTCGAAGGGGAAGTCGAAGGCGCTGCTTAAAAAAGCGATGCGCTCGTTGTCCTTTTCGGGGTGGAGGCGTTTGATTTGGTTGAGGATGGTGTAGCGAGACATTGGTTTAAGTGTAAGGGGTTTTTGGACGACTCGAGGTGTTCACAGCGATAAGCATTTTAGCCAGTCAGCGAGTCAGCCAGTCAGGAAAATCTTAAAACCTGAAGTGCTGATGAGCTGAGACGCTGCTTTCTCGCTTGCAGCCGCGCCGCGCAAGCGCGTATCCTAAAGCTATGACCGTCGAACTCACTCCCGCGCAAGAAGCGCTGATTCAAGAGCAGCTCGAGGCGGGGCGCTATCATTCCCGCACCGAAGCGATTGCCGAAGCGTTAGAGCTGCTGAGCGACCACCTCCGGCTCGAGCAGATGAAGTTAGAGCGGCTACGCGCCGAGATTCAAAAGGGCTTGGATAGTGGCGAGAGCACGCCGCTCGATATGGACGCGATTAAAGCAGAAGCGCGGAGACGCTACAACGAACGCAAGCGGTAATGCCGGTTGTTCTCAGACGCTCCGAAGCCGAGCTTGACCTGTTTTTTATATGGGAGCGCGTCAGCTTAGAAGACCCTGACGTAGCTGACCGTATTCTGGACCAGCTCGAAGCGCAGTTTAACCTCATCGCAACGCAACCGCTTATGGGGCGAGAGAGGCCGGAGCTAGCTCCGCAACTACGCAGCTTTACAGGGGCTCGCTACATCATTTTCTACTTACCTCTCGAGGACGGCATCAACGTTGTGAGAGTCTTAGATGGACGGCAGAATATAAGCCGTGAATTCGGTGAGCGCTAAGAGGTCTAGCCGCAACATACTCGAGCCTAATACACCTCCGGCACGAACGTCTGGTCACTCACAGGCGGACGCACATAAGAGGTGTTCTCCTGTCGCGGCGGCAGCTTGATCGGCTTAGGCGTGAGGTCTTCGTAGTCAATCACGCTCAAGAGGTGCGAGATACAGTTGAGCCGCGCCCGCCTTTTAACGTCCGCATCCACCACGAACCAGGGCGCTTGCTTGATATCGGTGTAGGCGAACATGGTGTCTTTGGCTTTGGAGTATTCCACCCACTTCTCCCGCGATTCCAAGTCCATCGGCGAGAGCTTCCAGCGCTTAGTGGGGTCTTTAATGCGGGCTTGAAAGCGCTTCTCCTGTTCGTCGGGGCTGACCGAGAACCAATATTTGATGAGGATGACGCCCGAACGCACCAACATCCGCTCGAACTCGGGGCAAGAGCGTAAAAACTCTTGATATTCCTCTTCGGTGCAAAAGCCCATGACCCGCTCGACGCCTGCGCGGTTGTACCAACTCCTGTCGAACAGCACCATCTCACCCGCTGCCGGGAGTTGCTCGACATAGCGCTGGAAGTACCACTGCGTCTTTTGGCGCTCCGTAGGCGTGCCTAGAGCGACCACGCGGCACACCCTAGGATTCAAGCTCTCTGTAATCCGCTTAATAGTGCCGCCTTTACCCGCCGCGTCACGCCCTTCAAAGACCACCACGACTTTGAGCCCCTGCGCTTTGATCCACTCTTGCAACTTGACGAGTTCGACTTGGAGGTTCTCGAGTTCCTTCTCATAAACCTTTTTGTCCAGTTTGGGTTTAGCCTCAGCTACGCCGTTGCTCTTGGACTTCTTGGACTTCGCCATCTGTGCCTCCTTAGAAGAGAGGTTAGTTTAGCATTTCTATCATTCTGAACGAACGTGAAGAATCTCGTTTGGCTACGCCAAAACTTCGTAACTTTCATGCTTAGTTAGAGGAGAAGGCGAATGCAGAGATTCTTCCCCTTCGTACCAAGACTACGTCCGACTTCGTGAACAGGGTCAGAATGACATCGGGAAGTAGTTCACTCAATCGGTTTCCAATTATTCCTTTATAAGTAATCTTGACACAAGCGCACTCAAGTTTTATAATACAACTATTATGAATGCTGAACGACTTACCGAATCAACCTTACAAGCTGTGGCGAGCGCCCAGCAGATTGCGCGGACGCGGGGGCATCAAAACATCGTCCCTGCGCACCTCGCGACCTCGTTGCTCGCCGACCCGAACAGCCCGGCGGCAAGGGTTTTAGAGCGTGCGGGCGGAGACCTCGCCCAAGTTCAGTCTGAACTCGATACTGTACTAGACAAACTTCCTAAAGTGGCAGGTAGCGAGAGCCAATATATGAGCAGTGAATTGGCCCGGACATTTGACGAAGCCGAGCGTGTCGCCAAAGAATGGGGCGACTCATTTGTCGCGGCGGACGCTCTACTTGTGGCGCTGCGCAATGTTGGCGGGAACAGTCTTAATTCGCTTCCGAAAGCGAAAGAGCTTAAAGAAGCCGCGCAAGAGATCAGAAAGGGGCGCACGGTGGACACGAAATCGGCAGAGATGAGTTTTGAATCGTTAGAGAAATACGGCATTGACCTCACGCAGATGGCAAGGGATGGCAAGTTAGACCCCGTCATTGGACGCGACGAGGAGATTCGCCGCGCGGTGCAAATCTTGCTGCGCCGCACCAAAAACAACCCCGTCTTGATCGGTGAACCCGGTGTCGGCAAGACCGCCATCGCCGAAGGTTTAGCCCAGCGCATTATCAACAAAGACGTGCCCGAAGGTTTGCAGGGCAAGCGCATCATTCAACTCGATATGGGTTCTCTGCTCGCAGGTGCAAAGTATCGCGGTGAGTTCGAGGAACGCCTCAAAGCCGTCATTCAAGAGACGATTCAGAGCAGGGGAGAGGTTGTCCTTTTCGTGGACGAACTCCACACCATCGTCGGCGCGGGCAAAGCCGAAGGCGCGGTGGACGCAGGCAACATGCTCAAGCCGCCCCTAGCGAGAGGTGAACTCCGCATGGTGGGTGCGACGACCCTGAGCGAGTACCGCGCCATCGAGAAGGACGCCGCCTTGGAGCGCCGCTTCCAACCCATCGTCGTGGACGAGCCCGCTGTCGAGGAGACCATCTCCATCTTGCGCGGCATCAAGGAGAAGTACGAGGTGCACCACGGCGTGCGCATCGCCGACCCCGCCATCATCGCCGCCGCGACGCTCTCGAACCGCTACATCGCCGATAGACAACTCCCTGACAAGGCGATTGACCTCATCGACGAGGCTGCCTCGAGAATTCGCGTACAGCTCGACTCGATGCCCGAAGAGATCGACGACTTACGCCGCCGCAGATTACAACTCGAGATCGAACAAGAAGCCCTCAAGCGCGAAGAGGACACCGAGTCTGCGAATCGCCTCCTCCGCATCGAAGAAGAGTTGCGAGTTATCGAAGACGGCATCAACCAAGCGCAGTCCGATTGGGAAGCGGAGCGTCAAATCTTGGACGACCTCCGCGACGTCCAAGCCCAACTCGACAGTGTACGCACGCAAATTGAAGCAGCGGAGCGTGACTATGACCTCAACAAAGCGGCGGAACTCCGTTACGGACAGTTGCCTAAGTTGGAGCAGCAACTCCGCGACTATACGAAGAAGCTCGAGCACGCCAAATACGTCCGCCTAGAAGTTGGGGAAAACGAAGTTGCCGAAGTCGTGAGCCGCTGGACGAACATTCCTCTGTCGCGCCTTATGGAGAGCGAGCGGGAGAAGTTGCTGAGGCTCGAGGATGCACTCCACGGGCGCGTCATCGGTCAGGACGAAGCGATCACCGCCGTCAGCGACGCCATCCGTCGCTCCCGCGCGGGCCTCGCCGACCCAAACCGTCCCATCGGCTCGTTCATCTTCTTAGGTCCGACAGGTGTAGGTAAAACCGAGACCGCCAAAGCCTTAGCCCAGCAACTCTTCGACTCTGAAGACAATCTGATCCGCCTCGACATGTCCGAATACATGGAGAAGCACACCACCGCCCGCCTCATCGGTGCGCCTCCCGGCTACATCGGCTACGACGAAGGCGGGCAACTCACCGAAGCGGTGCGACGCCGTCCCTACAGCGTGATTCTCTTCGACGAAATCGAGAAAGCCCACCCCGACGTCTTCAACACGCTCCTGCAACTCCTCGACGACGGACGCCTCACCGACTCGCAAGGGCGCACCGTGGATTTCCGCAACACCGTCATCATCATGACCTCGAACATCGGCTCCCCGCAGATTTTAGACGCGAGCCGGAGCGGTGCCGATTACGACAGCATTAAGGATACGGTCTTCGGACTGCTTCAGCAGAGCTTCCGCCCCGAGTTCTTGAACCGCGTAGACGACACCATCGTCTTCCACGCGCTTGAGCAAGACCAGATCGCCGCGATTGCTGAGATTCAGCTTTCGCGCTTACGCGAACGCCTCCGCGAGCGCCGCATCACGCTCACCTTCTCAGACGCTGCGATGGAGCAGCTCGCTCGCGTCGGCTACGACCCCGTCTTCGGCGCACGCCCCCTAAAACGCGCCATCCAACAACGCATCGAGACGCCCCTATCGCGCAAGATTATTGCGGGTGAGGTGCAAGATGGGGATGATGTGGTGGTGGAGCCGGGGGCGAGTGGGTTTAGCTTCCAGGTGAAAGAGGTGGCAGTAGCGCTGAATTAAAGTTGGAGTACGTTGTAGTAGAAGAGAAGAGGTCATCTGGATAAGGTGACCTCTTTATCTTTTGGACAAGATTTAGTTAGTGTCGTGTTACGTTCATTTCGTAGCGGCAATACCTCGCTGAACACGATTTGGTAAAACAAACAAGAATTGCGCTAAAGCAGTAACAAAGTCAATTACCCGCTGAGCATCTTTCTCATTGGGAAGGTCTGCATTTTCATCTGCGTGACGCTGGTCATTCGCATCTAACCTTACCTCGTGAGCCCATTCAGCCATGCTTTGAGTAATCAGATGATCTTCTGCTGCCTTCTCAATACGCTTATAGAGGCTGCCCGAGTTGTAACCCTTCTCTTTCAACATCGCATCTACTGCGCTTGCTGAAAGCATGACAGAGCCAGCGGGCGCGTGGATAGAATTGATCGCTTGTTCGAGGAACGTTCGGGCTCTTTCTGGAATAGTTTCGTCTACAATTTGTGGTTGTGGGTAAATTTCATATGCTACGTCACCATCACTATACGCTGCTGCAAGAACTACACCACCACAATTTCCACAAACGTAGCAACGCCATGTTCGTCGGTTACCACCATTGTGACTTTTCGTGTTGAACTCGGTAAGGCTTGAGAGCATTGGTCTATGTACACTACAATGAGGGCAACGAAATAGCTCAAACTTATTTTCTAACCGAGGCATCAGACTCCATACAGTTTTATTCTAACCTCTTACGAACGCCCTGACCAGTATGGTGAAGAAATGATATAACCCCTCTCAAAACGTTCTTTCGGCATTTCAAGCGGCGTTGGAGTCGGGCGGTAGAGCCTCGAGCCTCAACTCACGCGCTGAGAGTCCGTGTCAGATTCTTTAACCACAGGCGTAACGCGCTTGGCAGGAAAGGACACGAAAACATCCTCGCTTTGCTCTTCTCGAGCTTGCAAGTCAGCGACAATCGCCTCGAGGTCATAGTCAAACTTTTCGGCGTGTTCTTCACGAATACGCCTCACTTCTGCAACGATAGGGTCATCCATCCTCTACCTCCTTGAGTTCTTCGGGTGTGCAAATAACGGACGGTTCGTAGCCTTCAGCGCGGCAGAGCGCTTCAATTTTGGCCCTGATTGTCGCATTCGCAATATGTTTGAGGTTCCAGGTCATGAGATAGTCTATTCCGTTGGTCGTAGCGAGGGCGATGTGTAGGGCATCTTCGGACGCTTTTGGAGGAATCAGCGCTTGACTCATGATGGCTTTGGCTAACTCGAGTGCGTCTTGCTTCGTTGGTAAAAGGGGTAGTCCGTTCAGTGCTTGTAACCGTTTCTGAGCAGCACTTTTGTCACCACCGCCCGCCTCGTCTTTGACAAGCTGAGAGATGAAGAGGTCAAAGTGGGGTCTGCTGTCGAGCCACCAGTCTTGCGTCACTTGTTGATAGGCAGCCGTAACCAAATCTCTGCTAGGTCTGGCTGTTAAATAGCTGATGACCGTAGTTTCGATGTAGACCTTCGGCTTCACGCCTTTATTTTACTCTATAGTTTCAATCCCATCTCAAAACGTTCTTCCAGCGTTTCAGGTGGCGTCGGAATCGGGCGGTAGAGCCTCGAGCAACGCCCCTAGCGCTTTTGACCTTTCCCAGTTATGACAAGAGGTTCCGCTGCCGCAGATGATTGAAGTTTTGCGCTGAGTATCCCAAATTGCTCGCCTCGAGGTAAAGGTTGAGGTCATCCGTAAGCAAGGAAGAAGGTTTTGCACTGAGATGCTCGAGCATCGCGCAATCTGTGACACCTAAACGCACAAACGCTCTGTGCCGAGAAGCCACCTTCGATTCGATATGTTCTTCATCAATCGCTTGAATGGTTAGAGCAAGTTGCCGCATCAACTCTGAGCGGACAGGCTCCCCGATCTGCGCAACGAGGTTCGACGTTTCTGCTAAAACTTGTGACGTGGTTGAGACCTTTGGAGCGTTGCGTACGATCTCAATAAGTAAGTCGAGATCATCTTTTGTGAACGTTTTTGTACGTTTGTGACGTTCGATGAGACTTCTGTCTAAGCTCCCGACGACGAATAGGACCAAGAGGTTTGTGTCAAGAAGAATCGCACTCGTCACGCCGCAGCTAGACTAACATCTCTATTCTTGACCGCCTTGACGACTCCCGTTTCGTCGTCAATATGTACGACTTTGAAAGACCGTTTCGGCACGTTCGCGCCTGCTAGTTCCGCGATTCTATTTTGAGGGTAATCCCAAGGTCTGGAAAATCCGACGGTAACGAGCCATCTTCCTGACTCATCATCAAATTCGACCTCTTCTAAACCAATATGGGAAAGCGATTCTGATTCGTATAGACTTTTGATATACTCGAGGGCAGTTTGTACAGCAGCTTTGACTTGCATGAGTCGTTCTCCTTCCTGGTCTAAAGGCGTTAGCGCAGTAGGTTAATTATAGACCAATCACTCAACCAACCTCCCGCGCCCCCAACTCCCTCTTAAAGCTCAACGCTTCAGGCGGCGTTGGCGTCGGGCGGCAGAGCCTCGAGCCTCTCAAAACAGACTTTATTCAAGAGGTTCCAAATGCTGTCCCAACCACCCTATCAGTTCACCACGCGAAATCTCAGACGACGCGACACCCAAAATAAGCTGCTCTTGCTCATCCACGCCAGCTTGAATTTCAAAGCCGTTGAGGAGAAGCGTCACTTCCATTGCGGCGTGACCGATGCGTTTGTTACCGTCCACGAAAGGGTGATTTTGAATGAGCAAGAAAGCGAGAGCCGCTGCTTTTTCCGTGAGGCTAGGGTAAAGTTCGGTATCGCCGAAGGTCATGGCGGGTTGAATAACTGCCGATTCCAAAGCGCCTAAATCTCTTACGCCTTCAGCGCCTCCCGATTGTTGGAGTAAGAGCTTATGCAGTTCCAAGGTCAGATAGCGCGTCAAGCGAGTCGCTTGTACAACTCCGCGTTCTTCTCCAAGACGCGCTTCGCCGCATTTTGAAAGTTCGTGTGGCGCTCGAGTGTCTCTACCAAACTGTTCGCGGCAAATTCTTCAGGGCTGAGGTTGAGTTTGGACGCCGCTTGCTCGAGCTGCTTGGCTACATCATCGGAAAAAGTGATTTCGAGTTTTTGCATAGGACTATTTTAGACTATTATGCTGGGCAACCTGTCGTGCAATTTGCTACCTCAACCAACCTCTCGCGCTCCAACTACCTCTCAGACGACACCCGGTCCTAATTCTTGCGCCTCACTAAAAGCCCCTCAATCCCAACTAAGCCGCGTTCTTGTCGGTAAGCTCGAGCTTCTCCTCGAGCCAAGTCTGGATGAGCACTTCGGGTAACACATCCCTAAAGTCGGTGAGGTCTTCTAAAGAATCAAACTCGAGTTGTTTACTTTCTGGCATACTGCCTCCTTTCTCTTACCCAACCTCTCGAGCCCCCAACCACCTCTCAAACAATTTCCGACTCTCCTGGCTCTTCCGCCCCGCCAAAAGCCCTTCAATCCCGATGTGCTCGTCCAAATCAGCCCAAGCGATAGCGTAGCCCTCCCCCAAAAGCTCCCAGTTCTCGCGCTCGGCTGCGCTGCCTGCGTCTAAGCGGGGGGATACCAGGCGAGTGGGACGCGAAGTTGTCTACCGTCCTCTAGGGTCACGGTGAGGGTGTTGGCGTCGATTTGTACGTCAGTTCCTACGGCTACACGCTCTCCAACATCGTCTTTTCATCCACCTTGTCGCCGTAGAGATGCGCCGCGTAGTCACCGCCACCCGTGAGGTGCTGAACCCCTCGGATGAGATAGTAGTCGGTCTCTAAAGTTACGAACTCGCCCACGCACGGCACGCGGGTAAGCTCTACGTCTCCAAGCGTTTTGTCCTCTGCCGCGTGACCTCTAAACCTTGTATGTAAGACCATTTTGAGCATGTCATCATCCTACCCGGTTTGGTGCAATCTAGCTAGCGCGACCTCACGCCCCATCCTACGGACGGTATACTGAGCCTATGCCCCATTCCGCCGAACCTCTTAGGCTCATGTCGCCACGAGCTTACCTAGAGTTTGAGGAAACCGCAACAGAACGCCACGAGTATGTGGACGGCGTGATTCACGCGCTACCGGGCGAGACTTTGCGGCACAATAGAATCGCTGGCAGGCTCTACGCAACGCTGCTTTCATATGCGGATGAAAGAGGTTGCCGAATTGCCTTTGAGGGCGTCAAGCTCTGGATTCCCAGTCTGAACCGCTACTACTACCCTGATGTGATGGTCCTCTGTGACCCGCGCGATACGGATGACAGAATTTTTCAGTACCCCTGCTTTATTGCAGAAGTTTTTTCCCCAAGTACCGAGGCGACGGACAGGCGCGAGAAGTTGCAGGCGTATAGGACCATCGAAACTTTACAGGGCTACCTCATGGTTGATCCTCGACGCAACGCCGCTGAGTATGTCAAGCGCACGCCGCAGGGGTGGCGGACGTATGCACTAGAAGAGGGTCATTTTGAGGTGGACTGCTTAGCGGCTTCGGTAGAGGTCCAGGCGCTTTTTGAAGGTGTATAGAGGAGGGCCCGTTGGATCATTCCACTACTCAAACGTCTCCTCTAACAGCTCGGAGAGGCGCGACAAGCAGCGGTAGTGCTTCTTGGCGTACGCGCCTGAGCGGTAGTCGGGGCTGAAGAGGTCCTCTAGCGCCACCTCGCCCGCGCCGCGAAAGCCTATCTTGAGGTCGTAGAGCTTGTCGATGAAGTGCACGAATCTGAGCGCGTCGTTCTGCTCGCTCAGGGTGCGCATCCCACTCAGGTAGAGCGTGCCCATCTGTCTCAAGAGCGCGCTGTAGCGAATCGGGTGATGCTCGCTCAAGAAGGTCAAAAGGTCGCGCCACCCAAGGTGAACTTGAGGGCCGGGGGCGGTTTCGGTCTCGAGCCGTTCTTGAAGTTTCTCCTCGCTCAGCAGCGTCGCTAGATAGTCGCGCTGGCGGTAGTCTGGACCCTCTAAAAGCACTGCGTCAAAGCGCTCGGCGATGCTCTGAATCTCGCGCTTAAAGTCTGAGGCGTTGAAGCGCCCCTGCCCTTGCGCCTCAGGCGGCGTGTTCGAGGTGGTCATGACAAAGCTGCCGCGCTCAAAAGCGTGCGACAAAAAGGTCTTGACGATGAGCGTGTTGCCAGGGTCGTCGAGTTCGAACTCGTCGATGCAGAAGAGCTTGTAAGTGAGGTTCTCTTTCGCCTGCGCCATCCCCTGCGCGCCGATGACGTAGACAAGCTCCTGAAACGACATGTACGCCTTATCCTCTTCGGGCGCGTCGCAGGCGTGATACGCCGCTGCCAAGAGGTGAGTTTTACCCGTGCCGAAGCCGCCGTCTAAGTAGAGGCCGCGTCCTTGCGCGGCGGGCGCGTCTTGCCAGAACCAGCGAAAAGGGGTCGGTTTACTCTGCGTGACCTCTTGCGCGAACGCCTGAGAGGTCATAGACGCCTCCTTTTGGCTCGGATGCTGCGGCTTGTAGCCCGCAAAGCTCGTCTCGCCGAAGCGCGGCGGCGGGCTGAACTGAGGCAGAGCGCGCGCTTTAGGGAGGGTCAGGTCTTGGGCGCTAAGAACGTCAGGCACAAGCTTGAGCTTAACACGGAAAGAGGGCTTGCCTTCCGCTGTACGAGATACGCTGAAAAGTCGGTTGAGGGAGGTGTTGTGTAGGGGGAATTAGAGAATACAGAAGGAGGAATACAAAATGGGAGCCTATATTCTCCATTTTGTATTCCTCCTTCATTGAGCCGGTCAAATGACTTTTCGTTCAGTCCCCGCTATATGTTGAGATTGACAACTGTGACACTCTCTCAGTAAGGTCAGTCCTCTTCGGACTCACTGAGAGACCCCTTGCGCGCTCCTCGGCTCGACTTGTACCACGGCTTATCCCCCGTGCTAGGCGCGCTAAGTAGCCCCTCGTCCTCCATTTTGTTGATCGTGTCGATGTCGCGGACGTTTTTCTGAATCGTCGTCGCGGCGAACAAGCTGAGCGTGAACGCCATGCCGTAGAACCCCTTTTCACTGAGCCCGAACGAGGCGTTCCAGAGCCCGATAACCATGAGCGCGAGCGCGCTGAGAACGGCGGTCCAAGCGATGCCGTAATAGATGCCGGTCACGGGAATGTCCTGCTGACGGTCCCTGACCGCCTTTTGCAGCGAGATGACCGAAAAGAGCCCGAAGAGCATGAGGATGAAGTAAAACCCCTTTTCGCCGAGCCCGAAAGAAGCGTTCCAGAGCCCGACGAAGTAGGCGGTGGTGCCGACGAAGAGCGCGGACCAAGACGCGCCGACAAAGGCGTTGGTGGGTTTGGGAAGCGTATGTGCCATGAGGTTGCTCCTAAGTTGAGGTGTCGCCGTTCTAATATCGCTTAGAACGGGGCTCGAGGTCACACTACCGGGAACGAGATGGACTGTCTCGACTTGTGTCACGACCTCATCAAGCCAGCATACTCGGGCGCGTTTCGCCAGATTTCGAAAAGGTCACAGAAGGGCATGTAGATTTTTTCCGAAAGCCAGAGGCATTGTTGAAGTGCGGAAGGGTCACTCATGTGTTCGCGAAGCAGCTCCAACCTTCGCTTTTCCTCATCGCCGTAAGCGTAGCCAGAACTAAAGTGATGGTTCTCTACAAAGACGGCAGGGTGATATTCGCCAAGGAATAGGAAAAAGCCTTTGGGGATAGCTCGAGCACGCGGGTGTCAGCCGTGAGATTCATCTTGCCAGTTTATCATCTCGGCGTATTTCCTCTCCGTCAACGCCGCTAGCTACCGCTGAGTAAAAGGGAATATCTTCCGCTATAGAGGGCTTTGCCAGGTTGCTGCTCGCAGCGCGGAGAAGTTGCCGTCGTGAAATTTACGGGTAAAGCGCCCCTATAGACTGCTCGCTTGCTCAGGAATTTCTTTAGGCTAACAATAGTCGCATCTCGGTTAAACGTGTTAGCCACGGTCTCCCCGCTAAGTAAATGATGAAGTGCGGCAGAAAGGATATATATGAAGCGTAGTAGAATCTACCAGGTTTTATCCCTTTTGCTCTTCGCAGGTCTTTTGGCAAGCTGTAGCGATGTGTCGCAGCAAGAGGTGGTCGAGGAGCAGAGCACAGATACCTATGCGTTTAGCGCGCAGACCAGTAGCGGTTTGCTCTCGGGCGAGCTGACGCTAATTGAAGATGGCAGATGGGACGACTATGGAGGGGACCGCGATTTTAGCTTCCAGTCATTTGATGCCCAGCTGAGGTTAGAAGACGGAACTCAGGTTAGCGGTCCTGCTTTCTTGCGAAACGGGGACGTTAGTCTATATCTCAGTAACAGAAGCGGTCAGTATATTAGAGGTGGTGGTCAAGCCAATGTTGACGGTTCGCTGAGTGGAGGGCTTAATGGACGAGTGAGCAACCAGCTTGTTACAGGTTCATGGACAGCGACCCCGATGAGTGGCTCAGGCAATACGCCCGACCCGACTCCTCCAGATGATGGTGATGATGGCAACCCACCCCCTTCCAATCCCGGTGACTCTGGGCAAGGCAACTTAACTGTCAACATCTTATCCAGCCCGAGTAACGTAAGTGTTGCGGTGACAGCTGAACTGGTCGGCGGAGGGGACAATAGCTCTGTCAGTCTAAGCGGTTCCTCCAGTAGTAGCAGCGGCGGAGACCTGCTAGGAGTAATTGACGCTCCAGCCTCTGCGGGCGAATACCTGATCAAAGTTAGCGGTGAAGGTGTTGTGGTACAAGACCGCTCCATCACGGTTGACCCTGGCGAAGATAAAGTGGTAAATATCACGCTCTAAGTTATGTCCGAATACAAGAGAGGCTCGAGTGCTCGAGCCTCTCTTTCAGTGGGCTAGAGCGTCTTCTCCGTCTCTGTAGGGACCTTATGGTTTGCATCCGCAGGGCTCGAGTCACCTTTCCCAGCACGCGCTAGCTGCGCGAACACCGTCACCAGCCCGAGCGCTACTGCCACGAGCCCAAGCGCCCCCGCGAGCGTCACGAGTTCGGCGGCAAACCCGATTAAAGGCGGACCCGCCAACCACCCTAAATAACCGAGCGTCGCTACCGCCGCAATTCCTGTACCCGGCGCAATCCCTGGCGTGCGCCCTGCGGCGCTAAAGAAGACGGGCACGAGGTTGGCAAGTCCGAGCCCGACGCAGCCGAAGCCGATGATGGCGGCGAGAGGTTGTCCGGTGAGGAGTGACAAGCCGAGCCCAGCGCCCGCCACCAAACTACCAAAGCGCACCGTCCTAGCTGAGCCGAGCCGCCCCACCACCACGTCACCCGTCAAGCGCCCCACCGCCATCATCAGTGAGAAGGAGGCGAAACCGGCAGCGGCGAGCCCGGTGCTCGTTCCTAAAACGTTGCGCAAGTAAACCGCGCTCCAGTCCGCCATCGCCCCTTCACCGACGAAAACGACGAAAGCCAAGAGTCCGAGCCCGAGCAGCGAGCCTGTGGGCAGCACAAAGGCGGGACCATCCGAAGAGGTTGAACCTTCCGCGCTTTTAGGCAAGAGGTGGCGAAGCACGAATACGCCCGCGCTCAGAAAAACGAGCGACGCGCTCGTCATGTGCAGAATCGGGCTCACGCCGCTCTCCAAAACCAATCCGCCAAGACCCGCCCCGAAGAGCCCACCTAAGCTAAAGAAGCCGTGAAACGACGACATGATGGGCTTGTCGTAACGCTGTTCCACGGCGACGGCTTGCGTGTTCATCGCCACGTCCATCGCGCCGTTGCAGAGTCCGAAAAAGATGAGCGAGAGGACGAGGGGCGCGAAAGATGGCGCGAGCACGAGCGGCGGTAGCGACAAGCAAAAGGCAACCGTAGATACGCTCGTCACCGCGCGGCTGCCGAAGTGGGCGATAAGCCAGCCCGAGAGCGTCAGCGAAAAGACTGCGCCCAGGGCGACGCCTAAAAGTGCCAGCCCGAGCAGTCCCTCGGATAAGCTCAGCTTTTCTTGCACGAGCGGGATGTGCGGCACCCAACTGGCGATGGTTGCGCCGTTGACGAAGAAGATGGTGAGGACCGCGAGTCGGGCGACTTTGGGACGTGAGGTCATGAGGTCTCCGTTATTTTATCCGTTAGTTGGATTGCAGAATCACACCTTCGAAGGGGCGCAGTTTGAGCGGTTGTTCGGCTTGACCTCTTCTGCCGAGTTCTGTTGAGAGCGTCACGCACCAGTCCGCTTCATCAGGTGGCGTGACCTCTCGAGCCTCTGCTGAAAAGTTGAGTAGTACCAGGGCTTTCGACGCTTCAACCTCTCGCCGGTAGCCGAATACGTCGTTCGGTGTGTCATCTAAAGGTTCGTAGCTGCCGATATTCAAAGCGGGCGTGTTGCGGCGCAGTTCCAACAACCTCTTGTAAAGCCACAGCATAGAGGTCTCGTCTTGCTTCTCAACCTCGACATTGACGCGCTCATAGTTCTCCGCAACGGGTAGCCAAGGCTCAGCTTCCGAAAAACCCGCGTACGTCTCCGCGTTCCACTGCATCGGCGTGCGCACGCCGTCTCTGGTCGTGCCCGTTTGGTAGACGGTGAAGGGGTCTTGCTGCTTTTCGGGTGGTACGTCTACGTTCGTCATATTCAACTCGTCGCCGTAGTACAGAAAGGGCGTGCCGCGTAAGCTCAAGAGGAGCATGGCGGCGAGCCGCGCCGCCTCCCCATGACGACTCAAGCGGGGCATATCGTGGTTGGCGAGGTTATAATTGGGTTGGTTATCGCCTAGCGCCGCGTCGTAAGCGTCTATCTTGGCCCGGAGCGTGTCCGCCTCCAGCGGCAAGAACATCAGCCCGAAGTAGAAAGGTAGGTCGAGCCCATTGCCGTTGCCATAATAGGCGTTAATCTGCTCCGGCTCTAAGTAATACAAAATCTCCCCTACAAGCACGCGCTCGGGGTAGGCGTGAATCGTGCGGGCCATCTCGAGGATGTAGTCGTGCGTCTCCGGCTGGTTGAGGTGGTATTTGGCGGCGGCGAGGTAGTCCTCAGCCTGCGCCGTATAGGGCGGTTCGTCTCGGAATTCGGCGTCTTTGCCTAAAAAGTCGAGCATATCGACGCGAAAGCCGTCCGCGCCGCGCTCTAACCAGAAGCGCAAGGCGTCCATCATCGCCTCTTTCACCTCTTCATTGCGCCAGTTGAGTTCGGGCTGATAGGGGGAAAAGGACGCTAGGTAATACTGCGCCGTAGCTTCGTCCCAGACCCAAGCCGAACCGGGCGTATCCAAACCGTTGACGCTCCGCCAGTTGTTCGGGGGGGAGCCGTCTGGCTTCGCGTCGCGCCAGGTGTACCAGTCGCGTTTGGGGTTGTCCTTGGAACTGCGCGATTCTACAAACCAGGGGTGCTCGTCTGAGGAGTGGTTCGGTACGAAGTCGAGGATGATCTTGAGGTTGCGCCCGTGCGCTTCACGAATGAGGTCATCGAAATCTTCTAGGGTGCCGAAAAGCGGGTCAACGCCCGTATAGTCCGACACGTCGTAGCCGAAGTCTCGGTTGGGCGAGGGGTAGATAGGGGAGAGCCACACCGCGTCTACGCCTAGCCACTCGAGATACTCCAACTTCTCCGTAATCCCTCTGAGGTCGCCGACGCCATTTCCTGTGGTGTCCTTAAAGCTGCGCGGATAGATTTGGTAGATGACGCCCTTTTTCCACCACGTATGCTCTTTTGTAAGTTGAGTCATGGGTTTTCCTTTCGGTTTTTATGTTCGGTTCAAGTTGAACAGATGAAGAGGTGAGGGTTTGTTTAGCTCGAGTGCAGTTCACCCTCGGGCGGACCGATGTGAAAGTCGCGAAAGGTCGCCCGCAAGCCCGAACGCTCGGGGGTGCAGCACATGACGCCGACTTTGATAGGGTCAGAAGCAGGAAAGTCAGCGAGGCGCAAGAGGTAAGCGGAACCCTCCCGCAGAACTTGAACTAAGAGCGCCCCACCCCGGCGCGTGAGGCGGAGCGTCACCTCTGAGGCGTCTGTATTCAAATTCGTATTCAAAGAGGTCACGGACCAGTCGCTACGCTCCCGCGTGACCACTGTGCTGAGTAGCTGTTTGCCGTCACTGTACTCAACCCCCGCTTTGACCCAATACCGCTCGTCTAAGCGCAGCATCAGCCCCGCTTGGTCGTAGAGGTGCGCGTACTGAGCGCTGAACGTCACCTCGGCGGTGAAGTCGCCCTCGGTTTCGGTATAGAAAAAGTGTCCGTTGTCGCGCACAAAGCCGTAGTGCGTCTCGCGCCAGAAGTCGGTGCGCTCGCCTGTGGTGACGCTCAAGCGGTTGTTTTCGACGTTCCAGTCGGGCGGCTCGCCTAGCCAGTACATGTCGGTGAACTTCATAGTGTTCGCTCCTTGTTTTAAGAGTGCGGGTTGACTCGAGTCTTCGGTTACATGCGGCATACAAAAGAAAACATCGAGATAACGCCCAACCACATCGGGATAGCGATAAAAACCTTGCCGAGCGTGAAGATACTTGTTACGTCTGCGCCAAAAAGTTGCGCGACGCCCCCGACAATCAGCGTGATGAGACCGAGCGCGGTCAAGAGAACGAGCGCGAGGAGAAGCGCCGTGCGTTTTGCGCCGAAGAGGGTTCGGCTTTCGCGAGTCATGATGCGAATCGTACGTTTCATGAGCATCCTCCACGTTTTAACGGTGTTGCTCCATATAGGCGGCTGCGAAATCCACGAGCGCACGCTGCGCAATGAGCTTCGTTTCTGCTTGACCGACGTAGCACGCGCTCACCTCATGCACCTCTTCGAACGCTGCGCCAATCGCCACAAAATCATCTGAAATGGGCTCCAATACCTCATAGCTGACCCACTGCCGCTCACCGTCCACGAATACCGCGCTGCTCTCCGTAATGAGCGACTTATTTGCGTAGTCAGCCCGCGCTTCTGCCAGATGCAAGGACGTGTTTTTATCGTGACTGACGCCGAGCAGTAAGACGTGAGCGCCTAAGTCGTAGAGTTTCGCGAGCGGTGAACCTTCTCCGGTTGGGCTCTCTAAGGGATGCTCCGCTGTAAGGTCAGCCGCGTTTGCGCCGAGCGCCGCGAACGAACGAGCCGGGTGCGTGCTGCGCGTTGCACCGGGCCACAACCGAATCGTTTCGGCGAGGACGCCCATGTTTAAGGACGGTGTGAGGACGGCGTCGTAGGCGGGCCAGTGTTCACGTATTGCTGGATACCAGGATTTAGGAATGTCACCGTGTACACCTCTTGTCGGGTCTAAGTTCTTCCAGGTTTGCGTCGGGACGACGAGCGTGCCCTCGTCGCCCACGGCTGCTAAGAGCGCACGTACTACCGTCTCCGCGCCGCCAATCACAAATCCAATTTGGCTCAGTGAACCGTGAACGATGAGGGTGTGACCTCTTTGAACGCCGCAGGCGCGAAGGTCGGTGAGGAGGCTATGGGGGGTAAGAGGTTCGGCGCTACGCTCAGCCATGACTGCCTCCTTGAAGGACGTACTGCACCTCAGTGCGAAAGCGGCTGGTGTCATTCGTTTCTCCATGTCCAACGAAATAGACCTCTCGCTTCTGTCCTAGCCCTCGCCCCGCCTCCAGCGCCCAAGCGCGAACGGTGCGAGACGCTAAGTGCAGCGGCTCATACGGGCCGATATGGAGGGTATAGGCGAGCGTGGCGGCGGGTAGGAGGGCGGCGGCGAACGGTGCGGGCGGCTCCAAGAGGTCTTCCGTCGGCACGCAGAAGTCTACTGTGAAGCGCCACGGTGAGGCGTCCGACCAGTCCAGGTGGCGCTCACAGTCTCCCCCGAGGGGTAAGAGGAAGGGCGGCACGGCGAGCCCTAACCCGCGTTCGCGCAGCACCTCTTCTATCTTCTCAAACGCCCGTTTCCGCGCTCCGCCAATCTTGGCGAGTGAGGTCTCTTCGCGCAGATAGATGTAGGGCTGCGCCGAGACCTCTTTCGCCTTGACTTGATAAGGGAAAATCTCGCAAGTTTGAAGCGCGTCTAAGGTCACGAGGGCTTCTCGGTACTTAGCGATGCGCTCCTCAACTGAGCGGCGTTGACGCGCGATGAGGTCATGCAAGGTGGCGGGGCTTTCGGCGTCAAAAACGCACTGGATATCGTTTAAGGGAACCTCTAGCGCCCTCAACAACCGTATCTGCTCGGCTTGAACGGTTTGCTCGCGTCGGTAGTAGCGGTAGCCCGTCTCCGGGTCTACCTGCGCAGGGCGCAAGAGCCCGACCTCATCGTAAAAGCGGAGGGTGCTTCTAGTCAGTCCCGTGGTCTTGGCGAAGTGTCCTATGGGGACGAGGGTGTTCGCGCTTTTGCTCATTAACTTATAGTCTAAAGTCTCAGGTGGCTTGAAGGTCAAGCCCGCGAAACGAGGTGAAGGTGATGCCATAGCACTTCCACAACATACTGAGACAGATGAGCGCAGATCTCTGTCCGTAAGGACTAGCGGGATTTCATCTCAGAATGTGCGTTCTAAACGATGTTCTCTACAGTGGGAGTGTCTCCAACCAGATGATACCTGCTATAAACTTCCTCATAGCGCTGCTCGTGCGCCAAGCGGACGAACTCTTTTTAGCTCGTCGCGCGTAGGTTGTCAGCGACGGTCATCGGAGATGCCTGCGCCAATCGTGCCCTCGAGACCGGGATGCAGGGCGTACCCGAGATAGTCGGCAATGTGGACTCAAACTTGGACTCAAATCAGGGACATTCGTCTCGTTGACACTCTTTAGCGGGGTTGTTATGCTTATCGCTGCAAAGCGCGGTTGGTTAGGTGCACGTAACTGTAACCTCGCGTTTTTTTATGCCCCATTCGGTACCTGTGTACGCACTGTTTACTCTACCTGGGCAGTCTGCGCATTCGGCTCGTCACTTTCGTGTAGAGTTGGGGGCGTGTCTGCACATGTTTGTACAGGCTAAGCTATCCGGGGTAAATCAGTTGGTTTTAGTGTAGAGGGAGGAGGACCGGTTGGAAGCCCAGGGCGAAAAACTTTTGCAGGACTTGGTTTCGCAAGAGCAAACCCTAATTGGCAAGGTCGAGGACGCGAAGCGGCAAGCGGAGCAAATCGTCCAGGAGGCCCAGGAGAAAGCCTCACAGATCAAAGCCGAAGCGCGGCAAGAGGCGGATAAAAAGGCCGAAGAGCAGCGCGAGGCAGCCCGCGCTGAGAGCGAAGAGGCGCGGCAAGAGGTCTTAAAAGAGGCGCGGCGAGGTGTAGAAACTACCGAGTCGCAAGCGGAAAAGAATAGAGGCGAAGCGGTGAAGCGCGTCAAAGAGCAGGTGCTGCCATGATCGCGACGATGGACCGGCTACTGATCGTTGGGCGTAAAAGCATCGCCAAAGACCTCTTGACGAGCTTGCAGAGCCTGGGCGTCGTGCAGGTGGTGCCTCTGGAGGGCGAGGAGTTGAGCCGCTTCGAACTCAAAGAGGGCGACCAAAAAGCGAAGGACAACTGGGACGGCGTGGTCTCGAGGAGCGAGTCTCTCATCGACACGCTCTCTATTGAGCGTGAGGCGAGCAGCAAGGGTGAAGTTCCGAATAGCCTCACCGAGATTCAGTCGTATCTGAGTGACTTGGGCGGCCAGACGGACACCCTCGTCGCTGAGCGCGGCGAGATTCGCGACGAACTCGACCTCATCAACACGTACTTGCCGCTCTTTAGAGAACTCGCGCCGGAGTTAGCGCAGCTCGAGGGCAGCCGCTACCTCTACGGCAGCGCGTTTTTAGCGCCGGACGAGGACACGCTTAAAGAGGCGCGCGACTCCCTCAACGAGTCCTTAGAGGACCGCTTCGAGATGTCGAGCAAGTCCTTCCGCAGCGAGCGCCTAGCGGTGGTTGCCGTGCTCAAAGACGACAAGAACGAACTTGCGGCGGCGCTCAACCGCGTCGGCTTAGCCGAGCTTAAACTGCCTGAGCGCTACGAGGGGCACGGCTTCGCCAAGGCTGTTCACGTGATGGAAGAGCGCTCACAGACGCTGCCCAAGCGCCTCAAGACCATCCAGAGCGATTTGGGGCATCTCGCGAAAGTTCACGGCGCGAAGCTTAAAGCGCTCCACCAGGTCGCCATCAACTACCAGAGCCGCTATCACACATTGGGCGACTTAGCGGGCGGACGTTACAGCTTCGCGCTGCAAGGCTGGGTCCCTTCCGAGGACCGCCGCCGCGTGGTGAGCGCGTTGGAGAAGCAGTTCGGCGAGGACATCGTCGCCGAGTCGCGCAAGGCGGACGAGCATCACGACAAGAGCATCCCGGTTAAGCTCGAGAACCCCGGCTGGATCAGCCCCTTCGAGGGGTTGTTGTCGCTCTTCAGCCCGCCCAAGTACGGCTACTTCGATCCGAGTTGGACCCTGGCCGTCTTCTTCCCGCTCTTTTTCGGGTTGGTCGTTGGCGACATCGGTTTCGGCTTGGCCTTTTTAGCGCTCGGACTGTGGTTCCGCTCGAGGGGTAAAAAGGGCAACGCGCTCAGTTTAGGACCTTTAGGCATCACCATCTCACCGAGTGCGCTGCCGCCGATCGGCACGGTCATCAATTGGTGCGCGGCGTGGAGCATCGCCTTCGGCTTTATCTACGGTGAGTTTTTCGGCAACGCCTTGGAGCGAATCTACATCTTTGGCGGCAAGCCGATTTTCTACACACCCTTGCACCACGAAGAGGGGTACGGTTGGATTCCCATTCTGCTCTTCCGCGTGGAGCAAACCACACCGCTGCTATTAGCGTCTATCGGCTTCGGCGTCTTCCAGGTGCTGCTCGGTTGGGGACTGCGTACCTACTACGGCGTCAAGCATGGCGACTCGCATCACACGTGGGAAGGCATCGGCATGTTCTTCGGTTTGGCGGCGACGGTTGTTTTTTCCTACGCCTTTCTCACCGACAATTTGCAGGGCAACGCCTTCGTACTCTTTTTCGTGGCGCTAGGCTTCGCAATCTTTTTGCTAGGCGTCGTGATGGCGCGAATGCCGCTGATGCTCGTGGAACTGATTTCCAACTCGGGCAATATCCTCTCTTACCTGCGACTTTTTGCGGTGGGTTTATCTGCTGCGCTCGTTGCCAACCTCGCAACCGATGTAGGTTTCGCCTTGAACGGCGTCGCGCCCATCATCGGACCGATTCTGGGCATTATCGCGGCGCTCTTTGTGCATACTGTCGCGATTGCGCTTACGATCATCGGTCACACGCTGCAACCCTTACGTCTTCACTACGTCGAATTCTTTACCAAATTCGGCTTTTACGAAGAAAACGGACGTCCGTACAATCCATTTAGACTCTTTGGAGGAAAAGCATGATTAAGAAACTTTTATCCGTACTCGCCTTTATGCTCGTTGCAGGACTCGTCTTCGCCCAAGAAGGGGGCGGTGGTGGCGGCGGTGCCAGCATCGGTGACGGTCTTTTAGCCATCGGCGCGTCGCTCGCCATCGGTCTCGGAGCCATCGGCGTCGGTATCGCACAAGCCTCAATCGGTAGCGCAGGCGCAGGCACGCTCGCGGAGCGCCCCGAAGCATTCGGTCAGATTCTCATCTACTTGGTTATTCCTGAAACCATCATCATTTTCGCCTTCGTCATCGCCTTCTTCTTGCAGGGTAACCTAGGGGGTTAAGTGTGGCGAATCTTTCTGCTCTGCTCGAGAAAGAAGCAGGCGCGGAGATCGAGTCCATTCTCTCCGAGGCGCGTGAACGTGCCTCGGAGATTGTCTCTCAGGCTGAGGACGAAGCCGAGTCGATTCGGGCGCAAAAAGAGCGCGCCGCGTCGTCGCAGAGTGAAGCTGTCAAGGTGCGCGGGCGCAGCTCGGCGCAGTTAGAGGCTTCCTCCATGCGGCTCAAGGCGCAGCACCGCGCCGTCGAGTCGGTCTTCGATCAGGTTGAGCAGGACCTCCGCGACCTCACTCAAGATGACAAGCGCTACAAACCTGTGTTGACCTCTTTGCTTGAAGAGGTGGTTGAGTCCTTAGGTGGTAGTGACAACATCTCCAAGCTTTACGTCAACCCAAACGACCAAAAACACATTAGTGATGCGGCGAAAAAGCATGGCTTAGCCGACAAGATAGAAACCGACGAGTCCGTCGAGGGCGGCGTCAAAGTTCGCTCGACTAAAGCGAGTGCGACGGTGGAGAATAGCCTCTTCGATAGGTTGGAAGCTGCTAAAGACGACCTCGCCTCGGAAGTCTCCAAGGTTCTCTTCTTTGACGGAAATAGCAATAGTAGCGATGATACCGAGGGGCAATAATGCCCTCGGATTACGGCTACATCAACGCGCGGGTGCGCGGGCTCAAGGCGAAGCTCTTGGGTGACGACTTCTACGCGGACGCCCTCAACGCTTCGGGGTTTGACGCCTTTATGAGTTCGCTCGGTCAGTCGCCCTACAGCAGCGAGGTGGAGGAGGCGCAGTCGCAATACAGTGGGCTGCGCGTGGTAGATACGGCTTTAGCTCGCAACTTCCGCAACATCACCCGCACCATCCTCAACTTCTCGGACGGCGCTCCCGAGCGGCTTATCGCGACCTTTTTGCTGCGCTACGACCTGCAAAACCTCAAAGCGATCGCGCGGGCGAAGCATTCGGGGCGCGAGGCGGAGGACATCAAGTCGGCGCTCGTCCCGGCGGGCGAACTCAAACCGGCGGTCCTGAACAACATCGCCGAAGCTGCGGACTTGCCCGCGGCGGCGCAAGCGTTGGCGATTACGGGGCACCCGCTCTCCAAGGCGTTCACCAAAGCCGTTGGGCAATACAGCTCAGACGGCGACCTCTTCGAATTCGAACTCGCCCTAGACCGCGCCTACTACGCTGCACTCTTCGAGGCGCTAGACGAGAACCCGCATTCAGACATGCTGACGCGGCACATCCAGCGCGAGGTGGACGCGGCGAACATCCGCACCGCCCTCAAGATGCAGAGCGCAGTGGGCGACGCCGACGCGGATAAGCTCTACCTCTCGGACGGCAAAGAGGTCAGCCGAGGGATGTTCGACACGCTCCTCTCCGGCGACATGCAGCCTCTCTCTAACACGAGTTTCAGCGACGTTGCCGAGACGGATAACCTCAGCAAAGCCGAAGAGGTCGTGCGGGGCAGTCTGGACAAGAGCGCCCGCAAGCTCTACTTGAGCAACCCCTTGGGTATCGGCGTGGTGCTCTACTACCTGCGGCTCAAAGAGCAGGAGACCTCGAGACTCCGTCTCGTCGCTAGGGGCAAGTACTACAACGTGCCGCGCGAATCGCTCGAGCGCGAACTCGGCAAGGAGGTAGGCCGTGGCTAAGATGCTCATCTTAACCGACAGCGAGACCGCCACCGGCTTCCGTTTGGCGGGTGTTGAAGTGCTCGAGGCGGACCAAGAGGGCGCGCAAGAGGCGCTAGAAAGTGCCATCGAGTCCGAAGACTACGGTCTCGTCGCGGTGGACCAGGGGCTCATCCCCGAGCCGAATAAAGCCGCGTCACGTGTCATGCGCGGGCGCGAGTTGCCTGTCTTGCTCTCCATGCCCAGCTTAGGTGCAGCCTTCGACGAGGACGAAGACCCGAAAGACTACATGAAGTCGCTCGTGCGGAGTGCGATTGGGTTTGATATTAAGTTGGAGTGATAAGGAAAGAGTCGTTAAGTATGTGCGTAGCGAGAGAATCCCCGCATTCGCTTCTCCCCTCGCCGAGTTTGCGAGGCGAGACCCTTCACCTAAAGGTTCAGGGTGACACGGCGGTTTACATATACTTCATGACATACGACTACGATTATCACGCGCTAAAAGAGGTAGGCTAAGGGTCAAGCAACGCGCCCTTAGCCGTCCATCTAAATTCTAGTTACACCTCTACAGAGGAGGCAACAATGGCCATCGAAGGAACAGTTCAGCGCATCTCGGGTCCGGCGGTTATCGCCAAGGGGATGATGGGCGCACGCATGTTCGACATCGTGCGCGTCGGCGAGGAGCAGCTCGTCGGGGAGATCATCCGCTTGGACGGCAACACCGCCTTTGTGCAGGTTTACGAGGACACGGGCGGGCTCCAGGTCGGCGAAGCCGTCGTCTCGACGGGGCTACCGCTCGCCGTCGAACTCGGACCGGGGATGCTCAACGGCATCTTCGACGGGATTCAGCGCCCGTTAGATAAAATTAACGAGCAGTCGGGCACGTACATCGAGCGCGGTATCGTGGTGAATTCGCTCTCGAGGGAGAACAAATGGGAGTTCACCCCTGAAGTCTCCGAAGGTGACGAAGTCGAAGCGGGTCAGATTTTAGGCACTGTCCCTGAGTTCTCCTTTACGCACAAGATCATGGTTCCGCCCGATAAGAAGGGCAAGATCAAGTCCATCGCTAAAAAAGGCGAGTACACCGTCGATGAGGTCATTGCGACCTTAGAAGACGGCACCGAACTCATGCTCTACCACCCCTGGCCCGTACGCCAAGCGCGTCCGGTCGCCAAGAAGCTCGACCCTGTCACGCCCTTCTTGACCGGGATGCGCATCTTAGACGTGCTCTTCCCCTTAACGATGGGCGGCACGGCGGCGATTCCGGGACCGTTCGGCTCGGGTAAAACCGTCACGCAGCAGTCGATTGCGAAGTTCGGCAACGCGGACATCGTCGTGTATGTGGGCTGCGGCGAGCGCGGCAACGAGATGACGGACGTGCTTGTGGAGTTCCCTGAGTTGGAGGACCCCACCTCGGGCAACCCGCTCATGGAGCGCACCGTCCTTATCGCGAACACCTCGAACATGCCGGTGGCAGCGCGTGAAGCCTCAATTTACACGGGTATCACCCTAGCCGAATACTTCCGCGACCAGGGCTACCGCGTCTCGGTCATGGCGGACTCGACCTCCCGCTGGGCTGAGGCACTCCGCGAAATTTCCTCACGCTTGGAAGAGATGCCCGCCGAAGAGGGCTACCCGCCCTACCTCTCCTCACGTCTCTCCGCCTTCTACGAGCGCGGCGGACGTGTCACGACCTTGGCCGACGAGCAGGGCGCAGTTTCCATCATCGGCGCGGTTTCGCCCGCTGGCGGTGACTTCTCGGAGCCCGTCACGCAGTCTACCTTGCGCATTACGGGCTGCTTCTGGGCGCTCGATGCGTCCTTAGCGCGCCGCCGTCACTTCCCCGCCATCAACTGGAACCGCTCGTACTCGCTCTTTACAGACATATTGGAGGATTGGTACCGCGAGAACGTCGCCGAGGACTTCCCCGAGCTAAGGGATCGCGCCGTCAACCTCTTGCAGCGCGAATCCGACCTACAAGAAGTCGTGCAGCTCGTCGGTCCCGATGCGCTCCAAGACCAAGAGCGCCTCATCGTCGAGGTAGGCCGCATCATTCGCCAAGACTTCTTGCAGCAGAACGGCTTCGACGAGGTCGACGCCTCGTGCTCGCTCGGCAAGGCGCACGGGATGTTGGAAATGATGATCAAGTTCAACGACACCGCCCGCAAAGCCATCGAAGAGGGCGCAACCGTAGACGACATCTTGAACGCTGACGTGATCGAGAAACTCAACCGCGCACGCTACGTGCCAGAAGACGAGTTCGACGCTTATAAGGAAGAGACCTTAGAGCAACTCGATAACGCCTTTGCGGTGGCAGCCTAATAGAGGTAAATGCAGTAGGGGTGGGTTTGAAACCCACCCCTACGCCGCACACTCCCGCTAAGTGGAGCAACATAGATTCTAGGCTGAGGTTGAATCACGCAAGTATCATCCTTCAACGTGCGAGCTAAAAAGTGCTTTATCTACTGAGAGCGTTCGTGACCAGATAATACCTGCTATACAAGGAGGATTGTAGTGGCTGTTTCAGACAAAACCACAGGCAACAACGGCGACAGCAAGCCGAAGAAGAAGCAATTCAAAAAGGAATACAGCGAAGTTTCGTATATCTCCGGACCGCTGATGTTCTTAGAAAACGCACCTGACCTCGCGTACAACGCGATTGTCAACATCAAGGACGCCAATGGGCGCATCCGCGGCGGGCAAGTCATCGACGTATCTGAGAAGGTCACGACGCTTCAGGTCTTCGAAGACCCGCGCGGACTCGACCTGTCGTCGACCACCGTGACCCTCGTCGAGGACGTGGCGCGTTTAGGCGTCTCCAGAGAGATGATCGGACGCCGCTTCAACGGTATCGGCGAGCCGATTGACGGTCTGCCCGAAGTTGTCGCGGACAAGCGCGTGCCGATTGGCGGCGCACCGATTAACCCCGTCGCCCGCCAAAAGCCCGAGGAGTTCATCCAGACGGGCGTTTCGACCATCGACACGATGATTACCCTCGTGCGCGGTCAGAAGCTCCCTATCTTTTCCGGCTCGGGTCTCCCCGCGAACGAACTCGCCGCGCAAATTGCACGTCAGGCGAAGGTCATCGGGGAGGGCGAAGCGTCCGACTTCGCCGTTGTCTTCGCCGCGATGGGCGTGACGCAGCGCGAGATCACCTTCTTCACGCAGGAGTTCGAGCGCACAGGCGCGTTGGCGCGTTCGGTCTTGTTCCTTAACAAAGCCGACGACCCCGCCGTCGAGCGCATCCTCACGCCGCGCATGGCGCTGACCGCTGCCGAATACCTCGCCTTCGAGCACGACTATCACGTCTTGGTCATCATGACCGATATGACGAACTACTGCGAGGCGCTCCGCGAAATCGGCGGTGCCCGTGAAGAGATTCCGGGACGTCGCGGCTACCCTGGCTACACCTACACCGACTTGGCGTCACTCTACGAGCGTGCAGGCGTTGTGGAAGGCAAAAAGGGCTCGGTCACGCAAATCCCGATCCTCTCCATGCCCGATGACGACGTGACGCACCCTATCCCCGACTTGACGGGCTACATCACCGAGGGTCAAATTTACTTAGGGCGCGACCTGCACACGCAGGGCTACTATCCTCCCATCAACCCCGGTCCCAGCCTGTCACGCCTGATGAACAACGGCATCGGCGAGGGCAAGACTCGCAAAGACCACAAAAACATCGCCGACCAACTCCAAGCCGCCTACGCGAACGCGCTCGACTTGCGCCGCCTGGTTGCGATTACAGGTGAGGACGCGCTGTCCGAGAACGACAAGAAGTACTTGGAGTTCGGCGACAACTTCGAGGAGAAGTTCATCAGCCAGGGCTCCGAGGACAGAAGCATCGAAGAGTCGTTGAACATCGCTTGGACGACGCTTTCTGTACTCCCTCAGAGCGAGCTGACCCGCTTGAGCCGTGACCAAATTGATAAATATTACGGCGCGAAGATGGATGAGTTGTGGGGGAGCTGAGCGATTAGCTATTAGCCGTTAGGGTTTAGCTAAGCGCTAAAAGCTAACAGCTAACAGCTAGTTGCTCCGAAAGGAGCTGCTATGGCTGAAAACATCGCCCCAACCCGCTCGAACCTGCTCCAGCAGCGCGACCAGCTCGACCTGGCGAACAAGGGTGCTGACCTCTTGAAGCGCAAGCGCGACGCGCTCATCTCTGAGTTCTTTGACCTCGTCAAAGAGTCTTTGGAGGCGCGGCGCTCTTTAAGTGAAACGAGCAAAGAGGCGTACTTTAGCCTCTTTCTCGCCAAAGCCTGGGACGGTCCCGAGGCGGTTGAGGGACTTAGCTTAGCGAAGCAGTCAGGCTTAGAGGTGGATATCAAGATTGAAAATATCTTCGGCGTCAAGGTGCCCCAGGTTCAACCGCCCGACTTCGACCGCGAATTGCCCTTTTCGCCCATCGGCGCGGGCGCACGCACGCTAGACAGCGCAGCGCAGTTTCGCGAACTCACCGAAGCGCTCGTCAAGGTTGCCTCGACGGAGACGAGGCTTAGACGCATCGGCGAAGAGATCAAAAAGACCTCGCGCCGCGTGAACGCTTTGGAGCAGATCGTGGTGCCGCGCATCAAGCAGCGCATCAAGAATATTCAGAGCGTCTTAGACCAGCGTGCTTTAGAAGAGATTACCGTCTTGAAACGCATCAAGGCGAAGCTCGAGGCCCGCGAAGAAGAGGATGAAGACGAAGACAAGCAAGATAGCGAACAGCAGAGCAAAAGCGAAGTCAAGCGTTCAGAGAAGGAAACGACGCAAAGCGCCTCTGCCTAAACTGTACACCGCTCACACGTCCCCACATTCCGCAACGAGGATGTGGGGATTCTTATGTCGTGCGGGGTTCAGGGCGACTTATACTCACAGAGATGCGAATAGTGGCTCCTCTCCTCCTCATTCTTTTGGTAAGCTGCGCACCTAGCCAGAATATCGAACTAGCGACGAAGACGGTAGCCCGAGCTGCCGCGCTCGCTGATCTAGACGGTTTAGAGCCGTTTGAGGCGAGCGCTAGACCTTTTGCCGAGCGCCCTATCGTCGCGGCTCCTAACTTTACAGTGCGCTCGAATAACCTCAAGCTCAAAGGACAAGAACTCAAAGGCAAAGACGACAGCTACTTCGTCGAACTCGGCTCGGGCGTCGCTGATATTTTGATCAGCGAACTCTACCGCAGCGAACAGTTTCGCATCACCGAACGGATGCAGCTCGCGCAGATTTTGTTCGAGCAGGATTTGGGGCAGTCGGGGCGGGTGGATAAAGAGACGGCGGCGGAGGTTGGGCGCATCACCGGGGCGGAACTGCTCATCTTCGGGAGCGTGACGGAGTTTAGCGTCTCGACAACGGGCGGTGGTGGACGATTTTTTGGACTTTTAGGCGGCTCGGCTGAAATCGTGACCGCTAGAGTCACCGTGGATTTGCGCTTCGTGGACGCAGCGACGGCTGAAATCGTCGCAATCGGCAGTTCGACAGCCGAAGCTTCACAGGGCAATGTACAAGTGGACGTTTTGAACGTGATTCGCGGCTTACAAGCGGGGCGCACCGGCACGACGATCGTAGACCTCGCAGTGCGCAACGCGATTATCGGCGCGGTCAACGAGGGAGCGGACGACTTTTTCGGCTCGGTGCAGTACTCGAGCAAAAGTTCGAGCGATTGAAGCTTGCGCCGTACTGAAGTGAAAATGGTGTAATTTTCGTTATACTACGCACGCTTTTCGGTTTCCGCCTCGACGGGTTTTGCAACGGGGACGCTCGCCGTTATCTGGGTTCCGGCTTGCGGTGCGGCGCGTATCTCGAGCGTGCCCCCGACCGACGCGATATGCTCCTCTAAACCGATCAGCCCGAAGTGGTTGTCATGGGCTAGGGCGCTGAGTTGCTCGGGTGGGGTAAAGCCCTGTCCGTCGTCGCGTACCTTTAGTACGGCGGCACCCTCCCTCAATTGTAGTGACACCTCCGCGCGACGCGCCCTGGCATGTTTGAAGACGTTGCGGAGCGCTTCTTGGGCGGTGCGAAAGAGGCAGAGAGCGACGGGGGCGGAGACCGTGCGTCCGTCCGTCTGAATGTCGGCGTCGATATCGACGCCGTGCTTCTCTCCTCGAAGCTGGGTCAGGTAGTTTCTGAGCGTGACCTCAAGTCCAAGTTCCTCCAGCCCCGAGGGGCGCAAGCCGCCGATGAGGTGGCGCAGTTCTTTGGAAACCCCTAAAACTGCCTTGCGGTGCGCGCCGAGTGTTTCATACTCGGGATGTGCACTCCCTAGACCTTTTTGGCTTTCGGCGAGACCGTACGAGATGCCGATGAGCTGTTGTACCGCGCCGTCGTGGAGTTCGCGAGCTAAGTGGCGGCGTTCGCGCTCACGGATGTCGGCGAGTTTGATGCGGAGCGCGTTGAGTTCTCCCTCGGCACGTCTGCGGTTGGCGTTCTCGTGCTCGAGTTGCTCATTGGCTCCCTGAAGCTCTGCGGTGCGCGCCTCGACTCTCGCCTCCAATTCGTCGTTCGCACGCTTGAGCGCCGCTTCCGCCTTGAGACGGGCACGCTGCGTGGCAGTTTCGCGAAGCGCCCGGTCCACTGCGGGTCCCAAGCGGTGAAGCTGACTCTTGTTGATGAGGTCAGACGCGCCCAGTTGCATGAGGTGAACCGCCGCCTCTTCACCCACCGCGCCCGAGACAACGATGCAAGGGATAGGCGTCTCGCGCTCTTCCAACAGCTCCAACACATCGTGCGAGCTTAGCTGCGGCATGGCGTGGTCCGAAAGGACGATGTTCCAGTCAAAAAAACCGAGATTTTCCTCAATTTCGGCGCGAGTCTGGGCAAACTCCGCGGTGACGGCGAACCCGTAGCGGCGCAGCTCTAAAACGGCGAGTTCGGCGTCTTGAGTGGAGTCGTCCACCACGAGAACGCGCAGCGGGATGCCGCCAAGGGCTTGGCTTATGTGGTTCACGAATAACCTTTGTAAGGTCTACTCACGCTACCGGATGCCAAGGGTTTTCGTTCAGTACGAGCCAGTACACGCCGAGCTGCCGAATCGCTTCAGAGAACGCCTCGAAGTCGACGGGTTTGCGCACGTAGGAATTCGCGCCTTTCGAATAGCTCTGCACCACGTCGCGCTCTTCTTGAGAGGTCGTGAGCATAATTACGGGCAAGAGCTTGGTGTCGTCGTGTCGGCGCAGTTCGGCGAGCACGTCTAAGCCGCTCATCTTGGGTAGGTTGATATCCAAAAGGACGAACTGCGGCATGGTGTCCACGCGCTCAGCGTATTCGCCGCGCCGCAACAAGAAGTCGAGCGCCGCCGCGCCGTCTTGCAGCACGACGATCTCGTTGATGAGGTTGTGGCGGCGCAGCGCGCGAATCGTTAAGTCGATATCGTCCTGATTGTCCTCGACCAAAAGAAGGTAGGTGTTGTCTTGCATCATAGTGTCCCTATTATGACCTATTCTAAAGCTATGTGAGGCTTTCTGATGCGGTAGGTTCGGCGGGAGGGAGCGTGAAGTAAAAGGTTGCGCCCTCACCCACCGCCGCCTCCGCCCAGATCGCGCCGCCGTGCCGATGCATCACGCGCTGCACCGTCGCTAAACCGATGCCCGTACCCTCGAACTGGCCGGGCGAATGAAGCCGCTGAAACGCGCCGAAGAGCTTGTGCGCGTACGCCATGTCGAAGCCCGCGCCGTTGTCGCGCACGAAAAACGCCCCTTCCTCGTTCACGCCAAAGGTGATGTGCGCGCTTTTTTCATGTCGGGTGAACTTCCAGGCGTTTTCGAAGAGGTTGGTCAGCGCGATGCGAAGGAGCCGCTTATCGCCCTGAGCACATAGCCCACCCTGAATCTCGAGCGAAACCTCACGTTCCGGTTCGCGTTCTTTTAATTCTGCGACGATAGACGCCGCTTTAGCGCTTAAATTGACCTCTTCATGCTTCATCTCGCTGCGCGAGAGCCTCGAGAACGCCAGCATATCGTCGATGAGCGTGCCCATGCGCTGCGCCCCCGAACGTACCCGCCTCAGGTAATGAACCGCAGTCTCGTCCAAGGTGTCGCCCGTGTTGTAGTCCTCTAAAAGCGCTTGTGAAAACCCGTCGATGCCGCGCAGTGGGGCGCGTAAGTCGTGGGAGACGCTGTAGGAAAACGCCTCGAGTTCCTTGTTCGCCGCTTCTAGCCCAGCCGTACGCTCTGCCACGCGCTCCTCTAGCTCTTGGTTGAGTTTAAGCACCTCGGCTTCCGCCTCTTTCCGCGCAGTGACCTCTTCCACGACGGAGATGCAGTAGAGAGGTTCGCCGCTTTCACCACGTTGCAGCGCGGTGGTGAGGTCGATCCAGACGGTGTGACCGTCCTTGTGGAAGTAGCGCTTCTCCATCGTGTAGGAGTTGATGTCACCCCTCATGAGCTGCTCGAACTGCTCGACATCCGCGCCGACGTCGTCTGGATGTGTGATGTCTTGAAAGGTCCGCGCCAAGAGTTCCGCTTCGCTGTACCCCGAGATGTTGCACAGTTTCGCATTGACCTTGAGCCACTGCCCGCCTATGCCGACGTGTCCGATGCCCACGGCGGCATTTTCAAACGTGCCGCGGAAGTTGCGCTCGCTCTCCAAAAGCGCCTCTTGCGCCTCTTTGCGAACGGTGATGTCGTCGAAAAGTGAGTAGACCTGAAAGGGTTCCGTCTCGCCCGGTCCAAACTGCGGCACGGCGTCCACCGAGAGCCAGCGGTAGCGTTCATCGTTAGGGTTATAGACCGCCATCACGACGTTTTCGACTACCTTACCCGCGCGGAGCGCCCGCATCGGCGGGTGCTCTTCGCCCGGAAAGTCGCTGCCGTCTTCGCGCAAGGCTCGCCAGCGCAGGTCCGCCGAATAGCGCCCCGTTATCTCGTCGTTTGTAAGACCTAAAATCCGCTCGGCAGCGGGGTTGGCGGATATGATTTCACCTTTAGCGTCCTGATAGACCACCGCTTGCGTCATCGTTTCGAAGAGCGTGCGGTACTCCGCCTCGGATTTGCGCAGCGCTTCTTCCGTCTCTCTTTGCTCTGTGGTCTCCGTCAATACTCCGACAAAGCGCACGGCACGTCGCTCTGCCCCTGCCCCTTCAAAGAGCGCTTGTCCGGTCGCCCGAATCCAGCGAACGCCGCCTTCGGGTTTAAGGACGCGGTACTCGAGGTCGTAGTCTCCCGTCTCACTTGAGCGCGTCACCTCTTCCACCTTTTGGGCGACGTCATCACGTTCGTCTGGGTGAATGTGAGAAATCGCTCCCTCTAGGCTTAGCAAGCCCTCGGAGGGCAAGTCGAATCTCACGACCACGTTTGTCCATACTAAACGTACCGTTGACGTCGATGTCCCACGTCCCCATCGCCGCTGCTTCCAGCGCGACGCGCCGCTGCTCCTCGCTCTCGCGCAGCATCTCTTCGGCGAGCTTTTGCTCCGTACCATCGCGAAAGACCTTGGCGAAGCCGCGCAGCTCACCCGCGTCGTTGCGCAACGCGGTCACCGTCCCGTCGGCAAAGAAGCGCGTCCCGTCCCTGCGCAGATGCCAGCGCACGTCTTTGGCCGAACTACGGGCGATGCGCATCTCCGTTTCGTATGCTCCTGGGTGTCGTGAGGGGTGAAGATGAGGTCGTGACGGCCCACCTCCGCTTCGCGCTGCCCCATGACCCGCTCGGCTCCGGCGTTCCATTCGCCCGCCGGATCGGTGATGACAACCGCGTAGTCTCGCGCCTCTGAAACGAGCAGTTGCAAGCGTTCGGTAGTCTCTTGCAGGGCTTCTCGAGCCCTTTCGCGCTCGGTGACGTCTTGCACCACGCCGAACAGTTCAGCGGGCACACGCTCGCCGTTTTCCTCCATAAAGCGGCACTGCCCGCGCACCGCCATCCAGCGCACTTCACCGTCCACGCCGTAAAAGCGGTGCTCGGCCATATAACGGTTTTCGGGTTCCTGCGGATTCGTCGCGTGAAGGATGGCGCGTTCCAACGCGGGGAGGTCGTCGGGGTGGACGAGGTCTAACATCGCGCCCGCTTCGGCTTCAGCCGGGACGCCGAAGAGGTCTTGACAGCGCGCGTCAAACCACATTCGCCCGCTCTGTAAGTTGCGGCTCCAGATGCCGAGTTCTGCGCCGTCGAGCGCGAGCCTGAGCCGCTGCTCGTTTTGCTGCAAAGTTCCTTTGGTCTCTTCGCGCTCGGTCACGTTCGCTGCCGACGCGACGAGGCTCGAGACGTTACCTCGAGCGTCGCGAACAGGTGCGAGCATGAAATCTACGGTGAGAAAGCGGTCCTTGCTCATCCGCACCTGCGTATCAAAGCGTTGCGTTTCGCCCCGAGCAACCTTGCGAATCGCCTCTCGCAACCTCCTCTGCACCGCCGCATCGTGTCGCCACCAAGGCGTTTCGGCAAAAGGTAAGCCGATGACGGCGGCGAGCGCCACGTCCGAAGCGTCCAGCGCGGCGCGGTTGACATATTGGAGCGTGCCGTCCGGGTCCAGCACAGCCACAAAGGTGAGCAAATGGTCCAGCACGTCCAAGAGGCGGCTTTCCGAAGCGCGGACTTCACGTTCGGCGCGTTCTCTCGCTTGGACCTCGAGCCGCAACGCCTGGTTCGACTCGTCAAGCGCACGGGTGCGCTCGCGGATACGCTCTTCTAAAGTATCGCGTGCCCGTCTGACCTCTTCGGTGGCTTCTTTGCGCGCCATCGCGTCGTTCTGTACGCCTAAAAAGAGCACCAACTTGCCCTCTTCGTCGTAGACCGGCGAGAGGTAGAGGTGATTCCAGAACATCGTCCCGTCTTGGCGGTAGTTGCGCAGCTCTACATCCGTGCTCTCGCCCAACTGAACCGCCGCGCGAAGCTGCCTGACACCTTCTTGGTCGCGGTCCTCGCCCTGCAAAAAGCGGCAGTTCTGACCGATGACCTCATCTGGACCGTAGCCCGTGAGCTTCTCGAAGCCGCCGTTGACGTAGATGATGGGGTTATCGGCTTGGTTGGGGTCGGTGACGACGATGGTGTTGTCGAAGGCGTCTAAAATTGCGCCGAGAAGCTCCAAGCGGTCCGACGAGGTGACGAGCGCGGTGAGTCGGTGCTCCAAATCTTGAATGCGGCTTCTGTCGTTTGCCCGCATCCGTTCGGCGTCGTGTTCGCTGTTGCGTTGACTCGTCATTTATAGAGGTGCACCCATGACGAAGAGAAAGGCGAAGAGAAAAAGGTGTGTTCTGAGGTGTTGCGCGGTGTTCATGCGCATAATGTACCCCGAAGTAGACGGGAAAATCGTCGGCAGTACGAACCTTTTTGCAGTGTGTCAAAAATCTCATAGCGCGCGTTTACGGGCGTACTATCACGTTGAAAAGTGGGCGAAACCTCCTCTGTAGAATGAGCGTATTTCAAGAGGTTGTTCAAGAGGTAGAAGTGCGTGACAGGGGCGCAAACACTCTCCGACGAAAAACCCCGAATAAGGCGCGCTCACGCCATCATTAAGGGCGCGCTTGACCCAAAGCGCTTTACAAATCTCCACCGCAAAAGGTAGCATAGTGTAGCGAGGGGAAAACTTCACATGACCCAGAGATGCGGTCGCTACGATTCAATCTCTAAACCTGGGTCACTCTAAAGGAGAAAATATGCAAAGACGTTTATTTTTAATCATTGTGCTCTGTGCTGCGTTTAGTGTGGCTTCAGCGCAGAACCTGCTCGAGGAGATTCAAGACCGGGGCACCTTGGTGTGCGGCGTCAACGAAAGGCTGCCCGGTTTCGGCAGCGTGGATGACCAGGGCGAGTTTGAGGGCTTCGACGTGGACTTCTGCCGCGCCTTTGCCGCGGCCATCGTCGGCGACGCTAACGCCGTCGAGTTCCGCCCGCTCAGCGCCCAAGACCGCTTTACGGCGGTGCAGACGGGCGAGGTGGACGTCCTAGCCCGCAACTCCACCTGGACGAGCAGCCGTGACACCACCGTCGGGATGCAGTTTGCGCCCGTCAACTTCTACGACGGTCAAGGCTTCATGGTGCGCCGCGACTCGGGCATCGAGTCCATCGAAGACCTAGAGGGCCGCCGCATCGGGGTGCAGTCGGGTACTACTACCGAACTCAACCTCGCCGATACGATGGAAGCTTTGGGCATCCAGTACACGCCCGTTATCTTCGAGAACTCGGACCAGCTCGCGAGCGCCTACGACGACGGTCAGATGGACGCCTGGACGACGGACAAGTCGGGTCTCGCCAGCACGCTCATCACGCTCCGCGATCCGTCTGCGCACCGCATCATGGACGTCACGATCTCCAAAGAGCCGCTCGCGCCCGCCGTCTTGCAGGGCAACACCGCGCTTTTCGACGCCGTTAAATGGATTATGTTCGGCCTCTTCGAAGCGGAAGAGTACGGCATCACGATGGAGAACGTGGACGAGTTGGCGGAAACCACCGAGAACCCTAACATCCAGCGCATCTTGGGCGTCGAGCCTGAGAACGTTGAGGGTATCGGTCTCCCCGCTGAGGGCATCCGCAACGCGATTGCAGCGGTCGGCAACTACGGCGAAATCTACAATCGCAACTTGGGTCCAGATACGCCCTTCGATATTCCGCGCGGCTTAAACGCGCAGTACTACGACGGAGGTCTCATCTACGGGATGCCCTTTCGTTAAGCCGAAAGAGTAATATGCGGGGTGATGGTTTGAGCCATCACCCCTTTCGCTATAAAGACGCTTGGACTCGAGCCGTTCGCTATATCTCAATTTAAGCTAGAACGTTCGGTTACGAAGCAAAACTTGGATTTTACCAGCAGAAAATTTATCACATTTTATTAACCGCGATCAGCCGCGAAGTTAGAGGTGACGAGGTGCGTGTCAACCACACATTCTGGCATTTTGGAACGCTCTGATGGCGTCACGTTCATTTCAGGAGAATAAAAGAGGTGAGGGCGAGCGAATCCCCTTCTACCGCAACGTCAAGCTCATCGGCGTTATCGCGCAAGTTGTCTTTGTGCTCCTGCTTATCGCTGCGGGATACATCCTCTACAACAACGTGACCACCGCGCTCGACCGCTCGAACTTGCCCGCGGACTTCGGCTTTTTAGACGCGAGGGCGGGCGTGCCCATCGCGGAGACGCCGATTCAGTATGAGCCGAGCGATTCTTATGGGCGGGCGCTCATCGTGGGCGTTTTGAACACCTTGCGCGTGGCGCTCGTCGGCGTGGTGCTGACGACGCTTTTAGGAATTTTAGTCGGGGTGATGCGGCTCTCGAGTAACTGGCTCATGCGCCAAATTGCCACCGTCTATATTGAGGCGATTCGCAACACGCCCCTAGCGGTCCAGCTCGTCTTCTGGTTCACCGCCGTGCTCGTGCCGATCCCGCCGCGCATTTCCAATCCGGTGGACTTGCCGGGAGGGATTTACTTTAGTCAGGTCGGTCTAGCCCTGCCCTGGCTCTATCCGTCGTACAGCTTCTCGAGTTGGCTCCCTTGGCTCGTCGCGGCGCTCGTCGTGCTCGCCGCGTTCTACCTCTTTCGGCGCAGACAGATCGAGCGCTCGGAGCGTCCCGGCAACGCCTGGCTCTGGCCGCTCCTCTCGGCGGCCGGCATCGCTGTGGTCGGCTACGTCGTCGTGACCTTCACGACGGGGTTGCCTGAAAACCTCGCCACCGACTTCCAAGCCAACCGGGGACGCGGCGTCGTATTTGCTGACAGTAACGACAACGGCTTACGCGACGCGGGCGAGCCGGTCGTCCCTTACGCCGTAGCCCGCGTCAACGTCGAGGAAGGCACGCTGACCACCAACACCCAGAACTTCGTCGAGTCGCGCAGCTTTGTCAATAGCACCTTCCGCTTCCCCGCGATCGAAAATATCGAGGTGGGCGAGGCTGAACTCTCCTTTACCAACCCCGAGCAGGCTGAAGGGCTCGCCATTCACACGCTCAACTACCCGAGCACGGGCGTCGTTTATGAGGATAGAAACGGCAACGGCGAGTACGACGAGGGTGAAGAGGTGGGCGCTGAGGGTGCGGGCTTCGGGAACGTCGGCGTCACCTTGCAAGTCGAGGAGTTCAGCCGCCGCATCGTCGCGGATAGAGGCGGGCAAATTCGCATCCCCATCTTCGAGGGGGCGCAAGCCGAAGGCGAAGGCGGGGAAGAAAGCGCTAGCAGCTCACAGGGCGGCGGAGGCGGACTCGGCTCGCTCTTCAACCGCTCGAGCGGCGGCAGCTCGAACGCCGTAGACGCGAGCGTAGAACTCCAAGCCGCCGCGCCACTCGTCCTGAGCTTCCCGAGCGTTCCGCGCGGCAACTACGTCGGCGGCATCAGCCTCTCGGCGGCGTACTTAGCGCTCCTCATCGGTCTCGTCGTCTACACGGCGAGCTTCATCGCGGAAATTGTGCGCGGCGGCATCCAAGCGGTCCCTAAAGGTCAGCGCGAAGCGGCGAAAGCGGTGGGTCTCAGCAACTTTCAGACCTTCCGGCTCGTCGTCTTTCCGCAAGCATTGCGCATCATCTTACCGCCCATGATCAGCCAATACCTCAACCTGACTAAAAACTCGTCGCTAGCGATTCTCGTGACCTTTCAGGACTTCTTCTCGATCAGCAACATCGTTGCGAACCAAACCGGCGCGGCGATCCCTGTGATTCTCATTGTGATTGGTGGGTACCTCATTATCAGCTTGACGTTTGCGTTTATCCTCAACATCGTCAACGAGCGCATGGCGCTGGTGGAGCGCTAAGATGGCGACCTCACGTAAGCCCCCTACCGGAACAACAGGCGTCGCAGGTTGGTTGCGCGGTAACCTCTTCAATTCGGTGGTCGATTCCATTCTTACGGTGGTCATGGGTGTGCTCATCGTTTGGACGATGTATAACTTTCTAACCTGGGCGTTCTACGCCGCGTCATGGCAGCAAGTTTGGAACAACCTCAAGCTCTTCTCCATCTACCGCTACCCCTTCGACCTCCTGTGGCGTCCGATTCTCGTGATCGGTCTGCTCATGGGTCTTTTAGGGTTTTCGGCAACAGCTATTCAAGAAAGTGTCAGTAAAATCTTGAAGGGCGCGTTCTGGCAGTTTTTCGCGCTGCTCGCGCTCATTACGGTGGTTGCGTTCATCATGGGCTGGGGTGTGCAGGGGTGGTGGCTCGCGGCGAGCGCTCTAGCCCTTGCTGGGTATTTCGGCGGGCGCGCCGCGCCTTCACTTGCCGGAACGGTGCCCTGGCTCTGGCTCGGCGCGTTAGTCATCAGCTTTTTTCTTCTTTTCGGTATACCGGGCGTGCGCTCTGGTGCGCTGCACGTTGTGCCTGTGCGTGAATGGGGCGGCATCGTCCTCACGTTTATCCTCACGACGGGCGTCATCGTGAGCTTTCCGCTGGGCGTCGCCTTGGCGCTCGGGCGGCGCAGCAAGCTGCCCGCCATCAAGTACTTCTGCATCGGCTTCATCGAGCTGATACGCGGCGCACCGCTCATCTCCTGGCTCTTTATCGCCGCGCTTTTGGTGCCGCTCATTCTCAACATCGACACAGCCAGCATCAGCGGCCTCGTGAAAGCGTACGTTGCCGTAACACTCTTCTCGGCGGCGTACATGGCGGAAAACGTGCGCGGCGGCTTACAGTCGGTCCCGAAAGGTCAGCCGGAAGCGGCGAGGGCGCTCGGACTCTCCGCGTGGCAAACAACGCGCCTCATCGTTCTGCCGCAAGCCCTTAAAGCGGTGATTCCCGCCATCGTCGGACAAGCCATCGGACTTTTTAAGGACACCTCGCTCGTCTTTATCGTCGCGCTCTTCGATGTATTTAACGTGCACAACATCGTTGCAAACCAAGTCGCCTCGAGAGAGATCACAGGCGGCATTCGCCTCGAGCTTAGCCTCTTTTTAGCCATCTTCTACTTCTTCTTCGCCTTCCGCATGAGCTTGGCGAGCCGGCAGTTAGAGGAGCAGTTGGGAGTGGGAACGAGGTAGAAGGATTAAGAGAAAAGAACCGAGAGAAAAGGGAAAAGAAGAAAACCTTTCACCTTTTCTCTTTTACCTTTTAACTTCTTTTTGAAAGGACTATCTATGGCAACCGCTTACAGTTCTCTAGCTAAAAACGCCGCTCACGCCCCCGAAGATGGGGAGCGCATCATCGAAGTTGAAGGGCTCAACAAGTGGTTCGGCGACTTTCACGTGCTGAAAGACATCGAGCTTTCCGTCAATAGGGGAGAGGTCGTCGTAGTCATCGGTCCGTCGGGCTCGGGAAAGTCTACACTGATTCGCTGTATCAATAGGCTCGAGGAGCACCAAGAGGGTAAGATTTTCGTCGATAAGGTTGAACTCACCGACGACGTGAAAAAAATCGACCAAATCCGCCGTGAGACGGGCATGGTCTTTCAGCAGTTCAACCTCTTTCCGCACCTGACCGTTATGGAGAACATCACCTTAGCGCCCATCCGCGTACGCGGATGGAAGAAGTCGAAGGCGGAGGAGCGGGCGCAGTACTTTTTAGGCAAGGTCGGCATCCCTGAACAGGCGAACAAGTACCCCGGTCAACTTTCGGGCGGTCAGCAGCAGCGCGTGGCGATTGCGCGGGCACTGACGATGGAGCCCAAAGTCATGCTCTTCGACGAACCCACCTCTGCGCTCGACCCCGAGGTCATCGGTGAGGTCTTAGAAGTCATGGTCAACCTGGCGCAAGAGGGGATGACGATGGTGGTGGTAACGCACGAGATGGGGTTTGCTCGCGAAGTGGGCAACCGCGTGATCTTCATGGACGCAGGGCAAATTGTAGAGGTGGGGAGCCCGGAGCACTTCTTCACGAATCCGCAAGAGGAGCGCACCAAGTCGTTTTTATCGAAGATTCTTTAGATTTTGCGTCCGACGCCGATGGACACCGGTGTTGTTGGTTTGAGACCGAATCGGGTCCGTAAGTTTTTCGTTCTGGGTACTCGAGCGTAGGGGTAGAAACAATTCTTTCTCTCGTTGAGCAGCACCCGCTTCACGCGGCTAAAAGTGCGTCCTTTGCCAGCTCGAGAAAAGAAATTGCCTGCTCACGGCTCACACCGGGAAAGCCGTCTAAAAACTCATCTAAGGTGTCGCCGCCCTCGAGATAATCCAATAAGTTTTGAACAGGCACACGTGTATCCGTAAGGACAGGCGTGCCGCCTAGAATCTCAGGGTCAGTGTGGTAGACCTCTTCGCGCGTCATCGGCATTAGGACGCCTTATCCAGTCGTTCGGCAATCCACTGATTCAGGCTTTTGCCCTCTTTTTTAGAAGAGGTGTACACCTTGCGGTGCAGTTCAGGCGATAAGCGGAGCATGAGCTTACCGGAAAAAGGCTTATCGGGCTCTTCTCCGCGTTCTTCGCAGAACTCGAGGTAGTCATCTACGGAACCCCTAAACGCTTGAGAAAGTTCGTCCACACTTTTACCTTGAAACGTCACTACATCGCGCAGGTCGAGCACTTCACCGCGAAAGATGCCCGCTTCGTCGTTAAATTCGACATGTCCCGTATATCCTTTGTAGTTCAACATTAGTGCACCTCAAAAACTAGGATTGGCTCGAGTCGTGATAACGCAACGCCGCACCATCTTTACTCGAGCCGTTCTCGCCAATAATTTGGCTTGCGATGACCGTGCGCTACAGCAGCGACGATGACACGCTCTTCGCGGATGAAATAAGCAACGTAGAAGGGGAAAACAGGACAGTTGACTCGTCTATAGCTGCCTTCACGTTCGCGCTAGAGCAGCGGGTCTGCGAGGATGCTCGTACAGACCCTAAGCACCTCATCTCGAAACCGGACGCCGAGCCCCGCTTCTCTACTCTCGTAATAGGTTGCAGCCTCTAAAAATTCATCTCGAGCTTCGGGTAGGAACTCTAGCGTCACTTCGCTAAACGCTTATCAATCTCTTGGAAGACCTGAGAGGCGGAAAGACTCTGTACATCTCCTCCGTCGTAAGCTTGAATGCGACGCTGAATTTCAGCATCCCAAGCCGCTTCAACCTCTTTAGCTTCTTGTGGCTCGAGGCTACTCAGTAAGCGGTGCGCAAGCGTGAGGCGCTGGTCTTCTGGAAGGGTCAGTGCGTCACTCGTAAGGGTATCAATCGTCTTTTGCATAGAGACATTGTAGCACTGAGGGTTGGAGAGGTTAGCTCGAGCCGTAATACCGCAACGCCACGATATGCAGCTCATTTCCCTGTACGCGGTAAACCAGCCTGTGTCCATCCGTAATGCGCTGTAACCACCAGCCGGAGAGGTTGTATTTTAGCGCTCTGGGTTTGCCTAGCCATCAAGTATTGAAAGGGGCTTTCCAAACTGTCGTAGCTAAATCGGCTAATTTTTCTTGTCGTTTTTTAAGCGTTAGTGGTGTCCACTCGTTATATATACTTCTCTCACTCGTTAGCTTGTAAACGCTTTCTCTGTAAATAGGAAGCTTCTGCTCATAAGGCTTGTTGGCACACACCTTATTTTTCTGCGGTTCAAGTAAGGTTAGGTTGCCTATTCTTTGCGTCGCTTTATCTTGCTCTTCCGGTGAAAAGAAAACGCCCCAGGCTTCCGAAGCATTTTCAGGTAATATGTGCTCTATTGTAGCTTTCATGTTGTCACTGTAATCATACGCCGTAGAAGCCAGTTGGTTTTCAAGCTCAAAGAGAATATAGCGTATTAAATTATTGTTACGCTGGAGTGTTTTTAGAGCAAAGTTAGCTTTGAACCGCTCGTCATCTATGTAGATAGATTTTAGCTCTGTAAAAATATTGCTAGCATTTGCTAAACGTCCCGAAGTCACCTTGACGGCTGCTCTATGGTAAACATCCTCGAGAAGGTTGGGGTTCAGTCCGCTAATGACATTGTAGCGAAAAGAGATAGCAACGCAGAGCCTTAACAACTTAGTAAACTCTTGAGAGTCGAGCTTTCGGTAGGCGGCGAGGAGAAGAGGATAGCACTGCCTAACTCTAAAAAGGTCAAGTGCATCTATCCACTTGACCTGCTCTTTCTCCCAAAGGTCATCAGCAGGTTTCGATAGCGCGACAAATACTTCAACGAGGTCTTCTAAATCTTCTAGGAGACTAAAGACGCTCTCTCTAGTCGTGATAGTTGATTTTATTGCCTTAAACAGTGTTTGCTTGCGCTGAAAAGAATATTTTGAATTCCAGTAATAGCGTAGAAAAGAAGGAAAGTCCTTATTGCTCAAACTGTCGTTGATGCTCTGCCACTGTCTTTCCGCCTCTTCAAGGTCCGCCTCACCTCCTCTAGCAGCAACGGAGAAGAGGAAATTTTTAAGTAGGTCTGTCGTTGAGAGACGCACGCCTCGAGCGTTGAGCGTCTCAAAAACCTTATAAGCATTGAGGTCATCTGCCACTGTTATTGTTGTAAAAACTAGTTTATCGGCTACCGTCTTCTCTAGGAACTCTGTAAGCATAGCGCCATCTCGTTCATCCTCGAACCGCTCTTTAAGTCGCTCGTAAAGATATTCGAGAGCTTCCCAAAGTAGCCTTTGAGACGGTTTCAATTTGCGTCTATTCGTGGGAGGACGCAAACGCAGTAAGCGACTTTGATAAAAGTCATCATTGTTGCGATTCAGAAAAAGCTTGCTTCTCAACATTAGTGAAGAGACATCTGTTTGACTGATAAACCTGCTCGTTAAGAGTTCTTGACGTTGCTGATTCTGATCTGACGAAATTCCTTCATCTGCCCAATCTCCTAATAGCTTGATGACAGCAAGTACTAAAATACTGAGTGTTGTGATTCGCTGCTGCCCATCAATAATAATGAAATTGCGGTTGTCATCGCTCTGCAAAACTACGTAGCCCATGTAGTGAAAGGTTTCTTCTCCCCTGGAGACCTCTAAAATATCCAGCCACAGGTCTTCCCACTGTTCCTCTGCCCATGAGTAATCACGCTGATAAGGAGGAACCCTAAAAACCCGCCCATTACTTATGAGATCATTGAAAGTGGCTGTGCCTGTAGGTAAAAGAACCGTTGCCATCTATATGTTGATTCTACAAAAGTATTGTGTATTCTGTCTGCAAGTCAGCGTCATACGCTTTTGGTAGATGCTCGAGCATCGTTTCCTCACCTCTTTACTTCCGAGCGTTGGCTCGAGCCGTGATACCGCAACGCCACGATATGCAGCTCAGTTAGATTTTCTCTTTTCAAAGTCTCGAGTCGCTTCTAAGAGGCGTTCGGCGTTGGCGGGGCTGCGCAGCAAATGGTATGTCTAAAGTGTGCCGTTCGAACTGACGATTGCGCCAAGTATCGAAGAGAAGATTTGGACGAAGCACCGCGTTTTACCTGACGAGGTTCGCGAAACGCTAGACGACCCTACCCTGCGGCGCTTTCTCGTTAAGCGCAACCGTAAAGCGAGGGAGATAACCTACCTGTATGTAGGATTGACCTATACGGATAGGCTCTTGAGGTCTATCATCATCCACAAGCCGGACGGGTCAGCCTACCTAAAGACCTCACTTGATGCGTTCAAGCAAGACCGAATCGGCTATAATAGGTAAAGATGAGTGACGTTCTAAATCGCCGCGATACTGAGCACAGAGTCATCACCGACCCCGAGGACTTGCCCAACTTCGACCTCATGTCGGATGATGAGGTTATGGCATGGTGGGAGCGTCATGAGGTCAGCGCGGAGATTCTAGCCTCTTTGGAAGACACGGGCGAAGAGATAGACTTCGACTTTTAGGGCGAATAGGGCTGAAAACTTTTGAAGTGTGGGCTCGAGCCAGGTTTGAGGGTTAGCTCGAGCCTCAATACCGCAACGCCACCGTATGAGACTCAACTTATCAGCCTGTCATACTCAGCGTGGCTACCAATCCAGACCCAGATGAAATCGTCGCCGTCTTTCACGGCTAAAGCTCGGTAGCTGAGACCAACGCGCACCGACCAATAACCACCCACTTCCTTGAAATGCAGCGACGGATGCCTAGGGTTCTCTTTAAGCAGCTCGAAGTTCTTACGGGCAAGTCTTTGAACGTTTTCACTCAGCGCATCAAAACGCTTCCAAAACTGCGGCGTAGTGCGGTGCACCTACAAGTCCCGCAGTTCACCCTTGGCTTTAGCCGCCTTCGCCTCTTCCCGCAGAAACTCGAGTTTGCCCGCCGCCGCATCCTTCTCTATCTGCTCATCCCACTGTCGCCAATCTCTTTCGGCGAACCATTCGCGCAGATGGATAAAGTCTTCGGCTGGTAAGGCTTCAATTTCGGCTTTGAGATGATCAACTTGAGACATAGGTGATTATACGCGAAGTTAGAGAAGAGGTCAGGTTTTAGCTCGAGCCTCAATACCGCAACGCCACGACATGCAGCTCAGTTAGATTTTCTCTTTTCAAAGTCTCGAGTCGCTTCTAAGAGGCGTTCGGCGTTAGCGGGGCTACGCAGTAAGACCATTGTCTCCTGCCGAGCGTTCCAATCGTCCAAGCTCATCATGACCACAGCCTTGTCGCTGCCTTTGGTGATGATGAGGGGGTGTGGTCGTCCACAACCTCATCTACTGCGTTGGCTAGGTTCTTGCGGGCTGTGGTGTAACCGAGGATTTTCGTAGAATTAACTGCTTTTCACCTTTTTAGTCGAAGGAAGCTTCGGAAACTCAACAACCTGCCCTGCCCCCGTCTTAATTGCTCCTCGACACTGCTTCGCGAAATCCTTATCGTCATTCTCTTTCAAATACTTAGCTGGACCGAACAAGTCGATAGTGCGGATCAAAGCAATTTTAGAACGCTGTGCCCCGCTCAAACACTTTGTCGTGAAAAATTCTTTCCTCGTATTTGGTTTATCGAAGCGATAGGCGTTGCCGAAAAGAACGCCGTTTGCGTACTCGTCAACTTCTTCTCTTGCAAAATCCTCCTGTAATTCTCTCTCAAGTTGGCTCAACTTATCTATATTGATAGCTTTGTTATCCCTTCCTTCAGCTTCACCTATGAATCTACCTTCCTCACTTACAAATACTGCATCGAACTCGGACTCATCGTTTTGATAATTCTCAGCCTCAAAACCAAAGAGCTTCAGCGCTTCGATAATGGCTGACTCTAGCGGTTTTCCTTTTTCGAACAGTACATCACGAAGAGAACCCTCTTTTCGAAGTTCTTCTTGAAGGATAGTACGCTCAGTATTTAGATTTTCAATTTTATTCGTTATGTTTATTATCTCTTCTTGAAGAGCCACTTCACTCTCGAGATTGAACTTGGAGTCTTGAGTCCAATCTGGTGGCGGAGTGACCTCACTTCTCGTTTTCAACGCTTTATCTACTTGTACAAGGGCTGTAACTAATCTTTTAGTAAATGCTTTACCCTTCTCATTCTCAATGTACTCATCTGTTTCTTCGTCGTAGTCGGATAGCTCTTCAATATCGTAGTCAAGTGAAGGCAACAGCACTAAGTGCCCTTTACCTACTGACAATATAGAACCTACAGTTTTGCCACCAGATTTAGTTGCAAGAATAGGAAGTCCAACTGGTTTATCTAAATATGCTTTGTATTCGGAATGCTCGCCGAAATCTTTCCAGTAAGTTGTGAGCGGTCCCAACTCTGCTAATGCCTTAATCTTCTCTCCACTACGAGAGATGAGATGATCAAGCTTAATAGGTAGAATCTCGTAATTATTGTGGGGCTCAACATGCTGAGTTGTCACTCTGTTTTTTCCCGTTCCAGAGAATGATTTATTCCCTGTATATGCGTAAAACGTATTCCTAGCTCCTAAGAAGAAAAAAACTGTTTTACCCCCTTCTAATGCGTTCTTTATCTCTATACGCCAGTGCGATAGAGCTTCAACGGTTCGAAAAGATAAAGATTGACTTAGGAGGGGTTTACCGCCGTATTGCTCGCTTGAATAAAGTATAAGGTCTATTTCTGGACTAGCTAGGATAATGTCAGCGTCCAAAAGAGATCGACTAGAGAAAAAGCCAATTTGCTCGTCTCCATCCGAAAGAATTTCTACGTTAAGCGAGAAAATGGCTCGTTTTGCCATTCCATAACCCCCTTATAAACATCAGGTGTTAGATGGCGCTACACATAAAGCAACGCACCTCTACTTCACCCCAATACATCCAACGCCTCCTCATCCCCCACCTCCTCCAACACCTCTTTCCGCCGCGTCGCCCACGCCGGAAAAGGAAAACTCAGCATCAAGGGGCTCGGCACGTCGGGCTGGTGCACCACCATCGTACCGGGGGCGAGGATGGTGGCGCGGGAGCGGAAGGTGGCGGGCATGAAGCGGTATTCACTGCGTTCGGACTCGGCGGCGTCTAAGCGTCCGACGATGCGCACGGCGGCGTTGGCGACGATGCGGCGCTCCACTTCGGAGGCGGTCTGCTGCGCCCCGATGAGGACGATGCCCATGCTGCGCCCGCGCTCAGCGATGTCTAGGAGCACGTCTTTGATGGGGCTGTCCCCCTCGGCGGGCGCGTACTTGTTCAGCTCGTCTAAGACGACAAAGACTTGACCCTTGCTATTGCGCGACTCCTGCACGCCGAAGACCTGTTTTAAGAGGACGCCGACAACGAACATCTGCGCTAAGGGCGCGAGGTTGTGGATGTCCACGACGTGAACTTGTTTTTCACTGTTCAAGATGTCGAGGCGGCTGCGGCTGACCTCTTTTTGGGACAAGTCGCCGCGAATGAGGTGGCGCAGGTGCTTAGACGCGCCGCGCAGACGGCGGATGAAGGCTTCGCGGGTGGCTTTGGCTTGGTTGGCGGTCCAGGCACGGTTGCCGCCTTTGCTGCTCTCTTCGTCTTCGGCTCCCTCGAGCAGCAGCTTGTACTCGATGTAGTCCACCAGCTCTAAAAAGGTCGTGAGGCGCGGCTTATGCGAAGAGGTCATGAAGTCTTCTGCGCCGAGCGCGTCCGTTTCGCTGATGCGTCCGACTTGTTCTTGACCGGGGCGGTAGCCGGTGTCTTCGTCGGCGACCTCGAGGTAAGGTCCGCGCTGCTTTTCGGCGAGCTTGGCGAGCTTTTCCTCCAAGTGGCTGACCAAAAAGCCCAAGTTCGTCATCGCGTCGCGGTCGGTCAGGACGAAAGGCAGCATCCGCTCGGCGGCGAAGTCGCGCAGGGTCCAGAGGTACGGCGAGACGCCCTCGCGGGTCTCCACATCGGCGCGAAGGGTGCTTCCCTCTCGAGCAGGTGCGTGCAGGGCGACGCTCGGAAACGGACCTACCGGCAAATCACAGATTTGAAAACGGGTCTCCGCGCTCTTGCGCTTCTCCTGCCACTTTCGCTCGGTCTCGACGAAGTCCTTGTTCTCCTTGTCCAAAAAGAGCAGGTCTTCGCCCTTGACGTTGAAGATGATGGCTTTGGTGGCGTTCGGGTTGGTGAGGAGGCTGCCGCCCCGCTCGCGGTGCTGGGCGTTGAAGATGCTGTAGAGCAGAAAGAGCGCGTAAGAGGTCTTCGTGGCGATGCCCGAGATACCCGAGATGTTGATGTGTGCGCCCTTTTGCCCGCTGATGAAGTCGTAGTTGAGGTAGCCGGGCTCGCCGTTGCGCAGGACGCCTGCGGGGAGGGGCGCGTCCATATTGTCGAGGTAGAGGGCTTTTTCTAACGCCGTATCCGTCGCCATGTAGACCAAATCGCCAGGACCGGGCGGGATGAAGTCTTCGGGTTCGACCCTGGTCACCAAGATGTGCGCGGCATATGCGATATTCGCGGGCATCAACCCTTGCGTCACGAGCGCCGTGTCCCCGTCGAACTGCACGCCTTCAAAGCGGCGGCGCACCTCGTCCACGACACCGTAAAAGGTCACGGCTTCGTCCTCGTCCGAGGGGTCTTGCACCTTGACGGTCAAGATGTCGTCGAGCTGGATTTTGACGCCGTCCTCGACGGCGATCCAGAATTGGAGAGGTGTCGCATCTTCAGTTCCGAGTACCATTCCAATGGGAGTTTCGCTGTTCAATTTAGAGGTCATGCGGTCTCCAGAAGATTGCAATAGACTATGTCATTCTGAGCGGAACGTAGTGGAGCGTAAGAATCTCTGCATTTGCCTTCTCCTCTGTGAGAGATTACAAGACGAGACCCTTACGCATTCGCTCAGGGTGACAAATAATTACGTTGACTAACAGTATATTCATTGCTGTTGACTGATGTACTGCGCAATCCTCCTACGAATAATCTGCGCATTCCCCATCCTCCGCCCGAGTTCAGCCTCGAGCGCCCTTACAGGAAGTAGCTGCTGCGGCGCACGCGGGTCTTGGTGTTGGCGGGTGGCGAAGCGGGGCAAGAGGGTGCTGAGCCAGTCGGCGAGGTGGCAGACGCGCTCTAGGGTTTCTTCGGGGCGTGAGCCTGCATAGGCTTGGAGGCGCACCACACCTGCGAACGAGTAGAGCCAGGGGCGCGGGTCGCGGAGGCGCAGAAACCACTCGAAGACCTTTTGGCTCTTGTCACCATCGCTGACAACGTAGAGAGGTGAACGTTGTCCCTCTTCCAAATTGCGGACGACCTCGAGATGCTCGTTCTCCAGCGGCAGCGTGTGGTGCGTTTTGATGTAGCCCACCACATTCGGCACGTTGCCGATGCGCGGTCTTGGTCCGTCCGTGAGGATAAGCCCATTAGGAAAGCAGTCGGTGAGGCTCGAGGCTAACCCCCGCTCCGCGTTCAACATCTCGAACTGGATACGTCGCACCACCGCGTCCGCGTCGCGTTCTTCGGTGGAAACGATGGTGTAGTTAAGCTGCCCGAGCTGACCTTTGAGCGCTGAAACCACATCAAAGCTCGCCAAGTTGTGCCCACCACTCAGCGTGCAAATACGCCGCACGCCGCGCACATTGACCTCTCGCTCCAAATCCACGAAACATGCTTTACGCGAACCTTTCGAGCAACAACTCACCACACCGATGCCGAAGGTTCCGATGGCTCCAAAGGCGACCTGTTTGCGTTCGTCCTCCAAGAGAACTCTCGCCTCCACCCGGCGGCTCCCGTCCGTGAAGAAGAGGTCTCCGTAGAGGCTTTCAGAGGATTTCGGCGAGACCGGACGCCACGTGTCCACTTCGACATGGGGGTCTACATGCGTCGTCTCGTCGGGCGTCATTTCTTCGGCGAAATACGCGGTGTTGTATTCGGCGGCCCAGGGATCGAGTCTTAGTTGCATCTTCGGCACAGCATAACCCGTGAACGTGCAGAGGTAGAAGAGAGGTATCTGACCTCACACCATTCCCTTCGGATGCTCTTCCCGAGCGAACTGCGCTAAGCACCTCTTTTTACGGAGAGCCCTGGCGTTAGGCTAGAGTTATCTATTCTCTCAGGAGGCGTAAATTATGGCGATGGAAACCTTGCAGACTAAAGATGACTTGGAGAAGATGCTGGCGCGTTCGGAAGAGGAGACCGTCGTGCTCTATAAGCACAGCGCGACGTGCCCGGTCAGCGCCCGCGCTCAGGAGCAAGTCGTCCCGCTTAAACATGAGATGAGCGTCTACTCAGTTGTGGTGCAGTACGCCCGCGACGTGTCCGAGGCGGCGGCGGAGGCGTTGGGTGTCACGCATCACACGCCACAAGCCATCATCGTTCGTAACCGCGAGGCGCAGAAACACTACTCGCACGAGGGTATTACGACTGAGGTTGTGCGCGAGGCGGCGACGGGCTGAGGGTTAGGAGGGCCTTTCGCCTCCTCCTCGCACTTGCTTTCATTCTGGCGGGGGCGAACCATTTCGTCAGCCCTGAGCTTTACCTCAGCATCGTATCGCCCTACTTGAGCGCACCTCTTGTGCTCGTCTATCTGAGTGGATTTTTCGAGGTACTAGGCGGCGTCGGCGTGCTCGTACCGCGTTTCAGAAAGGCGGCGGGCTGGGGGCTTATCGCGCTCCTCGTCGCGGTATTTCCAGCGAACCTCTACATGATCACAGCGAGCGAGCAGTTCACGCAACAGGGCGTTCCGCTCTGGGCGCTCTACCTGCGGCTTCCTCTTCAACTCGTCCTCATCGCTTGGGTCTATTGGGTCACGCAGGCTGACACTTAAAGAGGTGGCAGCGTCGTCGTGTAGCTCCTTACGCGGTTTCTGCCCGCGCGCTTCGCTTCGTAGAGGGCGCGGTCCGCTCGGTTGATGAACGTTTCCAGGTCATCTTTCCGGCGCGGTGTAAGCGACGCAACGCCTAGACTGAGCGTGACGTTGGGACCGTACGGCGAGCAGTCGTGCGGCAGTTGCAGCGCCTCGACGCCCGTACGAAGCTTCTCCGCCACCACCTCCGCGCCGCGAATATCGGTGTTGGGTAAGATGACGGCGAACTCTTCACCGCCGTAGCGAGCCACTAAGTCACCCGCGCGGTGCGGGTGTTGGGCGAGGGTCTGCGCGACCGTCCTCAGACATTCGTCGCCCTGCTGGTGTCCGTAGCCGTCGTTATAGGGCTTAAAGGCGTCGATGTCGCAGAGGATGAGCGAGAGCGAGGTTTGCTGCCGCACGGCGCGTCGCCACTCTAAGGCTAGTGCGTCGTCGAAGCGCCGCCGGTTGGCGATGCCCGTAAGACCGTCCAAAAAGGAGAGGGACTCGAGCCGCCGGTTCGCCTCTTTGAGTTCCGCCATCAGCCGCTCCAACTCCCGCTCACGCGCCTTACGCGCGTCCGTTTCGTGCTTGAGCTGCAGCGCGGCGCGGACCCGCGCGGTTAGTTCGGCTTTGCTGGGCGGCTTGATGATGTAGTCGTTGACGCCTGCAGAAAACGCCTCTTGGAGCGTGCTTAAATCGTGGCTCGCCGTCACGATGATGACTGAAATATCCCTTAGGTGCGCCTCGCGTTTCATGATGGCGCAGGCTTCGGTGCCGCTCAGTCCCGGCATGTTCTTGTCCAACAAGATGAGGTCCACTTCGTCGGCGACGTTCGGACCCTTCGTTCTCAAAAAGTCGAAGAGTTGATGGGCACTCTCGAAGGTGCCCACGTCCGCGTAGCCGACCTCTTGCAAGACGGTGCTCAGCACGCGGCGCTGTGAAGCGGAGTCGTCAACGATGAGAATCATAGGCTCGCGGTAAGGCTCGAGAATAACGGCAAGAACGGTGTAACATACAGTCACTCAATCTACCCAAATTTATACCTCTTGCACCGTCAGGTAATTCACGTCCGCGCGAGCTGTTAAGTTTGAACGTGCCGCGCTGCAACCTCTCCCCACACGCCTCTCGGCAGCGGATGAACGCCCGCTCGCCAGGTTGCGCCCTCAGAGACCATGAATTCGAGCCCCGCTACCATCACTGCCAAGGTCAAGTCAAAGGCGTTCAAGCTGTCACCGTGACCTGCCGTGAGGTTCGCCATCGAGCCGCCCGCGAAGAGGTACACCGTCTTGCCGTCTATCTCGCACGCTTCAACGAAGGGGATGACCTCTCGCCGCGTTCCCAGCTTTGAGAGGTTGATCTCATTGGCGACGTGACCGACGTTGAGCAAGAAACACCCTGGCTTGAGGTGGCGGATGACCTCTTCGCCGATCACGTCTGGGACGCCTGTCGCTGTAACGACGACGTCGGCGCGTTCGGCGAGGTCCGTTAGCTCGCTGGTATGCCAGCCCGCGTAAGTTGCGCTCAACCTTCTCGCGGCGTCCCTTTCGGTTATGCTCACCGCGCCGCCGAACGCTCTAGCCGCCTCCGCCACGCCTTGCCCCACGAGACCGTACCCGACCACGACGACGCGCTTGCCGTGGAGTGAGAGCTGCGTGCGCTCGCAAAAGGTCTGCCAGGTGGAAAGCCCAACGAGATAACGGTTGTGGAGCCCCTCTTTGATGGGCAAGTCGTCCCAGTTGAAGACCGGATAGCGCAGCGCCACCTTCTCTTGTAAGCGTTGTAAGCGGCTGATGCCTGAGCCTGTCGCCTCGAGCCCCGCACGGACGGAGGTCTCGCCGCGCTCATGCGCTGCGACGCTCAAGTCTGCGCCCATCTCGCAGGTGTGCGTAGGCTGCCACTCGAGCCCCCGCCGCACCCCCTCTTTGGTGTCCGCATTCCTCATTCCCTGCCACGCATGGACCGTTGCGCCTCTTTGCTCGAGATACGCCGCCACCTCACCTCGTACCGTTGTTCTATTACACGTCGTTAAGAAGAGGTCGGCACCTCTTTCTAAACATGCCTCCAACGCCGGGACCATCTTGAGGTCTAAATGTACCGAGCAGGCGAGGCGCACGCCGCGCAAGTCGGGCAGACGTTCGCAAAGAGCGCGCGTCAGCGGCATGTTGAGCCGCGCCCACGCGAGCGACCGCTCGAACATCACTCGTCGCCGTGAATGGTGACGGTGATTTTCCTGGACCCCCCTCGCTCGCGGTGCTCGCACAGGTAAATCCCCTGCCACGTGCCGAGCATAGGTCTGCCGTCCTTGATGGGGATGGAGAGCGAGAAGCCTAGCAGCGACGCTTTGATGTGCGCGGGCATGTCGTCTGGACCTTCTAACGTGTGCCGAAAATAGTCCGCGCCGTCCGGCACCATCCGCCGGAAGTGCCGCTCGAAGTCGCCGCGCACGTCACGAGAAGCGTTCTCGTTGAGGGTCAAGCTCGCGGAGGTGTGCTGGATAAAGAGGTGCATGAGACCGACGCGGACGTTCGTCTCCACCTGAGACATGACCTCATCGGTGACGAGGTGAAAGCCGCGCGCTTTCGGGCTGAGTTGAACGGTTTGCTGAAACCAAGACATACCGCATTCTTTCATGTGAACCCCGCCAGGACAAGCAGCGCCCACAGAGAAGCGCTCATAAAAAGAGAACACCCACGGGTGCATCTAAAAAACCGGGGGGTGCTGATAGGCTAAAATGTAGGATGAATAGCAGGTATCATCTGGTCAGAGTGAACGAAGTTATGCGAAGCAACACGCTCACTTTATAAAACGATGTTTCGCTTTGCGAAAAGTGCCTAACTAGCACGCACTTCAAGGGATGAGACCCTTGCCGGAAGCAAAACTTCGTAAGCGCTCAACTGTCTCAATGTATCGCGAAACTGCTGGAAGAAGCTAAAGTGGGAGCGGAATTGCCAACAGCGTATAGGCGTACCTCTTGAAAAGAGCGAGGAGCTAAAGGGCTTTACTGAGTTAGGCGGTGAGTCAATTGGCGGAGCGAACCTTGCCACATATTATGACCTATCCTAATCTCTGGACACACCTATATCCTCACCTTGCCATCATTCATCCCATCCCATGTTAAACTGTGCATGGCGAAGGACCTTTGACGTCCAACCTTCCACTTAGACCACGACATCTTGCACCTTCTCGCGCGACCGGCTTTTTTCGTGAAGCATTGACGGCGTGAATGTACAACTGAAGCTCACGGGGCAGCTTTAGGAGGCAGAGGATGGCGAAAATAGAGACCAAAACAGTGACTAAAGTCGAAATTTACGGCACGGACTGGTGCGGTTTGACCCAGAGCTTCCGCGATGACCTCACCTCAGCAGAGGTTCCCTTCGAGTACCACAACATCGAACGCGATAGCGAGGCGGAAGGGCAAGTCATCGAGATGAACGGCGGTAAGCGCAAGTTTCCGATGGTGGTAGTCGGCGATACGGCTCTCAAGAACCCGGCTTTAGAGGAACTCGACGCGGCGCTCAGCGAGTTGGGGCTGCTCGGCAAACACTGATTTGAAGCTACTAATCTAAAGATACTGGTGCGCGCTTCAAACCTCAGTCGGGGATGACCGGCGCGAGTTTTGGTGCGCCGCCCGAGAGGTCGAGTGCGACGCGGTAGAGCAGCGTGTAGCGCTCCCCTCGCATTTGCACCCCGAGGTCCAGCGTCCCGCGCGCCCAGGTGCTCGGAACCGTCACGCTGAGCGTGCGCCCGCGCACCTCCGGTTCGGTGTAGTCGCCGTTCAGCCAAGCGCCGAGCGTGTTTCTGGGCGGCGCGGCGAAGGTGAAGTCGGCGCGGTAGACGCGGCTCACCTGGAGTTGCCTCGAGACCCCTTCGATCTTCGCAAGCTCGCGCGGCGCGCTGCCCGAGGGCTGCCAGCGCCCGTCCGCGAGGAGCCAACCGTCGTCGTGTAGGATAAACCCGCCCGTTTCGCCGGGGCCACGCACGCCGACGCGTAGGTGGAGGGACGAGGCATCATCCGCCGTGAAGCTCAGCACGTGCCGTCCCGCCCCTAAAACCTCGCTGGGCAAAGGCGTCACGCCGTGAAAGAGCGCGACCTCTTTCGCTCGGGGCAGGGTCAACGCGACTTCGACGCGGTAGCTCTCGCTGAGCCTCGAGGTCACTTGGGCGCGCTGCACCTCTACGGGTTGCGCGGCGAGCACCTGCGCGACGAAGACGCGCCCGCTGACGTCTCTCGCTGCGCCGAAGCCTACGTGGGTGAAGGAGGGCTCCAGCAGGTTTCGGCGGTGTCCGGGGCTCTCCATCCAGCCCTGTACGCTCCTCTGCGCGGTCTCTTGCGCGCCGACGAGCGCCAAATTCTCGCCTACGCTGAGCGCCGCCGAGCCCGCCCGCGCGACGCGCTTGCCGAGCGTGGCGTTGTCCGGCGTCGGTGAACTGTGCGAGAAGAAGTTGAGGTCTCTCATCTCCCGCGCGTGGTGCCGCGCCGCGAGCGCCAACGCCTCGTCTGGAAGGAGCGTACTACGTCCCGCGCGCCTGCGCTCGCCGTTCGTGAGGTCTAAAAGATCGCGCTCTAGGCGCGCGTCCGCCGGGATGTACGTGTAACTCGCCGGAAAGACCTGAGCGTTGGCAACGTTCAAAAGGAGAAGTAGGAGGCAAAAGCGCAGGCTGAGGGTCATGATACGTCACTATAGAGAGAGGTCACGCTCGAGGGCGTGACCCGTGTCAAACCCTGTGTCCGAATGGCAGAAATGTCCGTCATCTTACACATTTCTATCGCTTCACGCGAGGAGATAAGCCTTATAAAGATTCCGGGTGAATCCATCACAAAATGCATTCGCACCCCTGCGCTACTCACCGGAACCCGTCGCTGTTTTTGCTCGCATCCACTCGGATTGAACGCACGACTCACCATGTGTTTAACCGGAAAGGGCAGTACTTTGTGCTCGAGCAAATAGCAACCTAGCGGACGTAGAAGCTCGTGCGCGCCACGTCGCGCACCTCATAGCTGCGGATGTCGCTCTCGATGGTCTGCGTCCAGACGTCTTCGCCGCTACGCCCCCTATAGATGACGCGCTCCGTGTCGGTCTCGCGCGGGGTAAACGACGCGCGGACGCGGTTGAGACCCCTCGGTCCGCCCACCTGATAACTTACGCGGCTGTCCAGGCTCGGGATGAGGTTTGTCCTGCCGCCGCGGACGAAGATGTTGCGCCCGAACACGTCGATGGAGCCGTCGGGGTTGAGCGAGGTCAGCGTGAGGTAGCCGTCGCGCGTGGTGCGCACGCGGAAGCTGATGTCGTCGCCGATATCGTAGCTCGCGCCGCCGCCCCTGTCGGGCTCGAACTCGGTGATAATGTCGTTGTACTCTTGACCGCCTAAGCCAGGGCTGACCGAGGTGCCGTCTGGGGTGACGTAAATCGTGCACGCCGATAAGAGCGCGCTCAGGGCGATGAAAGCTAAGATGGAGCGAATCATGGGTGGTCTCCTCAGTGCAACGGGTGTGGTCAACGTAGCTAGGGTTCTAGGTTGCGTTGACACCTCGAGTTCACCCTCACAGGGCTCGAGGCTGACTCAATAACGACGTCGATCTTTCAGCGCTAAAGAAGCGAGCGCGGCTTAATAAGGAGTGTAGCAAGCTTCTATTAAGCCGCGCCTAAGCGTTTCATGAAGAGGTTTTTAACGACTTCGCCTCTCGAGGGGTTCGGTGATGTTTGCTGAAGCAACCTTGGCTCAGCTACGCCGTGCACCTCGTTCTGTAGAGATTCTGTAGAGCGTAAGCGTGACCTACTGCCCTCCTGGTGCTGTTTCTCCTGACTAGGTGCCGCGTCTCTCTGATTACCGGTCACGAGGTAGGGCAAGTCGCTCTGGTGATACTCCCCGGTCTCGTCAAACCAGAAGATGTAGGAGCCCGCTGCGGTCTCGTTGCCGTTGGAGAGTGTACCCGAGGCGCGGTTCACCTTGCCGTCCACCGCGCCGCTATAGATGGGCGTGCCGTCCAGGGCGTAAAGCGTAATGTACATGCGCCCACCTGTAAAGTCCTGGATGTCGCGGCGGATGCGGTTCTGGGTCTCGTTGCGGCAGCTTGCAAGCGCGGTGACGAGGAGCAGGAGTGTGAGGGCGAGGATGAATTTCTTGGTGACCGTTTTGCGAAGGGTTTGCACGGTTGAGCCTCCTGAAAGTTTGATGTTCCAAGTATATCGCGTATAGAGCTTTGTGCCGCGTATCGGTTATGTTCTTGCGAGGACGCAGAAGGAAATCATTGTGAGGTTGGGTGCCAGTATGTAGAAAGGTTGAGGGTTCTAAGTCGAATGCCGCCGCGCGCTCTTTCTGCCGTCTCCGCATGATGAACAAGGGGTTGAAACCCCTTGCTGTAGCGCCTGTATCATTCCAGATAGAACCACTACCAAAAGGCTTTTCACACTGAGATCAGTTGAGCTAGCGTAAGCTCTCACACAACAAGTGGTTCTGACCCACGATGTGTGACTGCTGAACATTTGCTCGCTGCTACTCTCAATGGTTTCTCCCGCTCACCTCGAGCCAAATTGACACAATAACACTCAAATAATGTATATTAAACAGAGTGACTAAAACGCTTCGCAACCCCTATGAGGTCTTAAGACTTACGAGCAGCGCTGACTCCGCCGAGATCAAGGCGGCGTACCGCCGCTTGGCCCTGCAGTACCACCCTGACCGCAACCCCGGTGACAAGGGGGCGGAGGAACGCTTCAAGGAGATCAGCGAGGCGTACGCGACGCTCCGTGACCCCGAGGCTAGGGCGCGTTACGACCGCTTCGGCAGCACGCGCCCGCAGGCGAGCCGCCCCGACTTTAACACGGTGGACTGGCAGACCATCTTCCAAGAGGCGGACATCGACATCGACTGGAGCCAGCGCAACGCGGTGCCGCGTACGGGCAACGCTGTTTTCGACGCGCTCTTCGGTGCGATGACCGGGATGATGCGCACCTCGGGGATGCTGCCCGGCGAAAACCGCGAGGTGGGCATAGAGGTGCAACTCGCCGAGTTGCGAGGGGGCAGCGTGCGGCGCGTGCGCATTCCGGGACCGAGCATCTGCGCGACGTGTTACGGCAAAGGGGTCCTAAACAGTGGGCGCATGTGCGAAGTGTGCGGTGGGCGCGGCTTCGTGCGTAGCGGCGCAGAAGTCGAGGTCAAGGTGCCCAAGGGCGCGAAAGATGGTCTCAAGCTGCGCCTCAAAGAACTCGGCGGGCCGGGGCGTCCGCCCGGCGACGCTTACGTGACGCTCCGCGCGGCGCTGCCGCCGGGGGCGCGGCTCGAGGACAACGGCACCCTTCACGCCGACCTCGCCGTGACCCCCTTCGAGGCGGAGCGCGGCGTGACTACGGCGTTTTTGGGCGTGAACGTGGACGTCCCCAAAGGTGCAACCGAGGGCGAGGTTATCCGCGTGCCCGGCGGCGGTTTGGCGGGGCGCGACTTGCTCGTCACACTCCGCGTCGGCGTGTGGTCGGGGCTGTGGCGGCGCGTGCGCGGCGCGCTGAGCTAGGGGCAGTTTAGGTGCTGAGCGAGAGGCACTTGGAGAGGACGATATGAGTGACGACGTGAACAAAGGTGAAAGCGCAGACGACGCGGAAGCCAAGGCTGGCGTCAATCAGGATAGACCCCTTTACGTCATCAGTGTAGCCGCAGAACTCGTCGATATGCACCCGCAGACGCTGCGGCTTTACGAACGCAAAGGCTTGATCGAGCCGAGCCGCTCGTCGGGCAAAACGCGCCTCTACTCGCAGCGCGACATCACCCACCTGCGCGAAATCCGGCGGCTCACCCAAGAGTTGGGCGTCAACTTAGCGGGCGTCGAAGAGATCATCCGTTTGCGCCGCGAACTCGATACGCTTCAGGGGCGCATGGAAGGGCGCATCGGCGAGTTATCCTCGGAGCTGAGCGAGAAGATGCAGACCTACCGCGCGAAGGGGGCACTAGGTCCGCCTGAGGATGAGCCGGAAGAGGGTAAGTGACCCACCAACCTTGCGATAAAGTCCCCTTTGCCAACTCGGTGAGCGGAGTTTTTACTATTTGCAAGCATTTCAGTACGGCACGGCGCGTAAACGAACGTTGATCTGTTTTAGAGATGTACTCAAAATGCTATTCGCTCTAAGATACTGCTAAGAGTTGGTTACGGCTTAAAAAAGCGTCGAGCTTGGCGCGGCTAAAGCCCGACATGCTCGCGGCGTCGCCCTTATAGACGAGCGTCGGCACGCTTCTGCGTCCGCCGTTGACGCTCATGACGTAGTCGGCTGCGCCTTCGACGTGCTCGATGTTGATCTCTTCGAAGGGGACTTGGAGCTTCTGCAAAAAGGTCTTCGTCACGTGGCAGTCGCCGCACCAAGAGGTGGTGTACATCTGAACTTTATCGGTCTGAGGGGTATTCATCGGGGTCTCCTAAGGCTTTACAGTTATATCTAACAGTATGCTGCAAGCGCGCCGCGCCGCCGCACTAATTTTTCTCTCGAGTTAAGTCGTTGGTTTGTCGTCCACCTGGATAAGAACTGGAGCGGACCGTCCTAGTACAAATTATCATGCGCTCATTCGCCGCTTGTGTCGTGGACGTCATAGCTTCTTTGGGGGAAGGCGCTACGAAACAGATAACAGGTATCATCTGGTCAGAGTGTACGAAGTTTTGCGAAGCAACACTCGCACTTTGTAAAACGATGTTTCACTGCGTGAAAACTACGTAACTAGCACGCACTTCAAGGGATGAAATCCCGCAACGGCAGGGCGGCCTGCCCGTAACGCTAGTCCTTGCGGACAGAGATCTGCGCTCAACTGTCTCAATATGTTGTGGAACTGCTAAGAATAAAAGACCTTTCTATTCCACCTTCTTATAGTCTCGATTCTTTCCACCTGCGGCGCTCTATACCCTGCATCACTCGCAGTCTCACAGGCAATCAATGTGTGTGCTGACGCCACATAATGTAAGCTGTGTTTCGATAGCGTGAGAACGCATACTTTACTAAGGAGGTTTTACTGTGATTCACGCCGTAACACGTATGACCGTCACCTGCTTCTTTCTGCTCGCGCCTTTTGCCGCCGCGCAAACGATTGTCGAGGTGGCGCAGGACAACTCGGACTTGAGCACGCTCGTCGAGGCGTTAGAGGCGGCTGACCTCACCCAGACGCTTTCGGGTGAAGGACCCTTCACCGTCTTCGCGCCGGTCAACTTAGCCTTTGAGAAGCTGCCGCAAGGACAGCTCAATGCGCTTTTAGAAGACGGTGACGCGCTCCGCCAGATTCTCACTTATCACGTCGTGCCGGGACAGTTCGCCACTTCCGACATCTCAGCGGACATGACCGAGTTCGACACGGTGCAGGGCAGCGCGCTACCCATCACGCAAATTGGCGTAGGACAAGCGGCGGTCACGGCGGTCAACATCGAGGCGTCAAACGGCGTGATTTACCTTATCGACTCCGTGCTGACGCCCCCGGATTTCGAGATGTCCGAAACGGGCGGGGCGAGTACGGGCGGCAGTATGGGCGACAGCATGACAGGCGGCGGTGGCGGCGCGTACACGAGTAACGCCACACGTACTGTTCGCTACGCTATCGACGCGCAAGGGGACAGCGGCGTGAGCGGTTCCGTTTTGATCGCTGAATACAATCCTCAGTCCGGGACGCGCTCGAGCGGGCAGACCGTGATCACGCTGTCGCTCTCCGGCACGCCCGAGGATGGAACGCACCCCGCCGAACTGCGCATGGGCGACTGCGGCGAGGAGGGGGAGGTTGTGCTCCCCCTCGAGAACGTCGACGGCAGCACCGGCTTGAGCACGTCGGTGACAGACACCTCATTTGGCGCAATCACAGGCGCGGACCACGCGCTTAACGTCTACTTCTCGCCCGACGACACCGAGAGCGCGGTGGCGTGCGGCGAAATCGGCAGCGGGGCGGACGAGCTGTCGCCCATGAGCGATGATGACATGTCTAGCAGTATGACGGGTGGCGACGTGACCAGTAGCGACGTGACTGGTGGTGCAAGCAGTGAAGAGCAGGGTCTTTTAGAAACAGTCTTTTATGAGATTTATCCGAACGAAGGGTATGACGTAGAGGGCACCGTGCAGGTCGTTGAGAACGCCGAGACGGGCGGCGCACGGGTTGTTATTTCCTTGCAAAACACCACCGAGGGGGAGGTGCACCCCGCACACTTCCACGCGGGAAGCTGCGGTGACGGCGGCGACATCATCGTGCCGTTAGAGAGCGTCGACGGGGAGAGCGGCTCGAGCGTCACCGACACGGACACCTCATTCGAGGAGATCACCTCTTCGAACTTTTACATCAACATCCACCTTTCGCCCGAGGAGCTAAGCACCATCGTGGCGTGTGGTGAGGTGGGGCAGGGCGCGGGAGACCAGTAAAGCGCTTCATTAAGCTCGGCGAAGCGAGTAAACACTAGGTGCGCACACGAGACTTCTGTTATATTTGCCACAGAGATACTCAAGTCGACACCTAAGACATTATCAAACAGGAGGCAGGAATGAAACGCAACCTTTTACTCAGTATTTTTATCAGTGCGGTGCTCACCGTTACACTCGTCGTCCTTGCGCAAGATACGGGCGGTGAGATGGATATGGAGGAGACGGGCGGTATGACAGGGGGTATGTCCGGCGACATGACGGGCGGTATGACCGGCGGCATGATGGACTCCGACATGGCGAGCGAGATGGACGCGATGTTAGAGACCCTTATGCAGGACAGTAGCGCTACAGGCGGCAGCATGGAGGACATGGACACCTCGTCTATGACCATCGCTGAAGTCGTCGCGGCAAACCCGGACTTCGGCATCTTGGCGCAGCTCGTACAGTCGGCGGGGCTCTTAGAAACGCTCAACGGCGAAGGACCCTTCACCGTCTTCGCGCCGAGTGACAGCGCCTTTTTACCCTTCACCAACAACCAGATCGTCTCGCTCCTCGGCGACACCGACGCGCTCACGAACGTACTCACCTATCACGTTGTGGACGGCGAACTAAGCTCAGGAGACCTCACGAGCATGAGCAGCGTGACCACGCTGCAAGGCGGCGAACTGACGATCGGCGAGGGCATGATGAGCGACATGTCCGGCGACATGACGGGCGGCATGATGGAGGGCGATATGAGCACAACCGGCGGCGAGATGTCGGATGACGTGTCTGGCGACATGACCGGCGGTGCGATGAGTGGACCCGGCCTCATGGTAGGCAGCGCCAGCGTTGTTACGGCGGACATTCAAACTGTCAATGGCGTGATTCACGTGATCGACTCAGTGCTGATGCCGGGTAACTAAGTTTACGCGCTACTCAAAAAGAGCGGTCTCAGCGAGACCGCTCTTTTTTTGGCTTTAGTTTTCTTGTAGAAGCTCGAGCCTCTTTCTACTTTTAAGCAAAGAGCGTTGACTCGGAGAGGGCAGCGTTCGGCGCAACGGACTCTACACCGAACGCCTCTCCTACACCCTGATGCGTCAGTTGTCCCTGATGTGTATTCAAGCCCTTGAGTAGCGCGGCGTCGTTCTGTAACGCCCCAGCGCCATGCTTGGCTAGCTCGAGCGCGTACGGCAACGTCTGGTTCGAAAGCGCAATCGTGCTCGTGTTCGGCACGGCTCCGGGCATGTTCGCCACGCCGTAATGCACCACGTTGTCCACCACAAAGGTTGGCTCGTCGTGCGTAGTCGGTTTGCTTGTTTCGATACAGCCGCCCTGGTCCACCGCGACGTCCACGATGACGCTGCCCGCTTTCATCGTGCCGACCATTGCCTTTGTAACAAGATTTGGTGCCTTCGCGCCTGGGATCAAGACCGCGCCCACCAAGAGGTCCGCTTTCGTCACCATCTCCGCGATGTTGGCGGGCGTGCTGGTGAGCGTCTGGATGCGGCTACCGAAGACGTCGTCGAAGTACTGGAGCCTCGAATGACTGATATCCAAAATCGTAACCCGCGCCCCCAGCCCGAACGCCATCTTCGCCGCGTTCGTCCCGACGACGCCGCCACCCAAGATGACGACTTCTCCCGCTTGCACGCCAGGCACACCGCCTAAGAGCAGCCCGCGCCCGCCCAAAAATTTACTCAGGTAAAACGCCCCCACCTGCGACGCCATGCGCCCCGCCACCTCGCTCATCGGCGTGAGAAGCGGCAGCGTCTTATCCGCAAGCTGCACCGTTTCGTACGCTACTGCCGTTGTTCCCGCACTGAGCAACGCCTCGGTAAGTGGCTTGTCGGCGGCGAGGTGCAAATATGTGAAGAGCAACTGCTCGTCACGCAAAAAGCCGTACTCCCGCTCTATAGGCTCTTTGACCTTCATCACCATCGGCTGCGCCCACGCCTCCTCCGCGCTGCCCACAACCGTCGCGCCCTGTGCTCCGTACTCATCGTCAGAAAAGCCGCTACCCACGCCCGCTTGCGTCTCGACGAAGACCTCATGCCCTGCGTCTACAAGCGCCTTGACCGCGCCCGGCGTCACCGAGACGCGGTACTCGTGCCGTTTGACCTCTTTAGGAATGCCTAGTTTCATGAGGTAGTGTACGACACTCTGAGGAATGAGTTAAACGGGTTATTCAAGTTTTTATACAACATTATCTTTAAGGGGTGGGCTCGAGCAGAAATGAACTACCCCTGTTGGGATTACCCGTAGAGAGAAGTCCTTCGAAAGAAGGCTCGCTCTCTAAATTCTGACTATCGCTCGAGCGATAGTCAGCGACGAGGCTCCAGTTTTCGCCGCCAAGCTCAAACGTTGCATACACCGAGGGTGTCGTGGGCTCTCTAGGTTCGGTAAGTGTATAGAGGTAATCGCTGCTGTACCCTTCTCCGGTTAGAGGTACGCTCGCACTACCTTCGACGCTAATGTTCCCCGAAAAGGCGTAGCGGCAACAGGTATCTTCGCTGGTATCGCTCTCAGGATAATCGGCACATTCAGCCGTGAGGTTAGTCAGCTCGAGCGTCGAATTCTTGCTTTCAGGTACGTTGAAAATAGTCCCTGACCAGTTGCCGCGCAGCACGCTCGGATGTGTAGCGAAGGGTAATTCGGCAGCGGGCACAAAGGTATCGTCTCGCTGACAAGAGGTAAGCGTAAGCAGACTAAAGAGCACAACCACAAAAGAGCATTTCATAACCCAACGTTATCACTGCCAAACGCGCAGCAAGCTAAACCTTTCACTTTTCGGCTCCGCTACCGCTACAAGCTCTCCCACCTCGTCCACGAGCCCGACGCGCTCTGTGAGCTTTAAGCTGAGCCGCTGTCCCTGGCGCACTCTTTTTACCTCTTGTTCGTCCAGTTTAACGAGCGGATAGGGAAGCGCGTCGGCTTTGCTCTTACCTCTTTCATTAGGGAGGGACTCTACACTCACCGCCTCTTCTAACCGACTGCGCCCCGCCTGCGTCCTCACCAAACCCGAGAGGTGCGCGGGGACACCTAACGCCGCGCCCAAGTCTCTGGCGAATGCCCGAATGTACGTTCCTGCTTGCACCTGAACTGAAAGGAGCGCCGTAGGCAACGCCGCAAGAGGTTCAGGTAAGTCGAACACTCGACCCTCTTCGTTTGGCGTCCAACCTCTTTGCATAGGGCTGAAAGTTTGCGGTAAGGCGTCTCTCGTACTTGCGAAGTCTAAAAGTTGAATGGACCTATAACCCGCTGGTCGTGGCGGCAACCCTAAATCCTCCCCCTTTCGCGCCGCCTCGTACCCTTTCACGCCCCCTTTTTTGATGGCGGAATACTGCGGCGGAAGCTGCTCGGTTAGCGCTAAAAAGGGCGGTAACGCAGCCTCTACCTCTTCACGTGTGAGGTATGAGGCGTCACCTCTTTCCGAAATCGGTCCCTCCGCGTCCAGCGTCGGCGTGCTCGCGCCGAACGAGACCCAAGCGAGATAGGTTTTGTCCGACTCGGTTAGAAAAGGGGAGAGCTTGGTGGCGTCTTCTGTCAGAATGACGAGCACGCCCGTCGCTAGCGGGTCGAGCGTGCCTGCGTGACCGATGCGTTTAGTTTTGAGGAGTTTTCGCGTCCGCGCTACGACATCGTGTGAGGTGACGCTGAGAGGTTTATCGACGATAAAAACAGCCATACCTCTTTCATACCACCAGCAGGTATCGTCCGGTCACAGACACTATCACCATATAGAACATCCTTTAGTACACATATCAGGTGATGGCACCTGCGGCAATTTATCATCACACGGTGTTGTCACACCTTTATCATCCGTCTGACCTCTTGACAAAATGTTGCAGATATACAACAATACGTTTTAAGAAAAAGACGAGGAGAGGTGCGCGTGCCGGGAGACAAACTGACCATCTACAACCGCCTCTCCGTGCTGCGGGCGGAGCGCGGGTTGTCGCGTCAAGAGCTAGCGGACGCCGTCGGGGTGAACTACCAGACGGTGGGGTATTTAGAGCGCGGCGACTACAACCCGAGTTTGGAATTGGCGTTTCGGCTCTCGGAGTTTTTTGAGTTGCCTATCGAGGTCATTTTCTCGACTAAGCCCCTTGAGCCTCTTAGCGAAGCGCTTTACAAATTTCAGAAGGGGAGTGAAGCAGCGTGACTAACCTATTTAGATTTCGTTCACCGCTCAAGCGAAATGTTCGGCGCGTGCTTATTGTCGTTACCCTCACTATGCTTACGCTGTATCTCGGGCTGGCTTTATATGGCGGCAGATTTAGCTGGGAAGGTCTTCTCCTTCTCTTTCTTTTCTGGCTTTTCGTATCACGCCTTTGTTACTCAACTTCAATCGTTATGAGTACGTCTTATCCGTTCAGGAGTAGGAAGGAGAGGCGCTTAGATGAGCGTCAGGAGAGTTTATTAAACCAAGCGTACCGTTTAGCTTACTTCGTCGCCGTTCCGCTTGCACTGGTCATTTTACTCGTGGATTTCTTTGGTTTTGGCGACACTCAAACTTTTTATAACAACTTGGGAGGTATTACCTCAATTCTAATCTACGCAAACTTTTGCCTGATTGCGACGCTTCCAATGATGTACATTGCCTGGCTCGAGCCCGATCCCATCCAAGAGGGAACCGCTTACTCAGTTAAGAAAGGAAGTACAACATGAGGCTGACGAAACCTTTTCACCTCGAGCTGAGCCGCTTCTGGCGCAGGGTCCTTGTGGTTCTTCTCTACGCCCTCGACGCCGGGCTGATCACCTTTTGGGCCTTGTTACCTCCTCCCTTATCCACCTCATTCACGCCATTGGTGCAGTGGGTGTCGCTTGCAGCGTTTGCGCTGATGGTCCTCACTGCGCTCGTTCTGTACGCCTCAACGGGCGGCGTCTCTGACATACACGACCGTGACCTCTATCCAAACGCCAAACCGCCCCCTGTTGATGAGCGCCAAGAAAAGGTCCGCAACCAGGCTTACCTCATAGCCTATCTCATCTTGGGTCCGAGTCTGCTCGTACTCATCCCCTCAGCGGGGCAGATTGCTCCAATATGGCTCGTCACGCTTGGGCTTTTGCTCTACGCGGTTTTACCCATTGTAGTACTGGCCTGGCTCGAGCCCGACCCCCTCCCAAACGAAGACACCGAGGACGCACCGCACCTCTTGACGTAAGCCCGGCGCGACCTCTTGGTCTGTAGCAGCGCTAAGATGAGAAGGACATGACATGGCTCGCTAGCGCTACTCTATTCCTTTGGCTCGTCCTCGCCCTCGACTGGTATAGGGGAATGCGCCGCATCACACAGCTTACATATGGCGCGCCGACATTAGAGGCATGCCCGGTGCTTTCAGTTGTTATCCCTGCTCTAAACGAGGAGCGAGACATCGAGCGGAGTTTGGAATCCGTCTTAGCGCAGGATTACCCGAACTTAGAGGTCATCGTCTTGAACGACCGCTCGACGGACCGCACGGGTGAGATTTTGGAGGGGATGAAGGAGAGGGTTTCGCGCTTAGAGGTCATCCATATCGACACGCTGCCCAGCGGGTGGCTCGGCAAGAATCACGCTCTGTATGTGGGCGCGAAGAGGGCGAAAGGTGAATGGCTCCTTTTTACCGACGCGGACGTGCGTTTTGATGAACGTGCCCTCGCTACCGCTGTCGCTTACGCCCAAAAGCAAAGCCTAGACCACCTCGCCGCGCTTCCTTGCTTGGAGGCGAAGAGCGTCCCACTCAAGTCGTTCGTCTCGGCGTTTTCACTCCTCTTTAGCATCTACAGCCAACCGTGGCGCGTCACGAAGCCAAAGTCCAGGTGGCACATCGGTATCGGCGCATTTAACCTCTTGAAAAAAGAGGTGTACGAAAAGGTAGGCACGCACCAAGCTATCGCCCTGCGCCCGGACGACGATATGAAGCTCGGCAAGCTCGTGAAGAGGGCGGGTTACAAACAAGAGGCGGTCTTTGCGCCCGAGCTGATGCAAGTGGAGTGGTATACGGGCTTACGGGAGGCGATTCGTGGACTCAATAAAAACGCCTCTGCGGGATTAAATTACTCGCTACCTCTTGCTCTACTCGGCGTTGCTAGCCTCTTCGTGACGAACGTGCTCCCTTTTGCCGCAGTATTTTTCGCGGAGGGGTTGGCGCGTTGGCTGTTCGCCTTTTCCGTTGTCACCGTATTCCTCGTCTACGTTTGGAACAAGCGGCTTTCCAAGTTGCCCGCATGGTACGCGGCGCTGCACCCTTTTGGCATCACAATGGTTCTTTACGCGACGTTAGAAGCGGTTGCTAAAGCTCTTTGGCGCGGGAGTATTTCGTGGCGGGGTACGCGCTATTCGCTCTCAGAGTTGAGGAAGAACAAGGTGTAGGCGGTGTGTCAATAGGCTCGGCTGTCCTCTGCGACGTGTCGATTACGGGAGAGGGAGAGGGCTCGAGCCCTCTCTCACGTCTAGCAACCGTTCCGACTTCACAAAAACGACTTTATAAAAACTCAGACAACGAGCCGATTTCTACCTCCGCGCTTCGCCTCGTAGAGCTTCTTGTCCGCGATGCCGACGAGCTTCTCGTGATTCTCGGAGGCGAGATCATCGGAGAGACCGGCGCTCATCGTGATTTTAAGCTCGGGGTGGAAGGTGTGCCAGGGGTAATCTTGAATCGTCTGGCGGATGCGCTCGACGATGTGCGCCGCGTTCTGTGAGGGCGTTTCGGGTAGCACGATGACGAACTCCTCGCCGCCGTAACGCGCCACCGTGTCGCCTTGGCGGACGCCCGCTTTAAGAAGCCTCGCGACCTCTTTAAGGACCACGTCGCCCATCTGATGCGAGAAGTCGTCGTTAACGCGCTTGAAGTGGTCGATGTCGCACACGACGACGCTGAGCGCGTGTTCGTGGCGCTTGGCGTGGGCGAAGGTTTTCGCCAGGGTCTCGTCTAGGTGGCGGCGGTTGTAGAGACCGGTCAGACCGTCTTCACGCGACTGTCTCTCCAGCCGGCTCAGCAGGGCGGCCTTTTCGTCGTTGGCGCTTCGCAGCGACGCGGTCAGCTCGCGGAGCGCCTCGACTGCCTGGGCTAGCTCGACGTTCTTGAGGCGGTAGAGTTCGTTCTCGTGCTCGGTCTGCTCGACCTCATACTGGACGCGCAGCGCCTGGAGTCTGAGGTCGGACTCGCGGTTGAACGCCGCCTGAGTGAGTTCGTCGTGTTTTTCCAGGTGCGAGCAAGCCTCGCGGAACTGGCGGTTCTTTTTGTACGCGGTGGCGAGGGCGCGGTGCGCTTTGCGGACTTCGTCGCCCGCGTCGCTCCTCTGCGCGTTGGTGAGACCTTCGTGCAGGGTGTCCAAGGCAAGCTCGAGCCGCCCGAGGCGCAAGTAGAGATTGCCGAGCTGTAAGCAGACCTCAGCCTCCCCCTTGGTGTCGCCCGCACCCCGCTTGGTTCCCAAGCTCTCCACTAAACACGCTTCCGCTTGCTCCATCTGCTCGAGCTTGACGTAAATCGCCGCAAGGTCGTCTTGCGCGTAGCTCGCGCCTAAACGGTCGTCCAAAGCGGTCATGAGCGTCAGGCTTTCCTGGTTGTGGACGAGCGCCTGCTCAAACTGACCAAGCTGCAAGTAGGTGCGCCCGAGGTGATTGCGCAAGAGCGCGTGGGTGTGTTCGTCTTCGGCTTCGCCGCTCTGGGCTTGCAAAAAAGCGTCCAGCGCCTCTGTAAAGCGCCCTCGCTCGAAGTAGACCATCCCGATATTGATGAGCGTCCCGACTTCGCCTCGCGCATGTTCGGCGTCGCGGAAGACGTCGAGCGCTCTAAAGTAGTAGTCCAGCGCGTTCGTGTGGTCGCCGAGGTTGAAGTAGGCGATGCCTATATTGTTGAAGGTGTCCGCCAACGCTTTTGTCTTGCCTAGCTCGGCGCATAGGGGCTGCAACGTTAAAAAGGTCTTCAGTGCGCCCGCGTAATCGCCAGACTGACCGTGGATGATGCCCAGCAGGTTGAGCGCTCTGCGCCTCCCCTCCTCGTCTTGCGAAGCGTCGAGATGTTTGAGGGCGCGCTGCACCTTGTCGCGGGCTACCTGGAGGTCGGACGAGCGCATCGCGCCGTAGCTCAGGGTGATGAGGCTGAGCGCCTGACCCCGCTCGCAACCTGCCCTCCTCGCGCGGTGGAGCGCTTCCTCGGCGAGTCGTAGCGCCCGCCTCGTGTCAGTGCGGTGCAGCGTCCAAGCGAGTGCGTTAAGCTCGTCGATTTCGTGGGTGGTAGGGCCTATAAGGTCTGCGCAGATCATCTCGAGGCTCCTTTCTGGTCTCACTCTAGAGGATGTCCCCTTACACGCTTCTTACAAGCTTGCTTATAGGGAGCTTGCCGCGCCCTCGCCGCAAGGAGCAGCGCGCGAGCGTCTGTAAGAATTTTGTAAGGTTATCCGCTCTATGCTCGGCAGGAGTATCTCGAGCTGTGCGTGAGCCGCGCAGCCGACATGTGAAAAATATCTATCTGCGAGGCAGCGCGTAGGCGCTGCGGAAAGGTCGAATATGTTCCAGACAGTTTGGTGGCGCGCCGCGCTCGCGGCGCTCACTGCCGCCGCGCTCAGCGCGTGCGGCGGCGCTCCCGCCCCGGACGCCGAGCCGCCCGTCCGTTACGACTACGCGCTGAGCGTCGACATCACGCCGCAGGACAGCCGCGCGGAGGTAGAGGCGCGTTACGGCGCGTCAGCCCTCGTTTGGCACCCTGAGGCGGGCTTCGCCGTGCTTGGCGTCGAGGGCAGCCTGGTCCCGCCGGACGCCGAGGCGCTCCGCGAGAACAACAAGGACGCTTTTAGCATTCCTGGTGTGAGCGCGCTGGGGCGCAACTCTTGGGCGAGCGGCCGCAATTCCTGGGCGAGCGGCTGGAATGCGGTAGCGGGTGGCGCGGATGAAGCCGTGCGCACCACCTTCGAGCAAAACCTGACCGCGTGGCGGCAGGTCAGGCTCGCCGAGGGTCAAGCGCTCGCGCCCAGCTTAGGGCGCGGGGTCAAGGTCGCGGTCATCGACACGGGCGTCGACGTGTATCACCCCGCGCTGCAGGGCAGGCTCGCCCCCAAGAGCGAGTGGAAGGACTTCGTGGACGGCGACGCGCTCCCGCTCGACGAGCGCTCTGACGCGGGCAACGGGGGACATGGGCACGGCACGGGCGTGGCGGGCGTGATCTTGCAAGTCGCGCCCGAAGCAACCATCTTGCCTCTTCGCGTGTTGCGCTCGGACGGCTCGGGCGACCTCACGGACGTCGCGCTGGCTATCGACTGGGCGGTCCAAAGCGGTGCGGACGTCATCAACCTCTCGCTCGGGGCGCATGGCGACACGGACTCCAAAGCCCTATCGCGAGTGCTCAAGTACGCGCGCCAGCAGCGCGGCGTCCTCTTCGCTGTGTCCTCGGGCAACTCCGGCGACGACAAGGTTGCCTATCCTGCTAAACTCGCCCGTCGCGGCGGCTTCGAGCACCTCGTCAGCGTCGGCAGCGTGGACGCGCTGCGCGTCCGCTCGGCTTTCTCGACCTACGGTTCGGACGTCAGCCTTTATGCGCCCGGTGAAGCGGTCTACACGCTCGCGCCCGAACGCGGTGTTATGCACTGCACCGGCACCTCCTTCGCTGCGCCCGTTGTGGCGGGCGCGCTGGCGCTAGCCCTCGGCGACTTTGGGGACGATCCGGTGACGCACGCCCAGACGCTCCTTTCATCCGTCAGTGACGATGTTGATACGAGGGACGACACGGCGGATGGTGCGGACACGGGGATGCTCGACGCTGGACGCTTCTTGAACGTGGTTAAAGGGGTGACAGGCGAGATGGTTCTCAGCAGCAGTACCGTGCTCGAGAACCAAGCGGCAGGCGAGGTGGTAGGGCGCTTCAGCGTGACGGACGGTAGCCTTCCGAGTTACAGCCTGGTGCCGGGTGAGACCGACAACGGTAGTTTTACCCTTACCAACGACGAACTCAGAACCGCCGAACGCTTCGACTACGAAACCAAGCGCAGCTACAGCGTTCTTGTCGAGGCGAATGACGGTAGCGGTAATACCTTGCGCAAGGACTTTACCGTGACCGTTCAAAACTTGGACGAGCAAAACCCTAACGCAACGTTTGACAACCCCGGCACACTAACTGAAGGGGAAGCGGTGACGCTCACCGGAAGCGCCAGTGACGACGTGGATGTGCGCAAGCTCGAGCTGTACGAAGACGGCCTCCTGCTGGGCGAGGCTACCCTCGCGCCGCCTGGCTCCAGCAGCGACTGGCACTACCTCTACACCCCGCGCTCCGCTGGCACCTTCACGCTCAAGTTGATAGCCTACGACGCGGCGGGTAACACACTAGCGACAACCCTGACGGTGACGGTAGTAGAGGTAAAGGGATGGTCCGTGCAGTTCGGTGACGACACTACCACCGACGATGCCGAAAGCATTACGGCTGACGCCGAAGGCAACCTCTACCTTGCGGGCAAGACCAGCGGCAACTTAGCGGGTACCTCTAGTGGCAAGCTCGACGTCTTTGTGATGAAGCTTAATAGTCGCGGTGAGCGAGTGTGGGCAGATCAGTTCGGCAGCGGCGGCAATGATGATGCTGAAGGCGTCGCCGTTGACGCAGCAGGCAACCTCTACGTGGTGGGCTACACGCATGGTAGCCTCGATCCTGAGGGCAGCAACTTCGGCAACACGGACGCCTTTATCGCTCAGTATAGCGAGGGCAGTGACGGTGTGCTGAAGCTGAGCTGGAGGAAACAGTTTGGCGCGGCGGGTCATGAGAAGGCTGAAGCTGTGGCGGTTGACGCGGCGGGCAATATCTACATTACGGGTCACACTACGAGCGGCTCGGCGGACTTCGACAAAGACGTCTTCGTGGCTAGATATGACAGTAGCGGCGTCCAGAAAGGGTTCAGTCAGTTTGGCAGCTCCGCCGACGAGGAAGGCAAAGATATCGCTGTTGACGCGACGGGCAATGTCTACATCACAGGCTATACAGATGGTGACCTGAAGGGTTTGGGTTCTAACGCAGGTGGTTTCGACCTCTTTATCGCCAAGTATAGAAGTAGTGGCGAGCAGGAATGGCTCAAGCAGTTCGGCAGCGAGGTTGACGATGAGGGCAAAGGCATTGCTGTTGACGCAGCAGGTAACGCCTACGTTGTTGGTTATACGCGCGGCAGTTTAGAATTGGGTTACCAAAACGCCGGCAATTCCGACTTTGTTATTGCCAAGTACGACAGTACTGGCAAGCAGGAATGGCTCGAGCAGTTCGGCAGCGCATCGGATGACGGTGCTCACGCCGCCGCAATTGACGCCCAAGGCTACATCGTCGTTACTGGTTATACCTATTCCGACGATATCCTCGCCCTGAAATATGACAGCGCGGGCAATCAGGTTTGGGCGGAGCAGCTCGGCAGTGCCCAGCGCGAGCACGTTGACGGTATCGCGGCGGATATGCGAGGCAACGTTTTCATCACAGGTTATACAGAGAGCACGTTGGATGGAGCGCCCATAACGGGTAGGAACATTTTTGTTATGAAGCTTGATAGCAACGTTGCCTTACAGTAACCACAACATCCCCTACTTGGAGGAGGCTCGAGCTTGCTCGAGCCTCCTCTTTTGAATCTATTCGCTCAGGCGCGACCTCACACCCCTCCACTCAAAGACGTGGCATTTCTCACGGCTGAAATAGGGCGAGCGGTGCGCCCATTATACTAGCCGGTGTGCGCACCCTCATGTACTCCCTTCTCATCAGCTTATTTTTCCTCCCCCACGCATTAGCGACGCAAGAGGTCACTGCGCCCCGCGTGCGCGTGCTCTTCGAGGACCCTGCTTTAGAACCTTTCGCCCAGCGCGTCGCCGCCGAAGCGGAACGGGCGCTGGACGTGCTCGTCCCACTTTTTGACTTCGCCCCGGGTACCATCACCCTGACGATTGACCCCACCACAGACGTGTATAACGCCACCGCGTTCGCGCTGCCTCGCCCGAAAGTTGCGCTCCGCGCCCTCTTTCCTAACGACGTGAATTTGGGCTACCGCACCGAGGATGACCTCACGCTTTTGCTCCTCCACGAACTCACGCACAACCTTCAGCTCAGCTACAACGCGCGCCCTGAGGGAATATCCGGTGGGCTCGGCGCGCTGCCGCGCCTCGGGCTCGTCGGTGAGACGCTCGCCGCCGTACCTCCGCCTTGGCTCATCGAGGGGTTAGCCGTGTGGGTGGAGAGCGAGTTCACGTCAGGCGGACGCTTAGGCGACGCGCTCACCACGGGGCTGGTGCGGAGCGCGTCGTTAGGGGAGCACCCCTCCCTCAGCGACGTGAGCTTGTCCACCTACAGCGCGTGGCCCGGTGGCGCGGCGCGCTACCTCTACGGGGCGGAATTCACCGGTTATCTGATCGAGCAGCACGGGTTCGAGGCGATTCTAAAAACGCTGCGCACCTACAACGAGGGTGGCTTCTTCACCCCTTTCGCGGATGCGTGGCAGGAGGCTATAGGCACCTCTTTAACGGACGAGTGGGCGGCGTGGTGGGCGTCGGTGGAAGAGGTGGCGGCGGCAGAAGCTGACGAGGTTCACGCAGGACGCACCCTCACCGAGACGAACTGGTACACGCGCGCCCCCACACTGAACCCTGCGGGCACGCAGCTCGCCTGGGTCTCGTGGCCCCCCGCTGTCAACGTCGCTGACTTTATAGACGGCAGAACCATGAATGGGCGCGAGCTTATCGCCGACAGGCTGCCGAGCACGCTGGCGTGGTTGGACGCGCGGACGCTTCTCTACGCCAGAGCGGTGCGCCGCCCCGGAAGCGAGTTCTCTGAGCTGTTCGCGCTAGACGTGGTGACGGGCCAAGAGACGCAGTTGACCGAGGGCGCGCGGGCGCAGTTCCCCGCGCCGATGCCGGACGGGTGTGTCTTATACATCTACGATATCGTGACCGAGCCTTCGCAGGTGCGGCGCTGGTGTGAAGGGGAGACTGAAACGCTTGACGTGTTGTGGCGTGCGCCCGGCGGTGAGCACGTCGTAGGACTCGCTGTAAGTGACGCGGGGCGCGTGGCGCTCAGCGTGTGGCGCGGCGGCTTCGTGGACCTCGCGGTGTTAGAAGCGGGGCGGCTGCGTTACCTCACGCAAGACGCCGCGCAGGATTTGGACCCCGCCTGGCGCGGCGAGACCGCGCTCGTATTTCGTTCGGACAGGGGAACGCATAGGGGAGAGGTCTACGAGCTTTACAATCTGGAACTGTCTAGCCAAACGCTGACTCGTTTGACGCAGACGGTGGGCGGCGCGTTCGACCCGGAGGTCGCCGAAGCGGGGCTGCTCTACACCCAACTCGGCAAACAAGGCTATAACCTCGCATTTTTGAGTGAACCTTTAGAGGTCTCGGTGCCGCTCACGCGCGAACCTCTACCCGAGAAACGGCTCGAGCCAATCCAAACTTTCCCCGTGCACGATTACTCTCCGCTCCCCAGCTTGCTCCCTTATGGCTGGCTGCCGACGAGCGGTGGCGTGTCGGTCTCGCCTTTGAACGTGGCGGCGAGCGCGGCGGTGTTGGGGCAGGACGACAGCGGCGCGCATAACTACGCCCTCACGCTAGGGTTGAACAGCAGCCTCGCGGGAACGCCTCTAGGTCTCTATTCGAATCTTCGCTACGCCTACGGCGAGGGCGGACTTTTGGAAGCGCAGCAACCCCTGAGCTTCGGCGTACAAGCCGGGTTGTGGCCCCACAGCCCTCATTTGGGAAGGACGGAAGAGGTAGTTATGGGCGTGCGAGGTGACGTGTCGGCGCGGCTACCTTTGGACCAGTGGGTAGGCTACGTTGGCGTTAGGGCGGGCGGGGTGCGCTTGCCCTCGCGTGGCGATGTTCAGTTTGACGGACGTATCGACGCCTCGCTCTCACAGCAGCGTACCGACAGGTGGGGCTACCGCACGCGGGGACCGCGCTTTGGCGCGTCGGGTGTCTGGAGCGCCACACCGACGGACCCGTCGCTCGGCGCTTGGCTCGACGCCACCTACTTCACCTCGCTGTGGGACGGCACTTTAGAACTTTGGGGTCGCAGTGGCTACCGCCCAGCGAAGGTTATCCCCACCCAAGCCGCTACCGACTTCGGCGCGACCTTTACAGTGGGCTACCGGCGCAGCTTACCCCTCCGGCTTCGCTACGGCGACGGGCTCTACGCCGCCGAACGCCTCACGCTCGAGCCGAGGCTGCGCACCTGGGTGGACTCAGGGTTTCACGTCGGCGCAGACCTCACCCTCTCGCTCGACACGGTTGTCAACTACGGCGCGCCGACGAGCTTGAGCGGGACATTCGGCTACGCTGACGGGTTTTGGTACAGGTTGGGCTTGAGCTTGCCGCTCTGAACGAGGTTCAGTTGAAGTCTGCAGAAAATGCAGTGCCGTGTAGGGGCAATTCATGAATCGCCCCTAAGCCGTCGTAAGGGGATACGCGCTTAGGTCAACATGAGGCTACGACAGCCGCCTATCTAATTCAAACGCCGCGCTGATAAGCCCCAAATGCGTAAAGGCTTGCGGGAAGTTGCCGAGCTGCTGCCCGTAAGGACCGATCTCTTCGGAGAAGAGCCCCAAGTGGTTGGCGTAGCCCAAGAACTTGTCGAACAGGAGCCGCGCCTTTTTGACCTCGCCGGAACGCGCCAAACACTCGATGTACCAGAACGAGCAGATGTTAAAAGTGCCCTCTTTGCCGCGCAGACCGTCGTCCGTATCGTCGCTGTGATAGCGGTAGACTAAAGACTCGTCCACGAGTTCGTCTTCGATGACGCGCAAGGTAGAGAGCCACTTGGGGTCATTTGGAGAGACGAATTTGACTAGGGGCATCAGTAGGCTCGAGGCGTCCACCGCGCGCGAGCCCTTGTACTGCACGAACGCCCCTCTATCCTCGTCCCAGAAGTTCTCGAAAATATCGTAGTAAATCTCGTCTCTGACCTTGTGCCAGCGCTCTAAAGGTGCGGGGAAGGAGCGCTTGTGCGCCAAGCGAAAGCCCCGGTCCACCGCTACCCAACACATGAGCCGGGAGTACAGAAACTCCTGCTGACCGCTCCGCACCTCCCAGATGCCGTGGTCCTTGCGCTGCCAATTCTCGCATACCCAGTCGATCATCTGGATGAGCCGCTGCCACAACTCGAAGGAGATAGGGTCGCCGTATTTGTTATACAGATAAACCGAATCCATCAGCGTGCCGTACACGTCGAGTTGAAGCTGGTCGTAGGCGCTGTTGCCTAAACGCACGGGCGCGGAGCCCCTGTAGCCCTCCAAATGTGTCAGGTTCTCCTCAGGGATTTCGCGCTCGCCGCCGATGCCGTAGAGCGCTTGCAACAATCCTTTGTCGCCCCCTTCAGTGTACTCCGCCGCCCGCGCCGAAATCCACCGCATGAAGTCCGCCATCTCGTCTAAGTAGCCGAGCCTCGAGAGCCCGTAAACCGTAAAAGACGCATCCCGAATCCAGGTGTAGCGGTAGTCCCAGTTGCGCTCGCCCCCCACCTCTTCGGGCAAGCCCATCGTGGCGGCCGCGACGATGGAGCCCTCTGGCGCGTAAGTGAGGAGCTTTAGAGCCAATGCCGAGCGCCGCATCTCCTCGCGCCAACGCCCCTCATACGTCGAGCGGTTCACCCACGCCTGCCAGTAGTTGAGCGTGTTCTTAAACGACTCAGAGACGAAGCTCTCGTCTGCGGCGGGCGAGTGTTCGCCCTCTTTCTCCAGTACGAACGAGGCTGTTTCTCCGGCTTGCAGGGTGAATTCAGCCGCCGCGTCGTCGCCGTTAAGTTCTAAGTCCAGCGGCGTGCGTAGCAGCAGCGTCAACCCTTCCGAGCGGAAGCGCACGCCCTCGTCGCACAGCTCCGCCTTGTGGGACGCGCGTGCGTAGTCGAAACGTGGCGCACACAGCAGGCGAAAGCGCATCTCGCCGCGAATGATCTTCACGCGCCGCACGACGCGGTGGCGGTGCCCCTCCTTGACGGGCATGAAGTCCGAAAGCTCCGCTACGCCCTCTTCGGACAAGAAGCGCGTCAGGAGGATGTTCGAGTCGGGCAGATAGAGCTGCTTTTTGGTGACGCGCGCCTCTTCCTTCTGGGACAGAAGGGGCTCTACGCAGAAGTGTCCCCCCTTCTCCGCGTCTAGGAGCGCCGCAAAGACAGTCGGCGAGTCGAAGCGTGGAAACGCCATGTAGTCGAGTGAGCCGCCCTTGCTGACCAGCGCCACCGTGTGCAAGTCGCCGATAATCCCGTAGTCTTCGATAGGGCGATAGTTCACGCTCTGACTCCGCTAAGTAACTTGAAGAGGTTTGGACTGTTTCTCGTCATCCCCTACAATAACGCACGCTCACACTGTAAATAGGGGGTAAACAGGGAGCAGCGCCGTATACTCGCCCTATGAACATTCTCGTTTTAGGCGGTACTCACTTTATCGGCGCGCACGCAGTCCGGCGGCTCGCTCTGGAGCATGAGGTCACGGTGTTCCATAGAGGTCAAACCGAGGCTGAGTTACCGGAGAGTGTCGAGCATATTTACGGAGATAGGAAGAGGTTGAGCGAGTATAAAGAGGTGTTTGCGGAGCTAGGTCCTGACGTCGTTTTAGACACTTTGGCGATGACCGAGGCGGACGCGGAAGCTGTGGTAGAGGTTTTCCGAGGACTTACGAAACGCTTAGTCGTGTTGAGCAGCGGCGACGTTTACCGCGCGTATGGCAGGCTCATCAAGCAAGACCCCGGCCCGCCTGACCCCGTACCTCTCACCGAAGATTCGCCGCTCAGAGACGAGCTTTACCCCTACCGCGAGAGCGCAGACGGTCCCGACGACTTCGAATACAGCTACGACAAAATTCTAGTCGAGCGCGTCGTGATGGCGCGGCCCGACGAGTTGCCCGCGACTGTGCTCCGCCTACCGATGGTCTTTGGTCCTGGTGACTACCAGCACCGCTTGTTCTCTTACCTCAAGCGGATGGACGACGAACGCCCCTTTATTCTGCTCGCTGAGGATTGGGCGCAGGCTCGAGCCTTGCGCGGCTACGCCGAAGACATGGCGGAAGCGGTTGCGCTCTGCGTGACGAAAGAAGCGGCGGCGAACCGCATCTATCACGTGGCGTATAGGGAGAACTTCGTGGAAGAGGTCTGGTTGAACAAGGTTGCCGCAACGGTTGGCTGGCAGGGCGACGTTATCAAAGTTCCGAACGAGGAGCTTCCCGAAGGCTTACAACATCACATGGATATGCGTCAGGATTGGTCCGTGGACTCAGAGCGCATCCGCGCCGAACTCGGCTACGAAGAGGTTGTCCCGCTAGAGGAAGCCTTGCGCCGCACGGTAGCGTGGGAGCGCGAGCATCCGCCTGAAGTTGACCCGGAGAGGTTCAACTACAAAGCCGAGGATGAGGTGGTTGCGGCTAGAAACTAAGAGGTGAAGCGGAGGGACTCGAGGGTGTATGTTCTAAATTTCACATCCCGCTTCCCTCCGCCCTTTTGTGGACCAATGTAAGGTTTTTGTAGGAGTAGAGGGGTCATACTAACGGTAGCTTTGAAGTCATTTGAGCTTGTACCGCGCGAATATAATCCCGCGATATGAGTGCTAGTCGACGCTTTATCTACTGAAGGTGTCTGCAACCAATGAGACCTGCTATACCCGGAGGAACCGTGAGAGAAGCTATTCGTAAAGCGATTCAAGATACGGCTGACGAACTCAACCTAGACGTTGCGTTTTCGCTCGGCAGGCGGCAGACGGATATTTTGGTCATGCACCTTAGAGGCAAGCGCAAGCGTACCCTGGCGTTACCCACCTATATTCTCGACATGTTCCCCGACGTGGACATCGAGTTTATCCGTTCGGGCAGTACGGGCAGCGAGCATACGCTCACCGCCGTTGTTACGCAGAAACTTTCGGAGCAGTCTACCGAGGTGCAAGAGCGCCGCGCCAAACTCCGCTTGCTCCTCACGCAAACGCCGGAGATGCCCTCGCTCAACGCCGATTAAAGCAGTTCACAGAAGTACTGAGTTGGAATAGCGCTTACGAAGTTTTGCCCCCGGCAAAAGTCTCAGTTCGAAGAACTAGCGGGATTTCATTCAAGAACGTGCGTGCCCGCCGATGTTCTCTAATGTGGGACTGGCTCAAACCAAATGAAGTTCCGCTAGGCTCCGCCTGAGACTTGCTATAGCCCGAGTACACGAACGTTCAGCCTCCACCTTCTTGTTATAACGAACGCGGGAAGGTGACTTTTATGCCTCAAACGGAAAACACGCAAATTTTACTCTCGAGCCGCCCTCAAGGTTGGGTCACGCGCGAGAATTTCGAGACCGTCCGAAAGGACATCCCGGAGGTTCGAGCGGGTCAGATCGTGGTGCGCAATCTCTGGCTCTCGCTAGACCCCTACATGCGCGGGCGGATGAACGACGCGAAGTCCTATGTGCCGCCCTTTGAAGTTGGTGAGGTCTTGCAGGGTCAAGCGGTGGCGGAAGTCGTGGCGTCAAAGCATGAGAAGTTCGCCGAGGGCGACTTCGTGACGGGCATGTTCGGGTGGGAGAACTATACGCGCTCAAATGGGGAGGGGGTGCGCAAGGTGGAGCGGGGCGGCGTTCCCCTTTCGTACTACCTGAGCATCTTAGGCGTCACCGGGCTTACGGCGTACCTCGGGCTGTTCGATATCGGCGGGCTGCAAGCGGGCGAGACGCTGTTCGTATCGGCGGCGGCGGGCGCAGTCGGCAGCGCGGCGGGGCAGATGGCCAAGCTTAAAGGGTGCCGCGTCGTCGGCACAGCGGGCTCGGACGAGAAGATCGACTACTTGACGGGTGAGTTAGGCTTCGACGCGGCCTTCAACTACAAAACTGCAAAGCTGAGCCGGGCGCTTAAAGAGGGGTGCCCGGACGGAATCGACCTCAACTTCGAGAACGTAGGCGGCGACATCTTAGAGGCGGTCCTACCTCGTATGAACGACTTCGGGCGCGTGGCGGTCTGCGGCATGATCGCGCACTACAATGACGAGACGCCGCGCCCCGGTCCGCGCACCTTGCCGCTCGTGATCAGCAAGCGGCTCAAGCTGCAAGGCTTCATCGTCTCAGACCACTTAGACCGGATGAAGCCCTTTATCCGGGAGATGAGCGGTTGGATAGCCGAGGGTAAAGTTGTGCAGCGCGAGAGCGTCGCCGAGGGAATCGAGAGTGCGCCTGAGGCGTTTATCGGGATGCTCAAAGGGGATAAAATCGGCAAGCAACTTGTCAAGGTCGGCGAGAAGCCGAGTGCGTAGGGACGCCTACTCTGTAGGGGCAATTCATACAGCAGCAGTTCCACGACACATTGAGACAGTTGAGCGCTTACGAAGTTTTGCCTTTTGCATCCGCAAAAATTCCATAACCGGCAAGGGTCTCATCCCTTGAAGTGCGTGCTAAACATCGTTTTATAAAGTGAGCGTGTCTCTGACCAGATGATACCTGCTACAGTAATAAATATGTGCCCCTACACAGCGCCGCATCGCCTTTCAGTCTTTAGCTAAATCACCCAACCTCTTTTGGGACCTCGAGCAAAAACACGACGCCCTCAACCTCTTCTCCGCGCTTCATTCGCGTCCTCAACCTCTTTTCACAGGTACACCGTAGCAACCTCCACAACTCGTGATAGACTTGCGCGTGCAGTCAAATCTGCAACATCGCTGCCGGACAGAAAGAGGGGCTTTGTGGCAAGTTTGCGGAACTATTGCCTCAAAGGTTCGCAGATATTATTTCGTAATACACGTGCTAGTCACTACCTTTTTGACTGAGCGCGTTCATGACCGGATGATACCTGCTGCTTTTGTCTGACGATTTTTTAGTGGAGGGTCTATGAGGTTTTTGATTATTCTGATTCCGCTCTGCGCCGTCGGCGCGCTTGTAGCGGCAGCTTACTTCGCGCGGCGCATCTTAGCCGCCGAGACCGGCAACGCGCGTATGGTGGAAATTTCGGACGCCGTCAAGCAGGGCGCGATGGCCTACATGAGCCGCCAGACGCAGACTATCGCAGTGGTCGCGGCGATCATCACCGCGCTCTTCGCGGTGGTTGCGCTGACTCAGAGCGGCTTCGAGGCGACGCTCTGGTGGTGGACCACGGCGGGCTTCGTCGTCGGGGCGCTCTTTTCAGCGGTGAGCGGCTACATCGGCATGAATATCGCGGTGAGGACGAACGTGCGTGTGGCGCAGTCGGCGCGGAGTGGGCTTTTAGGGGCGCTCGAGATCGCCTTTAACGGCGGCGCGGTAGCGGGCTTAGCCGTCGCGGGTTTAGCGCTTCTAGGCGTGAGTGGCTTTTTCTTCCTCTTTTATTCGGTTTTCAATCTGGAGAACCCCGTCGAACCGCTCGTCGGCTTCGCCTTCGGCGCAAGTTTGATCAGCCTTTTCGCCCGTGTCGGCGGCGGCATCTACACGAAAGCGGCGGACGTGGGCGCGGACCTTGTCGGTAAAGTCGAAGCGGGCATCCCCGAGGATGACCCACGCAACCCGGCGGTCATTGCGGACAACGTCGGCGACAACGTGGGCGACTGCGCGGGTATGGGCGCGGACCTCTTCGAGACCTACGCGGTGACAGCCATCGGCGCGGTCTTCTTGGGCTACTTGCTCCCTGGTACGGGCGAAATCACAGCGCTCGTCATCTATCCTTTGGTCCTCGGCGCGATTGCGATTTTAGCGAGCGTCGCAGGCGTCTTTTTTGTCAAGCTAGACGACGACTTAAACATCATGAAAGCGCTTTATAAGGGTGTCTTCGTAAGCGCGGGTATCAGCGTGGTGGGCTTCTTCTTAGTTTCCATCATCGCCTTCGCCCGCTTCGACTTTTCGGCAGTCGGGCTCGTCTCCGAACTTACCGGGCTCAGCACCTTTCCGCCTACGACGAACTGGTTCACGGTCTTTTTAGCGTCCGTCGTCGGCATGGGCGTGGTGCTCCTCCTCATGTTCATCACGGAGTATTACACCTCGACGCGTTACGCTCCCGTGCAACGTGTGGCGCGGGCGTCAGAGACGGGTAGCGCGACGAACATCATCAGCGGTTTAGCCGTCGGGATGCAGAGCACCGCTGTGCCCGTGATTATCCTCGCCTTTGCGATTTTCTTCTCCTATCAGCTCGCCGGGCTCTACGGCATCGGCGTCGCGGCGGTCGCGATGCTCTCGGTTACGGGCATGATCGTCGCGATGGACACCTACGGCCCCATCACCGACAACGCGGGCGGCATCGCGGAGATGAGCGAGTTGCCCGAAGAGGTCAGAGAGGTCACGGACGCGCTCGACGCGGTGGGCAACACGACGAAAGCCGTGACAAAAGGTTACGCCATCGGCTCGGCGGCGTTGGCGGCGCTGGTTCTCTTCGCGGACTACACCTACCGCTTGGACTTAGGCGCGGGCGCGTTCCGTTTGGATGACCCCATCGTGCTCGTCGGGCTCTTCCTCGGCGCGATGTTGCCCTTTCTCTTTTCGGCGTTCCTCATGGAGTCCGTAGGTAAGGCGGCGGGCAGCGTCATCGAAGAGGTGCGCAGGCAGTTCCGCGATATTCCGGGCATCATGGAAGGTACTGCGAAACCTGAATACGGCAAAGCGGTCGACATCGTGACCCGCGCCGCCCTTCGTGAGATGGCGCTGCCGGGCATCCTCGCTGTCGTCTCCCCGCTCATCGTCGGCTTCTTGTTCGGACCACTCGCGCTCGGCGGACTGCTCATCGGCGTCATCGGCAGCGGCTTGATGATGGCTTTGATGATGTCCAATGGCGGCGGCGCGTGGGACAACGCGAAGAAGTACATCGAGGACGGCAACCACGGCGGCAAAAACAGCGAGGCGCACGCGGCGTCGGTCGTGGGGGACACCGTCGGTGATCCTTACAAGGACACGGCAGGGCCGTCTATCAACCCGCTCATCAAGGTCATCAACACGGTAGCGCTGATTTTCGCGGGTATTATCGCGAGCGTCGGTGGGATATTGATGTAGCGCAGTTTATAACTCGAGTTTCCTGCTTTGTATCAAGTCTGGGGTCTGCCTCGTGCAGACCCTTCGTCTTATATCAACGTTCCGAAAACCTCACGTATACCTCTCGATAGCATCAGCAACTAACTTTCGGAGTTCGCGAAGTTGACCTTCAATGTTCGAAACAGTTTCATCCCAGTTGAATTTGTCAGTACTCCGGTCATGAGCATGACCAACATCGTTTCTGTGCTTTGTAAATAAGGTTTCCTGCCACTTTTTTACACTTCCCCCGTTCGATGTTGATACCCCCGGAGTTTCTCCATACCGCGTAACAACTCCGACGCTCGAGCCCAAGGCATCTTTTATAAAATTATCTACTTCATTTTGAGATGGTCTCTTGTTCTTGTCTTTATTATTTTGCCTGCGTTGTTTTACAACGGGCTCTACAACAAAAAGAAGTGTATTGTAGAGCAAGAGGTAGCTTACAACAGCATCGTCAACAGATAAGGACGTTTTTAGCATTTTAGAAGCTATTTCTCGCTGCCGCGAAGGTGTGTCTTTGCTGAAATCCCCCAGCTTATGCAGATAGTTTTTTACCTCTTCTGAGTCGTTATGAAGTGCCCGAGTCGTCGAGTTTTCATGAAATAAAGATACTCTGTGCTCATTTGTTATAAAAGCTTGATCTTCACTACAAATTCTTCCTCTCTCATAACGAACGCTTCCAACGTAGTTCAGGGTATGCAAAAATGTGAGGACAAACTGTTCCACCAACAGTTCTACCCAATATGCAAATTTCTGGTGTAAATCAGCTACTTGCCTCTCAGACTCATCAAGTTGGTCAATTTTGATCTTCATGTTCAGCAATATTTTTCTATCTGGTTGCTTTTGAGTCGTAAGAGTTAGGTGGGCTACTTCAGGTCTCGGTCTGTCTTTTTTCATGGGTTCAGTAAGCTCTAAGCCTGCAATTTCTATTGAGTAGCTGAGGCTTGCGGTTCTTTGATTAGAATTCATATTTAGATTTTACTCTTTACTACCTCTTTGCCTCACCACCGTGATAATATGCGTCCCTCCGTCCAAATTCCCAGGCTCCGCGCACAGCTTCTGCTCCCACCTGAGCACCTTCTCCCACACCTCTTTCTCCTGCTCATAAACTCTCGCGACCTCTTCACTATGCGAGGTCGTGAGGTGATTCGACGCGGTCGCGGCGAGAAGCTCACAGCCGTGACGCTCTAAGAGCGCTTCGAGTTCAGCCCAGGTGTACATCTTCATCGCGTGACCTCTCGCGAACGCTTTGGGTAGCACGCCCGTTTTGATAACCTCTTCGGCGGCACCTAAGCCGTATGAGCGCACGAATTCCAAAACGCCCGGTAAAAAGACGCGCGTCGCGCCGATTTTGGACATGACGCTGAGGAGTAGAGGTCCACCCGGTTGGGTGACGCGGAGCAGTTCGGCGAGGGCGTCGTCAGCTCGTTCCATCACGTAGCTGAGCGGACCGCCGTAGCAGAGGGTAGCGTTAAACGCCCCGTCTTCGAAACGTGACAAGTCGGTGATGTCGAGTTTGTGGTGGGCTTGGATGAAGGACTCGAGCCCCGCCTCTTTCACCCGCTCGCGGTTCTGCGCCAACTGCTGCTCGGAAATGTCTCCCACGGTCACCTTCGCGCCTAGCTTAGCGAGTTCAGTCGTGAAGCGCCCCGGTCCTGCGCCTGCATCTAAAACGTGCATCTCGCCCTGAACAAACCTCTTCAGATAATGCGTGTGCAGATGCAAGCTCACCCGATCCAAAGGTGCCTCGAAGCGGTTCCACTCGCGCTCGCCGTAGGCGTCGAAGAAGCGGGCGATGTGTTCGGCGTCGTAACGTGTCGGCACCCTTCACTTTACCCCCACCTCGTGTTTACCTTACGGTAGCTGCGGTCAGGGATGCTGGTTAGGAACGTGGGCTCGCTGCGGGCTCGCCTGTTCGAAGCGGCGCGTCGGCTCGCTGTACTCGTCACTATATTCACCTCTACGTCCCTGCCTCTCCGCCGCCAAGCGCCACACGAACGCGGCAATTAGGCTCGCCACCACCATCTCGCCGCCGTCCTCGAGCACCGCGAAGCCCTCTTGCAGCGCCACCGGCGACGCGCGAAATAAGCTGTGCACGACGTCTAAGCCCAAGCCGAAGACGCCGAGCAGGGCGAAGCGCCAAGCGAGTCGCCTGGAAAGGTGACGTAATTTGGGCGTGGCGCGTCGGTACGATATCCAGAGCGCCAAGAGCACGGCGACGCCTAGGGCGCTCCAGGTGATCAGCTCGCCGAAATCTTGTCCGCGCAGCCCTAAAGCGTGCGGAATGTCAAAACGGCTCACGAGGAACCTGCCCCCTCTTTCGTGGAGGCCGAGCGCGTCATCGAGGAGCGCCAAGGTAAAAATAGACGCCCAGAGCGCATAGGTCCAGGCGCGTTGTTTGCGAAAGAGGTAGAAGAGTAGCCCCGCGATGAGTGAGAACTTGAGGTACTGATACAACTCCGCGAAGCCGCGTTCGCGGTCAACCGTGAAACGGTTATAGAACGCGGATAGGTCTTCCGTGAAGAGGACGATAAGCAGAATGTGCAGTGCGATAAAGAGGAGGTCTAAGCTGAGGAGAAAGCGCAAGGGTTTGAAGCGGTGCAAGACGTGAAGCATGACGGCCTTTCTGGGAACAGTGCGTGAACGACATAGGTCAGCGGGCGAATCAGCGAGGCGTGAAGCAGTGGGATTCATCCAAACCCTGCCTGACATTACCATGACAATTCCAAAGCAAAGCGGACGTAGAGACAATTAGGCAGGGCAACGCCGCTCGAGTCGCCCCTTCCCCCGCCGCCGCTCTATCCCTTATGATGACCTATGGACAACCTCCGCGACGAAGTAGCCAGCGCAGATTCCAACGAGACGCCTACCGCCAAGATGGAGCCCTCCACGTTGGGCGGCGTGCCCGGTATCGGCACCCTGCAAGTCGTGCGCGGTCAGAGGCGCGGCGATATTCTGGAAGTTTTAGGAACCTGGCGGCTCAAAGATGACGACGAGAGGGACGTGAGCGGGCTCCACGAAAGGTTGGAGTCCAGCGAAACCGTCACCTACAAGGGCAAGCTCGACGACCCCGATGAGCCCGAGCGCAACGAAATCGAAGTCGAAGTCAACATCCTCTCCATCGAGACCTACACGTATGAGGGCGAAGAAGAGGGCAAGGCGGGACCGGAGCGGACGCTCTACACCTACCGCTTGTCCGGTGAACTTCCCTACATGAGCGAAGAGGAAGATGCGCGGGGGAGTAAGCTCTGAGTGCTCGCACGGAAAAGAGAAACAGAAAAAAGAAGAGGTCAGCTTTGCGGCTGACCTCTTCTTTTTTAGCAAGCTGAATTGAAAGGGCGCAGATAACATCCGCAACGTGAAAATCAAACATCGCTATTCAGACTGAGGGCGTTGGTGACCAGATGTTACCTGCTAGTATGCCGAGAAGGGGACTTGAACCCCTACCTCCTCAACGGAGACTAGCCCCTCAAGCTAGCGCGTCTACCTATTCCGCCACCTCGGCTTACTCGCTGTGCGTACTTGGAAACACAAAGCGTGCAAAAGCGATAATACTTGCTTTTTAGGGGGTGTGTCAAGCGTGGGGTTCTCAAGAGCACGCGCCGAGCACGCGCCAACCTCTTGCGTGAGCCACCGCTCCGAGTTCGGCGCTCGGATAGACGGCGACAGCCTCTTCCGCCTGCGTCAACATCGGCACGTCCGCCTCGGTGTCGCCGTAAGCGACGCCCAGTGTGCGTCCGCTCAGCCAAGCGGTGAGCCTCTCCAACTTCGCCTCGCCCATGTTGACCTCTCCAGTGAGACGCCCCGCCGCGACGTTAGCAGCGTTCATCTCTAGAGGTGTCCCGAGCGCTACCGCACCCAGCCGCGCCGCGAGCACCTCTAAGATAGGTTGGTAGACGCCCGACGCTAAGACGAGCGTGCGCCCCGCCTTTTTGTGACGCTCCAGCTCTGCGACGACGTCCGGGCGGCGCTTCGCCCACAGCTCGTGCTCGACAACCCAAGTTGCAACTTCGCCGAGCGTCGCCGCGTCCATGCCTGAGAAAAACTGCGCTAAGTCCTCTATCCAGCGCGTTTTATACGCCGCCTCATCCTTTACGCCCAGCTTCATGAGCGCGAAACCCGGCACTCGCGCCGCGAAGAAGCGGCGGTACGCGCCCCGCTGCTCACGCTGCTGATAGTAGCGCCCGAGGGCTCGCCAAGTCTCGCCCGTGGTGAGCGTGCCCTCGACGTCTGAAACGACGATGACTTCGGATGTAGCTAGTGGCATCTCACGCGCCCTCTCTACCCGATCCACCTTGCTTCACCGACAGGCTCGAGCCTGCCGCGCACCGCTTCAGGAATAGGCGTCGCCTTCTTCTCCTGCAGATTGACGAAGACACACGTCTGCGTCGCTTGAACCGCGAGCGCGTCGGCCACCTTGAATTCCGCCTCCAACATAAGGCTGCTGCGCCCCGCTTTGGCAACCCACATTGCGCTACAGACCTCTTCTAACAAGGTGACGGAGCGCTTGTAGCTGACATTTGTCGCGGCGACGACGGGCACGACGCCCGTGCGCTCCATCTGCTCTAAAGGATAAACGTCTTCGAAAAGCTCCGAGCGCAAGTCCTCCAACCAGCGTACGTAGACGATGTTGCTGACGATGCCTGCCGAGTCGATATCGTAGGTGCGCACGGGGCGGATGAGTTCGGTGTAGAGGGGTTTATCGCCTTTATTCATAAAATCTCCAGAGAGTAACGTAGCACGGCTCTGTAAAGTGCGTTGTCGGACGTTGTTGAATTTGTCTTGGAGCATAGAAGGGAGAACAAAAACGGATAGCGGTTCTAAGTCGAATGCTGCCGCGCTCCTTCTACCGTCTCCATGTGATGAACAAGGGGTTGAAACCCCTTGCTTTTAGCAGTTCCACAACATATTGAGAGAGTTGAGCGTAGATCTCTGTCCGCAAGGACTAGCGTTACGGGCAGGCCGCCCTGCCGTTGCGGGATTTCATCCCTTGAAGTGCGTGCTAGTTACGTAGTTTTCACGCAGTGAAACATCGTTTTACAAAGTGCGAGTGTTGCTTCACAAAACTTCGTACACTCTGACTAGATGATACCTGCTATTTGATACCGGCATTACTTCAGCTAGAGCCACCCCCTAAAATGTTCCCTTCTCTGTATTTTGTCTTCTGTATGCTCCCTCCTTTCGTCCGCGTAACTGATACATGCCTTCAACTCTAAAGTGCCGCTTTCCTACCGCACCACCTATCCTCACTTCATCCGCTATGCTGGCACACGTGACCAAAGAGCGTTATCAAAAAATCATGGCGGTCTTACGCAAGCGCCAGAGTGACCTCACCATCTTGGCGGAGAATGTCTACAAACCGCACAACCTCTCAGCGATGATCCGTTCGTGTGACGCGGTAGGTGTCGGCACGGTGCACGCGCTTAACCCGACGGGAGGCGTGCCCACCTACAATGAGACGAGCGCGAGCGCGAACAAGTGGGTCAAAGTGCGCGTGCTGCCCTCTCTACAAGAGGTCAAGCGTGAACTTCACGGGATGCAATTTCTGGTGGCGCACCTCTCGGATGAAGCCGTGGACTACCGAGAGGTAGACTACACGAAGCCAACCTGCGTCCTCTTCGGCAACGAGAAAGAGGGGGTTTCAGAAGAAGCTGCCGCGCTCGCGGACGCGCACCTCATCGTCCCGATGCTCGGTATGGTGCCCTCGCTGAACGTCTCGGTGGCGACGGCGGTGATCCTCTTCGAGGCGCAGCGGCAGCGCTTAGTGGCGGGGCTCTATGACGCGCCTGAGCTAAGTGACGAGGCGATGAACGCGCAGGCGTTTCGCTGGCTCTACCCGCGCCAAGCCGCGCTGTTAGAGGAGCAGGGTGAGCCTTTGCCTCAGTTGGACGAAGAGGGAAGTCCAGTCCAAAACACAGTGAGCGACCAGGCGTAGTTGCCTGACGCAGCTTAGCCTTCTCGGGCGCTCGCGACGCAAAGAGCCTCATCGGAACGAAAACCGAAGATTTTTGATGATTTCTCCGAATACCCCCTCCGCTTGTGGCGGAGTTCATGAGTCGGCAATAGGGCATTGAGCGAGACCCGTGCAAGCTACGCAATTCCATATGAGGACCTCGAGCCGCTCGCTGCAACCTCGCATTGCATTTTGTTTCACAAACGCTTGCTACACTGAGGTATGACTATCTCAGCTTGGAAAACGGCTATGCTTCTTGGCTTTTTACTCCTTTTAGCGGCGTGTGACTCCTCAGCGAACGCGCAAGTGAGCGGAGAGGTGGGGCTCGAGCCCGTCACCAGCAACCTCTCCCAGCCTACCGCCATCACCCACGCAGGCGACGGGTCAGGGCGGCTCTTCGTCACGCAGAAAGGGGGCGAGCTTGTGATTCTCGAGGGTGGGGAAGTTCTGTCTCAGCCTTTCCTAGACCTCAGCGACATGGTCACGACGAACAGCGAACGTGGGCTTTTAGACGCGGCGTTTCACCCGAACTACGAGGAGAACGGGCGCTTCTTCGTCCACTACTCGGACACGAACGGTGACACGGTGATTTCCGAATACAGCGTGTCTGATGACCCTAACGTAGCGGACGCGGGCTCCGAGCGCGTGCTCCTCACCGCCGAGCAACCCTATTCGAACCACAACGGCGGTGAGTTAGCGTTCGGACCGGACGGCTACCTCTATATTGGGCTAGGTGACGGCGGCTCGGGCGGCGACCCGGAGAACAACGGTCAGGACTTGAGCACGCTTTTAGGCGCAATCTTGCGCATCGATGTTGACGCTGAGGGGGGCGACCCCTACAGCATTCCCGAAGACAATCCCTTTGTGAATGACGAAAACGCGAGACCAGAGATTTGGGCGTACGGGCTGCGTAACCCGTGGCGCTTCTCCTTCGACCGCGAGACGGGCGACCTCTTCATCGGAGACGTGGGGCAGAATGCCTATGAGGAAATAGACTTTCAGAGCGCGAGCAGCGAGGGCGGCGAGAACTACGGTTGGAATCCCACCGAGGGGGCGCACTGCTACCTCTCCGGCTGCGCACTAGAACCTTACGTCCTGCCGATTTTGGAGTACAGCCACGCCTCGGGCGAGGGCAGCTCCGTCACGGGCGGCTACCGCTACCGGGGTGAGGCAACTCCGAGTTTGGAGGGCGTGTACCTCTTCGGCGACTTCGGCAGCGGCAACCTCTGGGGCGCGACTCAGGGCGAGGACGGCGCGTGGTCGAGCGAGAAGCTCCTAGAGACCGGGCGCAATCTCGTCGCTTTCGGCGAAGATGAAGCGGGCGAGATTTATGTTGCGGACTTTTCGGGCACGCTTTACCGAATCACAGGGAGCGTAGATGCGGCGCAAGCAGATTGATAGTATTTTCATTTTGTAGGGATGGACGCCGAGGTTGCGGAAGAGGTGACAGCTCTGGTTCTCCCGGTTAAACTCTCCTATGGCTGATAGCAGCGACATCAAACTGGGTGTTCCGCCCGCAACGAAACGTTACGATCTAACTGAAAGCATCGTCTGTGCGGCGCTCTCAAAAAATCCTGACCCGGCTGGACGTCCGGCGGCGTTAGAGAAGCTTTTAGGTAAGACGTTGGAAGAAGCGACGCAAGAAGAAGTGGCAGAAGTCACTATCAAATACGCTAAGCTCGTGAGGAGGGTTTTCGACGCGCTGTAATTCGCAGCTTGGGTGGTGGCTCTACTTGGAATGACGTCGGTACCAAAGCAAGGGGTTAAAACCCCTTGTTCTCACTACGTAGAGATAGCGAAGGGAGCACGTAGCAGCCTTCGACTTAGAACCTCACGACTACTCAACGTCGTAAACAAAGCTAGGGATATACGAAAAAGCGCTCGAGTCTAAACTCGAGCGCTTTTTGATTGCGAAGCTAAGAAAACTTAGTAACGCTGACGCGAAGGAGCGGGCGCGGCGTTCGTCACGGTGACGTTTTTCGCCTGGAGGCCCTTTTGACCCTGCTCGACGTCGAACTCTACTTCGTCGCCTTCGTTGAGGCTACGGTAGCCGTTGCCGCCAATCGCTGAGAAGTGGCAGAAGACGTCGGCGCTGCCGTCGTCTTGCTCGATGAAGCCGAAGCCTTTTTCGTTGCTGAACCATTTCACTTTACCTGTTGCCATGTTTTACCTATCTTCCTAACTGACTAAGCTAAGGCTTAATCACTAAACACTTCTCGAGCTTGGGCTCGAGCTACGAAGAAGCCATGAAATTTGCTCTCTCGCAGTAACGCTAGTGTAAGCTATCCTCACAAAAAATACAAGCACCTATGAGCACCTCTTCATCGTAGCTTCACTCTTTCCTTATTGAAGTGAGGTATTTGCGGAGCGGAGCCTTTCCCAATGCAATACGGCGCATCCGAAAAAGAGCGCCCTTCTGCTATGATGAAGGGGTGGACACGCTCGTCATACGCGACTTAGGACGCTTAGATTACAGAGAGGCGTGGGGCGTGCAGCTCAGGGCGCACGCCGCCGTTGCGAGCGGCGACGCGCCGCCGACGCTTCTGCTAGTCGAACACCCGCCCGTCATCACCTTCGGTAAAAAGGGCGGACGCAGCAACCTCTTGGCGGACGAAGATTTTCTGGCGTCGCAGGGTTTCTCCCTCTACGACATCGAGCGCGGCGGCGACGTGACCTACCACGGACCGGGTCAGCTCGTGGGCTATCCGATTCTGCCGATCGGCAGAAAGGTGCGCAACTATCTGCGCAACTTAGAAGCGGTGATGGTGGGCGTCTTGGCGGACTATGGTTTGGAGAGCGAAGGCAGCCCCGGCTACGCAGGCGTGTGGGTCGGTGACGAGAAGGTTGTGGCGATTGGCGTGGCGATCAAACGCAACGTCTCCTTTCACGGTTTCGCGCTGAACGTACACACAAATTTGGAGCACTTTACCTACATCGTGCCCTGCGGCTTAGCGAACAAGGGCGTAACGAGCCTGTCGAAACTCACCGGGCGACACGTGCCGTTAGAAGAGGTCAAACCTAAGCTCATACGAGAATTTGAGAAGGTGTTCGGGGTACAAGTGCAGAATGTGGATTATCTAGCATCACCAAACTTGGATTATGCAGATATCATCTCATAACGTACGTGCTAGGCGATACTTTTCAACTGAGCGTATCAACGACCAGATGATACCTGCAAGGAGGTTCTTTCGTGATCAAGCTAGACGACATCAAAGTCATCAAAAACGGCGTTCAGCGTAAAGGTGCCGAAAAGCTCCCGCGCGAGCGCAAACCGGACTGGCTCAAGGTCAAGCTGCCGACGGGTGAAGGCTACGGCGAAGTTAAAAAAACTGTGCGCGAGCACGGGCTCTCGACGGTCTGTGAGGAGGCGATGTGCCCCAACATCGCGGAGTGCTGGAGCGCGGGCACCGCGACGATCATGTTGATGGGCTCCGTCTGCACGCGGGCGTGCCGCTTTTGCGCCGTTGATACGGGCAACCCGAGAGGGCGCTTGGACCCCGACGAGCCGCGCTTAGCCGCCGACTCCGTCAAGCTGATGGGTCTAAAGTACGTTGTCTTGACCTCGGTGGACCGCGACGACTTGCCAGACGGCGGCGCGGCGCACTACGCGAGCGCTGTACGCGAGATTAAAAAGGTCAACCCGGAAACCGCCGTAGAAGCCCTCACACCCGATTTTCAAGGAAGAACTGAACACGTCCAACTCGTCTTAGACTCCGGCGTCGAGGTCTACGCGCAGAACTTAGAAACGGTGAAGCGCCTTACCCACCCCGTTCGTGACCCTCGCGCGAGCTACGCGCAAACCTTGCGCGTCTTGGAGTACGCGAAGCTCTCCCGCCCGGATGTGCTCACCAAAACGAGCCTGATGCTCGGTCTCGGCGAAACGGACGAAGAGATCACTCAGACGATGGACGACTTGCGTGAGGTCGGCGTGGACATTGTGACCTTCGGACAGTACCTCCGCCCTACAGCGAGCCATCTCCCCGTGGTGCGCTACGTGCCGCCCGAAGACTTTAGCCGCTACCGCGAGATAGGTCTCGCCAAAGGCTTCGTCGAGGTCGTCTCGGGTCCGCTGGTGCGCTCGTCGTACCGGGCGGAGCGAGCGTTGGAGAAAAATAACGTCGGCTTGAGTTAAAGAACGTCAAGTTAAGAAGAGGTGATAGCGCTATCACCTCTTCTTTTTGCACGTAATTTTTTGTCGTGCCGGAACCCGACGCGCCAAAGATCGGGTAGAGGGCACGCGCTAAAGTCTAGCTCGCCGTCTCGACCTCTGGCTGCTCTTCTGGCGCAGCCGCGCCCTGATGGATGACCTCGTCACTCGTCTCCTTAAAGGTCTCGATGCCGTCTTGGATGAGCTTGTGCATCTCTTTTTCGCCGCGCCAGCCGTCCACTTTGGTCTCTTTGCCCTCTAACTCCTTATAGATATTAAAGAAGTGCTCGATTTCGCGCAGACGGTGGCGCGAGATGCTGTCCAAATGGCGGTTGCCGTCGAAGCGGGGGTCGTCGGCGGGGACGGCTAGAAGCTTCTGGTCGCCGCCCTTCTCATCGCTCATCTCCAAGTAACCCAGGGGACGCACCTGTAGCACCGCGCCGGGGAAGGTTGGCGCGTTGACTAAAACGATTACATCGATAGGATCGCCGTCTTCGGCTAAGGTGCTCGGGATAAAGCCGTAGTCGCCGGGGTAGTGGAGCGGGCTGTAGAGCACGCGGTCGAGCCTGAAGATGCCGTGCTCTGGGTCGTACTCGTACTTGTTCGCGCTGTTCATCGGCACTTCGATCACCGCTTGAATGATGTCGGGCGCTTTCTCGCCGACGGGTAGGTGGAATAAATTCATGCGTGTTCCTTTCTAAATTCGTGTGAATGAGGGCGCTGCCGCATCGGGTTCAACTATACAGGTAAGATAGGAGTGCTTTTGTGACAGATAAGCGTTGTTATGCGAGACTAGAAGCTCGAGCACCTACTGACTCAGTGACGCGCTACATTTGAGCGACTCGGGGGTCTCCTCGAGAAGCGGTGAGCGCTGGCACTAGAAGAACTAAAGAGGTTGGCTCGCGCTGCCCTCGAGCGGCACCGCTGCGCCTCGGCTCGTCAGGTGGGTGACGTCGCCGACTTGCGCCGCACATTCGGGGCCGGTCTGCACGATGAACGTCTGCCCGGTCTCGTCGGGCTCGGCGATGACGCGGCAGGTATAGGTGAGATCGTGACCCTTGAAGTCGCGGCTCACGATGCTCACGGGTATGCCCTGTTCGCTGAAGGTCAGGTCTTCGGGGCGCAAGGACAGGAGCACGCGCCCGGTGGCGGGTTGCGCCATCGGCAGCGTCCCTAAGAGGGTGTCCGCGACGCCTTCGCGCCCGGTAGCGCGCATCAGGTTAGTCGTGCCCAAAAAGTTAGCGACGAAGGCGGTGCGCGGGCGCAAGTAGACGTTTTCGGGTACGCCTAGCTGCTCTAAGTGCCCCGCCCTCATCACCGCGAGCCTGTCCGCGAAGGTCATCGCCTCTTCTTGATCGTGCGTAACGAGAATCGTCGTCGTCCCGGACGCCTCTAAGATGCGCCGCACCTCTTTGCGCGTCGAGCCGCGCAGCGCGGCGTCTAGGTTGCTGAAGGGCTCGTCCAACAAGATGATGTCGGGTGCGGGGGCGAGCGCCCGCGCTAACGCCACGCGCTGCTGCTGCCCGCCCGAGAGCTGGTGCGGATAGCGGCGGCTAAAGATGGTGAGACCGACTAGGTCTAAAACCTCTTTCGCCCGCTCGAGGCGCGCCTTTCTAGGCAGACCTGTCAGACCGAACGCGACGTTTCGCAGTACGTCAAGGTGCGGAAAGAGCGCGTAGTCCTGAAAGACAAAGCCGATCTTGCGCCGCTCGGGTTGGAGCCATACGTCTGGTCCAGCTACCTCTACGCCCGCGACGCCGATGCGCCCCGCGTCCGGCACTTCGAAGCCCGCGATGAGGCGCAAAAGCGTCGTTTTACCGCAACCCGACGGTCCTAAAAGCGCCAAAATTTCGCCCTTTTCGACGCTCAGGTTGAAGTCGGCGACCGCCGGGTGCTTGGGGTCTTGATAGCTTTTGGTGAGGGCGTGGAGCGTCAGCGCGGCTTGCTCTTTGGGCGTTTCTGTCGGTAGCGGCGTATGAGAAGCGGTGGGCGCGACGTCTTTCACAAGCGCACTATAACAGAAATCCTGAGTGTTTAGGTAGGGTATGGGCTCGAGCTTAGCAGGCAGACCCTACACCGAAATGGGCACAGTTCGCTTAGGAGACTTTCTCTGACTCGACCTTTTATGCAGCGTGTTCGCCTAGCCGCATCGGTAGTGGGTTCAGGGCGAACACCGATGGGTACGTCTTGCGCCGCTTCCGCGCGATGAATAAGGGGTTCCTTTAACCTCTACATCATTCCAAATAGCGCCACTACCGCCTCTAAAACTACGCGGCTTTTCGAATGGTTGTCTCTGAAGCGGGGCGAACCTTGTTCTCTAGCAGTTGGAGCGAGGGGTCCGCGATCCACCCCTCGAGCCTGTCCACCCCTTCCGGCACGCCGTAGTTCTCCTGGCGCGCTGCCCACGCCGCCTGCACCGCGCAGAGCACCGCGTCGAGCGCGTCGCCCGTCGCGTCGTCCAAGAGGTACGCGGCGAGCACGTCGCCTAGTTCCAAGCGGAGCCCGTATAAACCCCCGCGCATCTTCTCGACGACCTCTTGCCGCGCGCCTCTCATCCCTTCGGTCTGCTTCCGCTTAGTGTCGCTTTTATACCTCTGCTTGCCGATGAGCTGCCGCGTCACGAGTGCTGGGTAAACTTCTAGAACGGTCTGGTCACTCGGTGTTTCACGGAGCGCCGGGATGTTGAGGTGCGTCCGCTGCAACCTCGGCGCGAGTTCGAAAAACATCTTGCCTACGGGCACGTAGTGAAGCGCCATCGGGCTCACCGCGCCCGCCAACTCGTCCGCGTAGCGGCGGTGGAGTTTATCGCCCTTGGGTTGCGCACTTGTGTAGCGTTTCAAGGTGCCCTCGAAGCCTCCCTTACCGAGCGCGGCTATCTCTTCGACGTACCCCGTCCACGTCGGGGACCAAGCGAGCGCGTCCACTAAACGGCGCGGCTGCGCGAAGGGCGCGTCGATGCCCATGACCCAGGGACCGGGACGCGCTAAGAGCGCCTCGAAGGTGCCGAAATCCACGAGCGGCTCGAGCCGCTCGGTACGGAGCACGTCGCCGCTGAGCTTCGCGTGAACACACGTGATAGGCTTCGCGCGGCGCGGCGCGCTCGTAAAGTCGAGCCCGCAGATAGAGAGGTCATTCACCCTCTTAATGTACTTGAGAAAAGCCGCACGGCGCGTTGAAAACCCGTCATCCGTCGGCGCGCTCGTCCGTGCGTCAAGCGTAAATTTATGTATCAGTCTTTGCGTCCGTTTAGGTCTAAATTTTTAATCATGACCCCATGTTATGAAAAGACCGGGGTAAAAAGGTTGGGGTGGAGAGATTGTGGGAGGCTCGGGTCAACGCTAGGAGTTGAGATGGATGTAGGCGCGTTCGCAACGGTTGCGCTCGGTGTGTTGCTTTTCGGGTTGGTCTCGAGGCGCTTGCAGCGGGGCGTCGTCACGCCGCCGATGGCGTTCACGTGCCTCGGTTTGCTGCTTGGAGCGACGGGGCTGGTCGTGCTCGAGGAAGAGGTTGTACGGGACTCAGCGTCGCCCCACTGACGTTTGCTCAGTCCGCCGCCACCGCCTGGTGGTCCACCACTTCACCCCGCGCGGGGTAATCCTTTTCCATCACGAAGTCGAGCGCTCCAAGCACCTGCGCGAAGTCGGGTCTGGCGAAGGGCATGGTCTGCACTGCGCCGAAGTAAAGCGTTCCGTCAGGGCGAACTAGGTAGAGCGCGGGCTCGCTGAACATGTCGGGCTCGACGACGCCCGTAGAGGTTTTGCCGCGACTCGTGGAGATATAGAGACCCCACTCGCGCGCTTTATCCAAATCTAAGTCATATGCCACGGTGAGGTTGTCGAGCTTCCACTGCGCTCTACTCTTCTCGGCGCGCTCTTGCACGTCGCTGCTCGCCACGATGACGTTCACGCCGCGCTTAGCGAACTCGTCCGCTTTGCTGTTCAGGTCGCGTAGGTATTTCCCGCAGATGGGGCAGTGTAGCCCCCTATAGAACACGATCATCGTGAAGTTCTCGCCCGCTTGTTCGCTCAGCGTCCAGGTGTCGCCGCTGACGGTGGGCAGGCTAAGGCTCGGGGTCTGTTGCCTCGGGTAGAGGGGTGTGAGGTCCATGTCTTTCTCCTTTAGCTGAGGACTTGGGTTTGTCTTACCTTTACGGCTCCAAACTAGCGCGGAAGGACGTTGGAGGGATGTATCATGTAAAACGAAGCGGCGCTTCGACGTCTATGCGCTAGAGATGCTCGGGCTCGAGCGGAAGAACCGCGTCGCCGACAACCTCTTGCTCTCGTCATTCGGTTTTTTCCTGATTTGCTGAAACGCTGACAACCTGACCTGCTGAGCTTTCCATGTCCTTTTGAGCACCACTTCTTCATCTCTATTTCTTATGATAGAGGCGTGATTAAGAATAGGCGTGCATCATTCGACTACGAACTCCTCGGCTCCTACGAGGCGGGCTTGGCGCTGACGGGCAGTGAGGTGAAGTCCCTCAGGGCGGGCGGCGCAACCTTGGGCGAGGCGTTCGCCCGCTATAAAAATGGCGAGGTGTGGCTCGAGGGGATGCACATCCCCCCCTATAAACAAGCGAGCTATAACAACCACGAGCCCTTGCGCAGCCGCAAGCTCCTCCTTAAAAAACGCGAAATCGCCGAGATTCAAAAGGGCTTGGAGCGCCAAGGTCTGACGCTCGTCCCGACGCGGCTCTACTTCAAGGACGGCTGGGCAAAGCTGGGTATCGCGCTTGCAAGGGGCAAGAAGCGCTACGACAAACGGCAAGACCAGGCGAAAAAGGACGCTAAGCGGCAGATCGAGCGGGCGCTCAAAGAGAGGTGACTAGGTGCGTCATTTTCGCACTGCTCGCGCTCAACCTCTTGACGGCGAGCGCGGCGCAGCGGCTCGTCGTGAATGGGGTAGACATCGCGGCGTTCACGAACACGCTCGAGCCCGGCACCGCCTACGTCGCCGCCGAGCCCTTCGCGCGCGCAGTGGGGGCAACCTACCGCTACAGCGGCGAAAGGGTCAACTTCGAGCTGGCGGGACGTTTCGTCACCCTACCGATAAGCGACGGGGCGGGTGACGCGCAGCTTCAGGAGGGGACGCCCTTTGTCCCCGTTAAAGAGACTGCGCAGCGGCTCGGCGGCGAGGTGGACTACCTCACGGCGGAGAAGCTGGTGGTAGTGGTGTTCCCAAGGGCGCAGCTGAGGAGCGTGCGAGCGCCCGACCTCTGGGGCAGCTACGAGCGCTTCGTGTTGCGTTTCAGCGCGCCTGTGGCAATAGAGGAGCGCTACGAGCCGTCTCTCAGCACGGTGCGCTTCCGCTTCGAGCGCACCGACGTGGCGCAGAAGCAGAACTTCGGCGGCGAGCGCTTCTCCGACGCGGCGCTCCTGCCGGGTGACGGCTACACGGACTTCACGCTGACGCTCACTCGCGGCAGCACCTACGAGATGTACACCGTGCCCAAGGGCGCGGGGACGGAAATAGTCGTGGATATCTTTTCGGAGGAAGAGGTTGAGGCGGAGGAAGCGGAAGACGAGCCGCCGCTCGTCATGCTGGACTCGAGCCCGAGCGACGTGGCTGTCGCCGCCGCCGAGAGGCTGCGCAGCGCCCTCCGGGAGCGCGGCTTAGACGCGCAGTTCACCCGCGCCGGGGGTGTGTCCGCCTCGCTCGACGCCCGCACGAGGGCGGGCGTCGGCGCACCTCTTTTCGTCTCCGTCGGAGACGCGCCCTTAGAGGCAAGTCAGTTCAACCTTTACTACTTGGCGGGCGATGTGACAGCCGGCGGCGCAGGGCTGGACGCGGTCATCCGCCAGAGCGCCGCCGAGGTGAGCCGGGCGAACCCGCGCGAGCCCACCGCGCCGCAGCGTACGCTACAACGTTTAGCGCCCGACTTATCGCAAGGCGAACGGTACGCGGACGCGCTCAGCGAGCGCTTAGAGGCGCAGGGCTGGCGCGCAGCGCAGATTGGGGGCGCGCCGCTCTACTTGCTCTCAGGCGCGGCGGGGCGCGGGCTCATGCTCGAGCTTAGCGCTGCTGACCTCGCCTCGGACGCGCTGACGGATACGCTCGCCGACGCGCTCGAGACGCTGCTCGCAGCAAGTCCATGAGTTATTGCGCCACATCTGAGGGCGTCCATTTCTATTCGCGTCCGTTTCCATTTGAGGCTGCGCCAACAGCCTCGGATGAAAACGCTATCGGGTAACGTGTTTGCCGACGCCTTTACAACGCGCGCCACGCTGCCGACGCTCCTGGGCATCCTCGTCCTAATTTTAGGGCTCTACGCCTTCTTCAGCGGACCTGCCGGTGATTCCGATTCGTCTCCTGACATTGTGACGACACCCGTCACGCAAGTCGGGCGCGTAGTGACGCTTGTGAACGCGGCGACAGGGGAGACGCGCACCGTGAGCGTACAGACACCGGACACGCCGAACGTTGTTCTAAAAGCTACCCTCGCTGAACTGCGCGCCTGGCTCAGCCCCGCCCTCTGGGTGGAACCGCTCGGTGCACCCACCGTGTTTCGCTTAGGGGAGCGAGCAGTCCTAGATTTTCCCCTGGAAGGCTCGCCTAACATCTCCGTGGGGAGAGAGCAGCAGCTTCTGACCTCCATTGAGCAGACCCTAGCGGAGCAGGACATCTCAGAAATGATCATTCTCACGAACGGGGAGAGCCGCCCGGTGTTTTTAGAGCACTTGGCGGTAGAGAGTAGACTCGAGTGAGCTAGCCTCCTCGTGCTATCAAAAACTGAATGGCTGCGAGCATCACGCCCACTGCTCCGATTGCACCCAAGATGACCGTCTGTGAGTGGCTGATTTTGCTCTTTAGGTCATTTCTGAATGTTTCGATCTTGTCATCGAGCTTGCCCATATCAGCACTGACATCGCTTTTAAGTTCACTCATATCGCCGCGCAGGTTCGTCTCGAGCGCCTCAATTTTGCGGTTCTGCTCGCTAAGGAGGTGCTGCGTCGAGGAGGCTATGGTTTGAATCGCCGCCGTATTCGCCTCAATAAACTTTTTTAAGTTTTCAAAGCGTTCACCGCGCTCGAGGACCTGTACGCTGCGTTTAAGGTCGTCCACCTCATTCCTGAGCGCTTGATAGTCGGGATAGTCTGACATCGTTTCTCCTTGAACGATTATAGCAAGTATCATTTGGTTTGAGCCAGTCTCACGTTAGAGAACACCGATGAACACGCACATTCTTAAATGATGCTTGCGCTATTCCAATTCAGTACTTCTGTGAACTGCTTTATAGCGCGTCGAAGCGTGGACGCTGCCGAGGTGTCCGCACGACAAAACGCAGTTGCCGATGAGATTCCGCTAGCAGAGCGCGTTGTAGCAGCGCATTTGCGAGGTTGGGTCACGTAGGCATCATCTTTGTAACGTGCGAGTCAAGGGATGTTCTCTAAAATGAGTGCGTTTTCATATAGATGAAATCCTGCTAGCCTCACGGCTGAGACCTACTGATGGTCTTGCCTTTGGTGAGGTTGTGTCACGCAGGTATCATCTATAAATGTGCGAGTTAGGGAATGTTTTCCAAAGTGAGCGCGTCCGTGACCAGATGCTACCTGCTATGGATACATCCTCGTCAACATCCTCGGAAAAGGAATCACCTCTCGTAAATGGCTCACGCCCGTAATCCACGCTAAGGTCCGCTCCAAGCCCATCCCGAAGCCCGAATGCGGCACGCTGCCGTACTTACGCAAGTCCAAGTACCACGCGAACGCCTCCAAAGGAAGCCCGTGCTCCTCGATGCGCCCTTTCAAGAGGTCGTAGTCGTGGATGCGCTCGGAGCCGCCGATGAGTTCGCCGTAGCCCTCGGGCGCGATGAGGTCGTCGCACTTGACGCGGGTCGGGTCGCCGTCTAAGGGTTCCATGTAGAAGGCTTTCGTTTTAGTCGGCCAAGAATGCACGAAGACGGGGCGGTCAAAAGCGTCGCCTAAGATGGTCTCGTGCGGCGCGCCGAAGTCTTCGCCCCAAGCGAGTGTCTCGCCTTTGTCCTCGAGAATCTCCAAAGCTTCATCGTACGTCACCCTCGGAAAGCCGCCCTTCGCCGTCGCCTCTAAAACCGTCGTGTCGCGCTCCAACATCTCAAGCTCCGCCCTGCGGTTCTCCAGCACGCGCCCCACCAGATATGAAACGAAGTCCTCTTGCAGCGCTATGTTACCTTCGTGCTCCAAGTGCGCGACTTCGGGCTCCACCATCCAAAACTCCAAGAGGTGTTTTCTCGTCTTGGACTTCTCGGCGCGAAAGGTAGGACCAAAGGTGTAGACCTTGCCGAGTGCCAACGCGCCCGCTTCCGCGTAAAGCTGCCCCGACTGAGAGAGGTACGCCGTGTTCTCGCCGAAGAGGTCGATTTCGAAGAGGTTGGTGGTGCCTTCGACGGCGGTGGGCATGAAAAAGGGGGTGTCGAAGCGGATGAAGTCTCGCTCGTGAAAGAAGTCGTGGACGGCCCGCTCGAGTTCGTCCCTCACCCTCAAGATTGCCCAAGGTCGTTTGTGCCGCAAGTAGAGGTGGCGGCGGTCCATCAGGAATTCGACGCCGTGCTCTTTAGGCGTAATCGGGTACTCGTCGTCATTTTGGGCGGTGATTTGCAAATCCGTCACACCGAGTTCGACGCCTAAAGGGGAGCGCGTATCCTCGCGCACTTCGCCCGTGACCTCTACGCTCTGCTCCTGTACAAGATCTTTTGACAGTGCAAAGACCTCTTCGGATACGTCCGCCTTGACGACGACGCCCTGCACGAAGCCCGAGCCGTCGCGAAGTTGCAAAAAAGCGATTTTGCCGCTGCTGCGCGAGTTGGTGAGCCAGCCTCTAACAGTGACGCTCTCGCCGATGTGATTTTTGAGTTGATTGATGGAGACGTTCATAGAGGAAAGTGTAACAAGTGGAGACGCGGATTTGGTATTTCGCTAGAGTTCCCAAGTGGAGCTGTAAGTTCGGTCCGCTAGAAGTGCGCAAAGCTCGACTAGAACGGACATGCTTTTATCAATACGTTGTTTTTTCTCCTCGAGCAATGTGCCGTCCTGCCAGTGACGGTTATGCGCGTAGATGTGGTAAGGATTGATAATGCACTTGAAGTCGAGTATGAGCGACGTCGCCATCTCCCTGAACGCAGTGTAGCTGTGAGGCAAGCCGCCCGCACTGACAAACGTAATGACCTTGTCGAAGAGCGCACCTTCGAATGATCCACCAGGAGGGGTAGAGCCGATGTACTCAACGTACTTTTTAAGCTCGGCGCTCATCCCCCAATTGTAGACCGGACTGCATAAGACGATACCGTCGCTTTCGCTCGTCGCGCGGTGAAGCTGACGGTAAACTTCGGTCTTATAAATTGTGCTGTTGTCGAAGTTGGGTATATCGAGGTGCGATAAATCCACAAACACGGTCTTTATACCTCTCTCTTCGAGTACCTTCTGACACGCTCTTCCGAGTTCGCGACTGCGGCTTTCCTCGTCTAAACTGCTGCTCAGGACTAAAATTTGCATAGGCTAAATAAGCTCCAGTATCGCTAAACTTCATCAGCGAAAGCAGCGAGGTCATCTTCTGTAGCGAACCGAACATTAACCATAAACGACTCTATTTTAAGCCGATTACTATAGGTTTAGCACTTCCAGAACTTACTGAGACAGATTGCCGCAGATATCATCTCTGAAAGTGGGTGCTCATCAATGCTTTCTACAGTGAGAGTGTCTCAAACCAGATGATACCTGCTAGTTTACGTGCCGTACCCCGAGCCTGCTAAACTTTCGGTAAAACATGGGGTCTTGCTCGCGCGAGGCTTCACGCAACGCTTCAAAGCTAGCTTTTTCCTCCTCGAGATAAGCGTCAACCTCTTCTTAATGCGCTAAGTAGCGCGCGGTTGCGTCGTAGACCTCTTCAAGTATCGGAACCGGAAAGGATTGCGCGACGCTTTCTGCGCTCTACCTTTGCTAGTAGACGTAGACGGTGGAGTTGAGCGAGACTCGAGTACCGACGAGTCGGTAGGTGCTGCTCACCTTTTCCGCATGAATACTGTTCTCTTGTAAAGAATACCTCAACTGCGCCGCCCTTACGCTGAAAGTTGCCGTTCAACTCGTACTTAGCGCCTGCCGGGAATCCAGGAACTTAACCGAGTAATGTCTCGCAACCCCACCTCACCGTTCTCTTTGCTACAATAGCAGCGTGAAAGTACTCCAGGGAATCTTCCTCGTCATCTTGAGCGTCGTTTTGGCTGTCGCGGCGCTCCTCACCGCCTCGGCGTTTAAGTGGGCGGAGGAGCTGCCGTCTATCGAAGAGGTCGAGAGCCTCAAGTTCACCGCCACCTCGCAGATTTTCGCCGCCAACGGTGAGCCTATCGGGGCTATTCTGCCCTACATCGGTGAAGACCGGGAGCTGACCAACCGCGTGAACGTGGCCTTGGACGAGGTCTCACCGGCGGTCATCTGGGCGGTCGTCGCTTCGGAAGATGACCAGTTCTTCGAGCACTACGGCTTCGACATTCCGGGCATCGCCAAGGCGACGTACCTAGAGTTCTTGGGCGACGGCGGGCGCGGTGGCTCGACGATTACGACGCAGGTCATCAAGAACACGCTGCTCAGAGGGATGTCGGACGAGCGCTCGCTGGAGCGCAAAGCGAAAGAGATCATGCTGGCAACCGAATTAGAGCGCCGCTTAACCAAGCCCGAAATTTTGCAGCAGTACCTCAACTTGGTCTATTGGGGCGGCAACCTCTACGGCGTACACGCCGCCGCAAAAGCCTACTTCGACAAGGACCCTATCGAACTCAACCTAGCCGAGTCGCTCTACTTGGCGCGGCTCATCCCGACGCCCTCGGCGAACTACAGCGACTTCACCGCGACGAGGCGCGCGATGCGCGTCGTGCTCGACACTATGATTGAGCAGGGCGTCGTGAGCCGCGAGATTGCGGACCAGGCGTGGCGCTACCCCTTGGAGCCGACGGGCTGGCGCGTCGAATACGACGAGGTGGGTAACATCGTGGGTGAGCCGACGCGCACCGATGCGCAGCCGCGCATCGCCCGGAGCGTCTCGTCGAATTTGAACCCCTACGTCGCCTACGCCGTGCGCAACGAGACCTCGCAGCTTTTAGGGCAAAACCGGCTCTTCGGCGCGGGCGGGCTCAAGATTTACACCACCATCGACGTGCAGAAGCAGGAGGCGGCGAACCAGACCGCCGCAGACCCCAAAGGTAACCTGCCCCCCGGCGCGGAACTCGCTATCGTCAGCGTGGAGCCCTCCACTGGGCGCATCCTGGCGATGGTGGGCGGCACGCCGCAAAGCTCGGGCGACGACACCTTCAACCGCGCCACCGACGCGCGGCGTCAGCCGGGCAGCTCGTTTAAGCCGATCATCGTCGCCACCGCTATCGAGCAGGGTAACTATACGCAAGCGAGCGTCATCAGCGACGAAAAGACAGTCTTCAAGCAGCGCGGACGCCCCGACTGGGAGCCGAAAAACCACGACGACAAGTTTTTGGGCGTGAAAACGTTGCGCTACCACCTCGACGTGTCGCGCAACATCCCTATAGCCAAACTCGTCGAGGCGGTCACGCCCGAAGAGGTCGTGGCGCGCGCCACCGAACTCGGCTACGAAAATTTGAAGCCCTATCCGTCTATTGCCCTGGGCTCCTTTGAAGTGACGCCGCTTCAGCACACGAGCGCGATCAGCGCCTTTGCGAACGGCGGCGTTCACGTCGAGCCACACCTCATCGCCAAAGTCACAGACGCCGAGGACAACGTGCTCTATGAGGCGGAGCCGCGCGAGGCGCGCGTCTGGAGCGAAGAGACCGCCTACCTCATGCTCGACATGCTGCGCGGCAACGTGACAGACACCGCCCCCTACGGCTTCTCTAACCGCGCCACCATTGACGGACGCTGGGTAGGTGGTAAGACCGGCACCACGAACAGTGACCGCGACATCTGGTTTGTCGGCACTACGCCGGAGATGACCACGGCGGTGTGGATAGGGTACGACGACAACCGGAGCTTGGCTAAAGAGATGCCGGACGGCGAGAGCCTCAACAGCTCGCGTCAACCCGTACGCTTGTGGCAGTCCTACACGCAAGCCGCCCTCACGGGCACGCCCGCAGGGTCCTTTACGCCGCCCGAAAATGTCGTCTTTAGAAACATCAACTTAGCGACGGGTACCCCTTCGCCTAGCGGTACGCGCGTCGCCTTTGTGGAGAACGCCCAACCAGGAGCGCGGGCGCAGCGCATCGGCAACCCCATCACCATCACCATCCCCGTAGACCGCCGCACCGAGACCCGCGCGAATGAGACCACGCCGCGTGACTTCATCTACTGGAAAGAGATTTCGCCTTCTGAGATCGAGCAGTACACGCAGCCTGCGCCCACCTCGAGCGACGATCTAGGTCAGACGCCGTAAGACTGTAAGTTTGAGCGTGAATGAAACCCTCACCGCCGTACCCGGCTTGCGCGTCGGGCACTGGTCCGACGAGGTGGCGGCGACGGGCTGCACCGTCGTCCTCTGCCCGGACGAGGGCTGCGTCGCCTCGGGCGAGGTCTTAGGGAGCGCGCCAGGCTCGCGCGAGACCGCCCTGCTAGCGCCGGAGAAGAGCGCCATGCGCATTCACGCGGTGACGCTGGCGGGCGGCAGCGCCTTCGGCTTGGCAGCGGCGGACGGCGTGACGCGGTGGTTGGCTGAGCGAGGGGTAGGCTACGAAACCCCTTTCGCGAACGTGCCGCTCGTGCCGTCCGCTGTTATCTACGATCTCGGCGTGGGCGACGCTTCGGTGCGCCCGAGTGCGGAGGCGGGCTACCGCGCCGCGCAAGCGGCGAGCGACGCGCCCGTGCCGCTCGGACGAGCCGGCGTCGGCGTGGGCGCGACGTGCGGCAAGTACCTGGGCTTTGAAGGGGCGGAGTTTGGCGGCCTGGGCAGCGCGGCGGTGCGCGTCGGCGGCGCGACCGTCGCCGCGCTCAGCGTGTCGAACCCGGTAGGCGATATCGTGGACCCCGACACGGGCGAGGTGGTGGCGGGCGCGCGGTTAGAGGGGGGCTCGAGACCTGTCCCAGCGAAGCGGTTGGAGAATTTCTCGAGCGCTCTCCTCGGCACCAACACCACCCTCGTCGTCGTCGCCACAGACGCGCCCATCAGCAAAGCGAACGCCAAAGCCCTCGCGCAGAGCGCCCACATCGGTATCGCGCGCGTCACTCGTCCCTCACACACCGTTCACGACGGCGACGCAGCTTTCGCGCTCAGCACCGGGGCGGGACCGCAGGTGCCCCTCATGCTCCTCTCCGTCGCCGTGCAAGAGGTCGTGGCGGCGTCTATCTTGGCTGGGGTGGAAGCGGTGAACAGTGAGTCAGAATTCAGAAAGAAGTAAGAATCAGGGAGCAAGGAAGGACGAGGCTCGTCCCTCCTGTCGCCCTCCCACTTCCTCTTCAAGCTTATTTTGTGCCAAGATAGCGCTATGGCTGAGGTCGGTGTACTCGCGTTGCAAGGCGCGTTCCGCGAACATAGAAGAGCCTTGGAGCGTCTCGGCGCGGCGGTGCGAGAGGTGCGTTTGCCAGGTCATCTGACGGGGCTCTCCGGCGTCGTCATCCCTGGCGGCGAGTCCACCACAATGGCGAAGCTGATGTCAGCTTACGGGCTCGGCACCGCTCTAAAAGAGTTTTACGACCGGGGCGGCGCAGTTTGGGGCACGTGCGCAGGGGCCATCTCCGTCGCGACTGACATCGCAGGTCATCCCGAGCAACCCCGCTTAGGACTTTTGGAGATGAGCATCGCCCGCAACGCCTACGGGCGACAAGTCGCCTCGTTTGAAGCGGATATCAGTGTCGCGGGTTTTGCCGAACCTTTCCGCGCCCTCTTCATCCGCGCGCCGCGCATCATGAGCGTCGGTCAAGAGGTTGAGGTGTTAGCTGAATACGGCAATGATCCGATTATGGTGCGTCACGACAGGCTCATGGCGACGGTTTTCCACCCCGAACTCTCCGGTGATGACCGTGTCCACGCTTATTTTTTAGAACATGTCCTCGTTCACGCTAGAACAGACGCTTCTAAAATAGACGCTTCTAAAACAGCCGGTGCGCCGCAAGGCGACCCAGCACAATAGCCGCGAACCCCAAGAGCAGATTGCCGAAGAGGTACGCGCCCGCCCAGCCCCACTGCTCCTCCTGCACGAGCTTATAGCTGTCCAGTTCAAAGGTTGAAAACGTCGTAAACGAGCCGAGAAAGCCCGTGCCGATGGCGAGTTGCATTGTAGGGGAGAGGCCGGACGTGTTCGCGTGGAAGAGCAGCGACAACAAAAACGAGCCTGTGACGTTGACCAAGAGGGTGCTGAGGGGAAAGCCGGTGGCGAGCGTCCCCTGAACGAGCAACCCCACGAGATAGCGGCAGAGCGCCCCGAATGCGCCGCCTAGCATCACGCCTATAATCATTATGAGATCAAGCTACCACGTGGACGGGCTTGTGAATCTGTGAAAATAAAGCTGTAGAGGATTGCTTTCGAGCCTACTGGATTCGAACCGCGCCCGTGTCGAAGAGGAAAACATCCCCTACAAACAAGCTACCTCACGTTTGAACGAAAGGACGTAGAAAAGCGCTTCAGCGAGGGGCTGTGTGTACTTAGGCTCGAGGCTCGCCGCGTCCACGTCGAACCAAAGCTGCGTCACGCCCTGCTGCAACGCCGCGCGCAAAAACTCCTCTTTCGCCCGAAAGTCCTCCAGAGTATGGACGCTGACCTCTTCGGGCAGGTTGTGTAGGTGCGCCGACGCGAGCGCGATGTCCCTAAAGACGAGCACGCTTTTGTGCCTTTCATGCAGCATCACGAAGTCGAACGCGCTGCTGCTTGGGTTGCGTCCGAGGTAATAGAGGGAGTGGTCTAAAACTGCCACCTCTTTAGCGTAGCAAAGTGGAGGGCGATTCTTCGGATGTGAGATACGAGGGCTAGCTCGAGCCCTACTTGACCCCAGAACCCACCTCCTCGTATACTCCACACCATGACCCGCATTCCTCACGTGACGAACGACGTACAGGTCCCGTCCACGTCTAGGGGTGCGCTCAGCTAGGCTGACGCTTTCACGCTTGTGCGCCCCGCCACCTCTTATGGTTGGCGGGGTTTTTCTTTTGGGCGCAGTTCAGCCAGAAAGAGGTGAACCATGAGAATGAGTCAGCTTTTCTTCCGAACCTTGCGTGACACGCCCGCCGAGGCGGACACCGCCGGTCACAGTCTGCTGCTGCGCGGCGGGTTCGTCCAGCAGCTAGGCGCGGGGCTCTTCGACCTCTTACCACTCGGGCTCAGGGTGAAGCGGAAGGTTGAGGCGGTCATTCGCGAGGAGTTGGACGCGCTCGGCGCGCAAGAGGTCCTCTTTCCGCTCGTGCAGCCCGCCGACTTGTGGGAGCGCAGCGGGCGCTGGCGAGGCGTCGGCGGCGAGATGGCGCGCTTCACGGACCGGGCAGGGCGCGCGCTCTGCCTCGGCATGACGCACGAAGAGGTGGCGGCGGACGCGGCGCGTCACGCCGTGCGCAGCTACCGCCAACTCCCTGTCACGCTCTACCAGATAGGGACGAAGTTTCGCGATGAGCCCAGGGCGAGGGGCGGGCTCATCCGTTTGAGAGAATTCACCATGAACGACGCTTATTCGTTCCACGCGGACGCGCAGAGTTTGGAGGTGATGTACCGGGAGATGTACGCCGCGTACAGGCGCATCTTCTCGCGCCTCGGTCTGAGCGTCGTCGCGGTGGAGAGCGACATGGGCATGATGGGTGGGGACTCGGATGGGGACGCGGAGGCGAGCGGCGCGCACGAGTTCATGGTGCTCACGCCTATAGGTGAGGACACGCTATTACTCTGCACCGAGTGTGACTACAAAGCGAACCGCCAGGTGGCGAGGTTTAGGAAGCCTAATGTGAACGCCGAAGAGGTCAAAGAGGTGGAACGCGTAGAGACACCCGGTACGAAGACGATCGAGGCGCTCGCTGACCTCTTGAACGTCCCTAAGTCGCGCACGGCTAAAGCGGTGTTTTTCGTCGCTGAACCCGCCGCTGAACCCATTGCTGAACCCGTTGCCGAATCAGAAGCGCAAGAGGAGGTCCGGGCGCGTTTCGTCTTCGCCCTGCTGCGCGGCGACATGACGCTTAGCGAGACGAAGCTCAGCGCTAAGCTAGGTGCACATATCGGCGCACACAGCTTGCGCCCCGCCACTGAAGAGGAGATTCGCTCCGTCGGGGCGGAGCCCGGTTACGCTTCACCTCTTAGTCTTACAGGGGACGTTCTACTCGTTGTAGACGACGCTGTGACTCTCTCTCCCAACCTCGTCGCCGGGGCGAACCGGGCGGGCTATCACCTCACGAACACGAATTACGGACGCGATTACAGCGCCGACCTCATCGCCGACATCGCGGCTGCGTCCGAGGGCGACGCTTGCCCTCGGTGCGGCGCGCAGATGGTAGCGCGGCGCGGCGTTGAGGTAGGCAACATCTTCAAACTAGGGACGAAGTACAGCGGGGCGTTGGGGGCTACCTATCTGGACCGTGACGGCGCGGCGCACCCTCTCGTGATGGGGAGCTACGGCGTCGGCGTAGAGCGCACCCTCGCCTGCGTCGCTGAGTTGCACCGCGACGACGCGGGTCTCTGCTGGACTGTGAGCACCGCGCCCTACCACGTGGCGCTCGTTTCGCTCGGCGGCGCGCGCTTCCCCGATGTAGCGGAAGCGGCTGAGGTGCTCTACGCGGACCTTGTGGCGGCAGGATTGGAGCCCCTCTTCGATGACAGAGACGCGAGCGCAGGCGTCAAGTTCGGCGACGCGGACCTGCTCGGGCTGCCTCTGCGGGTGACGGTAGGGCGTAGAGGGTTAGCCGAAGGCGTCGCCGAGGTCAAGGTGCGGCGCACGGGTGAAGTCGAGAAGGTGGCGCTGGCCTCTCTGGTGGAGACTCTCGAGACCAAACTCCGCGACCTCCAACGCGAAGAGACCCGTGAAGCGCATACTCCTCCTGTCCCTTTTCAGGTAGGCTAAGCTCATGCTGGACCTTAAATTCATCCGTGAAAACCCCGAAACCGTCCGCAAAGCGATTCGCGACAAGCAACTCGGCACGCAGCCCAAGCTGGACCAACTCCTCTTAGTGGATGAAGAGTACCGCCTCTTGCGCAGTGACTTAGAGAAGAAACAAGCCGAGCGCAACGCGAGTAGCAAAAAGATTGGTCAACTCAAGCGCAAAGGCGAAAATGCCGACGACCTCATCCGGGGGATGGGCGAGCTGTCGGGTGAAGTCAAGAGCTTGGAGGAAAAGGAGCGGAGCTTACAGCACCAGTTGGAGGGGCTGATGCTGGAGATTCCCAACATCCCCCATGAGAGCGTGCCCTATGGCGAAAGCGAGCACGATAACGTCGTGGTGCACGAACGCGGCGAGAAACCGAGCTTTGACTTTTCGCCTAAACCGCACTGGGACCTCGCGACCGCGAGAGGCTGGATAGACTTTGAGGCGGGCGTCAAGACGACGGGCGCGGGCTTTCCCATCTTCAAAGGGGACGGCGCTAAACTCGTACGCGCGCTCAAGAACTACTTTTTGGACACGCTCGCCGAAAAAGGTTATACCGAGGTCACGCCGCCCGTCATGGTCAACGCCGAATCCGCCACCGCGACGGGACAGTTGCCCGACAAAGAGGGGCAGATGTATGAGGTTACGGACGGCTTCTACCTCATCCCGACCTCCGAGGTGCCCGTCACGAACCTCTACCGGGGCGAAATTTTGGACGAAGCCGACTTGCCCCTCAAGCTCACCGCCTACACGCCGAATTTCCGCCGCGAGGCGGGCTCGTACGGTAAAGAGGTGCGCGGCGTGAACCGCGTCCATCAGTTCGACAAGGTGGAGATGGTGCAGTTCGTGACGCCTGAAACGAGCTATGAGGTCTTGGAGGCGATGACCGAAATTTCTGAGGGCATCTTGGAGGCGCTAGACCTACCCTACCGCAGGCTCTCGATGTGCACGGGCGACATGGGCTTCACGCAGGCGAAGAAGTACGACTTAGAGGTGTGGAGCGCGGGTCAAGCGCGCTGGCTCGAGGTCTCCTCCATCAGCAACCTCACCGACTTCCAGGCGCGGCGCATGTTGACGCGCTACCGCACGGGCGGGGCGCAAGGCAAGAGTAAGCCCGAGCTGGTGCATACGCTCAACGGGAGCGCTCTGGCTTTTCCGCGCACGATTGCGGCGATTATGGAGAACTTTCAAAGCGAAGACGGAACGGTAAAGGTGCCGGAGCCGGTGCAAAAGTATTTTGGCAAGGAGACGCTGGAGTAGTAGGGTTGCCCATGCGCGACCTAGAGTAAGGGCGGGTTAAGACCCGCCCTTACTCTGCCAGAGAACTCTATCTACCTTTTGAGCGCCGTATTTCTAAGGATTCTCCGGCGCTACAGGCGTAATGTCTGCGGGTCTCTCGACTGGGACGACTGACTGTGAAGGAAAACGCTCGCGCAAATCCTCCACGACTTGCGCCATGAAGCGGTCCGCGCTCCGAGAGGTAGTGCCGTCCGGTCCGGTACTCGAGTACACCAGCGTCGCCCCCCGCTCTACTGGGCGCAGCACCGCGCTGACGACCGTGCGTTCCGGCTCTCTCGCCGGTACGGGCACGTATACGCGGAAGAAGGGACCGAAGAAGACGCCGTCCTCATCGCCCTGGTCCTCGTAACGTCGGCTGCGGAGCGTGACGGAACTGCGCGGGCTCCGCTCGTTTCTGACCGCCGTGATGAGCCCCGTGTCGCGGTCCGCTTCGACGATGGCAAACGTCAGGCGTGTTCCCCCCGAGCGCACGTACGTGCTCGTCATCTCCTGCAACGTCGCGTCGAAAAGCGCGTTGTAGCGGGCGCTAAAAAAGAGGGGTTCCTCGGGCGGCAGGGTGCTCGTGACGGGCGCACACGCGGCGAGAATGACGAGTAGCGTAGAGAAGCTGAGGGCGCGAATTCCTTTCATAACGTTCCTCCTAAACGGGTTAGTAGCCCATCATAACGCCGCAAGGAACCCTCTACGGTGAGGAAATCTCGCACTTTCATGAAGGTTTAGGTGTAAACATTAAGCGTCCGCGTCCACCGTACGCGGCACTTTGAAGTAGCCCTCTTCCTCTTCGACGGCGAGCCTCAACGTGTCGGCTTGCTCCAGGCTAGGGCGCACGACGTCTTCGCGAAACACGTTGTGACTCGGCGTCGGGCGCACGAGTTCGCTCACGCCGTCCGTGTCCAGTTCGCGTATCTGCTCGAAGTAGTCCAAGATTGTGTTGAGGTCCTCTTTGAGGTGCTGGGTCTCTTCTGGGTCAATCTCTAAGCGGGCGAGCGTTTTGAGGTGCGCCATCTCCTCGTCGCTGATGATCGGTTTATTGGACATGAGGTGAGTGTACCACGTGCTATCTCAGACTCTGCAGTCGGTTGATGAGTAGAATACAGAACGGAGAATAAAGCGTACGCCGCAGCCTACCTTCTACATTCTTGCTCGTCTCTCGAGGACGTTTGTCCTCACCTACTTGGAGTAGACTGTCCCTATGAAACGCGGTCTCAGTCTTTTAGCCATCCTCTTTTTACTCCTTAGTTGCAACGCTCCATCAGAAGGAAGTGCACAGGCCCAAGAGGCGCAGGGCGAGTCGGGGAGCAGCCCCACCGCCGTGCGCACCGAGTTGGAGGGCGAGCCTGCGCTGGGCGAGGCTAAGGTGCGCGTCTATGTCTTGGAAAATAACGAAGGTGTCTCGGGCGCAACCGTCGAAGTCACAGGCGATATGACCCACGCAGGCATGGCTCCGGTCACGGCTACCGCGAAAGAGGTCGGCGCGGGGCTCTACGAGACTGAGGGCTTCGAGTTCACGATGGCGGGCGACTGGCTCCTCACCTCCGAAGTGGTGTATCCTGATGGGACCGAAGTGGAAGATACCACGGCGCTGAGCGTACCTGGACAGTAGTTTGACCTGATATGAGACCTTCGCAAGACATCCTGAGAACTGCCTGCCGCGCAGGTAGAGGGGCGTTCTTCGCGTTTCTGCTGACCTCGGCGCTCTTCGCCTCGCCCTTTTTGGCGGCGCAGCAGGATTTCGGACATACGCACCCAGAAGGCACGCCGCCGCATGTCCACGGCGTCTCGAGCGTCTTAGGTCACACACTTGTTACACCTGTCGTCACCTCCGTAGCGGTCAGCTTCGCGGTTATCTTTGTCTTATCTCTTACCTACACCTCTTTAGTTCTAGCTCCCCCTAGAAACCCCGCTCACGGGGTTCGCGCGCCACCTTTTGCTTAGCGTTTGACAGAGTCACACCTCTTTTTTAGTTTTCCACCTCTTGTGGACGACTCGAGCAACTCGAGCCTGTTCATAGATGTTGAGCCAGTGGAATAAGGTGTGAGGCTAGTCCCCGAGCTTCTCTAAGCTCGACTATCTTTACTCACCTCTTCTAATTCTAAGCAGAAGGAGTTTCATTCGATGAAACGCATTTTCTTCGCGCTGATTCTATGCGGCGCGGCTTTCGGGGTGGCGTCGGCGCACGCCTATCTCGAGACTTCAAACCCTGCGACGGGCGCAACCTTACAAGCTGCACCCGAGCAAATCGTCCTGAATTTCAGTGAGCCTTTGGAGCTGCGCTTCAGCACCTTCAAAGTCGCCCCTCTGGAAACGGACGCCGCCGACCCGCGTGAGATCAAACTTGCCGCTATGGACCTTGTGGAAGAGGTTGTGGGAACAGACGAGGTGCAGTTAGAGGTGGACGTGCTCACCTCGGAGCGCACCGCTAAAGAGGTTGTGCTCGGACTGCCCGACCTCGCACCTGGCACGTACGTCGTCATGTGGCGGCTCCTCTCCACCGACACGCACACCTCGGACGACTTCGTCACCTTCACCGTCTCACCTGACGCGAATACATCTAGCACGGATACGTCCGCAGGGAATTAGTGCTCGCGCTCGTCAAAGCGAGCTTGCTCTTGGGCGCGGTGCTGCTGATTGGCGCGGGCGTCTTCGGACGTTTCGTCGCGCCGGAGCTGCGCGAAGAGGTCCGAACGCCGCTCCGTTGGGGCGTTCTGACGGGTGCAGCCGTGCTCCTTATCGGGAGCGCAGTGGACGTGACGAAGACCGTGAATAACGCGCTTGGCAGGCACGACGCCGCGTTTTTGCTCGAGTACATGCGCTTCACGCGCCACGGCAACGCGGTGCTCGTGCGGCTCGGGCTCGTCGTCGTCGTCGCGTTTTTCACGCTCAGATGGGCAGCTCCGAACACCGCACCCTCGTTCGCGCGGCGAACCAATCACGCGCTCTACCTCGTCTCGAGCCTCGGCTTACTCGCTACCTTTAGCTGGACGAGTCACGCGGCGACGATGGGCGGCACGCCCCCCTTGCTCGCGGACCTCGCGCACTTCGCGGCGGCGAGCGCGTGGTCCGGCGCAGTGCTCTACTTGGCGCTCGCGCCGGTGTGGGGGGAGGGGCAGCGGACGAAGTTGAACCGGGCGCTCGCTAGAGTGTCCGCGCTCGGCTTAGCGTGCGTCGCGCTTCTCTTCGTCACGGGCGGCTACACCTCTCTCATTCACCTGCAAAACCCCGAACGCTTCGCCCAGTCACCTTACGGTCAGGCGCTCATCTATAAGCTGCTGCTCGTCGCCGTTATTGTCGGGCTCGCAGCGTATAACCAGCTTTGGCTCCTGCCTGCTTCGCTCAAAGGAAAGCTTACGCGGCGCTTCAGACGGGTGATGAGGCTCGAGGCGCTGACCCTCGTCGCCGTCTTTATCACCACGGGTGTTCTCACCACGAGCGCGGTGCCCCACGAACCCGGTGTTCAACCCACCGCATTAGAAAACCTCACGACCTTGCTGCGCTACTTAGGCGCATTCCTCAAAGGAGCTTGACATGACTACCCTCGCTAAGCTCGCCCTGACCCTTCTTTTCGCCCTCGGTGCGCTCGCCTTCGCGCACGAAACTCGTACCCTCGAGGCTGGCGACGGCGCGCAGTACGACGTGACCGTAGGATTGCTTAACGAGCCTATTTACAACACGGTGCGTACGGGTGTTGACCTCATCATCCGCATGACGGCAGATGAAACGCCTGTGGAGAACCTGGAGAGCAGCCTTCAAGCCGACATCACCTCACCAGACGGCTCGGTAACTCGCACCCTCACGCTCAGACCGCAGTACAATAAACCCGGTTACTACACTGCCGACCTCATGCTCGCTGAGCCTGGCACCTATGACGTGCGCGTGTACGGTATTATCGGCGAAATGGAGGTGGACGAGACCTACCCGCGCGAAGTCGCCGACATCAGCGAGATTCGCTTCCCGTGATGAAAAACGTTTTCACTCTTCTGCTCTTCCTCAGCGTTAGCGCGGGTTTTTCTCACGCCGACCTGAAGAGCGCCACGCCTGGAAAAAACGCTGTCATAACTAAATTGTCTGGCGAAATCGTACTTAACTACACCGAAGCGGTAGAGGTTCGTTTCAGCACCTTCAAGGTTTACCCGCTCGAGGTCACGGGCGACTTGAACGAGCCGCAAGAGCGTCTGCGCATCAACGCCGCCGCTGCTGCGCTCATGAGTGAGGCGCTGGACGCAGAAGAGGACGAAGCGAGCCGCGCTGATATAGGCGTGCTGACCGAAGCGAGAACGTCGGACACGGTGACGCTTGGGCTTGCTGAACTAGGGTCCGGTTTCTACGTCGTGGTGTGGCGTGTCCTTTCGGCGGACACGCACACCACGACAGGTTCCTTTGTGTTCGAGTACGCTCCGAACGGGTGAGCTTAGTGGCAGAACCTCTGCACATCTCCGCGCGGTCCAGTTCAAAATCTCATATAGAGAGGAAGATACCTGTGAACATATTTACAGAGACGCGCTCACCACCTCCGAGCGGCTCGGCATGGACCTCTTCTTCAGTGAAAAGACCGAGTGCCACCACTGTCACGGCGGCTTCAACTTCACGCACTCGGTCAAGCACCAGAACAACGCGCAGTTCGTGGAGAAGTCCTTTCACAACACCGGGCTCTACAACGTGGACGGTCAGGGCGCGTACCCGACGGGCAATACGGGCGTGTTCGAGGTCACGGGCAAGCGCGAGGACCTGGGCAAGTTTCGCGCCCCGTCCCTGCGCAACGTCGAACTCACTGCGCCTTACTTCCACGACGGCAGCGCCCAAACCTTGGAAGAGGTGGTGCGCTCCTACGAGGCGGGCGGGCGGCTTTTGGAGTCTGGCGACTTTGTAGGTGACGGGCGCGCGAACCCCAACAAGAGCGGCTTTGTACGCGGCTTTTCATTGAACGACGAGGAACGGCAGGACTTGGTGAACTTTTTGAAAGCGTTGACGGACGAAGATTTCATCACGGACGAGCGCTTCAGTGACCCCTTCGCGGAGTGAGGTGTGATGGGGAGAGGGGAGCAATTTGCTCCCCATCTCCCTCTTCCCTCGAGCGTAGCCACAACCGTTACCCCTCACCTTGCGATTCGGTAAGGTTTTCCTATGGACACACCTCAGTTTGAAGCATCTGAAACTACGCCGACGATGAGCTACGCGAGAGCCCGCCTCTACCTGGGTATTAGCTGTGTCGGCATGTGGACTGTGGTCTCAGCGCTGGCACTCCTTTTCCGCCTACCTGGACGCATCTTGTCCGAGAGTACGCTTTGGTCTCTCGCAGACGTCACGCAACTCGTGAGCGTCATCTTGCTCTACGCTTTTTTACAGGGGGCTTTTGACCTCTTCGGCGGCTTCGTCTTGCCGAAAGAATACGGGCGCTACACGCCTACCTTGTCCGGCTTCTTGCTGCACTGGTTTCGCGGTGCGGCGCTGCACGGCGCACTCTTACTCCTCGTTGGTTTAATCCTCTTAGGGAGCGCGCGGCTCGGCGGTATTTGGCTAGCACTACTCGTCTTTTTGCTTTTGAACGTCGGCTTGATCTATGGACAAGGTCTGTTAGCGCGTCTCATCGGCGGACTCGGCGTTCGGCGGGAAGAGGATTACGCACTTCTACAGTCTCCTTATCCCCACCTCACGGGCGGCGTCGCGGGTTTCGACGCGGTGGTTCTCGTTCCGAAGAGGTGGCACGATATCTTTGATTCTGAAACCTTCAACCTCTTGGTAAAGCGCAAGCAAGAACTGATTAGAAGAGGCTCGAGGCGCTACGGTCTTTTCGCCGCCCTTCTCTGGAACACGCTCGGGTTCGTTTTAGCGTACATCGCAGCAGGTGGCACAGCGAGCGTCGCGGGCTTGGTCAGTTTCAGCCTCTGGTCCACGCTCTGGGCGTTCTTAGGCGTGCTTGTCTTACCGACGCTCTCGCGGCGGGCAGTGTTTCAAGGAGATGTGCTGGCGGTCTCGAGTGGTCAAGAAGCTAGGCTTCTCACGGACGCTCTCAAAACCCTAGACCGCGACCAAGATGACGAATTTAGACGCGGACAAGCCGTCGAGACGGTTTTTCACCCTATCCCTTCAGTGGCGCGGCGTATTGAAAAGTTGGAGACGAGGGACGCGCCCCCCAACCTAGCAACCTGGCACGTCGCGCGAACGGCGCTCTACCTCTCGTGGGCGAATGTGAGTCTGCTCTCGAGGGCGGTCCACTGCAACATCGGCAGACCGGAAGTGTGGGTGTTTTTGCCGAGTGACTAAAGAGGTCAGACGTGCGGGACGTTTGCAACTGGCTCGCCCTGACGCGCAGCCCTAAAGTTAAGGAAGTAATTATGGACGCGACTCAACACACACGCGCTCAGCGCACTTCACCAGGTCATAAACCGATCGTCGAGCAGCCTAGAGGCTTCGACCTCTTCGCGCTCCCCGGTCTGCGCCGCTTCATCCGCTGGAAATACGCCCGCTTCGTCTTTCAACTCCCACTCCTGATCCTCGCCGTGTTCGTTATCTGGGACGGCTTCGCCGGGCGGCAGGTTGCCCCGCGCAATATCGCCACGACGACGGTGTGGCTCCACTACCGAGGTTTAGTCGTGATCGCGCTGGCGCTCATCGGCAACGCCTTTTGCGCCGCTTGCCCCCTGATGCTCACTAGAGGTGCGACGAAGCGGTTGGAGCGCTTTTTGCCGCGCAAGTTGAGCTTTCCCAAGCCGCTCAAAAATAAAGTCCTCGTCACCGTTCTCCTCTTGTTCTTTTTCTTCTCCTACGAATACTTCGACCTCTGGGCGAGCCCTTGGCTGACCGCCTGGCTCGTCATCGCTTACTTCGGCGGCGCATTGGCTGTGGATACCCTCTTCCCGGCGGGAACCTTCTGCCGCTACGTGTGCCCCTTGGGGAACTTCAACTTCGCCTATTCGTCCGCCTCTCCGACGCAGATTACGGCGGTGGACCACGACATCTGTCGGAGCTGCGAGCACAAGCCGTGTCTGCACGGACGCGACACCTACGAGACGAAATCAGCGCAGGATAAGAAGGGACACGTCGCCGCCTTCATCCCCCTCACCGACATCGTCCACGCGAACGGCACCGGGCACTTCCCCGGCTGCGAGACGGACCTCTTCGTGCCGACGATGCAATCGAACATGGACTGCACGAACTGCTTCAACTGCGTGCGTGCGTGCCCTTACGACAACGTCGCCCTGACCGTGCGGCAACCAGGCTGGGAGTGGACGCGCGCACCTTGGAAAACGCGGGGGCGGCTGCCGCTCATGGTCATGGGCGTCTTGCTGACCTTTTGGGGACTCTTAAACGCCGTGGCGATGACCGGACCTTACTTCAGCTTGGCGCAGTGGACAGCGCGCACGTTCAACACGCAAAACGAAGCCTTGCTGCTCGGTACGTTCTTTCTCGTGACGACGCTTGCAGGACTCCTCATCATGGGCGGCGTCGCCTACCTTGCAGACCTCTTAGGGCAGGGGAGAGCGAGCATCAAAGATTCGTTCCTACGCTGGGGTTACGTCACTGTGGCGCTCGGCTTCGGCTTTTGGGGGGCGCACTACCTCTTTCACTTCATGACGGGGGCTCTTAGCATCGTGCCGGTGTTTCAAAACTTTTTTGAGGCGCGGGGCTTGCCCGTTGACCCCGACTGGCGGCTCGCGCAGATTATCCCGACTGACTGGCTCTTCCCGGTGGGCGCGGCGATCACGCTCTTCTACAGCTTTCTAGCGGTCTATGTAACCGTGCGTATCGCGCTTAGAGACTTCGGGCGGCGCGGCGTTTTGGCGATGTGGCCGCCGCTTCTGTTCGTGCTCCTCTTCGCGGCGGTGGCGCTTACCGTTTTAGGCGAGCCGATGGAGATGCGCGGGACGATCTTAGGACCGAGCTTCTAGCGCTAATTTTCATAGCGAGAGGAGGGAGAAGGTGCCATGTTGAGCGCGTGGCGGGCTTCCTCAAAACAGTTCTTTTTACCGGGCTCATGCTCCTCTTGGGCGCGGGCGTCTGAGCACTCGCACGGCGCGGCTCGAGCCAAACGAAAGCAGCGCCGCTAAGCCGTAGGACAAACACCCCTTATCTGTGGAGGGTAGACGCTGATAGGATGACCTAGCATGGTTTTTCTCGATGCTCAACCCATTAAGTCCGCCCTTCTATCTTTAGGACTGCTCAACGCGGTGCTCTCTCCTTTCGCCGCCGCTCAAGACCTCCCGGAATGCCGCTACGACAATCTAGAAACGCGCTACCAGGACCTGTCTCAGTGGCGCATTACCCTGCTCGACGCGCTTTACAAACTGCCCGAAAGCTACGCACCGCAAGACCTCGTTTCGGTGGAAGAGGCGGGGCTCGACTCCGAGCACCGAGTGCGCGCCTTTGTTATCCCTGACCTGCGGGCGCTCGTACAAGCGGCGAAGGACGCCGGGCATCCTCTCGCGGTTCAGTCGGCGTACCGCTCGTATACGTATCAGGTTGGCACCTTCAACTACTGGGCTCAACAAAGAGGTCGCGAGGAGGCGCTTAAAGTTAGCGCGCGGGCGGGGCACTCCGAACATCAACTCGGCACCGCGCTCGACTTTCGCAGCGCGGACGGACCGGCCGCCTGGGACTTAGAGGACTGGGCGCAGACGCCCGCCGGCGCGTGGCTGGAGGAGAACGCTCCGCACTACGGCTTCGTGATGAGCTACCCGCAAGGGGCGGAGGCAGTAGTCTGCTACACCTACGAGCCCTGGCACTACCGCTACATGGGGCGAGAGGTGGCTGAAGCAGTGCGCGAGAGCGGTTTGACCCTGCGCGAGTGGTTGTGGCGGCAGCAATAGAGTTGCGACGTTATTCGGTACGGTCTTATGCCCCGAGCGCGGCGTTATGCTGAGCTATGCGTAACTTCAGACCTTACCTTTTCGCGCTCTCGCTGCTCGTCGTCGGTTTAGTCGGCGTCGCCCTCGCTCACGCGACGCTCGTGCTAGGCGTCGTCTCGAGCACGCCTACCGCCCCCCAGCCCGGCGAAGACTTCACGCTCAACCTGACCCTGGAAGACCCCACAGGCGTTCCCGTCGAAGACGCCGTCGTCTTCGCCGAATTTCGCCCGCCCGGAGCCCCTTTGGAGAGTGAGCCCGTGCGTGACGTGCGCTTAGAAGAGCTTTCTGCAGGTGCTTACAGCGCGGCGCTCAGCCTGCCGAACGCGGGCAAATGGAACCTCTTCTTGCGCGATCAGACCTTTCGTCAAGAGGAAGCCACCGCCAGCTTGACGTTTGGCGTCGGTGTCGCCGGGGCTGCTCTGCAGTCTTTCGTGTTTCCGCCTACCGCGACGGGGCCCGCGAACATCTGGACGTGGCTGGGTTGGCTCATCGGCTTGCCGGTCATCGCCGCGGTCATCGTCACCGTGCTCGTTCTAACCGGTGACAAGAAAGAGCCGCAGGGCGTGACCAACAAAACGTGATAGATTCTCCCCTGTGAACGTTCGGGTTGTGATAGTTCAGTGAGCCTCCTCGAGCAGACTTCCGGCACTCTCGTCAACGTTTTAACGGTTCTCGTCGGCTCAGGTCTGGGGCTCTTGCTGCGCGGACGCTTGCCGCAGCGCATCGTGGGCGTGGTGATGCAGGCCATCGGTTTGACAACGCTCCTCATCGGCATTTTGAATGCGATGGACCTGACCCGCGTGGAGACGCCGCCCGGCATCATCGTAGGCTTGATCGCGCTGGCGCTAGGCGGCGCGTTAGGGGAGTGGTGGGGGCTCGAGGAGTCTCTGGAGGGCGTCGGCGAACGCCTCAAGGCGCGCTTTCAAGGGCAAGGACGCTTCACCGAAGGCTTCGTCGCTGCGAGTCTTCTCTTCTGCGTCGGACCCTTGACGCTTATCGGTAGCATCCAAAACGGTCTCGCTGGTGACGCCTCGTTTTTACTGCTCAAATCTACGCTGGACGGGTTCGCGTCGCTAGCACTCTCTGCAACCTTTGGCTTCGGCGTCATCTTTTCTATCATCGTCATTGCTGTCTATCAAGGCGCGCTCTCGCTCGGCGCGGGGCTATTCGCCAACCTCATCGCGGACCCGAGTACGGACCCGCGCGTGCTGCTCGTAAACGGCGTCGGGGGGCTTATGATCATGGGTTTAGGCTTCGGACTTTTGGAGATCAAAAAGCTGCGCGTAGCGAGTCTGCTGCCTGCGCTGGTGCTGGTGGTGGTGCTCTACTACGTGGGGTTGCTTTTTTACTAGCTTGCAACCTCTTATACGGCTTCCGGGTGAATCCACTACAAAATGCATTCGCAGGATGGCGTTACTCACCGGAATCCGTCGCTGTTTCTACTCGCTAGAGAGCCATCAGCAGGGCGTATCATGCCGTCAGCACTACCCATTGCGTCTATGATCAGATGCTACCTGCTGCTGAAGGCTCTTTGCTCGGGTTAATTCTTTTAGGAATTAACCGGAAAGGGTATTACACCCCCGCCGCCCCAAACGCCGCCTTCACGATGTCCTGCGCTTCATCTTGCAACTTTTTAAGGTGCGCTTCGCCCTTGAAGCTCTCCGCGTAAATCTTGTAGATATCCTCTGTTCCCGACGGACGCGCCGCAAACCAACCGTTCTCCGTTACGACTTTAAGCCCGCCAATCGCCGCACCGTTGCCGGGTGCCTTGGTGAGCTTGTCCTCAATCGCTTCACCCGCGAGTTCGTCCGCCTCGATCTGCTCGGGCGAGAGGCTTTTCAAGACAGCTTTTTGCTCGTCCGTCGCGGGCGCGTCGATGCGCTCATAGACAGGTGAGCCGAACTGCTCTTTTAAGTCCTCGTAGTGCTCCGCCGGGTCGCGTCCCGTCTTCGCGGTAATTTCCGCCGCCAAGAGGTCCATGATGATGCCGTCTTTGTCCGTGGTCCAGACCGTCCCGTCCTGCCGCAAAAAGGACGCCCCCGCGCTCTCCTCGCCGCCAAAGCCGTAGGAGCCGTCAACGAGACCGTCCACGAACCACTTGAAGCCAACCGGAACCTCCGCTAGCGGACGCCCCAAGTGCGACGCCACGCGGTCGATCATTGAACTCGAGACCAACGTCTTACCCACCGCCGCGTCCTCTTTCCACTCTGGGCGGTTCTGGAAGAGGTACCACACCGACACCGCCAAGAAGTGGTTCGGATTCATCAGCCCTGCGCTCTTCGTGACGATGCCGTGCCTGTCGAAGTCGGGGTCGTTTCCAAACGCAACGTCGAACTTGTCTTTGAGGTCAATCAAACCCGCCATCGCATAAGGAGACGAGCAGTCCATGCGGATTTTGCCATCTTTATCCACCGCCATAAAGGAGAAGGTCGGGTCCACGTGGCGGTTGACCACTTCAAGGTGGAGCCCGTAGCGCTCCGCAATCGGCTCCCAATACGCGACGCCTGCCCCACCCATCGGGTCCACGCCGATTTTGAGCCCGGCGTCCGCAATCGCCTTCATATCTACGACGTTCTCTAAGTCGTTTACGTAAGGCGTGATGTAGTCGTACTCGTGGACGCACGCGCTCTGCATCGCCTTTTGGTAGGGAAGTCGCAAAACCTCTTTCATGCCGGTCTGCAAGATGCCGTTCGCCCGCGCTTCGATGCTGCTCGTGATATCGTTGCCCGCCGGTCCACCCGAGGGAGGGTTGTACTTAAAGCCGCCGTCCGTCGGGGGATTGTGCGAGGGTGTAATGACCACGCCGTCCGCCAGCCCCTCCGTGCGGTCCTTGTTGTAGGTCAAAATGGCGTGCGAAATCACCGGGGTTGGAGTGTAGCCCAAACCCGCTTGAATCATAGTTTCTACGCCATTTGCCGCGAAGACCTGAAGCGCCGTCGAGAGCGCCGCTTCTGAAAGCGCGTGCGTGTCCATGCCCACATAAAGAGGTCCTGTGACACCCTGCGCCTGCCGATGCTCGCAGAGCGCTTGACAAACCGCTAAGATGTGCTCCTCGTTAAACGAGTTTTCCAGCGACGAGCCCCGGTGCCCTGAGGTGCCGAAAGAGACCCGCTCGGCGTCGTTATTTGGGTTGGGGTGGCGGGTGTAATACGACGCGATGAGGCGGGGGATATTGGTGAGGAGTTCGGTCGGGGCTTTTTTGCCTGCGTAGTCGGTTGGGTTCATGATTGTCCTCCCTTTTGGTTGAGCATAGCGGTTGGAGGGGAGGTTGGAAAGGGAGGTGGGGTGAAGTTTTGGCTCGAGCCTTGGCCTCATCTCAATGCTATAAGCCCTTTGCGTACCTCTTCATGAATACGGCTCGTATCAAAACGTGTAATATCCGCAATCTGGTACTGCTGACTTAGCCACTCGAATACGTGATAAGCCACGTAATACCCAGCTCGCATCGGTATCTCGTCGGTTGTATAGCTTAGATTGATGCCAAAATAACGCTCGTTTATTCTTTTTTCAGTGCTAGCCATATCATCAAGGATGTGCCGAAGAAGGTATGAATGATTTTTTCTACACTGTTCTAACCACTTGCTCACAGGTTGTCCCTCGAGCGTGACCTCTTTACCTGTCCACAGCATTCGCGCTTCACTCAGACCTGGTGTGGAAGACATAGCAACCTTTATAGCGAGACCTTCCATGACGAGTCTCGTGGCAACGGTTAAAGGTTGAGAGGCTACATTGCTCAGTGCCCGGTGAAAGACATGAGTGGTTTCGTGCACCGCTGTTGAAAGAAGGGAGCGTCGGTCCGAAAACATCTCGAGGGCGTAGAAGCAAATAGGCGTTTCGTCCAGCGTTTCAGCCCAAGCATTAGCGGTAAAACGTCCCACAAAAGCGATGTGGTGCGTTGAAACATCTGGTGCGTCTAAGCAAGTAGCACAAGCATTATTAGCCTCTTCTAAGACAGTTTGAATCTCGTCGGTAAGCGTTCTAATAGTCTCGGCAACCGTCGCCAAACGTTTCAGCGACACCTCTAGCGTATCGGACGATGGAAAAAGCTGTTCGTAGTAAGCGATCACTTCTTCATGGGGCTGCGCGTACAGTTCGCGCCATAAGGTTTCTTGAACATGAACATTTTGACCTTTTGCGGCGTTCCAGAAGTCAGCAAATGCGTAACCTAGGTTGGTAAGTTTCACAAGTCCACCTTACTTTCCGTAAAGGTTGGTATCTAGACCTTATACCTCTTACATCCTTGCCCCACCCCACAAAAACGCCTATCATAAACCTATGACGATAGAACTCACCCGTGAGCAAGAAACCCTCGTGCGAGACCTCGTAGAGTCGGGGCGCTACGAATCTGTAGAGGCGTTTATCGAAGCGGCGATTACAGTAGCGTACAGCGAGACGGAGCGCTTCGCGCAGTGGGCGCATGAGCGTCACGAGCAAGCAGCGGAGGATGTGGCAGCGGACCGCGTCGTGAGCGTGCCCAAAGGCAAGATGGCGGCGACACTGGCGCAGCACCGTAACGGTTTGCTACCAGACTAGCGCTGTTCTGTGGAGATTCGTTTTACGCTTCGGGCGCTGACTGACCTTGACGAGATACACAGTTACATCGCTCGAGACAACCAAGAGCGAGCAGACCGTCTCGTCGAAGCGCTCAGAGACGCCCTCGACGTCCTCACGGTTTTTCCAGAGAGCGGCAGTACCCGCGCCAATCTCCCCGAGGGTCTGCGGGTATTCGTTTATCGCAACTACTTGACGATTTACAGCATAGGGGATGACGCTATTCTCATTGAAGGTATCACCGAAGGGCACCGCGACATCGGCGGACTGTTCTCGGATAGCTGACGTTTTAGTGAATGATGACCTTATTCGGGCTTGGTAAAATCGAGTAAGGGTTCATCGAAGTCTTCCGCTATCGTCATCGCGCCCTTGTGCATATCGAGGATGAGCGGCTGTTCATGAGGTGAAGCTGTTTTTTGAAGCGACAACGCATACTCATATACTTTTGTCTGCAACTCGAGCGGCAACGTTTCGACAAGGGTAAGTAAACTGTCTTCAAGGTTATCGTAGCAGGCTGATAAAACTGAGAAAAATAGTCGCTTGCGTCGTCAGGCGGAGTCCGGGACTTTGCTCGCCCTATCACAAAGATTTCCGATCAACTCTTGAGGGTTGACCGGAAAAGATGTCGGTTACTTCTAGCTTATCCTCAGTTATACGGGTTCCGGTTGATTACTGCATAAACTCTTGCAGAGTTTCTTCCGTGCTCACCGGAATCCGTACTTGTTTCTACTCGCTGGAGAGTCCTCAACTGCTAGCGGGAGCGAACTAGCCCCAACGGCTAGCGGGAGCGGTCCACGCGACGCGGGCTTTGCCCGTTCTAGGGTCCACGCGACTGCGTATCATGCCGTTATAAAAGCTCATTGCTTCTATTTGAAGATGCAACGGCAGGGCGGCCTGCCCGTAACGCCACCTCCAGTTGAGGACTCCTTGCTCGGGATTAAATACGCGACTTTATCGCGTATTTTACCGGAAAGGGTATTACTTCTGTCTCACCCTTACATAATCGATCTCAAACGCATTCGGAAACGTCGTTACGCGGGTGGGCGGCTTGCCCCAACTGCGCTCACTCGAAACCGCTAGGTTGAAGATCAGGTTCATCGGCTCGTCGGGTATCGCGGCCTTGTCCGTGACGCGGTAGCGGAGTTTGCCGTCTACGTACCACTCGAGCCTGTCAGAAAGCCACACCAGCTTGTAGTCGTGCCAGCCTTTATCGAGCCCCCTGATATCAGCGTTCGCGCCGTACTGCTTATGCTTTCCTCTGTCATGCCAGTGGACGTGAAACTCCGCTGTGGTGGGGCGCTCCATGACGAGTTCTAGGATGTCGATTTCGTTCGTCCACCGGCCGGTCTTAGGCAGCAACCAAGCGGCGGGGAACATGCCGACCGTGTTGCCCTGGGGCAACTTGGCTCGAAAGGTGACTTCACCATACTTGAAGTTGAAGGTCTCGTCTGAGGAGATGACGCCACCCGTAAGGTCGAACGCACCTCTGTACCGGGTCCATACGCGCTCGTTGTCGGCGACCAGACCAACGCGACCGTTCTTTACAATGACGTTCTCCGCTCTGAACCACTGGGTGTTGCCCTGAAAACCCGCGCGTCCGCCGTCGGGGTCCTCGCTCCAGTGAAACTGGGTGCGCCACTTGCGCTTATCCAAGCGTGAACCGTCGAAGCCGTCGTAGAACACGGTGCGCCAACCCTTGGAGGCTTCGTCGCCATCCGAAGGTCGCTCACCTGAGGGAGTGACCTTAAAGCGCACTATCTCCTGCAAACTCGTGTAGCTTTTGCTACCTCTTAGGACGCGGTAGTAGCAGCGCACCTTGACGCTGTAGTCGCCCGCTGACGAACCCTTGAAACCCGCGCTGCCGCCGTAGTCGTAGGGCGTCACGTCCTCCCTGTTGACGTAGGCGTTCTTCTCATCCCAAAAGAGACACTTGTAGGGTTTTTTGCCCTTGTAGAGAACGTCCTGGGCGCGGCTGAAGATGCGGTACGTCGTGTTGGGTTTCAAGGTCGCCCCGGCGAGCGGCTTAGCGTCCGAGCGGTCTCGGTTGGGCGAGTAGAATAAGGCGCTGTCGAACGAAGGAACCGCCTGAGACTCCAGGGTCGGGGGTTCGCTCACATTACAAGCGGCGAGGAGTAAAACGAGCATGAGGGGGACTTTACGCATAAAACCTCCGGTGAGACGCCCCACGGCACAACATGATGGGACCAAAACCTTTTTGATGAGATTAAAAAGGTCGTGCGTCTTCGCTGATTTGAGTGGTTGATGTACCCGTAACGACTGGAGATAACTACGCTGTTAGGCGCAGGTGACGCTCAACTCACTGCGGCAGCGTAACGAGAGGAGGGGCTAGGCTGCGGTGAATTTTTCTACCTAGTTTTTGCGGGTGGGCTGAACTGTCGTGTTACTTTCCCAGAGCACCGTCGCGTTCTGAGAGAGAAAAACACCGTCCTACACGACTATCGTAGGCAAAGCTAACGACGTCAGAACCGTGCATTCGAAATTTTTCACATCTTACTTTTTGAACGTGCCATATCAGACTGAAAAGGGGTGTCACGATGTGGTCGCGAAGCTCGCCGCGTTGCTCCCACTGGACGAAGTGAAGGCGTCCGAAGTTACGCTCCTTCATGTATATAGCAATTAACGTAAACACTGAGCTTGAATCACGCAAATATCATTCCCGAATGCGCGTGCTAGACTGTGTTTTCCCCTTCCAGATTGGCTCAAACCAAATGATACTTGCTATACTCCTACAAAAAGCTCAAGATTCTTCTCACGATAAGCGTGGTGAAAAAGAGTGAGGCGAGCGTGAGTAAAAGTCCTAGCGCGACCCTGCGCCGTTTAGAGTTTAGTTTGCCCGTGTGCCTGAGGTACTCGAGCAAGGTAAACCCAAGCAGAACGAGCGCCACTGCGAGCGCGACGTCTGTTGGGGGTGCGCCTTCAGGCATATGTCACGACTCTGGTACGTATTCGGGCGCTCTATCGCCACGCAGGAGCCGCAGCGCTGTGCCTGGCACGCTCAAGGCGAACAAAAACCAGAAGTTGGCTTCCAGAGGCCAGAGTCCTAAGAGGACCGTGACTTCCGCAGTGAGCGTGACCAGCACGAGGCTGAGCGCCACGCTCAGCACAAAGTCGCTTACGGCGTCCAGGTGAAAAACGCTCAGCAGCGCCGCGCCCGGACAGAGCAGCAAGAAGACTGCTGTCGCCACCGGACGCACAGAAAAAGGCGGCAGGGTGAGCTGACTTACGCCAGCGAGCAGCGTGATGAAGAGTAGGCTCAGCGCCCAGAGGGTCTTCACGGCTGCGCTCCGGTAGCCAGGGGGCTCAGGGTGAAGACCACCGCGTCTTCGTTCTCAAAAAAGACCTCGAAATCTGGGGAGTCGCGGAGCGCACGCTCGATGCGCCCCAACGACCCCGGCGGCAGCTCACCCAGCGCGTCTATGTCCGCGCGTTGACCGCGCGTCAAGATGAGGTAGGCGTCCGTGTAGACGCTGCCGCTCATCCAGGTTTTCATCTCTGCGGCGGGCTGCGCCAGGATGCGCTCGCGCGACGCTAGAGGCTCTCGAGCTAGGGGGACGTGGATGTAGTCTTCGTAATGGGTGAATCTCGAGGGGTAGTTGGGCGACCCCTCCACGATGAGCGAGCCTGGGGGGGCGGCGCGGTACATCGTCTGCGCCGCTTCGACCTCTTCCGGTGAGAAGTAGAACTGTTGCTCCTTGCCGTAATAGGCAACTGTAAAGCCCGCGAGCAGCAGGGCGCTTAGGAGGACGACAGCGGCACTCCGCCACCAAGACATGTGTGATTCGGGCTGTGCGTTTCGTAGAACGTCCTGTAAAGCAGCTTCATCCTCAGCAAAGAATAAAGACGCCACCCACAGCCCCATAAAAGGCAGCGCGAAGAGATACACGCGGAATAGGACTTCGCCGCCGTAGGCGTTGCCCGCGAGCACTAAAAAGGGAGCCCCGGTCAGCGCGATGAGCCCCCAATCCGAGCGAGCACGCCACCTGAACACGTGACGCGCTACGCCGAGAAATGCCAGCCCCCACACACCAAGGGTCAGCGCGCGACCTGCCAGCGAAACGAGCCGCTGCGCCGGGCTTATCTCGCTGAGGTTAATGAGCGTACCCTCGATGTTCTCTGAAAGTTGACCGAACGACGAAACCAGGTCTGCGATCTCGGTTCGAAAATAAGGCGTTGCGCCGTAAACGACCCAGGTCGCGGTCATGACCGCCATGAGCGCGGGTAGACCCAAGGCCCGGTTGCGCGTAAAGAGGATCAGCGCACCTAAACTCAAGACGGTGAAGATAGGGGTCAGTTGGTGAGAGGTCGCGATCACCGCGAAGAGCCCTATGAGAAACAGCAGCGCCGCTGCAACCGTAGACTTAGGTGTAGCGGCGCGGCGCGGTGCGTCCGGCGCGTCACGTACGGCGAACCACCGCGCCGCCACGCCGAGCGCGACGAGGTGAAAAAAGAGCGCAAAGGCTTGCGGTGAGAAGTAGTCCTGGCCGACCCAACTGGTGATAGTGACGAACCAGAGCGCCAGCCAAACGCGGCGCGGCGAACGTACAAGCGCCCCGAAGAGCACGTAGAGCGCCCCGAGGTTCAAGAGGTTGAAGAATACAGGAGCCCAGGCTGCGGCACGCGCTACAAGGAGGGCGTTGTCGAGACCAGCAACTCGAAAGAAGAGCGCAACCGAGGCGAAGAAGCCGGGCCAGTTGTGATAGACGTTCAACGTGTCAATGGTCCGGTCAACCGTACCGTAGCGCAAGATGTAGTCCACGATGCCCACGTGCTTCCAGGCCCACGAGTAGCGGAGCGTGTCGTAGACCAGCGCGGGCGTGCCGTGCACGATCAGGATGAAGAGCACGAGATGCGAGCCGAGCAACCACCCCGTGAGGCGCGGCGCGCTGAGCGTCAGCGAAAAACTGAGCGTGAGCACTGCGAGCGAGAGGTAAAACTGCACGGGCAAGATAGACAGAAGCCCGAAGTCGCTTATGAGGTCGGGATTGAGGGGAAGCGCGAAGTACCATAGTAGCGCCGCGAGCCCGAGGCCAGCGCAGGACAAGCGGGTGCGCCGCGTCGAACGCTGAGGTGAGTGCTCGGGCGCTACTTGCGGGTGTGCTGGTTGACGCTCCGACCTCTCGCTGGCGTGGTGTTCGAATCTATCCACCACCACGCGGACCTCTCGCGAGCGGCGGGTCACGCGCGTACGCTCCGGGCGCGGCGCAAGCGGGTGGCGAGGAGCACGCCCATGACTACGCTCTGCGCGAGCAGCCAGGCCCAGCCTACCCCCGTGACGCCGTAGCGACCGAGCAGGGCGCTGGAAAACCCTAAAACCAGCAGGCATAAGCCGCTATTCACCCAAAAGATAGCCGCGATGTCGCGTTTGACCCGCGCCACGCTGATGTAGGTGGAGACCACCACAAAGGGCAGCGCTGAGAGGCTTAAAAGCCTCAGCAGCGTGACGCTTTCAGCGGCGTAGGCGTCGCCGTAGAGCTGTAAGAGGTAGGGCGCAAGGAGGACGATGAGTGCGACGACGGGCACCATCAGTCCGAGGGTCTGCCGGAGGGTCTGCACACTGTAAGCGCTCAGTTTCGTCTCGTCTCTCGAGCCCTCTGTCACTAGCGACATCCCCATGTTAAGGCTCACTAGGTAGAGGGTGTCGGCAATCGTCCAAGCTAGATAGAAGTAGGCGCTCGAGGCCGCCCCGACCCGCTCTAAGATGATGAGCGGCAGCAGGTCAACGGTCCCTATCCAGACGAGCGAACTGAGGTAGTCGCCCGCCACGAAGCGGATGATGCCCCTGGGCGTCACTGGGTTGCTCCTTGGTAGACGCTCCTCTGCGCTTTCCAGGTTTGTATCCCTCGGGTTGATACTCCCTATGTTCTGCGTGCTCGAGCGCACGTGCGCGGGGATGAGACGAAAGAAGATAAGGGCGTTCATCGGGATGATGAGCACCCAGAGCGGAAGGGTCCAAGAGACGAAGACGCCCTGCTGCGGGAACACGCCGACCAAGAGCACGAGGAGACCGATCTTCGCCGCCGAATAAAAGACGTTTTCTAAAGGCACCCACTTGGACTGCCGCAAACCGATGAGCACGCCGTCTTGCAGGACGAAAAGGCACCAGCTCACCGTTGCGAAGACGAACCAGAGCGCTGCGCTGGGACTCTTGAGTGTGCTCAGGCTGGGGGTCCAGAGATCGAGCCCCCACAAGAAGACCACGCTGCCGCACACCGCCATCGTAATACTCACCGCGTAAGCGCTGAGGATAAGACGCGCCGTGCTGCGCCCGGCTGAAGGGACAAAGCGGTTTAGCGCGTGGACCAAATTGAACTGCGACACGTTCGCTAAAAAGAACATTGCCGCGAGCGTCGCTGAGCCGAGCCCAACGGCCTCCGCCGAGTAGAGTCGCGCCGCCGCAATCCAGTAGCCCACACCCAGCACTGAGGTCGCGCCCGAGCTGAGCACCAGCGCGTAGCCGTTCAGTGCCAGCGGCGCCCTGAGTTGTTCAAACCATCTAGCAACCATAGTGATCCTCGAGCCCCGTTCGCTGGCTCATCGACGTGCATCCTTTCGTGCTCTTTATACCCTTAGGCGCACCGCGCTTCGCTCGTCGGCTGCGTTTGCACCATCTCAGTCGCGCATCCACACCCGGACATAGTCGATCTCAAAGCTGCTTGGAAAGGGCGTATCCGCGTTCGGGCTGCCCGGCCAATCGCCGCCCACCGCTAAGTTCGCGATGAGGTACATGGGTTCGTCGGGAACGTACGCCTTGTCGCCCGCGAAGTGCGCCCGCTTGGTCCCGTTGATATACCAGGTGACGCCCTGAGGTTGCCAATCAACCGCAAACACCTGCCAGCCCGTGAGCGGCTCGGGGCTCCTCCAACTGTGGTCGGCTCGCTGGTAGTCCCCCTGCTCGTCCAAAAAGTGAAAATTCATGTGCGCGTTTCTAGGGTTGTGACCGAGCACTTCCATGATGTCTATTTCGGGGCGGGCGTCGTGATCAACCGGCAGCAGCCACAGCGCGGGCCATAGCCCACGACCTGAGGGCATGTTGGCCTTCACCTCGACGTAGACGTGCTTGAAGGTCGCTCTCGGCTCGGCGCTAAGGTCGTGGGTATCCCGACCCGTCGTGATCATCCCCGATGTGTAGTCGTACGTCTCTCCCCTCGAGTTTTCATTTGAGACGCGCACGCGCTCCTCTTGCGCCCTCAAGACGAGGTTGCCTCCCTCAACGGTGACGTTCTCGGGCCTGTACCACTGTAATTCGTTGTTGCCCTCGTTGGTGCACCCCTCGTTATCCCAAGCGTCGTCCCACCAGTAGCAGGTGGTCCACTTGTCCGTATCGAGCGCGTCGCCCTCGAACTCGTCGGAGAAGACGAGAGTCCATTGACCCGACTGGCCCAAAGGTGCGGCTGGACCTGGTGTCTCTGAGGGCTGGACGTCTGAAGGCTGATGTTCGGCTCCATAACCGTAGCCAAACCCAAACAGCCCAAAGAGCATTAAAAGGAAGAAGTACGTGCGGGACATGCTCAAGTTTACCCCGAGGGGTCCTTGAAGCCTATCGCCCGCTTGACACCCTCTCGCAACGCGCGGTCCGCTTTGGTAAGCGGCAGACGCTCCAAGCGGTACTCGTGATGTTCGTACGCACGCGCCCCAAAGCGTTCCTTAAAGTTGGACAAGTTTTCCGACCAGGCCGATTCACCCATGTGGTAATAGCGGCAGCCCGCCTCGCACGCCTCTTGAATCGCTACGGATTGCAGCAGGTCGTTCGCATTCACGGGTCCTGCCAGCTCTTTGTCCATCGCTCCCCGGATGTAGTCCGCGTTGTTTTTACCCAGCAGGACAATCGTCGCGGCGACAGGCTGTCCTTCAAACCAAGCGACCCGCACGCGGCAGGCGTCGCCTAAGACGCGGGCCATGTCGTCAAACTTGCGCTCCGGGTCGCGCGACGAGGTGCGCAGGTGCGAGAGCCAGCGCGGTTCGTTCTGTTGCAGCGCCCAGCGGTCCACCGAGCGGCGCAAGAGGTCGTAGAAGACGGGGATGAGCTTGCTGCTCCCACACTCGACCACCACGCCCAACTTCTGCGCCTTGCGCACCTTGTTGCGAGTTTTGGACAAAAAGCGCTCGCGCCACACCTTATCGAAACCACCCGCTAGGTCGAGGACGTGTTCGCGGCGCGGCACTGCGGTGACGCCCTCGGGCAGCGCGTCACGCCACAGGTCGCGGCGCAGCGGATTGGGCGAGAGGTTCAGGCTGAGAAAGGAGCGTTTTGCAAGGTCAGCGAACACGGCTCGCAGCTCTTCGGGGCGAGGTTCGCGCCGCGCCAGCACATCGCCGATACCCCAAGCGTACGGCCACGACGCCTGCACCGCGAGCGGTCCCGGCAGACCTTTACGCTTGACGATAGGCATGAGGAGCTGCTGGCCGTCTGCAAACTCGTAGAGGCGGCTCGCGTCCTCGTAGCCGCCGCCCGCGAGGAGGCACTCGAGCCAGTCAGGGGTTTGCGTCAGGAGCGACTCGGGGTCACGCTCGTACAGTTCTTGCCAGAGCGCTCGAGGCGCGGGCGTGACGACGTCGGTGAGGGTGGCAACCTCTCCGCTAGACGGCGCGTAGGGACGAAAAGGATTGAGTACGTTCGAATTCATGAAGGCTCATTTCCGTCTGAAGGAGACTGTCTTGGTGTCTGATGTGGGCTGGCGCTCAGCACGCGCTTGGCGCGGCGCACCAAGCGCCACCCTTTCGTGCGCCACGCCTCACCGCGCGGCGCAACGCGCAAATCGTCGCCTCTGAGGAGCGCTCCAAAGGTGGCGAGGTCGGCGTCGGCGAACACGATGAGGCGAGCGAGCGCGAAAGGGTCGTCGTGGGGGGCGCTCAGCGCGTGCTTGACCGCGCAAGCTGACGTGAAGCCGAGGTTTTGAACGAGCGCTTTAAGCGCCGGGCTGTGGTAGCCGTGCGGGTAGGCGAAGCTCGAGATAGCCCCCAGGTGCGCCTCTAGCGCCCCTTTCGAGCCTGCAATTTCCGCTTTCGCGTCGCCCCAACTGAGCGTGTCAAGCTGCGGATGCGTGCGCGTATGTGCGCCGCACTCAACGCCGCGTCCGGGCAGTTCGCTGATCTGCTGCCAACTCAGCATCGGTCGGTCGCCTTCACCCTCGGCGGCCAGCCAACGGCTCGTCTGACCGACGTAGTCCGTCGTGATATAGAGCGTTGCGGGACAGTCGTAGCGCTCCAGCAGGGGTAGCGCGTCCGTGTAGAAGTCGGCGAAGCCGTCATCGAAGGTGATAGCGACGGGGCGCTCGGGCAGCCGCGCTCCAGCTATGAGGTGTGCGAGTTGCGACACGCTCAGAGGTGTATAGCCGTTCTCGCGCAAATGACGCAGATGGGACGCAAACAGTGCGGGGGACACGGCCCAGGGTGCAAAGCGCGGCGAGGTGTGCTCCGAAATACTGTGGTAGAGCAAGATAGGTACCGTCTTAGGGGCGTTACCGGTGTTGCGAATTTCATGACGTCCGCCTTGATGGGCGGGGTGAACGCGCGTCACGGTGAACCCCTAAAGCGTGAGCTAGATTGCGCCACAGGATGCGCCACGGAGTGCGCCCCCGTAGTGAAGTCCGTCGTGCGGTCCCCAACGGGGTTTGGGGTGAGGCGTGTGTGACGCGAATGCCAGCGGCTGCGCAGATACGCGAGAGGACCGACGAGCATCCCTCGGCGCTCGAGCCCGTTCAGCTCTTTCGGATAGTCGCCGCGCTTCTTGACATTTTTCGGTGAGGTTGGGCTCAGCGTGTAGAGGATAGCGCGGGGCACGAGGGGGAGAACGTGAAGGAGGCGCTTAGGCTTGTCCAAGAGGGTCTTGGTCAAGAACGCGGTCAAACCGACGCCGTAGCCGTACGCCTGCCGCTGCAATCCAGCGTAGTCGCGGCGGTGATGGTGATGTACGATGGCCTCGGGCTGATACACGAGCGCATAGCCGAGGTTCACGGTGTCGAAAAAGGCGGCTAAGTCGTCGCCGCCGACCCCTCGGCTGCCCGCGCCGAGCGCGGGGTCGAAGCCGCCTAGCTCGAGCAGCGCCTCGCGCCGAAAGGCCATGTTTGCGCCCGAGCCGAAGACCCCGGCGGTATAGGGGTAGAGGGGGCTCCGGGGGCGGTGACGGTTCAGGTCGAAGACGCGCCGCTCAAAACCCTTGCTAAAGCCGCCGTACTGCTCGAGCCAGACCTGCGCGGGCGTTTCCAGCTCTGCTGGCGTGATCATGCCCGTGACGCAGCCGACCTCTGCCCCGACTTCTACCCCAACCTCTGCGGCGTCAAAGCCAGCGACGAGTGCGCTGAGCCAGTTTTTGTCCACTCTCACGTCGTCGTCGGTGAACGCGAGGAGGCTCCCTTGCGCTTCGGTGAGACCTCGGTTGTGCGCGGTGGCGAGGCCAGGCGTATTTTCGCGCACGTAGTGAACCTCGGGATAGTGGTGCTGGAGCAGTTCAAACGTCGCCGCGTCTTTAGGCGCGTTGTCCACTACGATCACCTCATAGTGGGGATAGTCGAGTGCGGCGAGCGAATCCAAGCAGAGTGCGAGGCTCTGCGGGCGGTTGTGGGTCGCGATGATCACGCTGACGAAGGGCGTATCTGGCGCGCCTGTTGGATTCGCGCCTCGTCCGGGGAGTGCAGGGGACACCCCTGCGGCGCTCAAGCGAACCTCCGTTTGCGTTTCTGAGCTAAACTCAGCCGTTATTGCGCCGCCGAGTTCAGCCCAAATGAGCGTCGCTAGCGCCTGGGCGCTCACGCCGGAGCCGAGGGCAACCTCGAGCAACCCTAGAGGCTTGCCGCGCAAGCGCACTAAGAGGAACGCCCTTTCGTAACGCTCACCCGACGCGGTCCGCGCCCGGCTCAACGTGGGCAACGGCTCGCTCAACTCTAGCTCTAAAACCTGTGTGGGTCCGGGGGTCGCTCGCACCTCTTCGCCTGAATGTCGCTCAGACAAAGGAGCACGTCTAAGCGTGGCGTTGAGACGGCCCACAAAGTATCCCGCCGAAGTGATCCCTAATCCCAAAAGGATTGCAGCCGCGCTCGCTAACCCCACCGAGTCAGGATTCGAATCGCGGTGACGCCCTAAGAAACGTTTTGAGAAGGCCAGCACGCCCCGCTTCACGCCCTCGGGCAAGGTTTTAAGCGTGTAGTCGCGCTCCGTTGCCAAAGCGTCTTGCGCCCCGACCAAACGCGCCACCCGCGCCTTCGAGCGCCCTTCAGCGTAGCAGCGCCTCATAAAGTAGCGGAGCGTGGTGCGCTCCTCACTTACGCGATGTGAGACGCGGGCGCTAGGGTTGTAGAGGAGCGTCCCCGGAAGCTGCTGCTGAATACGGATACACAGCTCCGTCTCCTCGCACCCCTCTGGCAGGGTGCCGACGCGCCCCATCTCGGTGCGAAACGTACCGACGCGCTCCAAAACGTGACGCCGAAACGACATGTTGCACCCGATGAAGTTTCGCACGGGTGCGGCCTCTTGCGGCGTGCCCGTGTGCGAGCACCCCACCACCCATAAGAATTCGTTAGGAAACCAAGCCGGCTTGCGCTGAGGCCATAGAGGAAGCGCCGCACCGCCCACACCGAGAATCGAGGGGTCTAGGTAGCTCGCAGCAAGGTGCGCTAACCAGTCTGGTGCGGCCACCGCGTCGTCGTCCAAAAACGCGGTGACGTCGCCCTGGGCGGCGGCGGTCCCGCTGTTTCTCGCGTCGGATAGCCCTCTTACCCCCCGATTCTCGAGGATGACGAGCCCAGCATGTTCCCACGTTTCGCGTGCTCGGGCTAGGAGAGCCTTGTTGTGGTCGATCACCAAGATGATCTCGTAGGCGGGTAACGTCTGCGCTTCGACGGACGCTATCGCGGCGCTGAGGTGGGACCAGCGGGCTTCCGTATACGCGCAGAGGACGACTGAGAATGACGGCGGCGTCACCTAGCCCGATTCTCCGGACGCAACCCGGCCCGCCCCGTGAGCGTTGACGCGGTGGCCCTGACCTGCCCGGTTGCGGTAGGGCTGGTTGCCTAAAGGCCGCTGCTCGAGCCGCTGTGAGGGTTGCGGTCTGAGCCGTTCGCGCACGATCGTGCGCAACACTCTAAACCCGTCGGCAAAGGTGCGCAGGTTGCTCGAGCCGTGGAGCCGCTCCGCTTCGAAACTCGGCAACTCGACGATGCGGCAGCCGACACGGAGCGCTCTGATATTAAGCATCGTCTCGATCTCGAAGCCTGTCCCGTCAAGTTCCAAAAGCGGGACGACGTCAGCCCAAAATGCACAGTAGCCGTAGCAGAGGTCGGTGAACTTGCCCCCGAAAAGGAGCTTGACTAAAACGGTGAAAAACCCGTTGCCGAGCGAGCGTAGTGCCGAGATATCGTCGGTGCCTGCCCCCTGCATAAAGCGCGACCCTTTCGCAAAATCAGCGCCGTCGCGCAAGTAGCGCACGAACAGCCCCATCTCTTCGGGTTCAGTCGAGCCGTCCGCGTCCATCATCACGATGATGTCGCCCTTCGCTGCGGCAAAACCGGCTCGCAGCGCCGCACCTTTGCCGCGCTGCGACGCCAAGAGCACGGTCACGTCACCGCGCAGCTCAGCCGCTAATTCCGCCGTGCCGTCCGTTGAATGTCCGTCAACGACGATGACCTCTTTGACCCACACCGGGATGCGTGAGAAGACGAGAGGGATATTGTCCACCTCGTTGAGCGTAGGGATGATAACGCTCACACTAGGGCGCTTAGGCCTGGTGACTTGAGTCAAATTACTGATATGTACCAACTCCTCTAACTTTGTTCAACCAAAACTTCCTCTAACACGCTGTACCCGTAAGTTCAGTAAAGAGGATAAGAGGTCACACATAGCGTGATATAGAAATCAAACGCTCATACGCTCCCCTGTGTGAGAAATTTTACATCTTTCACACAAGTGAGAATGCTAACATTAACAATTCATTAAATTGCAACTGTAGAATGTTGACATTTAATTCAGAACATGAATTACGGATAATTTTTAGGTTAAGCGTCGCTTTAGTGAGGGCGTCTCTCAATGCGGTGAGGCTTCGGCGCATTTCAGCCTGCGAAACAGTCTTTACCTGAGGTCTACGCGCTCTTTTCGGCTCAGTCTCAAAGCACCTGACGAAGCAGCATCTTACGAGGCTACGTAAACGCTATGTCAACGAAACTTTGCGAAGCGCGCTGTGAAATCTGTCGAGCTTGCCTAACGAGCGTTCGTTTGCTATAGTATTCTCAATGGACAGGCGCACTGAAATCCTCACCACGGCGGGCAACTTGTTCCGCGAGCGCGGCTACCACGCCACCTCGATGCGGGATATCGCGGGCGCGTTAGAGCTGCGCGGCAGCAGCCTGTACGCGCATATTGGCTCAAAAGAGGAGATGCTGCGCGAGATTGTAGATCATGCGGCGGATGCGTTTCTGACGCAGGCGAACCGCGTGGACGGTTCACTCACCCCTGACGAGAGGTTAAAGGCGCTCATTCGCGGACACCTAGAGGTTATCGCCCGAGAGTTGCCCCGCGCCACCGTCTTCTTTCACGAGTGGAAGTTTCTTTCGGACGAGTACAAGACGCAGATCACTGAGCGCCGCGACGCTTACGAGTGTCACTTCCGCAAGGCGGTGGAGGAGGGCGTGCGCGAGGGCGTATTCAGCGTCAAAGACCCCAAGCTCGCCACCTTATTCGTGCTCTCGTCTCTAAACTGGACCTACCAGTGGTTCCGCGAGGGCGGCACGCTTAGCTTAGACGAATTGACTGAGAAATATACGACGCTTATTTTCGACGCACTTAACGCAGAAAAGTCCTGATAGAGGAGGACGTATATGGCACCCGTAGCCACCCAAGTTCCCGTACAAAGCCGAGTAGACCTCACGCCTGAGCAGACTGAAGAGGTCAAGCTCGAGGCGTTCGAAGCCCGCATTGCTAAGGGCGAAAAAATCGAACCGGGCGATTGGATGCCCGAGGGCTACCGCAAGCAGCTCATCCGTATGATCAGCCAGCACGCGCACAGCGAAATCGTGGGGATGTTGCCCGAGGGCGAGTGGATTACTAAAGCGCCCTCCTTACAGCGTAAGATGATCCTTTTAGCCAAGGTGCAAGACGAAGCCGGGCACGGGCAGTACCTCTACCATGCGGCGGAGACTTTAGGCGCGACTCGAGAAGAAATGGTGGACGCGCTCCTCACAGGTAAAGCGAAATACTCCTCGATTTTCAACTATCCCTCGCTAACCTGGGCAGACGTCGGCATGATCGGCTGGCTCGTGGACGGCGCGGCGATCAAGAACCAAACCATGTTGGCGCGGTGCTCATATGGTCCTTACTCCCGCGCGATGGTGCGCATCTGCACCGAGGAGACCTTTCACCACAAACAGGGCAAAGAGATGGTCATCAAGTACGCGCAAGGCACGCCCAAGCAGCGCGAGATGGCGCAAGACGCCCTCAACCGCTGGTGGTGGCCCTCCATGATGATGCTGGGTCCGCACGACTCGGACTCACCGAACACACCGCAGCTTAAAAAGTGGGGCGTCAAAACGAAGACGAACGACGAGGTGCGCCAGGAGTTCTTGAACGAGCACGCGCCGGAACTGCTCGAGGCTGGCTTAGAGATTCCTGACCCTGACCTCCGTTTCGATGAGGAGACGGGCAACTGGCAGCACGGACCCATCGACTGGGACGAGTTCTGGCGCGTCGTCAAAGGTGGTGGCGCGTGCAACGAGCAGCGCTTAGGCGCACGCCAAAAGGCGCACGACGAGGGCGCGTGGGTGCGCGAGGCGATGGCGGCGTATGCGGAGAAGCAACTCAGCTAGTCAGCGGGTCAGGGGAACCAAAGCCTAAAGCCCAGTCAAGCTGGTTGCGCAGTACAGTCGCATACACTTCCGCTAGCCAAAGGGAATAAACGATGCTGACTCGCTGAAACGCTTCCTTTAATTCCATCTCGGTTTGGACGAGTACACATGAGTTCTGAGCAACCCAAAACAAGCGATACTCAATGTCCCCGCTGGGAGGTCTTTAAGCAAGACACGCCCAAAAAGCCGCATCAAGCGGTGGGCACAGTTCACGCTGCGGACCCCGAGCACGCCCTTTTAACAGCGAGAAACGTCTTTGCGAGGCGTCCAAAGGCGGTCAGTATGTGGGTGGTGCCCGCAAGGGACATCTTTTCGGTGACGGCGGAAGAGTTAGAGGAGAGACCCGCTATACTTTCGTCTGAGGAAAGCGGTGAGCCGCAAACCTATCTCATCTGCCGCAAGACGAGCCACCGTCCGTCGCTGACGTTCGTAGATTACGTGGGAGAACTCGAGGCTTCCACCCCGCAAGCCGCACTGAAAAAAGCGGTCGAGACCTTTACCGACGAAGACGCCCTAGTCTGGTGGGCCTTCCCCAAAGCGTCAGTTGCCAGAAGCCGCGACGAGGACGCCGAGAGCTGGTTTGAGCCTGCGAAGGACAAAACGTACAAACAGCAATCCGAGTACGGCATGACGAGCGCGAAGAAACGTAAAAAGGAGCGAGAAAAAACATCGTGAAACAAGAGGTCAAAACCGCGCTCATCCGCAAACTCACTGCCCTGGCCGACGATGAACTCATCCTCGCCCACCGCAACAGCGAGTGGACGGGGCACGCGCCGATTTTAGAAGAGGACATCGCGCTAGCGAACATCGCGCAAGATGAGTTAGGACATGCGACGCTCTGGTACGGGCTCTTGGAACCTCTTGATGGGAAGGGCGCGGACACGCTCGTCTACACAAGAGGTCTGGATGAATGGTGCAACGTCCAATTCGTCGAGCTTCCTAAGGGCGACTGGGCGTTTACGATGCTGCGGCAGTACCTCTTCGACGTATACGAACAGCTCTACTTGAAGAGGTTGACGGAAAGCTCGTACGAACCTCTCACCCACGTCGTCCAAAAGATGCTCCGTGAGGAGCGCTTTCACGTGCAGCATACGCACGCTTGGGTGAAGCGGCTAGGGCTCGGCACGGAGGAGTCGAACACGCGGATGCAGCGGGCGCTAGACGAGCTTTGGGGCTACGCGCAGGGGCTTTTTGTGCCGTTAGAAGATGAGCATGTTTTAGTTGAAGCGGATATTTTTCCGATTTTAGAAGAGGTCAAAGAGGCTTGGGTGGCGCACATGAAGCAACATTTAGAAGCCGCCGACCTCTCGATACCAGATGAGGGGACGCCGCCCCCGAGAGACACCCACACCCAACACCTGGGGCCCCTTTTGAGTGAGTTGCAAGAGGTGGCGCGGCTCGAGCCGGAAGGGACGTGGTAGGTATGCTGACTCTACCGTCAGAGCGCGAGATTTGGAACGCCTTGGAAGAGGTCAAAGACCCGGAAATTCCCGTTGTGTCCGTTGTAGAAATGGGCATCGTTCGCAGTGTTGACTTAAAAGATGAGCGCGTCACGGTTGAAATGACCCCGACCTTTTCCGGCTGTCCCGCGTTGCGCGTGATGCAAGGCGACATCGAGGCGAAGTTGCGTGAAATCGGCTTTGAGAACGTGGAAGTAAGAACCGTCCTCTCACCGCCTTGGAGCACGGACTGGATTACGGAAGAGGCGAAGGCGAAGCTGCACGAATTTGGCATAGCGCCGCCCGCGCCCGTGGGGGAGGATGAGGGGTTGATTCAGTTGGAGACCTCGTCCGTCTCCTGCCCGCGCTGCGGCTCGTTCGACACGTCCACAAAGAATACTTTCGGTCCTACGCTCTGCAAGTCGATTCACGTGTGTAACACCTGCAAGGAACCCTTCGAGGCATTTAAGTCGCTGTAAACTTTGACAAGAGGGAAATGACCCGGCAACGGCGTGACGCGGTAGGAATTCGCGCATCTTTATAGCAATTCCATGAGTCATTGCTACACAACTGATAGCGTTTATTTCTATTCGCATCCGCTCACACTTGAAGCTGCTACAGCAGCTTCAAGTGGAAACGCTATTAGAACCTGCTATCATGATGCGTTATGAAACCTCTTGAAAACCTGCGTGTTTTAGACCTCTCGCGCGTCCTGAGCGGACCCTACTGCACAATGGTCTTGGCGGACTTAGGCGCGGACGTCATCAAAGTCGAGCGTCCTGGCACGGGCGACGACACGCGGGGCTGGGTGCCACCTTCTGTCGGCGGCGAGTCGGCGTACTTCTTGTCTATCAACCGCAACAAGCGCAGCATCACCTTGGACTTAGGGACCGACGAGGGCAAAGAGGTCGTGTACCGCCTCGCGAAATGGGCGGACGTCGTGGTGGAGAACTTTCGCCCCGGCACGGCGAATAAGCTGGGCGTCGGCTACGAAACGTTGAGCGAACTGAATCCGCGCCTCATCTACTGCGCGATTTCCGGCTTTGGGCAAACCGGGCCCTACCGTGACAGACCGGGATACGACATCATCGCGCTGGCGATGGGCGGGCTCATGAGCGTGACGGGTTACCCCGAGTTGCCCCCGGTGCGCTTCGGCGTCGCAATCGCCGATCTCGGCGCGGCGATGTGGAGCGTCATCGGGGTTTTGGCGGCGCTTAGAGCGAGAGAGGAGACGGGCAGGGGGCAGTACATCGACACCTCTCTCTTTGAAGGACAGCTCTCGTGGCTGACCTACATGGCGAGCAACTACTTCGCCACCGGGGAAAACCCCGAGCGCCGCGGCTCGGCCCACCCCTCTATCGTGCCTTATCAAGCTTTTGAAACCAGCGATAGCACCATCATTATCGCTGTAGGTAACGATAGCTTATGGCGGAAGTTTGTGGGCGCGCTCGGTTTGGAAGGGTGGGGCGACGCGCCCGCCTACCGCACGAATGAGGGGCGCGTGGCGCACCGTAAAGAAATTGTGGAAAAGCTGAGTGAGGTGTTCAAGGAAAAGACCACGGACGAGTGGTTGGCGCGTTTGGACGAAGCAGGTGTGCCCGCCTCGCCGGTTCAGAGTGTGGAAGAGGTCGTGAATGACCCTCACGCGGCGGCGCGGGATATGTTCGTGAAGGTGCAACACCCCACCGCTGGCGAGGTCACGGTGACGGGCATCCCCGTCAAGTTCTCCGAGACGCCGGGCGCGGTCACCACGCCGCCACCGACGCTCGGACAGCACAGCGAAGAGGTGCTGCGTGAACTCGGTTTTGGGCAGGAGGACATCGCTGCGCTGAGGGCGAAAGGTGTGGTGTGAGTTAGACTGTTACTGTAGAAATTACAAATTGTATCGAGGCTACACAAAGCTTGCTTTGTACTCTCTATCAACGCTCTGAATAGTTTACACCTGTCCTCTTGGCTGAATTTTTCGTCAGGCGCTGTCCACTTCGGCGGCGCGTGCAACGTTTCAGTGTGAACCAAGTTTGCAAAGAACAAAGGCGCGTCGTTCCCTTTAAGGCAAGTATGCGAAATCGAACGTACAGGTTGATTCGCTTTTCTCGCGTCTGGCGGCGCTGTGACACCGTGCCTGTGTTGAAGGGGTATAACGTGTACAGTTCCTTTCTTAACATGGACAAGCTCTAACGACGTACTAAGCGGTTGGCGCGAAACCATGTTTACTCGCACATCCGCTGACAAGCTGTGAAATGCTCAAGGTATGTAGTAAACGAGCCCTCTAAAATCTTCCGCTTTGCCGCAGGTAATAACAAGCTCGAGTTCCTCCAGCACACTACCGATAGAGAGGTGCCGCGTTAGCATGATCACACCGGGAACCGGCAAACCTGCCCCTATACGCTCGTAGGTGAGGTCAGTGAGCGTAGCTTTGTCTCTCGAGAGGACAATGCGACCTTCTGAAGCGGCGAACGCTAACACCTCTTCGTCTGGTGCACCGGTTAGCCCTGCGTCTACAACGCGCAGAACATCTACCTCTGGGTATTTGCGCTGCAACTGCCGCACCACCGCGAGAGAAATGTGCTCATCAACTAAAAACCGCAATTAAGAGCGCCGCGCTAAAAGCTTAGCTCTGAGCGTTCGCGATGTTTCATCTACACCGTACCGTGCTCGCGCCGCTGCTGCGCGTTCATCTTGCTTTGCTACGTAAGCGTCTACGCTCTCCTGATCACGCAGATAGTACGCGATAACGGCGTAAACACTGGCTAGACTTAACGAAGGATAGGCGAGCGCAATCTCCTCGGGACTCGCACCTTGGTTGAAATCTCCAACGATGATCTCTAAGGGAACGCGCGTTCCTGTAACTAAGAATGAGCCGTGTCTGTCCGGCGTGAGAGGCGTCTGCTGCGGCGAAGGCGTAATCATAGTGCCTAGTATAGCGCATAGTGTCGTCTCATCCTTCGCTGATGCTAATGCTTATTTAGCAAAAGAGAACCGGAGTAGCTGCTTTGACTACTCCGGTTACTACGTCTCTAACGCTCTTTTTGAAGTGGGCGATGACGGGCTCGAACCGCCGACATCCTCCTTGTAAGGGAGGCGCTCTTCCAACTGAGCTAATCGCCCAAGAACCTTCAGTAGCAGGTATCATCTGGTTCAACCAGTGATACCTTTGCGAAGGAGAGAGGTATCATCTATCAATACCTAGGGGTTATCGTCTACTAAGAACCTTCAGTGGTTGGTATCATCAACTAATAGATGCTACCAGTCGTAACCTGCTCGGCTTGAAGTTGTTTCTGCTACCTCTCGAGAAAAAAGCTGGTATCACCTTACAACAGTGATACCAATCCTTTTTCGACTGCTGGTGACCCCTACGGGGTTCGAACCCGTGCCGCAACCTTGAAAGGGTTGTGACCTAACCGCTAGTCGAAGGGGCCATATTGGTGGGTCGTGTAGGGCTCGAACCTACGACCCGCTGATTAAAAGTCAGCTGCTCTGCCAACTGAGCTAACGACCCAACAGCTTTAGCAGTATATGGGGTGCGTCCACCTTGTGTCAAGCTGTGACGCTGCAAAAAGGGCGTGCCACAGCAATACTCGGGGTTTTTGAGATATTACACAGACTTTGGCTTGAAGCGTTGCAGGCGTTCTATCTCCAAAAGCGTGTGTCCGTCAGCGTTTTCCCTCTATATGGCGTTTGTGATTAGATGTCCTCAGATGCTGAGGTTCTTAACCTGCTGTGCTCAAAGCTTACGAAAGAACCTGCTAACGCTTTTTGCGCCGCCGCTTCTTCCACATGTGGTCAGGCTGGATGCCGTCCGCTAAGAGGTGGAGCCACTGCGAGAGGTAGTAGCCTGCGAGCGCGCCAACCGTTAACTCTTGCCAATTCTCGCGCAGCGCAAGTCGGATGCGAAAGGTGTAGCCGAAGTAGGGTGAGAGCGCCGACACGCCCCACCCTAGTGCGAGCGCCACGAGCGCCATGTAGAGAAGGCGTGTCAATGGGCCGATGAGCCAAGAGTGCGAGAGCCCCCGGTGGCTGAAGAGCTTGCCGTAAGGAACCCAGAGGAGTCCTAAAAGACCCCAGTTGCTCTTCGCGCGTACGTGGTTCTCCGCTAAGTCTAGGTCAGGCGTGACGAGGTAGGTACCCGTAAAGTACGCCGCTGTAAAGACGCCGACGGTTTCAGGAGCTAGGAGCACGTCGTATTCGGCGGTGTAGCCTTGCGACTGTGCAATAGCGTAGCCGCTCACGAGGAGACCGAAGGCGGTTAAGTTGATGGCTTCGTGCGTGCGTCCGCTGGGCATCTATTTATCGTAACGGGCGAGGGGTGAGAAAGCCGTGAGGCAGTTCGCGCGGGAACATGAGGTGAGTTTTGAGTTCGGCGCTAAGGGATCGTAGGGTATATAAGTCCGATTTTCGAAACGTCGCCCGCTGCAATCATCCCAAAACTGAGCGTTCCTCTGACGTTGCAGATGCTCAGCTTTAAGCACGCTGAGTGTGCTTATCCATAATAGGACGTAAACTCGGGTTGACTCGCGAAGGTTTCCCCTATGTGTTTGCAGGAACCAAAGAATGAAGGTGCGCCTCACACCCAATCTGGTATAGTATCTCCAAACCACCTTGAAGGAGGAATATATGCGCTTGCGGTTCACTATGTTTTCTATTGCGCTTTCGCTTTTAGTCGCTATGAGCGGCGCGTTCGCCCAAGGAAGTCTGTCCATCGCGACGGGCGGCACGGGCGGCGTCTACTACCCTTACGGCGGCGGCTTAGCCGAGTTGGTCAACAAGTATCTCGACGGTTACGACGCGGTGGCGGAGGTCACAGGGGCGTCCGTCGAGAACGTCGGGCTGGTCTTTCGGGGCGACTCGGACATGGCGTTAGCCCTCGCCGACACGGTGCTCGCGGCGTATGAGGGCACCGGCGACTTCGAAGGGCGACAGATTGAGAATTTGCGTGCCCTAAGCTCCATCTACCCGAACGCCGTGCAGATCGTGACGCTCGCGGACTCGGGCATCACCTCTTTAGCGGACCTAGAGGGTATGCGCGTCTCCGTCGGTGCACCGGGCAGTGGCACCGAACTCTCCGCTGAGACAATCCTAAACGCCAACGGCATCACCTATGACGACATCGACGAGCGCCGCTTAAACTTCAACGAGACCGCGAACGCGCTGCGCGACGGTCAGATTGACGCGGGCTTCTGGAGCGTCGGACCGCCCACGAGTTCGATTCTCGACCTGGCGACAACCCGTGATGTCACAATTATCTCCCTCTCCGAAGAGGAGATTAGCGCTGCGCAAGAGGAAGAGCCCGTCTTTGCGTCCTACACACTGCCCGCTGGCACCTATCCGGGTCAAGACGAGGACGTGACGACGATCAGCACGCCGAACGTCTTGATCGTCAACGCGGACATGGACGAAGAGTTGGCCTACCAGATGACCCAAGCGATGTACGACCACGTGGACGAACTCATCGCGATTCACCCAGCGGCGAACAATACAACGGTGGAGTTTAGCTTGAACGCGACGCCGATTCCCTTTCACCCCGGCGCGGCGCGCTACTACCAGGAGACAGGGCAAGAGGTGCCGCAAGAGTTGATGCCGCCAGGCTAGATGAAGCGTGATAGATTAGGGATGATATCGAGGAAGAGTGTTCTGCTCTTCCTCTTTGCGGTTTTCAGTTTAACGCTGGCTGCGCCCTATCTCGAGGTCATTCAACAAGAGGTCACGCCGCAAGGGACAACTCAAGGAACTACCCTCTTACAACTCGACCTAGCAGAAGACGCCACTTGGCACCTTGTATGGAACCACTCCGTCACTGGTATTACAGTCAGCGATTACTACGCTTACGAGGAGGGACAGATGATGCTGACCGATTCTCATACGCCTTCTTTCGACGCGGGGCTAGGGCATATTCCGGGGCGGGGACGTTTAGAGTCCGACGACGCGCACGGCTACTGGATAAGAGATATCGACGAACCTGTGATCGGTAACGCTTATGCGCTTAGAGTCGGCTCCGAAGAGGTGGACCACCGCATCGTTCACGCCGGGCAAACCTATTCACTGAGTGACCTAGCGGCAGGCGAGCGCGTGACGATAAGGATCAAGCCGTGAGCGTTCAAGATACCCCTACACGCCAGCCTAAAGTTATTTTACTTGTCATTTCTGCAGTGGCGGTTGGTCTCTCCCTCTTCCAGCTCTACACCTCGGGCTTCGTCGCCCTCAACCTCTTCTATCAGCGCGGCATCCACTTGGCGCTTATTTTAGTGTTGGCATTCTTGCTCTTCCCGGTTTTCGGCAAGGAGCGCAAGCGCGGCATTTTGGGCTGGCTCATTGACGGCGTATTTATCCTCGGAAGTGCCTACTCGGGCTTCTATCTCGTTTACTATCTGGACGATATCATCAACCGGGCGGGCTTCTGGACGCAGACCGATATCATCGTCGGGGTGGTTGCGGTGGTCACGCTTTTAGAGGCGAGCCGCCGCGTCATCGGGCTTTTTATTACGGTTATCGGGCTTATTTTCATCCTCTACGCGATGGCGGGACCGAGGGGGACGGTTCCCTTTTTAGGTAACTTTTTACCCGGCATTCTGGAGCATAGAGGCTACCGTGTAGACCGCATCGTCGCGCAACTCTATCTAGGTCAAGAGGGCATCTACGGCGTGCCGCTGGGCGTCGCGGCGACGTTCGTCTTTATCTTCGTGCTCTTCGGTGCGTTTTTGGAGGTCACGGGCGGCGGCAAGTTCTTTATCGACTTGGCGTACGCGGCGGCGGGGCGGCAGCGCGGCGGACCGGCGAAGGCGGCGGTGGTGGCGTCGGCGTTCATGGGCTCGATTTCGGGCAGCGCCATCGCGAACGTCGTGACGAGCGGTTCGTTCACCATTCCTCTCATGAAGCAGCTCGGTTATAAACCCGAGCAAGCCGGTGGCGTGGAGGCGGCGGCGAGTACGGGCGGGCAGATCATGCCGCCCATCATGGGTGCGGGTGCGTTTCTGATTGCCGAGTATACGGGTTTGCCCTACCTCGACATCGTCAAGCTGAGCATTTTACCCGCGATTCTCTACTTCACAACGGTCTACCTCTTCGTGGACATCATTGCGGCGAAGCGGGGGATGAAAGGCATCAAGGACGAGAACCTGCCGAGCGTGCGCAGCGTCTTCAAAGAGGGCTGGCACTTCCTTATTCCACTCGCGGCGCTCATCTACTTCCTCTTTCTGAACATCTCACCGAGCTTGGTGGGCTTTATCGCCATCGTCGCCATTGTTGTAGTGTCGGTGGCGCGGGCGTTGGTGCGCTACTTCTATACCCAGCCGTCGGGTGAACAAGAAGAGGTTGAGGGGATGGGGCTGCTCGAGCGCCAAACCTCTAACGAAATCGGCGACGCCCTCATTCGAAGAGGGGAGCGTTTAGAAGAGGGTGAAGAGGCGGCGTCGGGTTCCTCCAAGTCGATGCTGAGTCAGCTCCTAATTGGGTTGGGCAAGTTCTTCGAGGCGATGGAAGTCGGCGCGAGAAACGCCGTGCCCGTCAGCGTCGCGTGCGCGATTGCGGGCGTCGTGGTTGGCGTGATCGGCTTGACCGGGCTCGGGCTCAAATTTTCCTCCCTGATGCTCTCGTTTTCGAACGGCAACCTCTTGTTGGCGCTCCTCTTGCTCGCTATCGCTTCGCTCGTCCTCGGTTTAGGCTTGCCCGTCACCGCAAGCTACATCGTCTTAGCGGTGCTCGCCGCGCCCGCTTTGCAAAACGAATTCGGCGTGCCGCTCATCATCGCGCACTTGGTCATCTTCTGGTACTCGCAAGACTCGAACGTGACGCCACCTGTCGCGCTCGCTGCGTTTGCGGCGGCAGGTATTGCCAACAGCGACCCGATGAAGACGGGCGTCGAGGCGTGGAAGTTCGCGAAGGGGCTCTACCTCATCCCGCTCTTCATGGTCTTTAACCCGGAGATTGTTACAGGCGGTCCGGTTCTCGTCGTCGCGTGGAACGTCATCACGGCGTTCGCGGCACTCGGGGCGTTTGCGGCGGCGCTAGAAGGCTACATGTTCACGAAGATGTATCTGGTCTCGAGGCTCCTCGTTACGGCGGGTTTAGTCGGTATCTTCTGGCCGAACTTGCTTTATGAAGCCATCGGTTTCGGGCTGATTCTCGTGGTTTTGGCGATTAACTTTTTTAAGATGCGTCAGGAGGAAGGGGTGCAGGGCGAGGCGCAGGCGGCGAGTTCGGACTAATTACCTCTTCTGCAATGCCCGCAACCGCGCCGTAGCCTCTTCAGCCGTGATCTCGCCCTTCTCCAAGAGCCCAATCACATTAGCCCGTTCGCCCCTAACCTCTTCCGCCGCCTCGTAACCCAACGCTTTGAGCATTGCGTCAAATCTCAGGCGCACGGTGGGGTAGGAGAGCCCCAAAATCCGCTCAACTTCTTTGAGGTTGCCGCGCACCTTGACGAAGAGGCGTAAGAACTCTAGGGGTTCGTTCGACAGGAGGGCGAACTCGTTCGGTGCAAAACGTCCTTCGATGGTGACGCCGCTCTCGGGGCACTCGAGCCGCGTCACCTCCAGAGGCTCCCCTGTGACGGGACAGTGGGTGGGCATCGGCAGTTTTTTCGTATCGCTCATGTCACCACTACACCATATCGAGGACGATGCGGACCGGATAGCCTTGCTCGTTCGTTTCCAAGTCGAGGAGGCGTCCTTCGCTCGAGCCGTTCAGCGACGCGAGCAGCTCGTTCAGGTCAACCCCTTGCCCTTGCAGCGTCATCTGACCCTCTTTCGGAATGAACCGCGCGGCGAACTTGGCTAGACCGAGTGGCACGTTCACGCGCACTTTTGGTTCGCCGTCCGCGTCTACGGCGATGTGGAGCGACTTCGCGATACCTTTAGGTTTCGCCTCGGCGCGCGTTTCCGCCCGTAGAGCGCTCAGGAGCCCGTCGGCTTCGTCTACGCTGATTTGCCCGGCAGCGAGCATCTCCAAAATGCGGCGCTGCTCGTTCACGCTTTCACGCTCACGTCGCCCGCCATGAGGTCAACCTCGAGCCTCGCCGCCCCCGCCCCCACCGTGCCCTCGAAACGCCCGCCGGTCATGCTCTCCTGGCGGGTGAACGGTTCCTCGACGTGGAGCGAGCCCGCGCTTATGGTTCCCTTTGCGGTGACGCTCGAGCCCGCCAACAGCACGATGTCCACGTCGCCTGCCTTCGCTTTGAGGCGGTGCTCTCCCGCTGTGAGGCGCAGGCTCACGTCCACGTCGCCTGCTTGCAGCACTAGGTCCACGCCGCCGATGTCTTGCGCGTCCACGTCGCCCGCTAAGAGCTTCCCTTTGAGGTAGGGAACGTCCTCAACGTCAATATCGCCCGCCTTGCTCTGCACCTCTAAGCCATACCCGGCTGGGATACGTACCCGCAAGTCGCCCGCCTTGACCCAATTCAAGAGGTTATCTAGGATGCTCTCGCCCTCCTTCTGACGTGGGCGCTGCCTGATTTCGAAGTCGTCGCCGCGCCGCGTCAGCTCCGCCTTGCCCTCGAAGGCGGGCTCGCTCAGGGAGGTATCGATGTGTACGTCCAAGTCCCCCGCCAGCATCGAAACCGTAACCCAGCGCGTGACTTCTTGGGTGGATGAGGTTGATGGGGCTTTGAAGGGGGGTTCTGCACCGGGTGGTGGCGTGCTCGCTATAGGTTCGGCGTTAGACAAAGAGGTAGGCGGATGAGGCGGCGTAATCGGTTTTGACACATTTACGCGCTCGTCCTCTTCTCGCTCGGTGTTCCCTTCGGTATTTTGTTCAGGGTCTTGGAGCGCCTCGAGCAGCAGCGCCGCTTCCTGCTGGCTAATTTTCCCTTCCTCGACAAGTGCTTGAATACGGTCTTGTTCACTCATCTTCGACTCCTTTAGCTGCAACTGAGAGTAAATTGAAAGATAAATTTGATAATCACTTTTATATTACGTTCCTCGAGAAGTAATATAGAACTAAAAATTCATATTGTCAAGTTGAGGTTTATATTTGAATATCTGAACTTTGCTTTTCTGATGTTCTGTAAAGCTTTTTCTAAGCAAAAGAAAAGAGAGGTGATAACCTCTCTTATAAACGGTTGGGGCTTTTTGACTTCTTCGTATTTACGTTCTTATAGTACTTCCAAAATATACTGAGATAGAATGCCGCAGGTATCATCTCATAACGTGCGCGCTAAACGCCGCTTTATATAGAGTGAGAGTGTCTCAAACCAGATGATACCTGCTATTACATATGAATAGGACGCTTCTCCACCGCTAACGCTGCTTCTTTGATGGTCTCGGCGAGCGTAGGGTGCGCGTGGCTGGTGCGGGCGATGTCTTCTGCCGATGCGCCGAACTCCATGGCCGCTACCGCTTCGGCGATCAGGTCGCCAGCGCGTACGCCGATGATGTGCACGCCCAGCACGCGGTCCGTCTCCGCGTCCGCTAAGATTTTGACCTTGCCCTCGGGATGACCGAGCGCCTTAGCGCGTCCGTTGGCTTGATAGGGGAAGACGCCCTTTTTGAAGTCTACGCCTTCATCTTCGAGTTCCTCTTCGGTCTTGCCGACGGAAGCGATCTCTGGCTCGGTATAGGCAACCGCAGGAATCGCTTGATAGGGGAAGACGCCCGTCTACGCCTTCATCTTCGAGTTCCTCTTCGGTCTTGCCGACGGAAGCGATCTCTGGCTCGGTATAGGCAACCGCAGGAATCGCACCGTAGTTGACGTGTCCGTAGCCATTGGCGATGCCCTCCACGCAGGCGATACCCTCTTCCTCCGCCTTGTGCGCCAGCATCGGACCGCGAATCACGTCGCCGATGGCGTAGACGTTCTCTACGGAGGTTTTGAAGCTTTCGTCTACGGGGATGCGTCCCTTATCGTCTAGCTCGAGCCCAATGGACTCTAAGCCCAGCCCCTCCGTATTCGGCTTGCGCCCTACCGCCACGAGCACGCGGTCGCAGGTGATGGGATCTGCGCCCTCGATCTCGACGGTGCAGGTGTCGCCCTCTGCTTTAGCGGAGGTGACTTTGCTCCCTAGGCGAAACTCTAAGCCCTGTTTCTTAAACTGCTTGAGCGCTTCCTTAGCGATTTCAGCGTCCATGCCGGGAAGGATGCGGTCCAAATACTCGACGACGGTGACGTTTGCGCCTAAACGCTTCCAGACGGAGCCGAGTTCTAAGCCGATGTAGCCCGCGCCGATGACGACGAGGTGCTCGGGAACTTCATGGTAGTCGATGGCTTGGCTGCTCGTGCCGATGCGGTCGCCGTCTAACTCGACGCCGGGCAAGGTGGCAATGGCGCTGCCTGTGGCGATGAGGATGCGCTGCGCTTGGAGTTCCTGTTCGCCCTCGTCGCTCTGCACCGTGACGTTGCCTTGACCCCTGATGCGTCCGAGTCCTTGATAATGCGTCACTTTATTCTTCTTGAAAAGCCCTGCTACACCCCCCGTAAGGCTTTTAACGACGTCATCTTTACGTTTGAGCATCGTACTTAAATCTAGCTCGACGCCGCTCACGTTGATGCCGTGATCTTGAAGACTTTTCTGCGCTTCATAAAACTTCTCACTCGACTCCAAAAGTGCTTTGCTGGGGATACAGCCCACGCGCAAGCAGGTTCCGCCTAAGGCGTCATTCTTGTCGATACAAGCCACGTCGAAGCCGAGTTGGGCGGCGCGAATCGCGGCGACGTAACCGCCTGGTCCTGCGCCGATGATGATGAGGTCGTGTTTGGTCATAGTCACAGCTTATCGCAGGGCGGCGCGAAGAGGTGACGCCCATGAGCCCATCCCCCTGTCGGCGCTTTAAGAGGCTCGAGTTGAGTGACGAGGGCTGAATAGAAGCGCCGAGGGAGGTCGGCGTTTGTCTTGGCGTGTTGCTTCTGCGCCAATAGAGAAGCAGGGAGTCTTAAAACTCCCTGCTTGGCAGACTGATTTTCCCCCTTCCTACCTACTTGCCAACTGCCCCCCGCCTTGTAACTTTTTAACGGTTTCACCTAAGAGCGAGGCGATGCTCTGCTTGCCTTCTAGGGCACCTAGGTCAGGGGCTTTGCCCTGGAAGGCGAGGTTGAGCTTGACGCCTGCGTCAATAGCTTTGGAGGAGGAGCTTAACTTCAAGAAGCTCTTGTTGGAGGGGCTGAGGCTGGTGAAGTCGGGGTTGTTGATGTTTAAGTCCCAGGAGTTGTGGCTGCTCTTGTCGTCGCGGCTCATGCCCTTGGTCTTCTTGTCCTGAAAGCTGAGGTTGTTCTTGAGGACGTTGGGGGCTTTGCCACTGCTCTTAGGAGCGTAAGCGATGAAGCCGTGGGCACCCGCTTTCCAGGAGGTGTTGTGGAGCATGGTGAGCCCGCCTCCACTGTTGCCGTCAAAGTTGTTGGCACGGTTTTTGTAGGCGACGTTGTAACGAACGATGTTCTGGCTGTTGTCGGTGCGGCGGCAACCCAACTTGAACCCGTTGCCGTCACCGGAATGCCCGGCCCCGTTGGAGTGCGCAACGCTGTACTCGACTAAAGACCTGCTGCCGCAGAAGACGTCGATGCCGTCGTCGGAGTTGTTGTAGGCTAAAAAGTTGCGCACGACGTGCTTGGTGCCCGCAGCGATCTTGATGCCGTCAGCGGATTCGCCCCCGTTCTGATAGCTGTTGTTGGAGTGCGAAACACTGTCTTCAAAGGTGCCGTAGTCCCCTAGTAAGTAGATGCCGTCGCTGTGGTGGTTGTGCGATAAGACGTTGCGCACGCTGATGTGGTCACCCTTGAGGTAGAGCCCGCGCCCCGCTCCGTGGCGGAAGGTGAGGTTCTGGACCGTGTAGTAGTCGGCGGCGATTCTAAAAAGCGTGGGGTTGGAAACGCTCTTGTAGTTTTTCCAGTGGCGGGACTTGCCGTCGATGATGGCACGCTCGCCAGGATAGCTGGTGATGGTGATGGGCTTGTCTTTGCTGCCGTCGGTCTCAAAGGACTTGCTGAGGTAGCCCTTGTGCACGCCGCTGCGCAAGTAGACCGTGTCGCCCGGCTTGACGAGCTTCGCCGCTTGCCCGAGGGTCTGGAGGGGCTTCTTGGCACTCCGCCCGTCGTTCTTGTCAGAGCCCGTGGGCGAGACGTATAGAGCGGACTTCGCCGCGGCGACAGGCTGAGGCTCGGGGCTGGGTGCAGGGCTAGGTGCAGGGCTGGGCGTAGGGGCACTCGGACCAGCGCTGCTGGGGATGTACTCGACGTAGAGTTGTGGGGCGGCGCGCTTGTTGCCGCGGTAGGACTCGGCGACACGCTTGTTGCGCTTGCTCTCGCTGCTGAAAAGCACGGCGAAGGCGTTGCCGCTCTGCCAGCCCCGGCGGTTGACCACCTCTTGCAGCAGGGGCGCAACGTTGGGCGTGAACTGCTTGCCGCCGCGCTCGCCCACCTTGCGCCAGTCCTGGGGCTGCCAGCGCACCTTGGCGGCGGTGGCTGGGCGCTTAGAGAGGTTGCGGGACTTCTCCTCAAAGCGCGCGGCGTTGTCGCTGTCGTCGGCGTACACCTTGAGCTTAAGCGCACCTCTGTCGATCTCGTCGGCGGTGAAGCGCACCTCGGCGCGGCGAATCTTGGCACCCTGGGGAATCTTGAGGTTGGTAAAGCGCACGCCCACGAGCTGCTGACCGCGCTTCACATCATAGGTGAGTTCTAAGTCGGTGCTAGAGGTCACGACTTTGCCCGAGGCGCGCTCTTCGGCGTCATCACGGTCAGAGGCGACGCGCATCTTGATGTACTTGACGCTGCCCTGCGCTTCTAGCTCGGGCGTCTCGACGCTGCTGCAAGCGCTGAACAAAAAGGCGCTCGCGGCTAAAAGACCTAAGCGGGTGTAGCGCTTGAGTCTGGCGGCGCGGGCAGACGTTGGGGTGTCGGCTTGGGTATTGGTTTGAGTATTGGTTGGGGTGAGAAGGGTGTTGACTACTTTGCTTGCTACTTTGGATGAACGGTTCACTGGTGACATAGCTCTGCTCCCTGGAACCCCATGAGAAAGTGTAGTGGATACCAAGTCGTAGCAAAGAGCTACCCTCGGCCGGTTGCGCTACTAGCTCGACTTGTTCCAAGCGCCCAGAAGAGCCTTTAGCTGCAGGTAGCATCTGGTTAGAGATGCGTGCCTAGCAAGTCATTGCCTGCTAAAGGTTCATAGAGAACAAGTGTCATCGCTTCCGAGGGGTGGGGTTCGTTCCCCTCAGTGATATATGTAGTTTAAGCCGAGCCAACCGCTCGGTCTGTAAGATTTCTGTAAGAACGTGAAGAGCAAGTGAAGGGTGTGTAAGAGGTAACAGAGGTGACAGAGGTGCGTGACTCGAGCCGCGTAAAAGTGTTTCCTTGGAACCATTCTAGGTAAGTAGAGGTGTAGAGATAATCCAAACTGGAAAAGTTTGCAGTTCTCGCCTCGAGCGTAAAACTTCAGCAAAAGGGTTTAGGTTATTCAGACCGGAGCACTTACGGCTAGGACGCTGAAAAGGACCCAAGCCGAACGGAGCCCTAAGAATCTCGTTAAACGTCTTTGCAAGTTTTGGCTGAAGCGATAGCGTTTCCACGTTTTATTGCTACAGCAACAAAACGTGCGAGCGGGTGCGTTCACGAAGTCGCCAGTGGGAGTGAAGTGACGCGCAAGCCTTGAAGAAATAGACGCGGGGCAGTTGGTGCAGCGAAGCGTGGAAGTGCTACGAGTATCAAACGCGGTTCTTAGAGCTTAAAAAGAGGTCAGCACCTCTTCCTAGTTCCACCTTGAACGCCTCTTCCAACACTGCGGTCTCTAACGTCACGACTCGTTTCTCTCGCAGATAGACGAGTTGCACCTCCGGCGTCACGCCGCGCACCTCTTTAATCGCTCGGAGGTAGACCGCGAGTTGAAAGTGATAGCGCTCCGGCTCGATACTTTGGTCCGTCTTGTAGTCCTCTAAAATCCACCGCTCGCCTACGCGGTAGAGGCGGTCGATGACGCCTTGCCAGACGGTTGCGTTGTGTGGCAGCGCCATCGGCAGTTCAGGATAGTCTTCGTCCCTCGAGGCGAGCGCGGGGAGAGCGCCGCCTAAGAGCGCTTCGTAGTTCGCCAGCAACCCCTTCACCTCTCCTAAAATATCTCCCTGCTCCCCTTCGCTAAAAGGGAACATGACCTCTTGCGCCCCCAAATTCGCCAAGTGCACGGGGTTGTCCGCGCGCCAGTTCTGCGAAATAGCGTAGTGGACTAAGGTGCCTACCGTGCGCGAGCGTCCCGGCAACCGCTCGCCCTCGTCGGGGTCGGAGATGGGCAGCGGCTCGAAACTCTCGGTTCCCTTGAGGCTCGAGGGTGATGACACAGGTGGGTGCGGGTGTGGCGGAAAGAATCGTTCTACCCAGGGAGACGTTTGGAGTTCGTGGCGCTTGTGTTCGCCTAAAGAGGCCGCCTGAACAGATTTGTACGCCCACGTCTTCAGCACGAAGTCGGGGCGCTCCCAAGCGGCTGCGCCCGCGCCTAAGCCCATCGTGTCCAGACCCTTCGCCCACCCGTCAGGCTCGCCCCCCTTCACGCTGCCGCTCATCAGCAACACGTCCCGCGCCCGCGACGCCGCGACGTAGAGCAGGCGGTAACTCTCCGCCTCTTCTCGAGCTTTCATCCCTTCGCGTAGCGCTTCGAACTGGGGCGTACCTGCGAGCGCGATACGTCCGGTTTTGGGCTCGAGGTAGAGGGGCTGCGGGTGATGATAGTGCTTTCTACCCAGATCGAACACGGCGACGACGGGCCACTCGAGCCCCTTCGCCCGGTGCACCGTGAGGAGCGACACCCCCTCGCCGCTCTGCGGCACGTCGCCCGCCTCGGCTTGGCGGCTCAGGAGGTCTAGGCGTTCTAGGAGGACTTCGAGATCGCCCGGCGGCCTCTCCGCCACCGTGAAGAGAAGCGCGTCCACGTTCTCCCTCGCCCGCGCCTCCAAAAAGTCCACGTAGCGCGCGCCGCCGATGAAGGGCTCACGGATCAAGAACTTGAGCGCGGCGAGGGGCGTCGCTCTGACCTCTTCGCGAATCCTTTCCAACCGCTTGAACACGTCGGGGTGGTCCGCTTCCAGGCGCGCTAAGGGGTCCTCCGCCGAAAGAACCCGGTCGAGTTCGTCCAGCGCGAGCGCGGCGAACGGGCTCCGCAGCCACGCGCCTAAGCTTAGACCTGACGGATCGACGCCGACGCGCAGCGCGTGGTAGAGGTCGCGCACCTCGAGGCGCTCGTAGTAGCCGCGCCCTTGTAGGAGGACGTAGGGGAGACCCACCGCCTCCAGCGCCGCCTCCATAGTGGCGAGCCCGGCGTACGACTTCGCCAAAACCGCCATCTGGCTCGGCGGGTAGGACGCGCTCAGCGCCGAAAGCTGCTCGGCTAGAAGGTGCGCCTCATAGCGGCGCAAGTCGCCTATGGGCGCGTCGCCCGTCACCCAGTGGAGCGCGACGCGCCCGCGCTTCTGCGCCTGCTCGCCCGCTGCGAACACCTCGGGCGCTTCCTCTTCGCTAAAGCCCAAGCCGTGTTCGGCAAAGGTGCGCGTCATCCCGTTGAGAAAGCGGGTCAAGACGGCGGCGTGGCGGCGCGTTTGGTCGAGGGGCGCGAGGACTTCGCCGCGAGTGAGGGCGCGGCGGAAGACCTCGACGTCGGCGCTCCGAAAGCCGTAGATGGACTGCTTGGGGTCGCCGACAACTTCGATGTGGATACCGCTCGTCTCGAGCCGCTCGAAGAACTCCCCTTGCAGCGGGTTCACGTCCTGAAACTCGTCTACGAGCACGACGCGGTAGCGCTCCGCGAGACGTGCCAGGGTGTCCTTCGTCTGGACCATCACGAGCGCGCGCCGCTCGACTTCGGCGGGCGGCAAGAGTCGCGCGCCGAGCCGCACGCGGTAGCGGTCATAGACCGCGCCGAAGAGTTTGAGGAGGGCGGCGTTGTGGGGAGCGTGGGTATCTTCACCCGCCTCGAAGCGCGCCGCCAGCGAACGCTGTTTGAAGAGGTGCAAGAGGAGCGGCTTCGCTTGCGCGCCGAGCGCGCTCAGGACAGGGTAGAGGCTGTGCTGGGGGTCGTCGGCGAGGTAGAGCAGCGAGGTCAACTCCTCTTCGAACATCACGGACGCCTCCCACTCGCCGAGCGTCTTTGCGTCCGGATCCAGACCCAATTGCGGCGCGACGAGCCGGAGTGCGTTCGTCATGAAGCCGTGGATGGTGGTCAGCGTCGCGCCGCTCAGCTCGAGGTCCGCCTCCTCGAACGCTGCTCTCGCACTGGCGCTCGGGCAGAGGTCTAAGTAGCGTCCGGTTGTCAGCACCGCCCGCAAGCCCGCGCCGACGCGCTGACGCAACTCGTTCGCGGCGGTGCGCGTGAAGGTCACGCCCGCGACGCGGCGCAAGGGTGTGCCTTCGCCGACTAACTCCAGATAGCGCCGCACCAAACTCGTCGTCTTGCCCGTGCCCGCCGAGGCGACACGCACCCTCACGCGAACCCTACCCTAAGCACTATCTTTGCCCCACCCGGCAGAGGTCGAAGACGCGGCACGCGCGGCAGACGAAGCCGGGTTTGGGCGTTACGTCGCCCGCTGAAAAGCGCGCGAAGGCGCGTTCGGCTTTCTGTTGCCTCGAGGCGATCTGCCGCCACACGTAGCCTATCGGCGCATCAAACACGTCGATGGGTTCACCCAACACGGGCCACACGTAGAGCCGCACGCCGGAGATGCGCGGACCGTACGTATCTAAGAGGTGCCCCGCCGCCCACAGCTCGTTCCAGCGGTGCAGCCCTCGCAGCCAGCGTTCGGCGTCCTCGCGGCTCCACGTGCCGGGCTCCACAAAGGTGTAGAGCCGCATCTCCGTCCCGCTGCGCCCCGCCGCGTCGAGCAGGGCGAAGGGTCCGCCCTGCCCATCATGGCGACGCTCAGGTAGAGAAACGCCGAAGGTGAGCGGCAAGAGGTCGTCTTCGAACTGGGCGAGCCACGCCGCCGCTTCGGGGTAGCTCGCTTTGAGGGCGTCCAAGCGTGCCGCGCCCAAGGTGCGCCGCGCGCGCAATTCGCGCACCAGTTCGCGCCACCACACTACCTCTTCGTCCGCCACGCGCCGCTCCGCCCAGTAGCGAAAGCCGCACTCGGCGTAGCGCGACAGAGCTTGAACGCGGGGCGAACCGAGCGCGACTCGGCTCAGCGAAGGGGTGAAGGTGGCAGCGCTGCTCAGCTCGAGCCGACTCCCCGCCGCTACCTCCGGCAGCGGGGTACACGCGTCACCGACGAGCGCAAGCTCCGGGACGAGCGGCCCGCCCTGGTCCGCCTCGGGATAGGTGATGATGACCTCGTCGCCCCGCGTGAGCAGTTCGGCGAAGAGCGCCCCGTCGCGCCCCAGAAATCGCTTTGGAAGTCCCGGCGCACCGCGCGGACTGCTCGAGGGGTTCAGCAGAGCGAAAACAGCCTCCCACGTCCCCCGCCCCTCCTCCGGTGTGAAGTAATCCTCCGCCTCGCCCACCGTGTACGCCCCCTCCACCGCGTGCGCCAGATAGACCCGTTTGAAACGCCGCCCCGAGGCGAGTTTCGCGGTGAGGAGCGCGACGCCCCCTTTGGGACGTGAGAAGAGGGCGGTCTCCTGCAGCAGCGCGCCCCACCAGGCGCGAAACTGCGCGCCCTTGGCGAGCTGCGCGGCTTCTTTCGCACGCTCTAAAGCGTGGTCTCTAAAGGTACCCCAGTCGAAGCGCTCGGCGTTTTTGACGCCGAATTCGGGCAGGCTCGCCACCAAATCCTGCGCCCAGGCGAGTTCACCGTCGGGTACGTCTAAGCGCGCGAGCCACGCGCGCCAACTCGCGCTCTCGCCCACCTCTTGTGCCAGGAGGGTCAGCGCCTCGCGCCCCGCCACGCCGCGCTTTAGGGCGGCTTTCGCCAAGGGCGCAAGCTCGGGTATGGCTAAGAGCCTCGAGGCCGTCGGGTAGTCCGGCAACTCCAAGAGGTCCAAGAGCAGGCGTCCTTGCGGCGTCTCGGCGAGCGCCTTGGGCGTCTCGTCCATGAGCGGCACGCCGTACTCGTCCGCTAGGGATAAAAACGCTCGCACCTCCCGCTCGGGTAAGATGACCGCCAAGTCCAAGGCGTCGTAGCCGCTCGCCAAGTCGCGCTTCAAGGCGCGTAAGAGCCAGCGCGACTGGAAGACGGGGTTGGGGGCGCGGTGCGCTACTACCTTACAGGCGTACGTGCGCGCAACCTCTTCGCTCGCTGTTTCACCAGGCGGCGCGCCCGGCAAGCTCAGCCACACGCCTACTCGATGCTGAGAGAGCGCCCTGTAAAGCTCGAGTTCTAAGGGTCCAACCTCTCTAAACCCGTCCACGATGATGAGGTCGGGCTCGAGTTCGAGGTCGGCGGAGCGTGCTAGGTGGAGCGCCTCGAGCCTGAAGTCGTCATAGTCCCACGCTTCACCTTTGAGTTCTTCGTACAGGCGCAAAACGGCGCGAAAGCGCGTCGTCTCCTCGTCGTGCGCCCTGACCTCTCGCCACGTCAGCCCGAAGCGCTTCGCCTCGGCTACCCCGCGCGTGAAGAGTCGCGCCTCGCCCGGCGAGGGCAATTCGTTACGCAGCTTTTTGAGCGCCTCGCCTACCAGCGCGATGCGCCCCGTACCGACGACGAGCGGCTTGAGTTTCAGCGCGTGCGCGAGCAGGCGGTAGTAGACCTGCTGTGAGGAGAGGAACTCGAGTCCCAAAACCGCGCCCTCCTCCGCGAGCCGCCTATAGAGGTAACTTCGCTGACTCGGCAAGCCCACCCACCACACGCGCTCGCCCCGCCGCGCCGCCTCTCTCGCGACGCCTAAAAGCCTCGTCGTCTTGCCCGAGCCCGGTGGACCGATGAGGAGGTTCACGCGCTTACTATACCTGGGTAGGGAAGAGGGTGCTCAGGAGGGGTTCCACAACTAAGCAGTGTTTCAGCATGTCAGGTCGTTCTAAAAATGAGATAGAGAAGCGCGAGGTGAATGAGCGCCAACAACGCCGCACCATAAATTAAGAGGCGAGAATGCGGCGTACGGAACTCGTACTGAGGACGCGCTGAAAGTCGCCAGTGCAGCCCCGCATGAACCACCATGAAGAGGTCGAGCCCTATCATCGTCCAAAGCTGCGTTACTTCGTTAGGAAAAGCGACAAGCCAGAGGAGCACGGCGACAACCGGAACGTGAAGGAGGACGAAAGCGCGCCGCGCCGCGTCGTCGGGCATGGTGCGCAGCACGAAAAGAAGACGCCATTCGCGTTTGTGAACGGCGTCGAGTTCGTGGGCGAGCAACGTTGAAAAGGCGAGGTAGAAGATGAGGTCGAGCACAAGTTTTATATACTACCTGCGTCGCGGTCAAGTACGACTCGGTCTTCTAGAGGCACTGAGTCGTAGTCGGGAAGTTTTAGTTCCTTGACGAATCCAGCTAGGGACAAAAGCGCGTCGAGGTCCTTTTTGCGCAAAGAGGTATCATCCACCTCTCGAGTGGAGTCAAGGCCTGTTTCTCCGGTGCGCAAAAGTTGCTCATCAGGTTGGTCATCCGTCCGTTTCATGACCCTACTATCCTACGCTTCTTCATGAGGTCTGTCTGTTCATGAAATTCGCCATAGCGAACCAGCACTTTGACGGGTCGAAGCTCACCTCTTACAATGTGTTCAAACGTCCCCGGTAAATCTGCCGCGTCCACCTCGAGGTCAAAGAGCGCCGTCAATTTGAAGAGGTTGGGCAAGCCGAAAAACCACCTCGCGTGCTCCCGGTAATCCTCGCCGTCACTCGAGCCCACCACCCTGAGTTCCTTTTGGTGAAAGTGCGGCGTGAGTTCGAGCGGTTCTAGGTTGCCGTCGGCGAGAATGCAGATGCGCCCGTTTGCTCGGAGCTTGTTTTGCAAAAGTGCGAAGGCGGCGTTGCGGCTCGAGCACTCCAGCCCAACTGTGTAAGAGGTCTGCGCGCCCCTAACCTCTTCGGGCGTAAAGACGTTGGTTGCGCCTAGCTGGTGGGCAAGCTCGAGCCGCGCCCTTAGAGGGTCTACGACATCTATGTGTATGGTTATGTGTATGGTGCCGAGCGCTTTGAGGACGAAGAGCGTCAGGAGCCCAATTGCCCCTGCACCCGTCACGAGCACCCGTTCGCCTGGCTGCGGCGCGACTTTGAGCACACCCCGCTTCACGTCGTTCGAGAGGATGGCGAGCAGCGCTAGGCGCGGGTCTATGTCTTTAGGCACTGGGATGAGCCTGGGGGCACCGAGAACTGCGTGCGTGACGTAACCCTCGAACGTGACGACGGGGTCTCCTACATGAAAATCTCCGACCGCTTCGCCCACCGCTTCCACCACGCCATAGGTTTCGTAGCCGGTCATCTTGGGATAGGTGACGTGTGCGGGGTTTCTCGAGCTACCCATAAAGAGCGGCACTTCCGTGCCGAGGCTGACGGCGCTAAAGCGCGTGCGGACGAGGACCTCATCCTTCTGGAGAGGCGGGAGCGGTTGCGCCTGCCACACCAAAGTGCGTGGCGCAGTGAGCAGGAGAGCGTGCGAGCGGTCCATCTAGCGTTACACTATGACACGACTGGGTTTGGCGTCGGCGCGCGCGCCGACGTTACAAAACTCACCCAGAGAACGTACCAGAATTGTTGAGAACGCACCGCTCGAGCTGGATAGATTTGTGGGGGCTACGTGCTGCCTTCTACCGGCTGCTCGACGCTTTTGACCCTGTGCTACATCCGCGAATTCGAGCGTTTTATGGATGCGCAATGAAAAACTTCACAAAGGTGCGTTATGCTTGACAACATGCGGGGCACATCTATGAAAATTACCGAAATGACATTGGCGTGGCGCAGTCATCCCTTAATGCACGTGCTAAGCAGTATTTCTGAACGTGAGGCTGGCTCCAATCAGATGAGACATATGCTATGACGACGTTCAGCAAAAGTCTAGCCTTTCTTTTGGGGTTTGGCATCACCTTTCTACCTCTTTACGGGCCCCTACTCGGGCTGCTCCTCTTCTTCTCGACGCGCTGGACGGTGCGGCGCTTCGACGCGCTCTGGTGGGGCGCAGCGCTCCTCTTCGCGCTGCCGCTTTTAGTGCGCGGTGACGTGACGGGCTTCTTCTTTAGCGGCGTGCAGATTTTGGCACCTTGGCTCGTCTACCGCGCGTTCGCCCAGCTCGCGGTAGGCGGACCGAGCCTCGGCAACGCGCGGCTCTCCAAACCTGTCGGCGTTGGGCTCTTATCGGGGCTCGCGCTGGCGGTGCTCTTCGGGTGGCTCCAACTCGGCGCGGCGGGACCGCTCGGCACCGTGACGCAGACTGTCGTGGGGGTGTCGGGCTCGAGCGTGTACGGGCACACCATCTTCGTGCTCGGCGCACTCGTGGCGATTTTGCTGCCCGACATGCGCCTCAAACTCGTCTCCTTGGGGCTTTCGGCGCTGGGCATCCTGGTCTCGGGTAGCCGCGAGGCGGCGCTCGCTTGGCTGCTCGTGGCGGCGGCGCTGCTGCTCATGGGCGGCAAGCGCTCCTGGCGCAGCCGCGCCGCCGAGATCAGCTTAGTAGGCCTGATGCTGCTCGTGGCGGCGGGTATCGGGCTGCAACTCGGGTGGGGACGCGCCGGTCTGCTCGTCGATCTAGCGCCCTCTACGGATACATCCGTGAACCTTTTGCAGGGCTCCGAGCGCCCCGAAGGTGCCTGGTGGGACACGCTGGGCGTCCGCGTGGAGACGGACCGTGTGACCCTTGCCGGGCAAGAGCGCGTCAGCTACCACCTCGTCAAAGAGACGCCGGAGAGTTGGGGGCGGCTGCAACAGGTCGTGCCGCTCACGCCGAACACGCCCTATACGCTGAGCACGTGGGTGAGGGTGCCAGAGGGTGCGGTGCGGGGTTTGCCGGGCGTCCAAGGGCGCTCTCAGGCGGCGGGTTCGGCGTTTACGCTGCGCGCTACTTTGAACGGCGACGTGTGGCGGGCTGACGTCCAGGGCGCGGGGCGCGTGCTCAGCTCGGGCGTCGCCGCCGAAGAGACGACGGCGGACGGCGTCTGGCGGCGCGTCTGGGTGAGTTTCGTCTACGAGGGGGACGAGCCCCGGCTACTGTGGTGGCTCGGTCTATCGCCGGATCAGCGCATCACGGCGGGGAGCGAGGCGAGTTTCGCGGGCTTTCAGCTCGAGCGCGGAGACACGCTCACCCCTTATATGCCTGGTCCCGCCACCCAAGGGTTCAGTCTGCGCAACGCTAGGGCGTCCTACTGGGCGTCGGCGTGGCAAGGCTTCACGGCTCGCCCCATTTGGGGCGCGGGACGCGACGCCTTTAGCGAAGCGTACCGCTCCGACTGGCTCGCCCAGCGCCGCCTCCATGAGGTCCCCGAGCACGCCTACAACGTGTTTTTGACCGTTCTCTTCGAGCGCGGCGTGGTGGGCTTCGCCGGGTTACTGCTGCTGCTCTACGCGCTTACCAGAAGGGCGTATAGGGCTCGCGACGCCGCCTTTTTAGTCGTTTTCACCGCGCTGCTCGTCGCCAACATGTTCGACGCGACGCTCTTCTACGGCGGCGTCCTCTACCCCTTAGCCGCCGTCGCGGGCTGGCGGGCGGCGTCGCGGCACGTGCCCGCACCTCAAGAAGCCACCGCCAAGCAGGTCGGCGTGCGCTTGACGCTCTGCGTGACCGACTTCTTCACCGCGCTCGCCGCGTTTAACCTCGCGGCGCTCTGCTTGTGGTGGGCGAGCCAGGCGTTGGGCTTCGACGCGGGCTCTATCGTCTCGCCGACGGGCGCGATCGGCTACGCGCTCTTGCTGTGGCCCCTCATGGCGTGGCGCGAAGGGCTCTACCCCGGCTACGGTCTCACCGCGCCGCAAGAGTTGCGCAAACAGGTCTCGAGCGCCGCCTACGCCGGGCTCATCCTCGCAGCGAGCAGCGCGCTGTTTAGCGAAGAGTTGCCGGTTCCCGGTACGGTACTCGTGTTGACGGTTCTCTTCAGCGCGCTGCTCGCTCCTTCAGGGCGCACGGCTGCTAAATACGTGCTCCACCACTTCGAGCTGTGGGGGCGCGACGTGGTGATTTTAGGCGCAGGCAACGCGGGGCGGCGCGTCGCGCGGGCGCTGCAGCAGCGCCCTCTGGACGGGCTCCGCCCGGTGGCGCTCTTCGACGATGACCCGGCGAAACGTGACTTGGAAATTGAGGGTTTGCGCGTCGCAGGCACCCTTCAGGACGCGCAGACCTACGCCCAGGCGCAGGGCGTGCGCCACGCCATCGTCGCCATTTCACACGCTTCAGAAGGCACCTTAACGCAACTTCTCAACACCCAAGGACGCGCCTTTAAGCAAGTTCAGTTCGTCCCGCACATCGAAGGCTTGCCCGTCTACGGCGTGCGCACGGGCACGCTCGACAACCTCTTGGCGCTGGAGGTGGATAACGCGCTGAACTCCAAGCTCAACCAGAGCGTTAAACGCACCCTTGACCTCGTCGGCGTCACCGTCGGCGGCGTTCTCATCAGCCCCTTCTTGCTCCTCCTGATGCTCGCCATCTACATCGACTCGCCCGGGCGGGTCTTCTTCGGTCACAAGCGCGTCGGGCAGAACGGTGAGCACTTCATGACCTGGAAGTTCCGCACAATGGTTCCGAACGCGCAAGAGGTCTTGGAGGAGCACCTGGCGCGTGACCCCTTGTTGGCGCAAGAGTGGCAGACGAGCTTCAAGCTCCAACATGACCCGAGGATCACGCGCGTCGGCAAGTTCTTACGCAAGACGAGTTTAGACGAGCTGCCGCAGCTTTGGAACGTCCTGGTCGGTGAGATGAGCCTAGTCGGACCGCGCCCCATCATCGACGAAGAGGTGCCGCGCTACGCTAATGCCTTTGCGCTTTACAAGCTCGTGCGTCCCGGCATGACCGGCTATTGGCAGGTCTCCGGGCGCAGTGATACGGACTATCCGCACCGCGTGGCGTTAGACAGCTTCTACATCCGCAACTGGTCGGTGTGGCTCGATATCGTGATTTTAATGGCGACGGTGAAGGTGGTGCTGGAGGGGGACGGGGCGTACTGAATTACTCCAAGAGGTCGGTGGGCGTCATCTGGTCAACGAAGATGAGGGCGTCATATTCTTTTGGAAGTTGCCTTTTCGAAAAGGAGAGCTGATAATGATTGGCGATGGTTCCGATGACCGTCCGCGTATCTCGAGGGGCTGCGAGCCACGCGGCTTGTCCCTGCTCCCCCGCGCGCAAATCGAGTAGGAAAAGAGGTCGCCCTAGCGTGTGAAAAACGCCCTCGACGCTCCTCGCAGGTGCGTCTTCTACCTGGTAAACCTGGGGCTCCTCTCCGCTTCGAGGCTGCGCTTGGAAGTCTCCGCCATAAAAAGTGAAGCCGAGTGACATATAATCCTCACCGAACGTTTTAGAAAGCCGCTCGCCCATGACGGTAATCGGTTCTTGATGCCATTCCTTAATGTGAGCGTTGTGCGCCCAAAGGATAGCTTTGGCTTCAGGATTTTGGGACAGGACCCATTCAACATTGGCGGCCATGCGCTCATCGCGTACGGTGTCGCCTGATACAGATTTGTCTAGCCTCGCGAGTTCATATTCGGCACCTTGCAGGACGATGCGGGCGTTCTGAAGTGCCCAGGCGACTTCACTTTGATCCGCCTCTAAATACGTTGCTTGGCTGTCGTTAAGGTGCGTTAGCACCCGCTGGGCTGCGTCTTGCCAGGCTCTTAGCTCGCTCTCCTCCGCGTCCCGGTCCTCGCTTTGCAAAAATACGCGCTCAACTGTTTTGTAAGCATTGTCTAGCTGAGCCAAGTAAGCGGAGTCGTGCGCTGCAACGAAGGTGCGCACCTCTTCTGTCGCCACAGTTGGTGTTTGCATGTCAAAACCTGTGAACTGCATCACTCCCCGCCCTGAGGCGTTGAACTCACGCATCCAGAGAATCATGTCCAAGACCTCTTGCGTATTCCACATCCAAAGACGGTGTATATCGCGCAAAAGTTCTTCGGGATCGCCCTCGCCCGTCAGTACGTATTCGTTGACGCGGTACGCCTCAGGCATATTCGCCTCGATGGAGAAGATAGTAAAGTCCATCTCTTCGGCTAAGAACTGGACGACGCGGTGTTTGATCGTGAAGAACTCGCTGGTGCCGTGCGTGGCTTCACCTAGCGCGACGATACGAGCGCCTCCGACGATGTCTCTAAGCGGCTCGAGGTCCTCATTATTCTCAGTAGGAATCGCGCTTTGAAGCGGGTGCGCGTGCTCGCGCAGCCAAGCGAGGAGTTCGGCGGGCGGCTTAGGCGCTTCACGCCCCCCGGCTGTCTGAGCAAAGACCGTACCAAGCGCTATGAGTAAAAGTGCGGTTAAAACTCGCATGAATATCCTCTCAGGGCTCGAGCTTTAGAACTACCAGCTATCCGCTACCGACGCCCCCGTCACTCGCAGAGAGCCCCAAAGCGTTCGCTTCCTCTATCAGCTTTACGTCGAGCGAGTAAATTGCGTCTGCGCCGCTGTTGGCTGCTACGGCTAGATGCAGCGCGTCGGGACCTCGGAGGCTCGAGCCCTGACGCAGGATGAAGCTCGAGGCGAGCGCGTAATCTGCTTGCGATGGAACAAGGACGGAGAAAGATTCATCCACTTCCTTCTGAAACGTGTTGACGATGGTTTCGAGGATCCCTTGTTTAAGCTCGCCCATCCGCTTTCTGCGTGAAAGCAAGCTGGCGAACTCTACGCTTACAAACGAACTGATCGCAAATTCTCCAGGGGTAGAGGCAACAAAGATGGATATAACCTGCTTGCTCGTCGCTTCTTTAAGATAGAAAGGGACGAGGAAGCTCGTGTCCAGATAGGTCAATAGCGTGCCTCGTCACGTAGGATTATGAGGGTCTCGAGACTGCTCGTTTTTGCATCGGGCTGAGAGGCGAGGAGTTCGGTGTGGGAGGCAAAAGGTTTAAGGGCTTTCCTCGCTGGCGAGAGGGTAGCGACAGGCTTGCCGCGCCGCGTAATTGTGATCTCTTCACCCTCTTCGACTCGCGTCAATATCTCGCTAAGTTTAGCCTTTGCTTCGGCTACGCTGACTTCTACGTTGCTGCGCTCTTGGTCAACCATATGACTATTTTAGCATGACCGAGCAAGACGGCTTAAATGGGGGAGGGGTGCTTGCTCGTGTGCTACACTCACCTCAATGCCTAATATTACTCACCTTGACCAACATACTCAGGACTTCACCCAGAGTTTCACCGTCACCTCGTCTCACTTCACAGGTACGTTAGGCGAACTCGCCCACGCGCTACGCTCCGGGCGCGTCACGCCCGCGCAAGTTGACCTCTTTAAGCTGGTGAAGGAGTATTTAGCGTACTACCATCACCTCTCCGAGCGGAGCTTAGACCTCGCCACCGAGACCTTGCCGATGCTCGCGCGCATCGTCGAACTCAAGGTGCGCTTACTCTTGCCTCGTCCGCCCAAGGAAGAGGACGAGGAGGAACTAGAGGAGGTCTTAGAAGCCGTCATGCTCTTAGAGGAGTTCGAAGACGCCATCGCCTTTTTGCAGAAGCGCCGCGTCGAGCGGCGTTTTCTCATGAGCGCGAAAGCGCCCCGCCCGAGCTATACGCGGCGCGCGCGTCCGCTCAGGGTGAAGTTAGAGGGTTTGAGCGACATCGCTTCGCGCTTTAGAACTACCTCTTACTTCGAACTCACCGCGCCGCGCTTGACGATGGCAGACGCCGTCGCTAAGCTCCGTGAGACCTTGCGACGTGCCCGGCGCGGCTTCTTCCGCGACATCGTCGCGGCGAGCTGGTCTACGGCGGACTGGGCGACGCAAGTGGTGAGCTTTGCAGGCTTTTTAGAACTCGTTAAAGAGGGCGAAGTTCAGGCGACGCAGGATGAACCTTATGGTCCCATCGAACTCGAAGAGGTCACGCAGGTGCGTGACGTCGCTTAACGAGTTTCTCAATCAGTAGTGGCTCTATCTGAAATGATGCTGATGTCGTAGCAAGGGGTTTCAACCCCTTGTTCATTACATGGAGATGGTAGAAAGAGCACATGGTGGCATTTGACTTAGAACCACCATCTCTCACATTTGACACCTCTTCCTTCGTCCCCCTACTTCTCCATGCCTTACAGTCACCGCCGCACCTCAGCACGTAGGCTAGGACCAAAGGGGTGAAACGAATGGCGACACCAAATGAAGGTACGCACGTCAAATTCAGTCAACTCGTCCGGGACGATACGCTCTTAAAACCACGCTTGGAAACCGAGACGTTGCAGCAGGATATAGAGACGATCCAAGCCGCGTACAGGGACAGGATTACAAGCATTTACGAGAGCGTTTCGGAGGCGATTGGCGAGGCACGGGACCCGCTCGAGCAGGGCACCCTCACCGGTCTCAACGGGGAGATGAGCGACGACACCTTTAGCCTCGACGCGCTTGTCGCCGAGTTGTCCGGTGAAGAGGTTCAAGACGCGAGTAGTCAAGAGTATCAAGATATTTTGGTGCGCACTGTAGATGAGGACGACATCCCCGACATTCACTTTCTCGCCTTTATGGACTCGAAGACCTTTTACGGTAAGTCGGGGAGCGTCGGCGAAGAGGAGAACAACCGGAGCTACTTGGAGATGCGCACCGAGATGCGCCGCGTCAAGGAGCAGCTAGCGCGGGCGCGGGAAAACGGCGATGAGGTTGAAGAGGCGGAGCTTGAGCGCGTTTTCGAGTCGCTGCAAGCGGGGTTGCGCTCAGGCGAGCCCTCCGCATCGGGACCCAAGACGGGCAAGAAGAACGCCGACATGATTCAAGACCCACCCGCTGAAAGCTATGCGGAGCGCAAGTCGGGCTGAGCGCTAAAGGCGTTGGAGACGGCATCTTTAGCTGAATTCGTGTCAAGAATGAACTGTTGGCTCGAGGCTACTCAGTACATTCCGACAAGGGGTAGCTACCCCTTGTTTCAACTTGTAGAGCACCACACTCCAGAGCGAAAGAGGTCAGCATGGCGAAAGCGGCGTACAGTATCGTCTTATGGCTCAACGTGCCGGGTCCGCAGGCGAAGCAAGAGGAAGAGGTCGAGTACTTGAGCGAACGTGGTGAGAAGCCGGGCGCGCAGTCGCACGTGTTCAATGCGCCCGCCGCCACGCGGCTCGTGTACGGCTCGTACGAGACGCACGAGGAGGCGCGCTCAGCGTTGACGGAACTAGAGTCTTTGCTCGCACGGGACCAAGCGGTCCACGTCGGCGACGAAAAGGACGAACGCGGAGCGCTCTACCTCATTCCGGCCAAGAGCATCTATTACGCGGTTTTAGCGGCGACACAGCACGCAGACTAAGCTGCTGGGGTCGTCGCGTTTCGGCCCATATACCTCTTAGCTTTGGCTTAGGTCGTCGTTTATGAAGTCCCACGGAATTTCTCTCTTAAACACCGCGATCGACTTCTCCACTAGCTCGAGGGGTAAATCACGTTTGTAAAGCGTGACTTCACGGGCTTTCTTTGTGTCGTCGCGAAAAATTTCTAAAACCAGTTCTTCGCCGAGATATATCTCAACACCGATGCCATCTCGGTGGAGAACATCGCTGGCGATTACGACGCTGATTTCTTTAGCATTGCTTGCCATATTGACTCGTAGTAGTGCAAACTCGTTACCTTTTACTACAAAATCTCCTCCGCCACCTCTACCCGTAAAAGCGCCCGCACATTCTCGATCTGGTTCGCGATCATCGCTACCTCCGAGCCCGCGAAGAGGAGCCCCACCGCGACGTTGTCTAGCGTCGTTACGAGCGAGCCCGAATCGCCGCCCGCCGACATGTTTGTGGTGATGATCTGGTCTACGAACCGCGCCACTGCGCCCCCGCCGTAATTCACGTCTACCATGGCGTCAATCACTGTGATACGCCCGGTGGTATAGCGCGTGGTGCGCCCTGTCTTCTGCACGACTGTTCCTACCGTCACGTCCTCCTTGCGCCGCCAACCGCGCACGTGACCCGTCCAATAAACCTCGCGGTTCAAGAGGTCGAAAGGACCTTCGGCGATGGCGGCGTCCACGAGGTTATTATGCTCTTCTAGCGGAACGGGTGGGCTCAAGCGAATCGGGATGAAGCGCGTCAGGTTGGCGATGCGGTCCGCCGGATCGGTGCCGCCGTCCGCCGTGCCGGGTTGCAGGATAGGGTCGCCGATTGAGGCGGCGTTGCTGTTCGCAATCACGTGGTTGTTGCTGAGGAGGTAGTAGCGGTTGGGGACGCCCACACCCGGCTGCGGCGGCGTGACAGTCCCGCCGGGCAAGATGTCGTAGACGCAGGTGCCGAGCGTCCCAGCCGACACGTCGGGGTGGCTGACGCTGTAGCCGCCCTTGGCGGGACGCACGCGCATCGTAAGCTCTTGGGTGATAGGTGCGGGGAAGACCCCCCTAGCGAAAGGGTACGCGAAGGGGAAGCCGATGGCGAGCACGTCGGTCTGCATTCCCGAGAGTTCAGCCGGGATGAGGTCGGTTTTGTTCAGCACACTTTTCTCTAACTTCTGCGTGACGAGAACCACGAGCGCAGGGTCACCTGTAGGTTCCCCGCCGCGCCACTTCACGCCGACGCCCATCCCGACGACGTTGGCGGTCCTACCGTTTATGAAGTCAGGGCGCGCCTCCTGCCCCGCTCTTCTAACCTCGCGGAGCGCTTTGGCGGACAGGGTGAGTTTTTTGGCGTCGATGCTCATGACGCCTCTGCGCTGTGGGCGCTCACAACGCCCATCTCTTCGACGTCGCAGGGGACGCCCTCCACCTCGCGCGGCACCCGTTCCGACGCCGAAAGCGTCTCTAAAGGCAGCTTGCGCACCACGAAGACCTTGATGACCTGTGATCCAGCTCGTTCACCGACGCCAACGCCCGTCACGTTGGGCAGCGCCATCAGCTCGGCGGCGTGTCTCTTGCTGACCTCTTTTACGTCCATGTGGGTCTCCTCATAGCTGGATGCGAGATGACGAGTGGGCACGGCGGCACAGTCAATGGTGTGGCAACTGGTGTCGCAACTGCCGTGATGCGGGGGTAACGACGACGTTGCGCGGAACGGTCTTGATAGTCTACTTCTTTCTACAAACGGATGTGAAATTCAAATCGATGTGAAATTTAGGGCGAGAGGTTTACGCGCGGCTCGCAAGGCTGCGCGCGCTACGTGATAGACTGGGAGGGTTAGAGGAGTAGTATTATGAACCCGCTGTTATCTCGAGACTTTCGCATCCCTTTTGACAAAATCAAACCCGAACATATCGAACCCGGCATCCAAGAGGCGTTGGCGCAGGCGCAGAAGGACCTGGACAAGCTGACCGCTCTTCCCGGCGTGCGCACCTATGAGAATACGGTTCAGGCGCTCGACATTCTAGAGGAGCGCCTAGACCGCGCGGTGGGTCTCGCGTATCACCTCACTTCGGTGGTGAGCAGTCCCGAGCTGCGCACTGCGTACAACGCCGTCCTGCCTGAGTTTTCCGCCTTCTACGCCAAGTTGCCGCTCAATGACGCGCTGTGGCGTGCTCTCAAGGAGTACAGCGAAACGTCCGAAGCGGCAGCCTTGACGGGTATTCGCAAGCGCCACCTGGACAAGCTCGTGCAGAGCTTCGTGCGCGCGGGCGCGGATTTGCCTACGGACGAAAAGTCCAGGGCGGAAGCCATCAAGATCGAACTCTCACAGCTCCACACCAAGTTCGCTGAGAACGTTCTAGACGCCACGAACGTCTTTGAACTTATCGTTACAGACGAAGCCGAGCTGTCGGGCTTGCCCGATTCCGCCCTGCGGCAAGCTAAAGCGAGCGCCGAGGCGAAAGGTGCAAGCGGCTACCGCTTCACGTTGCAAGCGCCCTCGCTCGTGCCCTTTTTGCAGTACGCCGACAACCGCGAATTGCGCCAGAAACTCCAGAGCGCCTATGTGAGCCGCGCGTCCGGGGGGGAGATAGACAACAGGCCGCTGCTCGAGCGCATCTTGGCGTTGCGCCGCGAGCTGGCGCAGCTCATGGGCTACAAGGACTTCGCGGACTACCGCCTGGAAGTCAACATGGTAAAAACGGGCGACGCTGCGGTGCGTTTCGAGCGCGAGCTGTTCGAAAAAACCGAACCTTTCTGGCGCGAAGAGGTGACTGAACTCACCGAGTTCGCCCGTACGCTGGGTATTGACAATCTGCAACCCTGGGACACCTCCTACGTCGCTGAGAAGCTCCGCCAGTCGAAGTATGACTTAGACGCTGAGGCGCTTCGCCCTTACTTTCCGGTGGACCGCGTACTCCAGGGGCTCTTCGAGATCGCTGAGCGCATCTTCGGCGTCACGGTTACGGAGCGCGACATCGAAGAGGTTTGGCATTCCGAGGTCAAGTTCTACGACATTCACGGCGAGAACGGCGTACACTTGGGCTCCTTTTACGCCGACTGGTTCCCGCGCGAGTCGAAAAACGGCGGCGCGTGGATGAACTCGTTCATTACAGGCGGCCCGCGACGCGCAGATAACGAAGAGGGGGACGAGGAATTCGAGCCGCATCTGGGGCTTATGGTCGGCAACTTCTCGCCGCCGCAAGCGGGCAAACCTGCGCTCCTGACCCACCGCGAGGTCGAGACGACGTTTCACGAGTTCGGGCACCTCTTGCACCACTGCTTGTCTCGCGTCGAGATTCCCGCCCGCGCAGGTACCAACGTCTCCCGCGACTGGGTTGAACTCCCCTCGCAGATGATGGAAAACTGGACTTGGGAGAGGGGCGCTTTAGACCTCTTCGCCAGACATTACGAAACCGGCGAGCCCTTACCCGACGAACTGTTCCAGAAGATGCAAGCCGCCAGAACGTTCATGGCAGCGAACGCGCAGATGCGCCAGCTCTCGTTCGGCACGGTGGATTTGTCGCTCCACATCGACTACGAGCCTGGCACGGGTAGTGACGCGGTCTCGTTCGGCCAGAAGGTGATGGAACCTTTCAGCATCAAACCCGAGTTCGCGCACAACTCCTTCTTGACGGGTTTCACGCACGTTTTCACAGGCAGTTACGCGGCAGGGTACTACTCCTACAAGTGGTCAGAAGTCCTGGACGCGGACGCCTTTAGCCGCTTTCAAAACGAGGGCATCTTCAGCCGCGAGACGGGGCGCGACTATGTGAACGCCATCCTCGCGCGCGGCGACAGCGCCGACGCCGCCGAGCTGTTCCGCGAGTTCATGGGACGCGGCCCTGACGTGGGCGCGCTCCTGCGGCGGAATTTGGGGCGGGAGAAAGTAGCCGCTACGGACTAAGTCCAGTAGGGGGATTCATGAATCCCCCCTACGCCGCGCAAACGAAGTTTGTGATGGAGCGAGTGGCGCAGCGGTTGTTTTGAAGCCCCTATATCAGCGCCAACTAAACGTATACAGCAATTCACATAAACACTGAGCTTGAATCACACAAGTATCATTCTCAAATGTGCGTGCTAGAGCGTGTTTTCTCTTCTCAGATTGGCTCAAACTAAATGATACTTGCTATAAACGTATAGTTCTGGGGGCGTTTTGTTTAGTCGAGCGCCTCTAAACAGTGAACCTCGTACTCGTTCTCGCAGGGCGGTCCGTCACTCACGTGCATCGTCAGACCGTTCAGTTCCATCACGACAGAGGTCACGGTTTCGTACCTCTCGAACTCAGGGTCCGAGGTGTCGGGGTGGCGGCAGATGGAGTTGGGGTGCCCCTGGTGGTCGCGGAGCCGCGCTTTGACCTCTTCGGCGCTGAAGGCGGGATGATAGCGAAAGAGCGCGCTGAGGCGCGCTTGACGCTCGTAAGACTGCGGGCGGTGCTCGTCTTCGGGAGGTTCGACGACGCCCGCTGCTTCTGGCTCGAGGAAGTGGTTCGCGTGAACGAGGACGCCTCCCTCCGGTGCTGGCTCGTAAAGAACGTCCGGGGCGGCTTCGATATCGATCAGCTTGTCCGGCGCTTGCGCGATCACGAAATTCGCCGAGCACGCCCGCTTTTCGCCCGTCACAATTGAGAGCGCCTCCTCAAAGGTCCGCTGCCGCAAGATGTCGTAGCAGCGCACGTGAAAAGGCGTGCGAAAGCTCTGCCAGTCGTCCGCCGTGCTCGTCAAGCCGTTGATAGCGAGCCCGAGCCGGGCGCTGTTCATGCCTATTTTGCCCCCGACGATGCCTGCCTCGGTGAAGCTCAAGGTCTTCATACCGTCTTCGTGCGCCGCGCGGAGCAGCGCGCCTTTGACCTGCGGAATCCAGTCCCAGTTTTGCCCGATGAAAAGCTCACGCGCCCCGGTGCGCTCCGGCGCTAGCGCAAACGAGGTGCAGCCGTCCGCTACGCCGAACTCGTAATAGAGAAGTTCGTAGCGGATGTTGAGCGCGGTGATGGTAGTCAGGTCCGTGCTCGAGCCCTCCGCCACACCTCGCATGGCGGCGTAGTAGTCGGGGCTTCTCTCTCGGATAGCGTCCTCGTAAGCACTCGAACGCGCCAAGACCTCCGCTTTTGACAGCCCCACCTCTTCCTCGAAGCGCCTGAAGTAGACGCCGATATTATGCTGAATCTCGTTTCTAAGCGCCTCGCCGTGCGCGAGCCCTTGCTCGAGCGGCGAGCCGCGCAGTGTGATCATCCGTAGGCTCAAGGTGCCACCTCCGGCGTCCAGTATGACGCATATCCTTTCGTCCCCTCAAGCCGAAGCGGACAGCGGCTGTCCGCGCGTATTCCCTTCGCTGAACCACCTGACGAACACCGCCGCGAGCGCGATGAGCATCGTCGTGATGTAAATCGTGCCCATGATGACCCCCGCAAGCTGCTGGTCTTGCAGCACGCCCAAGTTGAAGACGCGCGGCACCTCTTGGTACCAAGGATAGATCACGCCTGGATAGAACGAGAAGACGCTCGAGAACGGGTTGTGCGCCGTGATGAGCACGAGCAGGTAGATCATCTGGGTTTTGTACGTAGGGTTCGGCAGTTCACCCGGCAGCGGGTTCATGAGCGGCCACCACATCAGCACGGCGGAGCCGAAAATCGCAAAATAGGTGTAGTAGTGGAGCAGATCAGTGGAGAACATGAGCGGCTTGAGCACGAACGGCAAGTGAATAACCAAAAACGCCAAATTAAAGTGCACGACGTTGACAACGGGGCGCGTCAAAAATCGCAAAATTGGTTTGATAACCGGGTGCAGCGCAAGGGGCGCGATCAGCCAGCCCGGAACGCCGAGCAAAAAGAGCGGGGCGACAAGAAAAATAACAACCATCATCGTTGCCATGTGCGCGCTCAAGAGGTAGAACTCACCCAGGGTGTGCAGCGGCGAGACGAAGACGAGCGTAAGGATCGTCATGGAGAGGTAGAAGAGCGCGGCCTTGGTTGCAGGGTAGGCGCGTCCAGGGAAGAAACGCGAACGCAGCGGTCCGGTCCCTAACGTGTAGAAGAGCAGCGCGGCGAAGGTCAGCGCGACGGGGATGGGTTCGAAGCGCCACAGATCGGCAAGTTCAGGCATGACTTCATTGTACGGCGTGCGGCGGGGAAGGGCTGTAGGGGAAGCCGCTTAGGGTCTCGCGCCGTTTCGTTCACTGTGGAGTGTGAGGGAAGAGAAGAGGAGGAGTTGAAAGCAATGAGTAACGAGCAATGAGTTAAAGGCTTGCCCACTCATTGCTCGTTACTTTTCACTCGTTGCTCCTATCCGCTAGAGCTAACGCCCTGCCAATACGCACGTTAAAACCGTAAGTTAATGCCCGCCACTAGCCCCGCGTCGATGCTGCTGACGGGTGCGAAGCCGTAGCTCGTAATGAGCTGGGCGAACAAGCCGACGCGCGGCGTCACGAAGTATTCGACGCCGAAAGGAGCTTCGACTAAGAGCGCGTCGCCAGTTGGACGCAGCGTGTAGCCGACGCCGAAACCGCCGTAGAGATCGAAGTCGTCGGTGAGGGCGTCTAGACGCACGAGCGCGTCTAAGCTCAGGCGCAGTTCGTCGTCGCCGCCGTTAAAGGTGAGGCGGCTCGCGACGCCGACGGGTCCTAAGAGGTTGTCGTAGCCCGCTTGGACGCTCAAGTAGAGATCGCCCGCCGTCGAGATGACGCCAGGGGCGACGCCGATGTAGAAGGGGTAGATAGGTTGCTGAGCGAGTTGCACGCCGCCGCTGCCGCCTTGGGTAACGGGACCGCCGCGCGAGCCGGCCTGCGCCCTGCGCCGCGCTTCGCTCCAGGCGGAGCGCTCGCCCTGTGAGCCGTCCTCTAGCGCGGCTGGAAACTCGTCCGTGCCGCGCTCCGCGTTGAGGGCCCGCTCGAGAGCGACTAAGCGCCCCTCGAGCCTGCGCACGTAGCTCAGGGACGCTGCGTCATTGAGCGCCGCTTCTAAGCTCTCCGTGCGCTCCAAGAGGCTGGTGCGTCCTAGCGAGACCTCGTCGCGGCGCATCCGCTCCTCGAAACGTGCGCCCGGCACCGCGCCCAAAACCTGATCGGTGTAGTCGATGAGCCGCGCCGCTACCAGGGCGAGTTCGTAGCGCGACGCGCTCTGTTCGCCCTGGTAGTCGCCCCCCGGATAGCCGGTCAAGACGCCCAGGCGGGCGAGCGCGTCGACCGCCGGGTAAGCCCAGTGCGTGCTCTGCACGTCGCTGAATTCTGCCGGAGCGGGACCCAACGCGCCTGTAGGGAGCGGTGCTTGCGCGTTCGCTGTCAGGAGCACGCTCAAGAACGCTGCGAAGAGCACCGTGAAGGCTACGCCTAGGCGCTCAGGGGTGCGCTCGCGCCTGTTCGGATTGCGTTTGCCTATTTGCATGGTGACCTCCGCGTCAAAGTACGCCAGTTTAACAGGGTGATCATATGTCGCGTGGTGAGGCGTTAGTGAGGAATACTTCACGAAACGCTTTGTGGTGGAGTGAGGCTCGAGCTAAAAAAGGAGGCTCTTATCCGAGCCTCCCAAAGTTATGCTGTACAACCCGTTCTAAGCTGCAACGACTGGACTTACGCTCTCACTCGGCAAGGGCTGACGCGCCTTGACCTCTTGGTTGAGGCGGTGATAGTGCGTCACGGCGTCCTTACCCTGCTCCCAGCACAAGTAGATGACTTCCGCACCTAAGCGGCTAGGAAAGTCCACAAGCCCGGTCTCGACATCTTGCAGGTGAACGCCCATGCCGTCGAGTTCCAGCTTCTCCTGCTGCACCACGCCAAGCAAAAACTTGATCTCTTCGGCGGTCTGCTGCGCCTCTAAGCTCAGACCGTTCATCGGCTGTAGCGCCTCGCGGAGCGCCAAAATGTCCTTGATGGCCCCCTGCATCTCGCTCAATTTCTGGTCGACGACGGGGATGAGGTTGTTCGCTTCCTGAACTGTAAAAAGTTTATACATCGTCTACCGCCCTTTCGGTGACAGGTGTCATCTTGTCACTAACGCGCTCGGTCAAAGAGGTATGCCGTAAGTTTGCACGCTGCGAGATGACCCCTGTGGCAATCCTGGTTAAAACGTCTTCAGAACCGCCTCATTGACATTATTATAGGGCGCTAAATACCGAAAGTGTGTCATCAATTATACAAAATCTTAGTGAAGTATTATCAAGTTTGAAGGAAGTATTAAGGCTAAATGTGAGGGGGTAGTGCGGCTCAGTCTGACGGCGAATGGACGAAAAGTCTGTAGCCCTTTTCTCAGGGCACCTGTGCGGTGTTACACTCCTCTTTGTGTCTACGCCTGCGTCTACTCCCCTCGCCGAACGGTTGCGCCCGCGCTCGCTGGATGAGGTGGCTGGACAGTCTCACCTCGTCGCAACAGGTAAGCCCTTGCGCGTCGCCCTAGAAAGTGGACGGCTGCGCTCGGTTTTGCTGTGGGGACCGCCCGGCGTGGGCAAAACGACGCTGGCGCGGCTCATCGCGGAAACGAGCGGCGCGCATTTCGCCCAACTCTCCGCCGTAACTTCGGGCGTAAAAGAGGTGCGCGCGGTGGCGAAAGAGGCGCAGACACGCCGTGAAGCGGGCGAGCAAACTGTGCTCTTTTTAGATGAGGTTCACCGTTTCAACAAAGCGCAGCAAGATTTGCTCTTGCCGTTCGTCGAGGACGGCACCTTGACGCTCATCGGCGCGACGACGGAGAACCCCTCTTTTGAGGTCAACGGGGCGCTCCGCTCGAGGATGCAACTCTTCGTCCTCCACCCTCTTTCGGAAGAGGACCTGGCGGCGGTCATTCGACGTGCCCTAGCGCATCCCGAAGGTTTTGGGGGCACACTCACGGTGGATGATGACGCCGTCACACTGCTGAGCACTTGGGCGGATGGCGACGCGCGGCGGGCGCTTTCGGCGCTGGAGGTGGCGGAGGGCTACGCCACTCATGATCACCTCAATGCGGAAGGGGTCAAGCGTGCTCTGGGCGCAAAGGCGCTCGCCTTTGACAAAGGAGGCGAGCATTTCTACAACCTCATGAGCGCCTTTCACAAGTCGGTGCGCGGCTGTGACCCCGACGCCGCGCTCTACTGGTTGGCGCGGCTTTTGGGCGGTGGCGCGGACCTTATGTACGTCGCGCGCCGCCTGGTGCGCATGGCGAGCGAGGACATCGGTCTAGCGGACCCCAACGCCTTGCGTTTGGCAGTTGCCGCGAGAGACGCCGCGCAATTTTTAGGGCAACCCGAAGGGGAACTGGCGTTGGCAGAACTCGCCGTTTACTTAGCAGTTGCGCCTAAGTCGAACGCGGTCTATACCGCCTGGAAACGCGCCCGCAAGGAGGCGGAGCGCCACGCCTCGGCACCCGTGCCGCTCAACTTGCGCAACGCGCCTACTGGGGTGATGAAAGGGCTCGGCTACGGCGCGGGCTACCGCTACTACTTCGACGACAAAGAGGCGAGCTTTTTGCAGCCCTACTTGCCCGAAGAGGTGCGAGGGGGCCTCTACCACGCGGACGGGGAGGGGTGGGAGGTCAAGGTGAGAGAGAGGCTCGAGACCTTCAGAAGGTTAAAAGAGGGCGAAACGCTAGAAAAGGGCAAGGCAGCTAAGCGCTAAAGGTGATGTGAACTGTGGCTGAATCTAAACGCAAATCCGAAATAACCCTATCCGAAACCTCCCCCGTCTTAGTCGTCAACGCGGGCAGCTCGTCGCTCAAGGTGAAGCTGTTGCCGCAAGGTCACACCTTTTTAGTCGAGCGCATCGGCAGCGAGGCGTCGGCGAAAACGAGCTTGGCGGACGAGGTTGACGTTGAAAACATCACGGACGCCGAAAGCGCGTTGAAAGCGTGCTTGGAAGTGCTTCGCCAAGAGGTTGATTTAGGTGCCATCACCGCCGTAGGACACCGCGTCGTCCACGGCGGCGAGCGCTATACAGAAGCCACCCGTCTAACCGAAGAGGTCATCGCGGACCTGGAGACGCTCTCGCCCCTCGCGCCGCTTCACAATCCCGCGAACTTAGCAGGCATTCGCGCAGCTATGTCCCTCCTGCCGGGCGCGGTTCACGTCGCCGTCTTCGACACCGCCTTTCACAGCACGCTGCCGCCGCACGCCTACCTTTACGGTCTGCCGCGCTCCGCGTACGAGCAGGGCGTGCGGCGCTACGGCTTTCACGGCACTTCGCACGACTTCGTGACGCGCCGCGCGGCTGAGGTGCTGAGTCAACCGCGCGAAAACCTCAACCTCATCTCGCTCCACCTGGGCAACGGGGCGAGCGCCGCCGCCGTCAAATATGGCGCGTCGGTAGACACGACGATGGGCATGACGCCACTCGCCGGGCTACTGATGGGCACCCGCTCAGGCGACGTGGACCCCGGCGCGCTCCTCTACCTCTTGGAGCAGGGCACCTCGGCGGAAGAACTGGATACGCTCCTCAATAAAAAGTCCGGGTTGTTAGGACTCTCGGGCGTCTCGAACGACATGCGCGATGTTCACGCCGCAACCAAAGAAGGAAACGCCGAGGCGAAAGAAGCGTTCGACGTCTTTTGCTACCGCATCCGCAAAACCGTCGGTGCGTACGCCGCCGCGATGGAGGGTTTGGACGCGGTTATCTTCACAGGCGGCATCGGTGAGAACAACGAGGAGGTGCGGGCGCGTTCGGTGGCGGGCTTGGGATTTTTAGGGCTCGAGCTTGATCCACAAAGAAATGCGAGAAGCGAGGAGACGATTAGCACATCTGATAGCGCCGTCCACCTCTTCGTCATCCCCACCGACGAAGAACGCATGATCGCCGAAGCCACCCTGAGTATCGCCGCGCCGTAACTTCAACTGTAAACAGTCGTCGTTCCGTCAAACGCACGTCTTTACTAAGAAGGTATTGGGGCGTACTATCAGCTATGTCAAAGTTATCGGCAGTTACACTCTCGAGGTGCGCTCGTACTAAAATGTCGCAACGACCGTTGTCTCCTTCTAACTTCTTGCTCCTTACGCCTTACTTCCTCCCATGAAAACCCTCGGCTTAGATTTGGGCGGCACCAAAATCGCCGCCGCCATCGTTGAAGACGGCGAGATGCTCAGCCAGCACCAGCTAGGGACGCCGCACTCGGGTTACGAAGACGTATTGGGAGCGCTCGAAGAGGCGGCGAAGTTCGTCTTAGCCGACTACCCCGACGTCGAGCACGTCGGGCTCGGCTCGCCCGGACCTCTTGACCTAGAGGCGGGCAAGGTACTCTTTGCGCCGAATATTCCGGATATGGAGGACGTCAGCATCGCCGAAGACTTAGGGGAGCGCTTAAAGCGCACTGTCGTTCTGGAGAACGACGCCAACGCCGCAGGCTACGCCGAGCACCTCTTCGGAGCGGCGCGCGACCTGACGAGCAGCATCTACGTCACCATCTCGACGGGCGTCGGTGGCGGTCTCTTTTTAGGTGAAGACATCGTCCACGGCGCGGACGGCGTCGCGGGCGAAGTCGGGCATATGACCTTGCAACTCGGCGGACCCCTATGCGGCTGCGGTCACTACGGCTGCTGGGAGGCGGTGGGCGCGGGGCGAGCGATTGCGCGCGACGCCTCACACAGCTACGGCGAAGATTTGAAGACTCGTGAGGTCTTCGAGCGAGCGAAGAAGGGTGAACGTAAGGCGCTCCAGGCGGTGGACCAAGCGGCGCGTTACACGGGGCTCGGGCTCGCCAACTTGCTCAAAGCCTTTAACCCCGACGGCTTCGTGATTGGCGGCGGGCTCATCCGCGCGGGCGACTTCTATATGGACAAGGTGCAAGCGGCGGCGGACGAATTTTGCGCAGGCTATCCGAACGTGGAAATCTACATCGCCGAACTCGGCACGGACGCGGGTGTGATTGGAGCGGCGAGCGTGGCGACGCGGGGGCTGGATAAGCGCGCTTAACATCGTTGGGTTGAGAGCGGCTGGTATTCGGTAAAGGTTGGAGCGGATAATTTTAGGCTCGAGGTTGCTCAACGTCGGGGCTCAAGTCTCACCGTACCTCTTCTCTTGTCTTCAAAAAGGTGACGAAACGTCTTGAGGAGACCTACGAACCAAGCCTCTTAACGCCTACGCCCTACCCGCAATTCTCTTGTAATTGAAAGTCTTGTATAAACCTCTTCGCACGCGCCTAAAGGCGGGTGAAAGGGTTAAGGAAATCCGTAAACTACTAGCAGTTCCAAAACATACTGAGACGGATGAGCGCAGGTGTCATCCCAAAATGTGCGTGCTAGGCGATGTTTGTTACAGTGAGAGTGTTTCTGACCAGATGACACCTGCTATTATGTACTGAATTTTCACCTCGCGTTCGTCCATTCTGCTAGGCTTTTGAGCGTGGAACTATCTCTTCTTCTCAGCGCCTTTTTTATCTTCTTGATGCGCATCGCCGACGTCGCGATTGGCACGGTTCGCATCGTCATGCTCGTGCGCGGCAAGCGTCTGCTCGCCGGTATTTTAAGCTTTCTGGAGTCTTTCGTCTGGCTTTTGGCAGCGGCGCAGGTGCTCACCGACCTGGATGACCCTGTCAAGATGGTGGCGTATGCGGGCGGCTACGCGGCAGGTACCATGCTCGGCGCGTCGGTGGAGCGTTGGATTGCTATGGGCAAGTGTATGATGCGCATCGTGGTGCCTATCCACTCGCCCGACGTCGCTTACGTGCTCCGCGAAAGAGGGTACTACGCAACGGTCCTCAACGCCGAAGGGCGCGACGGCGGCGTGCGCATCGTCTTCAGCGTGATCAAGCGCCGCTATATCAAGGAGCTGCTTGCGCTCGTCCACGAGGCTAATCCCAAAGCGTTTGTCACGTTTGAAGAGGTCTCGGTGGGTACGGTCAAAGAGACGCAGCTTCGGCGTAAAGCGGTGCGGGTGTAAAACTCGAGACAACACCCCCTTGAAGGGTTTGTAGTAAAGTGCCCTCATGATCAAAATTGACACAAAAAACGTAACGAGCGAACGTTTAGGGGAAACGCACGGCTTGGACTTGGAGCGCGAGTTCGGCGCGTGGAGCGAGACGCTGGACGGGTACGTGGATGACCTCTTGGGCAAGAAGGACGACCCGGACGAGATGCTGGGCTGGATCGACCTGCCGGACGGCGGTCCCGAATCGACCTCCGGGGAAGTCGAACGGATTTTAGAGTACGCTGAGAACGTCGATTCGAAATATACGGACCTGGCGGTGTTGGGGATTGGGGGCTCGAGCTTAGGCGGCATCACCGTCATCAACGCGCTCCAGCATCCTTACCGAAACATGCAAGAAAACGGCGACGGGCTGCGCGTTCACTTCGTGGACAACGTAGACCCGGACGCGGTACACGGGCTTTTAGAGGTCTTGAATCCTGAAACCACTTTAGTCAACGTCATCAGCAAGTCGGGCACGACCGCCGAGACGATGGCGGCGTATCTGGCATTCAAGGCGTGGCTCAGAGATGGCGTAGGTGACGCCTACAAAGACCAGATTATCGCCACGACGGACCCGGAGACGGGTATCTTGCGCCCCCTCGCGGAGCGCGAAGGCTATACAACGTTCGTTGTGCCTCCTTCTGTCGGCGGGCGTTTCAGCGTTCTCTCTGCCGTAGGGCTCTTACCGATTGCTTTAGCAGGGCTCGACGTGCGCGGACTCCTACAAGGTGCTGCCGAAGCGAACGAGATGGCCTCGAAGCCGATCTCCGACAATCCCATCAAGCAAGCCGCCATCATCCAGTATTTGGCGTACCGTCGCGGCAAGCCCATCAGCGTCTTGATGCCCTACAGTTCCCGCTTGCGCTACCTCTCGGACTGGTTCGTGCAGCTCTGGGCGGAGTCACTGGGTAAGTCCGAAGACCGCAACGGCAGCTTGGTCCATGAGGGCAGCACGCCTTTAGCCGCTCTGGGCGCAACGGATCAGCACTCGCAGGTGCAGCTCTTCAACGAGGGACCGAACAACAAGCTCTTCACCTTCGTGCGCATCGAGACCTTCGACCAGACCGAGACCATCCCCGACGCGGAGCCCGAACTGGACGAGCTAGCCTATCTCGCAGAGAAGACCTTCAACAAACTTATCAACGCGGAACAGGCGGCGACGGCGCACGCGATTTTAGACCACGGAAAACCTAACTACACGCTCACGCTAGACAAGCTCGACGCGCATCACCTAGGGATGCTCCTGCAGTTTTTGGAGTGGCAAACCGCCTTGATGGGTGAACTGACCTTTGTCAATACCTACAACCAACCCGGCGTCGAACTCGGCAAGAAGTACACCTACGCGCTGATGGGGCGCGAGGGGTTCGACGAGACGCGCGAGGAGTTGAACGAGGCGGGGGTAGAGTAGGCTTTACACTTAATTCGAAGGGAGCTTCGTTTGCAGCCTCGAGTCCTCTTTCTGCGCCGCTTCCTCATTCCGCTCGCACTAAGCGTCACCCTGCTCTTCGCGGTGCTCTCGCTCGGTGAAGTGCTCTTCTATATCTATGAGCGGCGCAGTGTTCCGCCCTTTCGCCTCCTGCTTGAGGCGAGCTTCTAGTGCGCGCTCTACGGCTGGCAACTGTCCATCCGTCAGCGGAGGATCAGCCGAGCTTACGGGTGTGGGGTTGTGGCGCTGCTGACTTTGGGCTACTTCTTCTTATCCTTTGGAACCCAACTCGCTGCGAGGTAGACTCTAAACGATGCCTTTTCCCTTAAACCGTCCCGCCCGCCTCGCCGTCTTCGCCTCCGGGCGCGGCTCGAACTTGCGTGCGCTCCGCGCCGCGTTTCCGCCCGGACATCCGCTGGCGTCGGTTCACCTCGTCATAAGTAACCACGCGGAGGCGGGCGCGCTGACCTACGCCCGAGAGAAGGGCGTCCTCGCGCACTTCATCCCGTTCGGCAAAAACCGCGAGGGTTTCGAGCGGGCGGCGGCGCAGCTTCTGGACACCGAAGCGGTTGACCTAGTCTGCTTAGCGGGTTTTATGCGCGTGCTCTCGCCCGACTTTGTAGAGCGCTACGCGGGACGCATCTTGAACATCCACCCGTCGCTCTTGCCGCGTTTCCCTGGGCTTCATCCGCAGCAGAGAGCCCTGGACGCGGGCGTGAGCGAATCGGGTTGTACCGTGCACTTCGTGGACGCAGGCGTGGACACCGGACCGAGCGTCGTGCAGCGGCGCGTCCCGGTCTACCCGGAGGATGACGTAGACACGCTCTCGGCGCGCATCTTACGCGCCGAGCACGCCGCGTACCCCAAGGCGGTGCGGCTCGTTCTGGAGGGAGAGGTTGTGATGGACGCGCCCCAGCGTGAAGAGGTCGAGCGGTGAAGGTGCTCGTCGTCGGCGGCGGCGGCAGGGAGCACGCGGTCGCGTGGGCGCTCGCGCGTTCGCCGCGCGTCACGGACGTCGTCGCCGCACCCGGCAACGCGGGTATCGCTCAGTTCGGGCGCTGTGTAGAGACTGACTTAACACCTGATAACCTCCTAGCTGTTGCCAAGCGCGAGCGCGTAGACCTCACCTTTGTGGGACCGGAAGCGCCGCTCGTGGACGGCGTCGTCGACCTCTTCGAGGCGGAAGGGTTGCGGATTTTTGGACCCAACAAGCAGGCGGCGCAGCTCGAGGGCTCCAAACGCTACGCGAAAGATTTCATGGCGCGTTACGGTATCCCTACGGCGAATTACGCGAGCTTTAGGGAGGTGGACGAGGCGCTCGAGCACCTCCGCGCCGCCGCTTACCCCACCGTCGTTAAAGACGCCAATCTCGCGGCGGGTAAGGGCGTCACCATCGCGCAGACCCCCCAGGAGGCGCGGCGGGCAACCGAAGAGGTGCTCACTGCGCCCGGTGGGGGAGAGGTAGTCACCGAAGACTTTTTGGTTGGACAAGAGGTCAGCTTGCTCCTCTTCACCGACGGCGAGACGGCGAAACCGATGCTGCTCGCCCAGGACTATAAGCAGGCGCTGGACGGCGATACCGGACCCATGACGGGCGGCATGGGAACGGTTGCGCCCGCACCTCTTCTAAGTGGCGCGCAGATGGAAGAGGTCACAGCGCAGATTGTCGAGCCCACCCTGCGCGGTCTGCGTGAAGAGGGCGTGATTTACAAGGGTGTCCTTTTCATCGGTTTGATGCTGACGGAGGCAGGCGTCAAAGTTCTGGAATACAACGTGCGCTTAGGCGATCCTGAAACGCAGGTGGTTTTACCTCTTCTCAAAACGGATTTGGTGGACGTTTTAGAGGCGGTCATTGAAGAGCGCTTGCACGAGGTGAAGCTCGAGTGGTCCGCCGGGCACGCCGCGTGCGTCGTGATGGCTGCGCCGGGCTATCCGGGCGATTATCCGAAAGGTTTACCTTTTAATATTCCACCGCTGCCCGAAAACGTTACCGTCTTTCACGCGGGCACCTCTTTGCAAGACGGGCGTTGGGTCAGTTCTGGTGGGCGCGTGCTCGGCGTGACGGCGCTGGCGGATACGCTGGCGGGCGCGGTCCGCTCGGCATACGGAGCGGTTGAGAAGGTTCACTTTGAGGGTGCGCACTACCGCCGGGACATCGGGCGGCGCGTGCTTTCTTGAGTAGGGTTCACATTTTTAGCAGGTCTTACAACTCGAGTCCTATCCAAAACCTTGAGACCCTCACGCTATGTATAGCAAGTATCATTTGGTTTGAGTGTACGTAAGTTTTTCCCGGTTACACCGTTTTCGCGGATGCGAAAGGGAAACTTCGTAAGCGGAGCAACGCTCTCACAATGTAGAACACCGTTGCCTAACGGCAAACTACGTCATTCGCTTTGCGAAAACTTCGTCCCTACGAGCTTTCAGAAAGCAGCACGCACATTTGAGAATGAAATCCTGCTAGCCTACGGCTGAGACTTGCGCTATTCCAATCAGTACTTATGTTAATTGCTATATTGCACTGTCAGCTAAATACTGAACCATAATATCATTCTGAGCGGAGCGAAGCGGAGTCGAAGAATCTCTGCGTTTGCCTTCTCCTCTAGCAGAGATTGAAAGACGAGACCCTTCGACAAGCTCAGGGTGACATCAGCGAGAAGGTGTCAATACCTTGTTGACAGTGCAATATTTGGGTTTGTCGCTTAGACCTCTTAGCCTCCGCAACGCTGCACCTCATTTGTAAGCGTTACACTCTGGGGCATGTTAGACGACCTTAGCAGACTCACCGCCGCCGACGAGCGCGGCTTCTTGACGCGCTTAGCCGCGCTCCCCGGCTCTTACGACGGACCTGACGGGCTCCGCGCCGAACCCTACGGGCTCACGGGCTTCGGCGAAGCGAGCGCCCTAAGTGCCGCGCTGCGGAGTTGGGTAGACGCGCCGCTCGTCGTAGCGGGGACGCAATTCATGCTCGCATCGGGCTTTGATTTCGGCGAACTCGGGGCGCTGAAGATGAGCCTCGAGCTTGCCGACGCCGCCGTCATCACCTTAGGTTATGAGGCTTACACGCCAGACTTTCGCGTCGCGCCGGACGTGCTCAGCCCTTACATTTACGCGAGCTACCTCGCCTACGCCACTGGGCACGGCGAGGCGCTAGCGCAAGCCGAAGCGGTCATGGCAACCCTGCGTGACCAGCTCCGCCCCGAAGTCGAGACGGAGCGTAACCCCGCCAAGACGCTCGCCTGGGCACTCTGGAACCGCGTGCCCCTGCTCGTTGCGCCTAAAAGCGACGCAGGTGCACTCAACCTCTTGCAGCGCGTCTTCGCCCGGGTAGGCAAGTCGCTCAGCGTAAGCGCAGGGGAGCATCCCCTGGAGTTTTTAGCGGGCGCGTTCGAAGGGCGACACAACCTCGCGGATGACGTCGTCGGCGTTATCGTCGGCGCGGAGGACGAAGAGATACGTTTGGCGAAAGAGGTGTTGGAAACGCGGGCGGCGCAACTCGAGCACTTGCGTATTCCTTTTGGCGGCGTCGGCGAGCCGCTCGCTGACCCTGGAGCGAGGGCTTTAGTGCTCTGGTACGCGGGGCTCTGGGTTGCAGCGTACTTAGCGTTTCTCCACGAGCAGAGCCCGGAGGACAGCCAAGTCTACGAGACGCTGCAAACGGTGCAGTAGCACCAAGCGAAGAAGCGCTCAGCGACGGTACGCTGAGCGCTTCTTCACAGTAGTTCTGCGTCGTAAATTCTCGGGCGGACGAGTACTCTAGTCTTGCTCGAAGCGGATATTCATCTCGTCTTCCATGCCGAACGCCTGCATCTTCTCCCTATCGGCGAGCAGTTCAATCTGATCGCCTGCTTCGACTCTGGCGTGCGGGTCCACGCGGGCGACTAAGTTTTGATCGCCGTCTACCGAGGCGATGATCTGCGTCTCTGCGCCTAAGGGCTCGACGACTTCGACCGTCGCTTTAATGATGTTGTTTTCTTCAGGAATCTCGGTGAGCCCGCGAACGCCTAAGTCTTCGGGGCGAATGCCGAAGTAAACCTTGTTGCCGTCGTGCTTTTTGATCTTTCTCAGCAGTTCGTCGTCGGGCTTGACGCTAAAGCTGTTGCTCTGGATCATGCCGTCCTTGACGGAGCCCACCAAGAAGTTCATAGCGGGCGAGCCCATGAAGCCAGCGACAAATCTGTTAACGGGCTTTTCGTAGAGGTTGATGGGCGTATCGACCTGCTGGATAAAGCCGTCTTTCATCACGACGATGCGCGTACCCATCGTCATCGCCTCGACCTGATCGTGCGTGACGTAGATGGTGGTGACGCCCAAGCGCTTATGCAGCTTCGAAATCGAGGCGCGCATCTCGACGCGGAGTTTCGCGTCCAAGTTGGACAGAGGCTCGTCCATCAAGAAGACCTTGGGCTCGCGCACGATGGCGCGGCCCAAAGCGACGCGCTGGCGCTGCCCGCCGGAGAGTTCGCGCGGGCGGCGGTCTAAGAGGTGCTCGATCTGCAGGATTTGCGCGGCGTCTTTGACGCGCTTCTCGATCTCATCCTTGGGTGTTTTGCGCAGCCTCAGACCGAAGGACATGTTCTGACGCACGTCCATGTGAGGGTAGAGCGCGTAGTTTTGGAAGACCATCGCGATGTCGCGGTCTTTGGGCGGCACGTCGTTGACGACTTTGTCACCGATGCGGAGCGTGCCCTCGCTGATCTCTTCTAGCCCCGCGATCATCCGCAGCGTCGTCGTCTTGCCGCAGCCCGACGGACCGACGAAGACCATGAACTCCTCGTCTTGGATGTGCAAGTCGAACTCCTGAACTGCCGTCACAGGACCGAACCGCTTGTAGACGTTATCTAGCACTACCTCTGCCATGTCAGCCTCCTTTTATCTTTTTATCTTGTGCCTTTCACAGTGCGTGTGATTCACCACTTTAACACAGCCGGGCGCAGAAGAGAAGGGGGCTAGGGGGTTGCATCCTCGCTACATTCTCGTGGTGCCCGTGAGCCACTCGCGCCACGAGAGCTTGTCGCCGCGCTCAGAGAACTGCCCCTTGTCCTCGCCGAACTGCATGTAGTTTAGAAACGCCACGAAGACCACACCGCCCAGCGTGTTGCCAAGCACCACCGGGATGAGGAAGCGGAAGAGGTAGTCACCCAAGTTAGCGCTGCCCTTAAAGACGATAAAAAGCACCTCCACCGAGCCGACGATGCAGTGAAAGAGGTCAGCGGAGACCTGCAAGTAGATGAGAAGCCAGATGAGAACCACCCTCGAGAGCGTATCCCGCGCCGCGTGCACCAGCCAGACGATGCCCGCTAAAAGCCAGCCCGCTAAAATCGCCTTGAAGAAAGCGTCCCACCACCCCTCTTCAATGAGGTGCTCACCGAAACCTACGGCCGCCTCCGTCGCCTCGGGCGAGAGTACGCCCGTAGAGGCGAGTAGCAGGGCGAAAAGCGCCGCGCCTACAACGTTCGCGACCAAGACGATGCCCCAGATGCGCAAGAGGTCGGGTAAGCTCGCCAAACGGGTCAAGACCAGCGCCACGGGCGTCAGCGTGTTCTCGGTGAAGAGCTGATAGCGCCCTAAGATCAAAAAGATAAACCCCACCGGATAGAGCAAGTTCGCTACCAGACCGCTCTCAAAGGGCGTCAGCGCGGCGAACGTGGCTCGCGCCAAGATGCAGAGCCCCAGCACGAGCCCCGCTGTCAGACCGCTCCAGAAGAGGAGTCCGTTCGAGCGCCCCAGCTCTTCATCGGCGGTGGCGAGCACGCGCCTGTAAATCTCGTCCAGATTGAAAAAGTCAGGGACAGCCTCTCCTTTATCAGGCGCGTCCTTGATGGAATGCGGCACCTCGCCGGGCGGCACCTCTTCGGCGTCTAACGTTTCGTTCACTTCTGCCATGAAACCCCTTTCGGTTGCTCAGCGATTCTACCTCACGGGTTCGGCGTAACGTGACCTCCGTTTACAGTTTGGGGGCCCCAGGTAGAGCTTTCAGAGAAGATGGCGCGGCAAGAAGAGGTGGCGGAGATGTTGAGTGAAAAGGTCTGAATCCTTTTGCATGTTTTGCCGTTGTTGAAACTACGTCTCTGCCGTATAATTACTTGTGCTCGAGTTCACCGAAACCTCTTTGTTCACGAAGATCAAGGAGGCGATTGACCATGAATGAAAAAGACCTAGCTGAATGGGAAAAAGGACGCGACCTCGGTCAAGAAATCTTGCAGGGTATAGGAGAGATTAAAGCAGGTAAAACGGGGCGGAGATATACAGCAGCGTCTTTCCCAATCGTTCGTGCTCGTGAAAAAACAGGGTTAAGCCAAAGCGAATTTTCTGAACTCCTCGGTGTGTCGGTTCGCACCCTCCAAGATTGGGAGCAGGGACGGCGAGAGCCTTCGGGGGCTGCGAAGACGTTGCTCAAAGTGGCGGAGCGTTGTCCTGAGATTTTGCGGGAGGTGGCAGCTTAGTTATTGGGAGTGGGAGAAGATTGACCTCTCAGTAAAGATAGCGAAGTGGGAAGAGGTGACGGAGATGCTGAATGCAAAAGCATGATGTAGAGATAGAGAAGCGCTACCTAATGCTGAAAGGAGTACTCGAGCAACTCGCTGAGCGCTTTTATGACAATCCAGGTATTCAAGCTTTACGCAAAGAGAACCGTTATGACGTTGTTGAGCAAGTTAAAGACTACGCTAATCATAGCGAATTTAGCATTTCATTCGAGACACTTGTAGATCAGCTTTACGAATTTGACATAGCGATTTCAAAAGAAGATGTCAAGCACATCCGGTACGTGGCTGACCTCTTAAAAATTCCTTACAAACGCTGGGGTTTTGTGCGTCGCTTGGTTAGAAATTGACCCGGAGATTGTCGGATAGAAATCACCTTTTTCTTCGTCCTAAACGGCTCAAACTGTAGCTCAGACACCTTGCTTTTCGGCTCAAAATTGAGTACAATAAATTCAAATTAGTTAGACGCTCCAAGCGCAACTTCACCTCTTTAGACAACCTGAATTTCTCGCACAGAGGAGTCACTTTTGCCTGTAGCCGAGCCCATCCGCCCGACCTCAGCCACCTCACGCCCTGCCCCTGCCAAGAAGCCCAAGCTCTGGACCCCTAAGCGTGTCCTCTTCACCCCGGACGCCTTAGAGCAGCCCTTTGGTCAGCAGATGTACGAGCGCATGACCTCTTTAGGTTTAGATATCACCGAACTCAAGAGCAACCGCGTCACGGGCTTGCGCGGCAAAGACGAGCGTGAGACCTACCGCCTCGCCAAGCAGACCCTAGCGGTGGTCAACGCGCCCCCCAGCATGATGAAGCTCCAGCCCATCCCACCCTCGGCGGACTGGCAGTTTCACCTCGCTAAGGGCTGCCCCGCGCACTGCCAGTATTGCTATTTGGCGGGCTCCCTGTCGGGTCCACCCGTGACCCGCGTCTACGCTAATTTGCCTGAGATTTTGGGTCATCTAGCGCAGTACGAGAACGGTCCGACCTCTTTCGAGGTGTCGTGCTACACCGACCCGCTCGGTCTGGAGCACCTCACGGGCAGCTTGTCCGAGTGCATCAAGTATTTCGGCACGCGCACGGACGGCTCACTGCGCTACGTGAGCAAGTTCGACGCGGTGGACGGGTTGCTCGACTTGCCGCATAACGGTCAGACTCGCGCCCGCGCATCGGTCAACGCTGAGCTTATCGGCAAGAGGCTCGAGGGTGGCACCGCCCCCGTCTCCGCCCGCTTAGGAGCCATCCGCAAGCTCGCCCAGGCGGGCTATCCCGTCGGCTTAGTCATCGCGCCCATCATGCCTATCGAGGGCTGGCGTGAGCACTACACCGCCTTGTTCGGCGAGATCGAGGCGACCCTAGACTTCCCCGTGGACCTCACCTTCGAGCTGATCAGCCACCGCTTCACGCCCGGCTCGAAAGAGGTCTTGGAGGGCTGGTATCCGAACAGCAGCCTCGACCTGAGCGAGGAGAACCGCAGCGTCAAGCGCAACAAGTTCGGCGGCACGAAGTTCGTCTACACGAAGGACACGATGAAGACCTTGCGCGAGTTTTTCGAGGCGGAGATAGCCGTGCGCTTTCCCGAGGCGCAACTTCTGTACTGGACGTAAGCAGATGTACGTGAGGTGTTGGCTGCTGGCGGCTGACACCTCTTCTCTTTTGGTTTAGGAGACCTCTCTGAATCTTCTCAACGTCAAAAAGATTTATCTCGAGCCCGACGTCCCCGCCTATCCACGCGGCATGGAAATCTTAGCCCGCTTCCCCGACGCGGAGCAAATTGAAATCCCATCTCATTGGAACATCCCCAGCTTGCACGGCAACGAGGGTTCGGTGGACGACTGGGTACGTATCAAGCGCGACGTGCTCGTTTTGGGCGTGCGTAAGTCGCTACCTGTGCGTGAAAATGGGCGGAGCGGCGACTTTATCGCGCCGGGCACCGCGAACGGCTGCGCGATGGCCTGCGCCTACTGCTACGTGCCGCGCCGCAAGGGGTACGCCAACCCCATCAGCACCTTTGTGAATATCGACGCGGTTTGCAAAGCGATTCGCCGTCACGCCGCTAAACAGCCTCCCAAGCCACTTCTTCAAACCGACCCTAAATGTTGGGTCTACGATATCGGCGAGAACAGCGACTGTTCGGTGGACGCGCTCATCTCAGACAACGTCCGCGACCTCGTAACGCTCTTTTGGGAACTTCCGAATGTAAAGGCGTCCTTTGCGACCAAGTACGTCAATTGCGACCTCTTGAACTACGATCCGCAGGGCAAGACCCGCATCCGCTTCTCGCTCATGCCGCAGAAGATCGCCAAGACCGTAGACGTGCGCACCTCACCTATGAGCGAGCGTATCGCAGCGGTGAACGACTTCGTGGCGGCGGGCTATGAAGTACATCTCAACTTCAGCCCGATTATCTTGTACGAAGGCTGGTTAGAGGACTACGCGGCACTTTTAGAAGAGGTGGACGACGTACTCTCCGACGAAGCTAAGGCGCAGCTCAAGTGCGAGGTCATCTTCCTGACGCACAATGAGGGGCTGCATGAGGTCAATTTAGGGTGGCACCCGAAAGCCGAAGACCTACTCTGGACGCCTGAGAACCAAGAGGCCAAGGTGTCGAAGATGGGTGGGAGGAATGTGCGGTACAAGCGCGGGTTTAAGGGGGCGCGGGTGCGGGAGTTTAGGAGGTTGCTAGAGGAGAGGTTGCCGTATTGTGAGGTGCGGTATGCGTTTTGAGCGATGGTTGCGGGTATTTCTCTTCCGACCTTCGCGCTGAATATTCCACAACTACAACGAGATGTGACCTTTTAGGAGAATTCCGCTCTACGATGTCGTACATTTCTTAACTGGGTGATTCTATTATGCAAATAGGTGACTATATCATCTTCCCAAGCGGAGGCGCGGCTGTCGCACTCGTTTATATTTTTATTTCCACCGCTATCGGCGTCCTGAGCTGGTTTTTCTACCTCTTTCGTGTCGGCGGCGCTCGTTTAGCGAAGAAGCAGTTTCAGACTGACCATCCAGGTATGCGTATCGCTAAGAGCAAATCGTTTCGTCTCGGCAACTATAATTATGTCGAATTTCGACTTAAAACGGGGGAGTCCGTCTTCTACCGGATTGCTCGAGAGCAAGAGATGGCGTGGGAAGTATCTAATCCAAATGTGGCACAAAGTAGGCTGTAGTGCTGATTCAACCCAGGGCTGCTCTGCCGAAAAACTCATGATCCCGCCAAGAGACGCTCGAAACGATCAACGAACTCCTCCCTCAGCAACCGCAAGAGAAGCTCGAGGCACTCCTATCTTGGCTTGAGCAAGAAGACGACGCTTTCAAGGCGCGGCTACGTGCTGACGTTGGCGCTGGTAAGTTTGACCAACTCATTGCTGATGTGATTGCTGAAGACGAAGCTGGAGAGACCCTAGACCTTGAAGCGTCGTGCGATTAAGGCGTTGCTGAACTTCCCAAGCTCGAGCGCTAGGATGTCTTCGCGGTTCTCAAGCTATAATCAACCTATGGAACGTATTATGATTGACCCTAATATCTGCAACGGACGTCCGGTTATTAAGGGGACGCGCATTACGGTGCAAACTGTGCTCGAGTTTCTAGGTGCGGGCGATTCCATTGAGGACATTTTAGGCGAGTATCCGAGCCTGACACGCGAAGATATCTTGGCGAGTTTACGTTACGCCTCACGCTTGTCAGCCAACCGCTTTACGCTCGAGCGGGTTGCGTGACCGGATTTCTACTTGATGAGAACTTGCCTGCCAAACTTCGCTTTATGCCTTCGCTACCTGTTATTCACGCACGAAATCTAGGAGAAAGTCCTAGCGACACCGAGTTGTGGGCTTATGCGCAAGCGAATGATTTAGCTGGTTATCACCAAGGACGTGGACTTCTCTGCACGCATTTTGTCTGCTAAGCCGCCGCCTAGGATTGTGCATCTGCGATTTGGCAATTTGCGACTAGCCGCTTTCCACACGCATCTAGCGCACGTTTGGCCTCGGGTTGAAACGCTGTTAGCCTCCAACAAACTCGTGAACGTCTATCTGGACCGTTTAGAAGCTGTGACTTAGAAGCTCGAGCCTCTTTAAACCTAGTTTGCTAAACTAACTTTGCGACAACACGAAAACGCAGGTTTATCACCGATGAGGCGAGCAACCCTGTCGCGGTAATTTTATCCTTGGAAGATTATGCCCACGTTCATGCGATTTTCAAGCCCAACCAGAGCGAAGAGGATGAATTGGACCTCATGCAAAGGACCGCGAATGATGCCGCTTTCCCGAGTGATCTAAAGCAAACCATGAAGGACTTCGAGCACGCCGATGCAGGATGGCGGGAGTCCACTGGGTGCTCGAGGTTCGCATAGTAGACAAAAAGAGACGCGGATTCCGCTACTGCTGAAATTTGCGTCTTCACAACTTCTGTTCCTAGCCAATCACCCAAACTGCGTCAACCCGACGCTCGGCGTCGCCCGGTCTCTCTGAATGTCAATCTGCGTCGCCGCCATCTTGAATGCTTGCGAACTCGTCGCGGCGGTCATGCCGGTGACGTAGTCGATGAGGTCATCGCGGTAGAGGTCCGCTAGGGCGTCGTCGAAAATCTGCATCCCGTCGAGTTTGGAGTCTTTAAGGGCGTCGTAAAGTTCCGCGTTGCGGTCCTCGTCGCGCAAGAGGTCTTTGATGCGCAAGGTACCCTTCATGATCTCCATCGCGGCGACGCGCCCGCCGTTCATACGGGGCAAGAGGCGCTGTGAGACGATGCCGACGAGCGAGTCGGCGAAGAGGATGCGCGCCGAGTCGCGCTCGTGCGGCGGGAAGAGTTCCATGACGCGGTTCACCGTGCGCACAGTGTCGAGCGTGTGGAGCGTGCTGAAGACCAAGTGACCCGTCTGGGCGGCTGAGATGGCGGCTGCCGCCGTCGCGTAGTCGCGAATTTCCCCGATCATGATGACCTCGGGGTCTTGGCGCATCGCGGCGACGAGTGCCTCGCTAAAGGAGGGCGCGTCCACGCCGATTTCCCGCTGGACGATGACCGACTTTTTCGCGCGGTGCAGGTACTCGATAGGGTCTTCCACGGTGATGATCATCTTGTTATGCGAGACGTTGATCTCGTCGATGATGCGCGACAGCGTCGTGGACTTGCCCGAGCCCGTCGGACCCGTCACGAGGATGAGCCCCTTCTCCTGGTCACGGAAGTAGTCGATGAGTTCTGGCGCTAAGTTCACCACTTGAAGCTGCGACTCGTCGCTGTTGATGACGCGCAAGACCGCGCTGACCGAGCCGCGCTGCCGGAACAAGTTGACGCGGAAGCGGCTCATGCCGGGGATGCTGTAAGCGAGGTCCGCTTGGTGCTTCTCTTGGAAAATCGCCTTTTGCCTATCGTCGCACATGATCTTGACGAACGACTCGGTCATAGCGGGCGTGAGTTGGGTTTGCCCTACGGGAACGAGTTTGCCGCCGACGCGCGCCATCGGCGGCAAGCCGGCGTGCAGGTGAATATCCGATGCGCCCTTGGCGACGAACTGGGTGAGCATGTCGTTAAAAGTCATATGCCCGTTATTGTAGCGGCGCGAGAGGGTGTGTGGAGCGCAAATCCTCATATTCTAGCAGGTATTATCTGGTCAGAAACACGCTCACTGTAGAAAATACTGCTCAGCACGCACATTATGAGATGAGGTCTGCAGCACTCCGTCTCAGTATGTTTTGGAACTATTTATAGCAAGTCCAGCGAGAACGCCCCACATAGCTTCATCTGGTCAGACGCCCCTACGTCGCAAAGTATTGCCGAGTTGCGCACATCAGGGAATAATTTCCATGTTTGTTCGTCTCGTTAAGCTACGGAACTGCTGTAGCAGGTGCTGCAGAAGCGTTAAACTGACGCATGATCGATATTACTAGAATCCTCAAGACCAAATATCCCACCTGGCCCGGTGACACCGACTTCAAGCTCAAAGACACCGCCAACATGAGAGACGGCTCGCCTGTCAACATCATGGCGATAAAAACTACGACGCACGTCGGCACGCACCTAGACGCGCCGTATCACTACACGGACGAGGGCGATAAGCTCGGCGCGGTCCCGCTAGAATTGCTCGTCGGCGACGCGCAGGTTTTACATACGCTCGCTTACGACGCGGTGCCCGCTGAAACGGTCTCGCACTTCGGTTCGCTGCCAGAGCGAATACTCTTCTTCACCGGGGAGCCCGATGTGTGGACTGACTTTCCCGAAGACTTCACCGCGCTCACGCCGGAACTCATTCACGCGCTGAGCGAACGCGGCGTCAAAGTCGTCGGCGTTGACAGCCCGAGCGTAGACAAATTCAGCAGTAAGGACTTGCCCGTCCACAAGGCGTGCGCCGAGACGGGTGTCTACATCGTCGAGGGGCTGAACTTGCAAGGGGTGGACGAAGGGCGCTATCACCTTATCTGCCTGCCGCTCAACATGCCCGACGCCGACGCTTCGCCGGTGCGGGCCGTCCTCACGAAACCGTGATCTGGTTACGATGAAGCGCGAAGCCTTCTTACTCCCCAAAGGCATCTACTTAGACGGCAACTCGCTCGGACCGCTTTCCTACGGCGCGCAAGCCGCTATTGAGCGGCGGCTCAAGCAGTGGCAGGTCTACGGCGTGAGCGCGTGGGAGGAGTGGTTCGCGCTCGCTGAGCGGCTCTCCCCGGCGCTCGCCAAGCTCGTCGGCGCGAAGCCGAGCGAGGTCATCGCGGCGGGCACCCTGACGGGCAACCTTCACGCGCTACTCGCCACCTTCTACCGCCCCAAAGGGCGGAGGCGCAACCTGCTCGCCACCTCACTCGACTTCCCGAGCGACCTCTACGCGCTACAAGCTTGGGCGGAGCGTGAGGGCGCGGAGCTTAAACTCGTCCCCTCGAGAAATCCCTACACCCTCCACCTAGGCGACATCCGAGACGCGCTAACTGACGACATCGCCCTCGCTGTACTGCCTACGGTCCTCTACCGGAGCGGACAACTCCTGAACGTCGAAGAGGTCACGGCGCTCGCGAAGAAACGAGGAATCACAATAGGCTGGGACGCGGCGCACTCAATTGGTGCAGCACCACATACTTTCCATAAGGCGGGCGCGGACTTCGCGGTGTGGTGCTCGTACAAGTACCTCAACGCGGGTCCGGGAGCGCCCGGCGGCTTGTTCGTCCACGAGAAACACCATCATCTCAAGCCAGGGCTACCCGGCTGGTGGGGAAATGACAAGGCGACGCAGTTTGAAATGAAACACGAGTTTACGCCCGCTGAGGGCGCGAGCGCGTACCAGATCAGCACGCCGAGCATCTTGGCGTTAGGGGGGCTCGAGGGCGCATTGGCGCTGTTCGAAGAGGTCGGGATTGAAGCCATCCGCCAACGCTCTTTGGGCCTCACGGATTATCTTATTGAACTCGCCGACGAACACTTGCCCGAGATGACGCTACGAACGCCTCGCGACCACGCCGAGCGCGGAGGGCACATCGTGTTGGAGCATCCCGACGCCAAACAGCTCAGCGCCACCTTGCGCGCGCGCGACATCATCCCCGACTACCGCGAGCCCAACCTCTTGCGCCTTGCGCCCGCTGCCCTCTACAACACCGAAGCGGAGTTGGGAGAGGTCGTTGAGGTTCTGAAAGAGCTGTTGGCGAGTGGCAGCTACAAAAAAGTTAAGGCCGAGCAGCAGGTGACTTGAAAGCCCGCTGCTCTTGGCCCATTCACCCCGGTTGAACTAACCCAAACGCCCGACTCAAACGCTTCACGTTAAAAAACCCTCGAGTTTTAGCTCACCACCTCACCCCGGACAAATGCGCCATAATACTGGGTGTTATGACCCAGCGAGGCGCGATCACCAAAGCGAGACGTTTAGCGAGCCTACCCGAACTCCTCGAGCGAAAACCGCGCACGACCACCGAACTTGCTGAACTTTTTGGCGTTCCGAGGCGTACAGTTCAGCGCGACTTAGAGACGCTGCGTGAGGAAGGCTACGAGATTGACAGCCCTGCGCGCGGCCTCTACCTCATCCCCTCCAACCCCTCGAGTCTCAACGCCGTCGAAGCGCTCGCCGTCCACGCCGCCACCAGGCTCCTCTACCACCACGCCCCAGCACGCAACCCGCACTACCGCTCCGCTTTAGAAAAGCTCGCCTCCTTGCTACCAGAACCGGCGCGAGGCGTCGCGCTGAGCAGCGTAGAGGCGCTGGGTGAGCGCCCTCCCGACGACAGGGCGCTCGAGCTTGCCGCTCAAGCGTGGTTCGAAGGGCGCGTGCTCGGGTTCGAGTATCTCTCGCCGAGCGGCTCGGGCAAGTGGCGCGCTAAAGCGCTAGAGATTTATATGATCGAGATCAACCGGGCCAACCTCGCCCCCTACGCCATCGGTTTCGAGCGCAGCTTTCACAAAAGGATACTCACCTGGAAGCTCTCGCGAATGCGCAACACGCGCCTACTTGGAGACACCTACACCATCCCTCAGAACTTCGATCCGAGGGACTACTTAGAGACCGCTTGGGGTGTCATCGGCACCAGTGGCGGAGAGACCGTAGCCGTGAAGTTGCGCTTCGCACCCGAGGCCGCTCACCGCTTACGTGAAGGCGGCTACCCGAACATGAGCATCGAGCGGGAACTAGCCGACGGCGCTTTAGAGGTCTCCATCCAGGCTGGCACGAACGACGAAGGGTTCCCCTTAGAGCTTCTCCCCTGGGTGCAGAGTTGGGGTCCGCGCGTCGAGGTGCTAGAACCCGCGAACTTGCGCGAACGCTGGTTAGAGGAGGCCCGGCGCGTCGCTGGGGTATACTAGGTAGCAGGTATCATCTGGTTTGAGACGCTCCCACTTTGAAGAACACGCTCTAGCACGCACGTTCAGAGATGATATCTGCGGCACTTTGTCTCAGTATGTCGTGGAACTGCTGTAGATAGCGCATGTTCGTGAGGACGTTGACAACTCATGCTCGAGACTTAGAAGGGGTAAAACGCTAGTTTTGCCGTCTGGGTCTAGTCTATTCCCCACGTGTGTGGGGATGAACCGCGAGCATCGCCAAACGCAAAGAGTACATCAAACTATTCCCCACGTGTGTGGGGATGAACCCACTGGGCAGAGTTGCCCCGTGAGACGTTGCAACTATTCCCCACGTGTGTGGGGATGAACCGCTCGACAAGGCGCGTTCACAGTCGTTAAGAGACTATTCCCCACGTGTGTGGGGATGAACCGAACTTAGCCGCGTCGGTCTGCTCGTAAGCGTCCTATTCCCCACGTGTGTGGGGATGAACCGTAACGAGCTGAGCGATTTACTATATTGCATTGCTATTCCCCACGTGTGTGGGGATGAACCGCTGGCTGTTTCACAGCAAACTAGGATACGCGACTATTCCCCACGTGTGTGGGGATGAACCGCGGCGTGCTGCGCCTGGACACCTCGAACGTCACTATTCCCCACGTGTGTGGGGATGAACCGAGGTTTACCTCAAGTTAGCGCAGGTTAGCGAACTATTCCCCGCGTGTGTGGGGATGAACCGTATCAGTGGACAACGCTCAGCCAATATATTCCCTATCCCCACGTGTGTGGGGATGAACCGGGTCATTTCCCATATGGAATTGTCACCCTCTGGGGTATAGTAAAGAAGTGTAACACGCACGACACTCACCCAAAGGAGCAACTATGTCCGAACCGACCGCCAACACCAACTTCAGTGACACCGAACGTCGCGCCCTTATCCTCGAGGGCGCGACGGGTGAAATGAGCAAACGACTCGACGACATTCACGCTGATATTAAAGAGCTGCGTGGCAGCGCCCGCGACGACAACCGTGAGCTACGCGCTGACATCAAGACAAACGCTGAGGCGACCCAGGCGGCTTTACTCAACGTTCAAACCAACATCATTGACGTACAAAAGAGCGTGATTAGCGTGCAGAACAGCATTAACCTAATGACGTGGCGACTGCTCGGCGGCGTGTTGCTTCTACTCATCGTCAACGGCATCATTGACCGGGTGTTTTCATGAACGCACCTAACTCTTCCCCCGCGTCTGCGGCTAGCGGGAGCGTCCACGCGACAGAGGTGAACCCCTTACGCATACGCGAAAAGCTCGGCTTGTCGCAGAGTCAATTTGCTGAACTACTTAGCGTGAGTAAGAAAACCTTGCAGAATTGGGAGCAGGAGGTCCGCGCCCCATCCGGTCCAGCGCTGTCACTTCTTAAACTCGTTGCCGCCGACCCGAAACACGCCGCGCGAACGTTAGGCTCCGCAGAATCCGGCTTTGCCGGTTCGTTAGGGGTGAAGCGGTGAAAGGGTTGAGGGCATTTTTAGCAGCGCTTTTGTGTGTTCTTTTGGGCGCGTGCGGTGAGGTGGACATCGACACAGGTTAGAGCATAGGTTAAGGCTGAAAGCCTCAGCATCTGAGATGCTCACCTGTGTTCAAAGGCTCTTAGCCTTCACCTGTGCAACCCACTACCGAGGAGTACCGGGCGCTGCTCACAGGTGAATGCTGAGAGCGTCCGGCAGTCGCCGTAACCTGTGAGCGCCGCCTTATAGACGGCTACACGCTGCACGACGTGTATCAAGTGACGGCGGGTGAGCAGGTGACGGCTAAGAGCCGAGCTGAGCTTTGCTCTAACCTGTGCGAGCAAGACCTCATCGAGCCGGATGGCGTCATCGTGGGCCTATTCCCCACGTGTGTGGGGATGAACCGGAGAAAATGATGGATGACATGAAACCGGTAACGAGCATGGCTGACGTTCCCGACTTCTCTACAGATGAGGAAGAGCAAGCGTTCTGGGCGACGCATTACATCGGCGACGATGTGCTCGTCACTCCGCGCGAACTGTCTGACCAGCCGCTTCCTCCCCCGCGTCCACGCAGGGTTGAATCCAAGCGTATCTCGCTCACGCTCGAGCCAAGTGAATGAAATATCAGCAACGCTGCTGACCTCCCATCGCCATTGACCTCATAATCTAAGGGCGGCAGAAGGCAGCTTCTCAAATATCCGCTAGAATTTTCTCAGCTAACTGCTTGGCAACCTTCTCTTTCGCTTCCTCTTCTCGCCGCGCTTTGTCGTACTTCGCTGCTCTGACCTCGAGCTTCTCGCCCAATATGCGGAGGGCGCGTTCAGGTTTCATAAAGGGATTGAGCACGAAGCTGTACGTCCGCTTCCGCTGCCGGTCAATGGCTAAAATTTGATAATGTTTTGGACTTAGCAGCGCAGCGAGTTCAAAGCGTCCCATGCGCTCTGCTGCGATAATCTGCGAGTCTTTGAGCTTGTTCTCTAAGTCCCAACGGCTAAGTTCACGGTCACTACCAAATGTCGGACGCATTCCGAGGATATTCCACAAAAAGGGGATGCCGAATGATGCTAGGAAAGAGAGTCCAAGAGAGAGCGGTAAAACACCGACTCTCTGCCAAAATTCGCTACCCCACACGATAAGCGCAGTGCCAAGGACTGCCGTCGCAATAAACGTATACATTGCCCAGACTGGCAAGTAAGCCTCCCCTCTAATAGCAGCGTTGAACCGCTTGTGCCACGGTGCTTTGTCTATTAGTAGGTCTCTAAACAATGTATCTGACATGCACGTCCTCCTATTGCAGATGATAACGAAGTGCTGAACCCTTATTATCGCATATTGCGCTTGGTGAGTGAGGGGCGCGTCAGCTATTACGAGGCACAGTACGAGCGAGCGATTGCAAGATTTTACTTGCGTCACCAATTGACGTTAGAGCGTGATATATCTGTTTCATGCCTAAGTTGAGCCAACGAGCACAGAGCTTCTGGGCGAAGAGCCCTAAAAAAGGTGAGCCGTTCGAGTCCCACCCCGTTATCGCTCACCTCTTGGACGTAGCCGCGAGTGCGTCCGAAATTCTGAAACTCGAGCCCGAGAAGATAACTGCTCTGTACGCCGGTGACTTCAAGCTGTGCGAAAGTGAGGCTGCCCTTTGGGTTTGCGCTCTGGCAGGGTTGCATGACCTTGGCAAAGTGAGCCCAGCGTTTCAGCAACTCTGGACTCCGGGGTTGGAGAAACTTATTTCGGTTGCTCCCGAGTTTGATTGGCATACTACCGACTCGCTTGCCCCTTCGTCCCCACCAGGCTACGTTTCTCACAGTGTAGTCAGCCAGGTCATACTGCCTAGCTTGCTGAAAGCAAAAGGCTTTCAGGGTACGTTAGCAAAGGGCGTTGCGGACGCTGTCGGCTGTCACCACGGGTTTCGAGCAGATGGTCAAGAACTCGGTGAGGCGTGTAAAAAGAAAGAGAAGGGACGCGAGGTCTGGGACGACGCGCGTGAAGAGATATTCAGAGCAGTATTAGAGGTCGTTGGCGTTACGGATAGCCCCGAGGTGAAAAAACTAAGCGCAGCAGGCTTTATGCGCCTTGCGGGTCTAACGAGCTTTGCAGATTGGATCGGCTCGAGCCTCTATCCCTCACTAAGCTTCGTCGGGTATGAGAATGACCTGGAAGGTTACTACGAAGAGGCGAAGGTGGCAGCGCGACATAGGTTAGCTGAATTGGGTTGGACAAAGCGTACGCCTCTACACACGGACGCGCGACTACTGGAGGATACCTTCGCTTATCTCACTCGTGAAGAAGGCAAGCCGTTCTCGCCGCGCACGCTCCAGACAGAAGTCGAGAAGCTGTTGAGGGAGGTCTCCGCGCCAACCCTTCTACTCATCGAAGCGCCGATGGGCGAAGGTAAAACGGAGGCTGCATTCTACGCGCACCTGCGCCTGCAAACCGAACTCGGTCACAGAGGGATGTACGTGGCGCTGCCCACGATGGCAACCGGAAACGCGATGTTCAGCCGGACGGCTGAGTTCTTGAACGAGCAAGCCGAGGGACGGACGGTTCCGCTCGACTTGCAGCTTTTGCACGGGGCGACGCAGCTCAATAGTGTCTATCAAGCGCTTCAGAGCGAAGTGCGTCCTAACTTTCCCGATGAAGAGAAGCTCGAGCACGTCCAAGCGAGAGAGTTCTTCACGCACAAGAAGCAAGCCCTTCTTTCGGAGTATGGCGTCGGCACGGTGGACCAGGCGCTACTGACCATTTTGAACATTCGGCATCAGTTCGTGAGGCTGTGGGGTCTCGGCAACCGCGTCGTCATCATCGACGAGGTTCACGCTTACGACACCTACACCTCAGAACTCGTGAATGGACTCGTGCGCTGGCTCCACGCACTCGGCTCGAGCGTCGTTTTACTGAGCGCGACCCTCTCCGAGAAATCTCGTAACGAGTTGCTCGAGGCTTACGGCGGGGAGGCAAAAGAGACCGAAGGCTATCCGCGCATCTTCAAAGTTGCTGCTGGTGAAACCGAAGTCTTTCCGTTCGACGCCGAATCTAAGCGTAAGGTCGAGATAGCTGTCCATCACCTCGCCGCAGATTTGGACACCATCGTTCGGCTGTTGGAGGATAAGCTCGCAAAAGGTGGTTGCGCAGTCTGCATTGTCAACACGGTAAACCGGGCGCAAGAGCTTTATAAGAAGCTCGGGGGGAAAGATACGTACCTCTTTCACGCCCGCTATCCTGCCGAAGAACGCGCTGAGATTGAGACTCATATCTTAGAGACGTTTGGCAAAGCAGCAACGAGGGAGAACGGCAAGCGCCCGCACCGCGCTATCCTTATCGCCACCCAAGTCGTAGAGCAGTCGCTCGACCTCGACTTCGACCTCATGGTCACAGACTTAGCACCAGTGGACCTCATTATCCAACGGGCAGGGCGCATGTGGCGGCACGAGCGCCCGTCGTCAGAGCGCCCTATCTCTGAGCCACAGCTCTTCATCGCGGGCATGGAGCATGAGGGAGAGCTGCCGGAGTTGTCACGCTATTTTTGGGACAGGGTCTATCAGCCTTTTATCCTCTACAAAACCTGGGACGTGCTGCAAGGTAAAACTCAGCTCACGCTGCCCACTGATATTGACGACCTTGTGCAGCGCGTTTATGACGGTGATAGTGAACCGCTCCAAGCGAGGCTTTCAGAAGAGGCGTTTGAGCAAGCTGAAGAAAATCAGCGCAAGTTCGTGGAGGAGCGAAAGGCTGATAAAAGCCTCGCACGTGAAGCAATCATCAGTCAGGTGAGGAAGAACGGTGAGCTTGCGCTACGCGACCCGACCAGAGTTAGAGAAGAAGAGGACAAACCGAATGGACTGCCAGCCGTTTTTACGCGCAAAGGGCAACCCTCAGTGCTCGCCGTTCCCCTCTTTGAGCGCGGCGGTGAATACTTCTTGGATGCCGAAGCAAAAAAGCCCTATGACGCTAAAAAGCCGCTCGAGACCTATAAACGCTCCGTCCGCCTGAGCAGGCGCGGGTTTCCTCAAGCACTTGAGAAGCACAATGCGGCGCAGGGATTTGAAGAGACTTTTAAGCACTGGGAGAAGAACCCGCTTTTGCAAAACTGCGTTCCACTTGTGCTAGATACGGATGGAAGCGTTGTCGTGGGTCAAACGAGAGTAAGACTGGATAGCGTTTTAGGCGTGGTGTATGAAAGCGCCTAAATGCTTACTTGTCTATCCTCTGGCGTCACTAAATGACGCTTCACCATATTAAAGTGAGTTGAAGGAGGACCAAACATTGGCTACGTTCAACCTCATTACAAAACCTTGTATTCCTGTACGAGTAAATGGAAAACTCGAGCACTACTCCCTCGAACAAACGCTTTTGGACGCGAAAGACATTGAGCGCATAGAGGACGCCTCTCCTCTCGTTGTAGTCGCGCTGCACCGGCTTCTGCTCGCCATTCTCTACCGCGCCCTCAACCCTGACAGCACTGAAGAGATTGGGGAGTGGCTCGAGGACGGCTTTCCAGAGGAGGGCATACGCACCTACTTGGAGAAGTGGAAACCTCACTTCGATTTGTTTGATGCGAAACGCCCTTTTTATCAGGTAGCAGACCTCGAGCAAGCTACCTTCGGCAAGCCGATTGAGCCGAAAGCCTGGACCGAACTCGCGCCCGAGGTGCGTGACGGCGGTCAGGGGGCGTCGCTCTTCAACCATCTTAACGAAGTTGCAGAGCCGATTCCTGCCGCCACAGCGTTTCACCAACTGCTCGTCCGTCAGACCTTTGCGCTAGGCGGGCTTAGCAGAACTTTCGTAGATTCGGCGAAGAATGCCCCTTCCCCAAACGCAGTCTTTCTCATACCACATGGGCAGAATTTACACGAAACACTCTGTTATTGTCTCGACCCTAACAACTACACACACCATGAGGACGACGTGCCATTCTGGGAGCGCAATACAGCTTATGATGTCGCTTACCTAGAAAGGACAAGAGAAGAGCCGGTTTTAGGCTGTGTTCAAGTGTATACCTGGATGAGCCGCTCAGTGAAGCTCATCCCGCTCGAGACGGACGATGGTCCTTATGTTGAGGAAATCTACTTTGCCTCCGGCATCGCGCCGAAGTTCGAAATCGCTCAGTATTTCGACCCGATGGTTGGAAAGAGAGTTAAGTCCGGTAAAACCGAGAATAGCCTTACCTTTATTCGCTTCGATGGAAATAAGCAATTCTGGCGAGACTTCCAATCGCTATTCGCTGAACAGCAAACAGGTATAGCACCACGTGTAATTAGCCTATCTGCCCGCCTAGCATCTGAGTTCAACCGTAATGTGAATCTCGGCGTTTACGGCATCAATAACAAGCAGGCAAAAGTAAACTTTGCGCGACAAGAAAACCACATTCTTCCCGAGGCTGTTAGCGCTGATAGGACAGAAGATGTTTATGCCACGCTTGCAAACTCGCTCACGCAAACGGACAAGCTGGGGTATTCGCTAAGAAAAGCAATCTTTGAAATACATATTCACCTTGACCCCGAGCTTCGGATTAAAGATAAGAAGAAGCGAGAGGAATTCTGGCGAAAGGTCAACGCTCCACCTCCTCCTAAAGAGAATCCTACGATTACTCGGTTGAGAACGGCAGTGAATACATCCTACGGAGTTAGTTTTTATTGGTCTACACTGAGCCGTCTCTTTCCAGAGTTATTGGACCAGCTCACCGCTGACTTCAAACCCAAAGAAGTCCAACGTTATTGGGCGCAGAGACTCCTAGATGCTTCTGACCGCGCCTGGACGCTCGCCCGCGCCGCCGCTGGCGACGACGCCTACGCCCTCCGCGCCATCTACTCTGCCGAAGGCATCCTACGCGCCGCGCAGAGCGAGTTTCGCACTCTCACTACATCTCAGGAGGCAGCATGAGCGAGAAGACGGACAGGTTCATCTCTTACTTATGGAAGCTAGACCGCAAAGCCTTCGCCGAGCTGCGGCGCAGCCTCAGCGACGAACCGGGGCGCTCTATCCCTGCGATTCCTTACGTAGAGCGCTTCACCCTCGGTGAGCGCCGCTGGAATCAGCAGATGTACTACTTAGTGGCGGGGCTCTTTTGCCTTGTGGAGCGCCCGCTCGAGCAGAGTGCAACACCGCCCCCACCGCGCCAACAGAGCTTCGGCAGCAGCGTTGGAAGGCTCTACGTTCTTAAAGAGAAAAGCGCCAGCACCGAACGCCGCTTTATCCGGCTGCTCGACGCCGACGCGGGACAGCTCGCCGAGCGGCTTCGCCAGATGGTGTCTTTGCTGCGCTCCGAAGGCGTCGAAGTCGGTTGGTCGCGGCTTTTGAACGACCTGCTTTACTGGCACGCCGACGACTGCAACATCCAGCACCGCTGGGCTCGAGAGTTTTACATGCAAGAAGCCAAGAGCGAAAGAGCATCCGAAACGGAAGAAGTGACAGGAGGAACCGCGTGAAAGCCCTGCTTGAAGTCCATTTGCTACAGAACTTCGCCCCGTCGAACCTCAACCGCGACGATACGGGCAGCCCAAAAGACGCCTACTTTGGCGGCGTACGGCGGGGGCGCGTATCCAGTCAGTCGTTTAAGCGTGCGATGCGTATGTACTTCAAAGAGCAAGAGCTTCTAAGCGGCGACGAAAGAGGCGTTCGCACAAAGCGTTTCTTAGAACTGCTCTCCAAGCGACTTGTAAAAAACGGACGAAGCGAAGAGGAGGCGCAGCAAGCGGTTAAAAATACCCTCACGGCTATGGGCACGCAAAAGAGCTTCAAGTTCGATAAAAAGCGCCCTGAGCTTACTGAATACCTCTTTCCGCTCGGTGAGAAAGAGATTGACGGCTTAGTCGAAATCGTCGAGCAGAACTGGGACGTTCTATCCGAGGAGAAGCCCAAAGTTCCGAAAGAATTGAAAAAGCAGCTAGAAGGAACCTTAGACGGCGGACAAGCTGTGGACATCGCCCTCTTCGGGCGCATGTTGGCGAACTTGCCGGAGGCGAACCAGTACGCTGCCTGTCAGGTCGCGCACGCTATCTCGACACATAAAGTTGACTACGACGAGGACTTCTACACGGCGGTGGACGACCTCAAGCCGGACGATAACGCGGGCGCGGATATGATCGGCACGGTGGAGTTTAACAGCGCTTGCTATTACCGCTACGCCGCCTTGGACCTCTGCAAGCTCGAGGCAAACCTCCTTGATGACCGCGAGTTAGCACTCAAGGGAATCGAGGCTTTCTTACGTTCGTGTATCTACGCGCTACCGACGGGTAAGCAGAACACGTTTGCGGCTCATCAGCTCCCCTCGTTTATCGGCTTTACAGTGCGGCAAAATGCCAGCCCGCGCAGCCTAGCGAACGCCTTCGAGCGCCCGGTGCGCAGCTCGCAAGAGGGCTGGCTGAAGGCTTCGGCGGAGAAGCTCGTCAAGGAGTGGCAGGAGCTTGACGAGGTCTTTGGTCAAGGTGGTGAGAGCGGTATCGTCAACCGCACCGACGTTGCGTTGCCGGACGCTCTACAGAGCGCGTCGGTGAAGAGCGTGGACGCTTTGCTAGAGAGAACGATGAAAGAGGTTAAAGCGGCGCTCAGTACTGCGCCGCAATGACGCACACGCTGTTACTTTGCTTGGCGGGTCCGCTCCAGTCGTGGGGCACGAAGTCCCGCTTCGACGAACGCGACACCGAACTCGAGCCCTCGAAAAGCGGCGTAATCGGGCTCTTATGTGCGGCGCTCGGCGTTGATCGGCACGAGGCGGAACCCGTTCTAAAGCTTGCCGAGATGCCGATGGGCGTTCGCGTTGACCGCGAGGGGGTGTTGCAGCGCGACTATCACACTGCTCAGAGAATTGACTATAGCGGTAGGGTGCGAGATACAGTCGTCTCGCACCGCTACTTCCTTTCGGACGCCGTTTTTCTCGTAGGTTTTGAGAGTGAGGATAGAAGTTTTCTCGCGGAGGTACAAGCGGCTTTGAAGAATCCACACTGGTCTCTTAGCCTCGGGCGCAAGTCTTTTGTGCCGTCACGCCCGATTTGGTTGTCCGACGGTCTTGTTCAGAAGAGCTTGGACGATGCCTTATGTCAGTATCCAAATCTCACGAACGAAGAGCCAGTGCGCTTAGTGCTCGAGAGTTCACGCGGCTCACTACGAACAGACCAGCCGCTCTCGAGCTTTCATGAGCGCCGTTTCGGTACGCGCTATGTTACGAGTGAGCCGTGGAGCCACCCATGTACTTGAGCAAACTCGTCTTAAACCCTCGTGCTCATCAAGTACGCCGCGATCTCACCAACCCCTACCAGACCCACGCCAGCCTCTGCTGGGCGTTTCGCAAACCTGAAGCGCTCTCAGAAGCCGAAACTGGAAGCTGGGAACGCGGCAAAACCGTGTATCCCTTTTTGTGGCGCTTGGAGCCGCCCCAGCCTCGCGCTGCACCAATCCTCTTAGTTCAGAGCGAAGTGGAACCTCAGTGGGACGTTTTCGCCGAGCGACACCCAAACTACTTTAGCCGAAAGGTCAAGGTAGGTAAGCTTCCCCTCGAGCACCTTGTACAGGGTCAAACCCTGCGCTTCCGTCTCAAAGCTAACCCGACCGTCACCAAGCGGCACGATGACCAACCCGATAAGCAGAAGCGCGTCGGGCTCTACAAGATGGAGGATTTACTCGGCTACCGGAGTGATAACGGCGAATGGATACTTGGCTGGATTGAGCGGCAGAGCGACTTTGGCACAGAGCAGCGCGGCTTCGTGGTCGGCGCACAGGACGTTATTTTGCGCAACACCGAGCGCTTGCGTTTTCATAAACATGAAGGAGGTCATCCCATCACCTTGCAGTCCGCGCTCTTCGACGGCTACTTGAAGATTACCGACGTAGACCTATTCAAAGAGACGCTCGCTAAGGGCGTCGGCAAAGCCAAAGGGCTCGGCTTCGGTCTCCTCTCGGTTGCGAGAGCCTGATGCCCTCCTTACGCAACCTCCGCGAACTCCCCAAATTCCGCGACGGTCTCTCGTACCTCTACATCGAGCGCGGACGCATCGAGCAAGACGCTAAAGCCATCGCCTGGTACGGCGAAGAGGGCAAGGTGAGCGTACCCGCCGCCGCGCTGGGCGTCTTGATGCTCGGTCCCGGCACCAGCATCACCCACGAAGCCGTGAAAGCCTTGGCGGATAACGGCTGCTTCATCAACTGGGTTGGCGAGGACAGCGTGCGCTTTTACGCGGGCGGCACAGGCGAGACGCGCAGCAGCGCCAACCTCATGCGCCAAGCGGAGTACTGGGCGGATAGTGGCAAACACCTTCAGGTAGTGCGGCGCATGTATGAGATGCGTTTTGAGGGTGGGTTAGAACCGGGGCTCACCCTCGAGCAGATTCGCGGCAAAGAGGGCGTGCGGGTGCGCACCATCTACGCCCAGATGAGTAAGGAGACCGGCGTCCCCTGGCACGGGCGCAGCTACAAACGCGGTGCTTGGGGCAGCGCTGACCCTATCAACCGCGCCCTCTCCGCCGGAGCCGCTTGCGTCTACGGCGTTTGCCACGCCGCTATCGTTTCAGCAGGCTACAGCCCCGCACTTGGCTTTATCCACACAGGCAAGCAACTCTCCTTCGTCTACGACATCGCCGACCTCTACAAGATGGAGGTGCTCGTACCCGCCGCCTTTAGACTCGTCGCCGAGTCAGACGAGCACGTAGAGAGCCGCGTTCGGCATCACCTTAGAGACGCCATGCGCGAGGCGCGGATGTTGGAGCGCGTCGTGAGCGACCTGCACAGCCTTTTCAGCAGCGACGCCGAGAGTAATGAACGCTTTGCCGAGGACGGCGCAGCACCGGGTGAGCTGTGGGACCCGAGCGGCAACGTGGAAGGAGGGGTGAGCTATGGTGGTGATGACGCTCGAGAAAGTACCGACGAGCCTACGCGGAGAACTGAGCCGCTGGATGGTTGAAGTTTCGACAGGCGTCTACGTCGGCAAACTGAGCGCTTTGGTGCGCGACCTCTTGTGGGAAAAGGTCACGAAGAGCAAACGCACCGGGCGCTGTTGTCAGGTCTACCGCACCAACACCGAACAAGGGTTTGCCATTCGCATGGACGGCGACTCGGAAAGGAGTGTCGTTGACCTGGACGGGTTATACTTAGTGGCAGTGAAAAACGCGGCGTGGGAAAAGATGTTTGTTGAACCTGCCGAGGACCATGACAGACCCGATGGAGACATAGAGGGGTCAAAACGCTAGTTTTGCCGTCTGGGTCAAGTCTATTCCCCACAGGCGTGGGGATGAACCGAACCAATGGTGCGAATAGGCTCAACTATTCCCCACAGGCGTGGGGATGAACCGACACCGTGTGCGAAGAAACGGTGCATGATTTCCTATTCCCCACAGGCGTGGGGATGAACCGTATAGACACTCGGACCCAAGCGGCGAAACATGCCCTATTCCCCACAGGCGTGGGGATGAACCGAGATGGATACATCCAACTGGCACATTCAGGACCTATTCCCCACAGGCGTGGGGATGAACCGCCTCTCTCTTCACCTTCAGTTTTTTGGCTAGCCTATTCCCCACAGGCGTGGGGATGAACCGTAGAACTCGTCGATTTGCCCGATGTCCTTGCCCTATTCCCCACAGGCGTGGGGATGAACCGCTGAATGAGAAAGCCCCTAGTTGGGCTAGGGGTCTTTTCTTTTTGACTCAGTGGACTTTTCTTGGTGGAGCTGGGGGGATTCGAACCCCCGACCTCGTGAGTGCGATTCACGCGCGCTCCCAACTGCGCCACAGCCCCAGGCTTTAAGAGTCTACCGCGCTATTAGAGAGGCGTCAAGCTAGGGAGAACATAGTAGCAGGTATCATCTGGTTTGAGTGCGCGGAGCGATGCGAAGCAACAATCTCACTTTGAAAAGCAGTGTTCAGCACGCAAATTCAGAGATGAAATCCCGCTAGCTTCGCTGAGACCTTTGGCGTTGCCAAAACTTCCGTTTGCGTAGCCCTTACTTCGTGAAGCTTCGCGCACCTTCGGGAGAAGCGCTCATCCGTCTCAGTATGTTTTGGAATTGCTAAAGAATAGGGTCCTGCGTTCCTTCCCTTTGCCTCCGCTGACCTCTTAGTGCTCGAGCTAAGATACCTCTTCACGCTGCGCTAACTCCGCGAGCTTGTCGAACTGCTTCATTGTCCCGAGCGAGATGAGGTGGTCTCCCGCGCTCAGCACGAAGTCTCCGCCTGGATTGCTGCCTTGTCTTCCACTTTGCGCCTTTCGTCCTGACCGCTGAGCTGCACCGCCACGAGGTGTTCCATGACCGCTGTGGAGAGGTAAAAGAGGCTCGCGATGCCCGTCATCGCTACGACTACCGTAAAGATGCGCCCGACGCCGCTGAGTGGATGAATTTCATTATAGCCCACCGTCGTGATGGTGATAAAGGTCATGTAGAGGGCGTCGAGCCAAGTGCCGCCCTCGCTGAGCCACAAGAGGTAGTAGCCGAACGTGCCGACGACGATGATGCCGACAGCCAGAACAATGGGGTACTTGAGACGACGGATGAGGTCGGAGAAGTTCGGTTCGTGAGCGTCTGGCACGAGGGTATTATCTCCCAAATCCGGTGGATGATACAAACCATTAGAGGTTGACGCGGCGTCCGCTACCAGTAGAGGTCATACCTCGTATTCTTACTTCGCACCTCGGCGTTCGGTTTTCGGTCTCCCAGTGTCGGCGCGCTGCGCGGGCGCTTCACTACGGCGCGCTTTCGGGCGCAGGTCAGTGCGGCATCTAAGACCTCAGCCGCGTCTTCGTCGCCACCTACCAATATCCGAAAGAGACGCATCTCCTTTTTCTGCAACGCGGACTTGTTGCCGTGCGGGTACATCGGGTCTAAGTAGACTACGTCGGGGCGCTCTGCGCCTGGCAGGGCGCGCATGACCTCGGCTGCCTGCCCGACGGTGAGCGACATGTGCGCGGCGACGGCGGACGTTTCAGGCTCCTGCCCGGCCCGCCGCAGCCCGTCCTCCAAAAGTGCCCCGACCACGGGCGACCTCTCGACGAGGTGGACGGTGCAGCCGAGCGTTGCTAGTACCCATGCGTCTTGCCCGAGCCCTGCGGTGGCGTCTAAAACGTGCGGCGCGTCGTCCGCTTTTAGGCCTACCGCCCGCGCCAGCGGCTGCTTCTTGCCGCCGCCGAACCGCCGCCGATGCGCCGCCTTGCCGCCGACGAAGTCCACGTAGACCGCGCCAGTCGGTGCGCCGACCTCGCGCAGCTCGAGCCGCGCTTCCGTCCAAACGAGCAAGAGGTCAGCCCCAGGGAACTCGAGCGAGGTGAGAGGTAAGCTCAGTCTCTTCGCGAGGTCTTGTGCTCGCTCAGCGGTCTGCTCGGAAGAGGGGGCAACAGCGACGCGCATGACGTCTATTTTAAGAGGTGCTGCGCTCAGCAAAACGTTGTCAGGTTAGCGTTTCCAAAAGGTTCTGCGCCAATTGTAGCTGAGGGTAATGTTGTTAAAAGGTCAATTTGATACCTTAATATTTAAGGCATTTATACCACAGGAGGATATTATGGCAGTCGATGATTTAAGACAAAACAAGATGATGACGCACTTGTTGGAGAGCCTCGAGGACGGCAAAGACATCGGTCACTACGGACGCTTGGTGTTCACGATGGTGGCGCGTCACTTCGTGAGTAACGACGAACTCGTCGACCTCTTAGCGCAGGATAAAGATGAGGACAAGGACGAGGCGAGGGGTCTGGTGCAGCAGGTCGAAGACGCGGACTATAGCCCGCCCAGCCGCGACACCATCCTCGGCTATCACAAGCAGCAAGACTTTCCGATCCTGCCCGACGCGGACGACCCGGACGTTGGCAACGTCTATCAGGATTTGACCTTCCCTGACCATGTGTACGAGAGCATCGCGGAGTACCGGGAGCAGAAGGCGAGCTAGAAAGTAGCAATGAGCAACGAGCAATGAGTCTAAAGCCTTTCACTCGTTGCTCATTGCTTTTAACTCATTGCTGCTTTACTCAACAACGACGCGGTACGTGAAGACCTCTTCTTGGGCGGGCTCCACCGGCGTGAGCAGCGTCCAGCGGACTGCAGCGTAGGCGCTTGGCGCGACGACGTCACCTGAGCCGCCCGTTCCCTCGTCCGAGCTTGTCACGGGTGGCTCGCTGTAGGTCTCGCCGTCGGCGGTGAATTCGGTCAAGATGCGTTCCGAACTCGGCGTAGCGGAATCTTCAATGTAGCGTGTGCCCTCGGGGATAGGCCCGGTAACGACTACCGTGCCAGCGGGCAAGGTGGTCTCCTCTTGGCTGCTGACTGTCAGCCGGTACTCGACGACTTGCCCCGGTCTGGCGGTCGAGGCGGCGCTGAAGCGCTCCTCCACGTCGCCGCTCTCATTTGTGACCTCGCTGACGACGAACGCCTCAACGCCCACCGTGACGGGTTCGGTACCGCTCTGCGTGCCGCTCTCGCCGCCGGTTTGTGCCCCTGCGAATCCTAATGCGGTTAAACAAATGGTGAGGTAGAAAATCGTTACTTTACGCTGCATGACTGCCTCCAAAGCTTGGCTTGATTTTAGTTTCTCAGTCGCGTTATCGCTGCTCTCATCTATCGTGCCTGACTTTACCTACAAACATATGAAAGAATCATTAAGGTAGTCGGTGTAGAGTGGATTTTACGCTGCTTAATTGGAAGGTTAAGAGGTTGTTTTGCTATGTTCTTCTTGTCTAAAATCGAAGTTGAACTCGAGCCTCCCTACGAACTTACAACACTGCCGCTCTAGCCCGAGGCTACCTGTAAGCCTCGGCTGCGCTCCTTCTCCACCTCCGCGCTGCTGAGCGTTTGGGGCACGCTTCCGATGCCGAGCCCCACGAGCGCCCAGATGAGCGGATCGACATTCTGCGTGGCGAACCAGAACATACCGTAGAGCAGATATGTGGCGAGGGCGAGCAGCGTGGCGAGGGCGAGGGGGGTGTGCGCCCGGTAGAGCAGCCTCGAGCAGGCGAGCAAAAACCCCATGAAGAGAAGCATCGCGGGCAAGCCGCTGGCGAAAGCAATATCTAGAAAGTAGTTGTGGACGCCGTAGGGGTTCATCGCGGTGAGCGTAAGGGTGCCCGTTTCGGGGTGCGTGTAAATCGCGAGCTTGCCGACGCGGAGCGCGTCTTTGGCGATAGGCTCGGGCAGAAATTCGCGCATGAGCGTGTCAGCTTGTTCGGGCGTAGCGAGCGGCCACACGACGTTGGCGAGCGCGTACGCGCCGTGACCCGTCAGCGGGCGCTGCGCTATCGCCTGCGCCGCCACGTCCCAAAGGATCATGCGGTGCGAGACGTTCGCGTCTTCGCCCTGCACCGCCGCGCCGATTCGCCCCATGCGAAACTGCGCGTGAGACGAGGTTTGCACCACGCCAAAGCCAGCGCCCAGCGCGAGCGCGCTCAGGAGCAACACCCGCGCGCGGTAGCGCTGCGTGTAGAAGAGGATGTAGCCAACCAATACGCCCAGCACCATCACGGCGGCGAGGAGCCCCGCGCGGCCGCCGCTCGCCACGAGCGCGGCGGCTAAGACCGCGATGAGCACGCCGTCTACGAGGCTGAGCTGCGCCGAGAGTGCGCGCCACGAAAACCAGAAGACGAGCGCGACGCCTACAAACGCAGAAACATACGCCTGATGTCCCATCGAAGCCAAGAGGTTCGTGCGGAGCTGCGTCGCCGGATCGAGTAGCGACATCGGCTCGAACCCGTGCGCCTCGGTCAGCGTCCAGAGGCCTACTAAAGCTGCGCCCCCTATCATCATCATGAGGGGGACGCGCAGCGGCAGCACCTTGCTCGAGGCTAAGACCGCCGCGATCAGCGCCAAGCTGTACCAGGCGCTCTCGAGCACCTTGATGACCACGCTCTCGAGCTGGTTGCTTAAAAAGGGCAGACCGAAGTTGAGGTTGGCAGGACTGAAAAAACTCGCGACGATGAGCGAGAGGATAAACGCGCCGAGCCACCAGAAGGTGGTCTGCGCGGGCGGCGGTACGAGTCCCGACAAGAGGCGCGAGGAGGGCACGCCGTCACCTCGCAACCTCTTCGCGCGCCAGATGACTAGCGCCACGCCGAGCACCCAGAGCAGCACGAAGGTGACGACTTTGGGCACGAGCGTCTCGATCTGTTCCTCCTCCTGAAAGTCGGCGATCGAGGTGGGAAACGCCCGCACGAGCGTGTCGGGCAAGCGCCCCAAGGGAAATACAATGAAGATGAGAGACCAGAAGAGAAGATGTAAGGTGCGTTCTGTAGAGTGGGTCATCTTGGAAAAAGGAGGCGCTTTCTGTACCCCGTTGGGGTCTATCGTCGTTGGGCTGTCTCTATTTTTAGAGTTCACAAAGCTTGCGCAGGTGCTAGCACGTTCGCGCCTCTAGCTTACCGCCTCTCTCATGTGAATGATTATGCTCGCGTCACAACGACACGCTTAGGTTTATGGTTACAGAGTGTTTTGGGTCATCTATTTCACATAGTGCGCTGTCAGCGAGATGAGGAAACCACGCTCCTGATGTGTAGAAAGAACCGAAAAGCGTTTGGGACCAAAAGACTCGAGAAGGAAACGCAATGCGAGCGCAGAACGGGGTATGAACACATCCGCCTGCTACCTCTAAGCTAGGACGGGTGCTAAAACGTGAGCTGACATGTCGGTCACGGCTCGAGGGCCTGCTCGTTCAATCTCATTCAGTTTTCGGCAAAAGCGCGGCGGCGTTGCGGGAAATATACCATCTTTGTGACCTTGGGTCTCGAGATGTACTCCCGTTTCAGCTCTGCGCAGCCTCTCCGCGCCGAAAACTCGTCATACTATTAGGGTACATGAAAGGGTTGTGTGAACGGCTTTCCTGAGCGGGTTATGAGCCTTTCGCACAGGTAACGAGAACTCGTGTTCTCGTTGAGGGGGCAGTCCAGGAAGGAATGCGATGAAGTACTACAAGGTTCCCCGTACCGACTTAGAGGTCAGCCGCCTCGCCTACGGTACCTGGCATTTAGGCGGCACTTGGGACAAGACGCCGCCAGGCGATGAAATTAAGACGAGGGCAAGCGACCTCATCGTCAAGGCGTACGAACTTGGCGTCAACCACGTCGACTTGGCCGATATCTATACGCTCGGCAAGTCCGACGAGGTGGTGGGTTACGCCCTCAAACGAAACCCAAGGCTGCGTGACAAGCTGGTCCTGCAAGAAAAAGCGGGTATCATTATCGGCGACGATCCTGACTTCGGTCCGCCCTCACGCTACGACTTTTCGTTCGACCATCTCGTGAAGGCCGTCGAAACGAGCTTGCGTCGTCTGGGCACGGACTACGTCGACCTCTTGGCCTTTCACCGCCCCGATCCGCTCGTCGATTTAGAAGAGGTGGCGCGGGCGGTAGAACATTTGCACAGCGCGGGTATGGTGCGCTACTTCGGGGTGAGCAACCACAGCGCGGCGCAAGTCGAGCTGCTCCAAAAACATCTGGACCAACCCCTGGTGGTGAATCAGCTCGAGCTGAGCCTTCTACATCCCTACTTGATTAGCAGTGGCGTCTTGGTGAACCGCGCGGACGCGCCTTTCGCGCACACGGACGGAACCCTGGAATACTGCCGCTTGAAGGGCATCATGGTGCAAGCCTGGTCGCCCGTCGCAGGCGGGCGGCTCTTTAAGGTTGCGGATGACGCGCCGCAAAACGAGCGGGACGCAGCGGACCTCATTGCTAAACTCGCTGAGGAAAAGGAAACGAGCAAAGAGGCTATCGCGCTCTCGTGGCTGCTGCGTCACCCCGCTGGAATCCAGCCGATTTTAGGTACCGAAAAGATTTCGCGCCTGGAAAGTTGCGCTCAGGCTGATGAGATAGGACTTACGCGCAGAGAGTGGTACAGCCTGTTAGAAGCGGCGAGAGGGGAGAGCGTTCCCTGATGCTAACGTCTAACCGAGAACCTGAAAAAGCCGGAAGTCCGAACATCAACGTCCGCTCCGCCCACCTCACCGGCGCGGAAGTCGCCTGGTTCGCGCCCATCTGCGACGACGATTACGAGTTTTTAGGCGTGCCCGATAAGGGTCTTAAATCGACCTTCGCGCACAGCGCCGATGTCCTCTTGCGCGCTGACACGCTCGGCTACCGCAACATCTTATGCCCGTCGTCGTATCAAGTCGGGCAGGATACCTGGACGTTTGCCTCGGGCGTCGCGCCGCAGACACGAAATATCAACCTGCTCACCGCCATTCGCTGCGGCGAGTTGCACCCGCCGATGTTGGCGCGGGCCGTCGCGACGCTCGACCACATGCTCCAAGGGCGCTTGACTATCAACATCATCTCGTCGAATTTGCCCGGTGAAGACCTGGACTCGGCGGCGCGGTACGGGCGCTCTCGTGAGGTCATAAAAATCTTAAAGCAAGCGTGGACGCAAGAGTATATCGACTTCTCGGGCGACTTCTACAACATCAAGCTGGACACGACGGAGCCCGTGAAGCCCTATCAGCAAGGCGGTCCGCTCCTCTACTTCGGCGGCTACTCCCCGGCTGGCAAAGACCTCTGCGCCGAGCACTGCGACGTCTACCTCATGTGGCCCGACACCGAAGAGAATTTGCGCGGGCATATGGAGGATTTGAGCGCGAGGGCCGAAGCGTACGGGCGCACCCTCGACTACGGCTTGCGCGTGCACGTCGTCGTGCGAGAGACCGAGGAAGAAGCGCGTGAGGCGGCGCAGAAGCTGGTGTCTAAACTCGACGACGTCAGAGGCTCCGAGATCAAAAACCGCGCTCTGGACGCCCGCACGCTAGGCGTCTCTCTCCAGAGCGAAGCGCGAAAAAAGTCCGACGCCGAAGGCTACGCTGAGCCGCACCTTTGGACGGGCATCGGGCGCGCCCGTTCGGGTTGCGGTGCGGCGCTCGTCGGTAACCCCGAGCAGATCACTGAAAAGTTGAGGCGCTATCACCAGATGGGCATCCGCGCCTTTATCCTCTCGGGCTATCCGAGCTTAGACGAATGTAAGCGCTTTGGGGAGCTGGTCTTGCCGGGGCTCGAGACCCTCTCCTTACCGCAAAAACTCGGACGCATTCCCTCAGAGGAGCCGCTGACGCCGCTGGGGGCAGGGCCGAGGCGGTGAAAGAGCTAAAGTATTAAGGCGTTTTTAGCATTTCAGCTCGTCAGTGTGTCAGCACTTCAGGGGAAAATCTGAAGTGCTGACACGCTGAAATGCTGAGTTGCTTATCCTTTGACCCCCCCCGCCTGCGTCTGCCCCGTCAGCGCTTCCTGGAACGAGTAGAAGATAAATAAAATCGGCAAACTCCCTAAGACCGCGCTCGCCGCGAGCGAGCCCCACTGCGTGTTGAACTGCTGCCCGGCGCTAAACGTGCGCAGCCCGATGCCGATGGTCCAGCGGTTGTCGCCGGTCAAGAGGATGTTGGCTAAGATGAACTCGCTATACGTGCCGATGAACTGCAACAAGAAGATGAAGATGAGCATCGGCACGCTTAGAGGCAAGATGATGCGCCAGAATGCGCCCCAGCGCGTCGCGCCGTCCACCATCGCCGCCTCTTCCAAACTCGGGCTGACCGATTCCAGATATCCTTTGAAAATCCACGACGAAAAGGCAATTGCGCCGCCCGAATACGCCAGAATCAAGCCGACGAAGGAGTTGAGCAGCCCTAAGAAGTTCATGAGGTAGAAAATAGCGACAATCGCCATAAACGCCGGGAACATCTGCACGAAAACAAAGGTCAGGAGTGTCCCGTAGCGCCCCTCGAACTTCATGCGGGCGAAGGCGTAGCCCGCCGTCGCGCTGATGATCACGGCGAGTAGCCCGGTGACCCCCGATACAAGCAGCGTGTTGCGGATGAAGAGCACCACTTTCTTCTCACTCGCCGACGCTTGGCGCTGACCGTTCTCGTTGACCCTGTAGAACTGCTCGGGCGTGATGCTGAGCACTAAAATAGCCGCCGAGAGGAAGAGCGTCCAGCCGAAAATCGTCTGCAGCCGCTCCGTGCGAACGCCGCCGCCCATGCGCTTACGGATGGCAACGAAGGTGAGCCCGACGATAGCGAGCACGAACACCGCGATCAAAATCCACTGGTACCAGAGGATGTGCGTTTCGCTCAGGATTCTCTGATACTGCACGAATGAAAAGCGCGACGGGTCGGGTAGGATTCCGGCGCGCACCAAGAGGTTGCCCTCGTTTGGCGGCGCAGAAAGTAGGTTGTTGTTGCGGTTAAAGGAGACCGCGACTAAGTTGATGACCGGGTAGAGCACCAGCACGAGCGCCACCCAGATGAACATGTGCGTAGCGGAGGTCAGCGCGTACTGCGTCGCCTTAGCGGGGCGCGTGGCGCGTCCGTAGAGGTACGCCGCCAAGCCGATGCCACCTGTGATAAGCACGAAAGCGAGCAAGAACCACGCCCAGCCGTACGGGATGACGAGGAACTGACCGCGCCGCTCCTGCGCAAAGGCGACAGAGAAACTGAGTAGAGCGAGTAGGGGGAGGGCCCTAGCCGCCATCATAGTCGTACGGTTCATCATGTGTTGGACTCCTCCTTGAGCGCGCCCGTCACGCGGAAGTTGACGAGGCTCACGGCGATGGTAATAAAGAAGATGATGAGCGAAATTGCCGAGGCGAGCCCGTACGCCGAGCCCCCCTGACTCTGAAAGGCTTCGTTGTACGCCCACGAGATCAAGATATCCGTGGAGCGCGCCGTCGAGGTGTAGCCCTCGACAAAGGGTCCGCCGCCCGTGAGCAAAAAGACCACCGCGAAGTTGTTGAAGTTAAAGGCGAAACCTGTGAGCGCAATCGGCACGAGCGCGGTGCGTAAAAGCGGCGCGGTTACGCCCGTAAAGCGCCGCCAAGCGTTCGCGCCGTCGATTTTGGCGGCTTCGTAGAGGTCATTGGGAATCGCGGAGAGTGCGCCCAGCGTCGCCGTCATCATGAAGGGGAAGCCGAGCCACAAGTTGACGAGCAAAATCGCGCTCCGCGCCGCCCAGGGGTCGCCCAGCCAGTTGAGCGTCTCCAGGTCGAGCAGTGCCAAAATCCGGTTGATCGCGCCGAAGTTCGTGTTCAAAAAGCCCTTCCATACCTGAATCGTGATGATGGGCGGCAGCGCCCAGGGAACGATGAGCAGGGTGCGGTAGAGGTTGCGAAGGCGCAGTTCGGGGTTGTTGAGGAGCACCGCCAAAAAGACGCCGAAGGCGATGTTGATGATCATGGTCAACACGGCGAAGGCGACGTTCCAGGTGAAAACAGGGATGAGCGTGCGGCTCGCTTGCCGCAAAATCGTGCTGAAGTTGCCGAAGCCGATGAAGCCGAAGTCGTTGTAGCGGGCGATCGCTTCGGGCTCCAAGTCTTCGGGTAGCGCCCTCGCTAACGTGATCGTATCGCCCTCGTTGCCCGCCATCGTGCGGGTGATGCCGGCGCGGTTAAGCGCGAGGCGTACGTTGCTGAGGTCAACCGCGTCGGGCGAAGCGTTGGCGAGAATGGGTGGGATACCCTGCAAGGTGAGGGTGTCGCCGTCACTGCTCGAGACCGACACCTGCACCGGAAAGCCCTGTACATTGAGCGTCGCCGTTTCGACTTCGCGCCCCTCGGGGATCGCCTCTTCTAAAGTCAGCGTGTCCCCCTCCAAGCTCGCGCCTACCGCCTCTTGCGTCCCCGAGGCGTAGATGATGGCGCGCACCCCGTTACAACCGTTGCGCATCGCGCCGCAGTTAAAGGTGCGCGGGTTTTCGATCGTGATCGTCTCACCGTCGGCGCTCACCACATTCGTCGTCGAGGCGACGTTGAGCTGACCGTTGAGGCTGCCCGCGTAGTCTGTAAAAGCGAGCACCACCGTCAAAATAACCGGGAAAAAGGTGAACGTCAGCAGAAATAGAATGGCGGGCAAGAGATAGTACCAGGGCATGATCCATTCGAAACGCTGCGCGATGATACTAAGCGCCGCGATCATCGCCGCAATGCCAAAGATGAGCCCCGTGTAGACGGGCGCGTCAGGAATGATAAACTGCAGAAGCCAGTACCCCGCGACGCCTCCTAAAATACCGATGCCGATAGCGAGCGTCAGCAGCAGCAGCGAGAGCCACAAACTCGCCTGTACACTTTTGGGACCCTTGGGTAAGAAGTCGCTTACCGAACGGGATAAATCCATCTCAACTCCTCTTTTTGCAGGAATCATCTAAGACGCGCTTGGTTGGACCTTAGCCCGTGAAAGATGAATCCGCGCTATTTAAATGTAGAAAGTAAGAAACCTAACAGCAGCCTGTCGCATCTCAGTGTGGAGGAGCGTGCACAGAGGGTGTTTCACGCTTTTCTCTACTCGTTGTGTGCCCTAATAAAAATGCCAGGAGTTAGACTCCTGGCATGACCCGTATGACTAAACGCCTTAGTTCCCCTGAATCTCGCTAATCGCGGTCTCTAGCGCCGCTTCGATGTTGCTGTCGGGGCTCTCTAAGATGACGGTCAACGCGGACGCCATCGGCTCCCAAACTTGACCCATCTCCGGGATGTTGGGCATGGGCACCGCGTTCGCGAGCGCCTCGGAGAAGCCCGCGATGACAGGATCGTCCGCCACTTGCTCGGCTGCGCCCTGCGAGGAGGGGACGCGCCCGCTGCGGTTGGCTAGGTCCACCTGCGCTTCGGGGCGTGTGACCCACTTGGCGAAGTTCGCCGCTGTCGTCTTGTTCTGGCTGAACTCGTTCATCAAGATGCCTTGTACGCCCATGAAGCCGTTGAACTCGGTACCGTCCGCCATCGCTGGAATCGGTATCACCGAAACGGAGATGTTCTCGGGAATATTCGTCATCATCCAGGGACCGTTATAGATCATGCCGAGCTTGCCGTCCACAAAGAGCCCTTCGGCGACCTGCGTGTCGGTGTCAGCGGGGATGAGACCGTACTCGTACTGTAAAGAGCGCATCAACTCTGCACCTTCGACTGAGCCCTCGTTGGCGAGACCTAAGTCGTTAGGTTCTAAGTCTCCGTTATCGCCCCTATCGAAGACGTAGCCGCCCAAGCTGTTGATCCAGACATACGAGAAGTAGAAGTTCTTGATGTCATAAAGAAAGCCGAAGTTGCCCTCACTCGTAAGGCTCTCCGCTTGGCTGATGAAGTCTTCGAAGGTAGCGGGCGACTCCGGTACGAGATCGGTATTGACCACGAGCGCCGGCCCCTCGACGTACATGGGTAGCCCGAACAAGCGGTTGTTAAAGGTAAAGGCTAAGAGCGCCTGCTCCGAGAGGTCTTCGCGGTACTGCTCGGTGGAGAACTGGCTCATGTCTGCGAGAACGCCGCCCGCCGCCATCTCACCAATTTGGTCGTGCGGAATCGGCACGATGAGGTCGGAGGCTTCGCCTTCGGGGGCGGACAGCAGCATTTTCTGCTTGATCTCACCCAAGTCAATGCGGGTAATCTGCACGGGCACACCGAAGTTTTGCTCGAAGGAGGCAGCTTGGCTCTGGAGCCACTCCAAGTCGGTGTCGCCGAAGTGCGTCCAAACGGTGACGGGCTGCTGCGCGAACGCCCCGCCTAACATGAACAACGTCGTAAGGAGAAGTGCTAATTTTTTCATCTAACATCCTTTCTTGAAACCTGGTCTATAAAGCTTATCCTACTTGACCCAAGTCGTCGCTAGCAGACAGCGTCGCTATTCTCTATCTACCTCTAACGGTTTTGGGTTCGCCTCGAGCCCACCTCAACAAGCCGCAGTTGTGACAGCGCGGTACTAAAACGCTCTACAATCTGACGAAACCTTGTGTACGTTGAGAAGACTCTCGAGCTGTGATACTAAAACGCAGTTTACCGTGCATGTGGGGGGTTGTCCAGTCTTTCACATAATGTTTTGGAAGCCCTGAGCTTCACACTTTCTTCAGGTCTCATTCACGCAGCAGTTACATAGCAGGTATCATCTGGTTTGAGACACTCTCACTGTAGAAAACACTGTTTAGCACGCACTTTGTAAGATGATATCTGCGGCACTCTGTCTCAGTATGTTTTGGAAGTGCTAACATAACGAACTAGGATAAACGAACGCAGGCATCATCTCTGAGTGTGCGTGCTAGACTGTGTTCTTCACAGTGAGCGTGTTTGTGACCAGCTCCGAACGTGTTCACGAAGTCGCTAGCGGGACGCGACCACGCGCGTTACGAAGTTTTCGCACTTGCGAAACGCGGAGCCTTGTGAGACAGACTTTGATTGAGCGAAGCTATACGAAGTAACTTATAGCAGTTCCATTTATCGTTGCTACACTTCTTCGCAGATATCATCACAATCAAGTGCGTGCTAAACAATGTTCTCTTCGGTGAGGGCGTAGCTGACCAGATGATACCTGCTATGTATGTTAGCTTAGCTCGCATGGACACGTTCGCTTTTCATTCTCCCGCCGAAGGTCTCTCCCGTCAAGATGAGAGGTGGCGCGTCACGCTCCAGCTACCGCGCAAACTCAACGTTGAAACCGCCTGGGTCCGCAGTGAGCCCGACAACGAAGAGTTTTTAAGCCCGCTGACGCGCCAAAAAATAGAGGGTGCCTGGGCGTTTTACGAGGGCGAACTGCGCCTCAACCGAGCCGAAGAGGTCACGCTCTACGCCTTTAAGTTTCTCGTGGACGGTTATCAGCACTGGCTCGCACAGGGTGGCGTCTCACCCTACTTTCCCGAGCGCGACGTGCACTTTCGCCTCAACCCCTCGTATGAGCCTGCTCGCTGGGTCTGGTCTTCAGTGTTCTACCAAATTTTCCCCGAACGCTTTTGTGATGGCGATCCGAGCAACAACGTCACGGACGGCGAGTACCTTTACGAAGGAGAGCCCGTCGTCGCCAAAGAATGGGGCGAACTGCCTGAGCGCTCTCAAGGACCGCGCGAATTTTACGGCGGAGACTTGGCGGGCATCCGTCAGAAGCTGCCCTACTTGGAAGACTTAGGCGTCACAGCGCTCTATCTAAACCCTATCTTCGTGTCGCCCTCGAGCCACAAATACGACACGGTGGACTACCTCAAGGTGGACCCGCACTTCGGCACGAACGAGGCGTTCGCCGAACTCTGCGGTGACCTGAAAGAGCGCGACATGCGCATTATCCTCGACGCCGTCATCAACCACACCTCCGAACGCCATCCCTGGTTCGACCGCTACGGCGAGTACGACGAGGCGGGCGCGTACGGTTCGGCGGAGGCGGCGACGAGAGAGTTCTACACCTTTTACGACGAGGAGCCCGAGGCGTATCACGGCTGGGTAGGCGTCGAGACGCTCCCCACGCTCGATTACAACGCCCCCGAGTTGCGCAGGCGCATCTACGAGGCCGACGACGCGGTGTTGCGCACCTGGCTCAAGCCACCCTATGAGATCGACGGCTGGCGTTTCGACGTGCTGCACATGTTGGGTGAGGGCGACGGCGCGCGCAACAACGCCGAATACGTGCGCCACTTCCGCCGCACCTTACGCGAGGAAAACCCCGAAGCCTACATGTTAGGCGAGCACTTCTACGAGGCGACGAAATGGCTCCAGGGCGATCAGGAGGACGCCGCTATGAACTACGACGGCTTCGCCCGCCCGCTCTGGGCGTTCTTCGCCGAAACTGACCACAAGAGTCATCCGGTCAAGATCGACGCGGCAACGTTGGACGCGGTCATGACCCGCTCGCGCGCCCGCCTCCCTTTCGAGATTCAGCTCTCGCAGTTCAATCTCTTGGGCTCACACGACACGCCGCGTTTCTTGACGCGCGTGAAGGGCAACCGTGACCTCATGAAAGCCGCCGTGACCCTCCTTTTTACCTACATCGGCGTGCCGTGTGTCTACTACGGCGATGAGGTTGGTCTGGAGGGCGGCGACGACCCGGACTGCCGCCGCACCTTTCCTTGGGATGAGGCGGCGTGGGACAAGGATTTAAGAGGTCACGTTCAAACGCTCATCGCCTTCCGCGAGACACATGAAGTTTTACAAAGAGGTGCGTTGGTAACGCTCTACGCCGAAGGGGACGTCTATGCGTTTGCGAGAGTTTTAGGTAGTGGTGTCGCGATCACCGTTGTGAATAGGGGAGAAGAGGTCAGCGTCTCTTTGCCTGTTTGGACGTTGGGTTTAGACGATGTGGCGCTGACCTCTTTACTGAACGACCAAAAGATTGAGGCTGAAGAGGGAAAGCTTGAGCTTCATCTGCCCAAACACTCGAGCGTCGTCCTTCACAACCTTGGTTAGAACTGGTTCAAATCAAACTGATGTACCTGCCGCCCGGAAGCTGCTTGACGACGCCCTGCAATTCCAGAAGCGTGAGCGTCGGCAAGAGGTCGGCGGTGGTTTTCCCCGTCGCGCTCATCAGATCGTCGAGTAGGGGAGAGCCGCGCTCCTGGATGGCTCTAACGAGGCTACGTCCTGGCTCTTCTAGAGAGGTTAGAGGAACGGCGTTTTCTTTTGTATTTGCCTCGCGCCAGCCGAACTCTTGCAACACATCGCCCGCGCTCTGCACCATCGTCGCGCCCTGCTTTAAGAGCGCTAGCGTGCCCGCCGCTTTGCTGTCGCCGACTCTGCCAGGGACAGCAAATATGGTGCGCCCTTCCTCGAGTGCGAACTCCGCCGTGATGAGCGCGCCCGACTTGAGCCCGCCCTCCACGACCAAGACGCCTTTGGATAGTCCATTGATAATTCTATTGCGCCCCGGAAAGTTCGTCGCGCGCGGACCGCTGCCTATTCTATACTCGCTGACAACCGCACCGTGAGCGTCCAGAATCTCTTCGGCTAACCTCTGGTTCTGACGCGGATAAATCACGTCTACGCCCGAGCCGAGCACCGCGACGGTCTGTCCACCCTCGCTTTGCACCGCACCCCTATGCGCTGCGCTGTCCACGCCGAGCGCCAAACCGGAGACCACCACGACGCCCGCTCGCGCCAAGTCCTTGCCAAAGTTGAGGCTCAGATTGAGCGCGTACTGGCTCGCGTTGCGCGTGCCGACGATACCGACGGCTTTAGTCTGAGAAAGCGCGGGCGGCAGCGTTCCGCGTATATAGATCAAGGGCGGAGGGTCATAGATATTTCTTAAAGATTCGGGGTAGCTGGGGTGCTCGAGGTGCAAAAGTGTAATACCGAGGCGTCCGGCGCGCTCTATCTCCTTCTCGACCTCTTCGCTGATTTTTGTGGAGGCTCGAGCCGCTACGAGCGACGCAATCAGCTTAGGACCCACACCCTCAACCTCTTTTAGTGCGTCCGGCTCCGCCTCCAAAACCGCCCTCGCCCCGCCGAAATGCTCACCTAGCACCTTGATTTTGCGCGGACCTAGACCGGGGGTGAAAGAGAGGAAGAGAAAAGCCCTGAGCGCGTCCATGAGAGGACATCGTAGCAGGGCAAACGTGCGCGTGGAGGTGAAACGCTCACGAGAAGGGCAGAATTCAGTAGTCAGCGTAAAGAGCTACTGACTATAGCAATTAACATAAGTACTGATTGGAATAGCGCAAGTATCATTCTCAAATGTGCGTGCTACACGGTGTTCTATATCGTGAGAGCGTTGCTCCGCAAAACTTACGTACACTCAAACCAAATGATACTTGCTATACTGATACCCGTTGTTAAGCTGGCGTGAACCTATACTCCTCACCGACTTGTGCGATGTAACCCAGTCCGGGAAAGGCGAAGTGATAGGCGAAGATGCGCGTGCCGTCGCTCGAGGCGCGGTTCAGGATGTCGCGGCGCGTCTCGGCAGCTTGCTCCGGGTTTCCATCAAACGCGAACGCCCAGTCGGGGTGCAGGGGCGAAATCAGCGCGTGGGTGGCGGTGTCGGCGATATGCAAGACGCTCTCGTCACCCGAGCTAACAATGAAATTCATGTGTCCCGGCGTGTGTCCAAAGGCTTCGACTGCCTCTACACCGCTCACGACTTCATCGCCGCCGCTGTAGTACGTGATTTGATTCGCGTCTACAGCGGGCTGCAGCTTCTCGAGCGCGGTCTGCGCTCCGTCGTTATCTTCGGGTGCACTCTGCAAAAAGTCCCATTCCGCTTGCGAGAGGTAGTGCATGGCGTTCGGAAAGGTGAGCGTCCCCTCACTCGACATGCCCGAGATGTGATCGCCGTGATAGTGCGAGATGATCACGTTGCTAACGTCGCCGGGTGAGACGCCGAGGGCTTCTAACGTCGGTACGAGGTTTTGCCCGGTGCCCGTGTCGATGAGGGTGTAGTCGCCACCCATGTTAAGGAGCATCACGTTCGCCGTGCCGCTGATGACGTCAGTAGGCAGGTTGTACTGCCCCAAAAGCTCGCCTACAGCGCCCTCGGGTGCGCCGCCACCGTACATGGAAGGCTGCAACTCCAAGGTTGTCTCTTGAAACACGGTGACTTGTGTGTCACCGAGTTGGAAGCGTTCTAGGGCGAGGGGGAGAGAGGGACCTCCGCCCGATGCACCGCCAGTATCTTGTGCGCTCACCACTCCTAAATTCGCAAGGCTCGCGCCGAGCGCGCCTGCGCCTAGCCCTTTGAGAAGCTTTCGGCGAGACAAGGGACGTTTCGTATCTTTAGACATGCGTTTCCTCCTTATTATAGCAGGTATCATCTGGTTTGAGCCAATCTCACGAGATAGAACATTGTATAGCACGCACTTTATGGGATGATACCTGCGTGATTCAAGCTCAGTACTTCTGATAACCGCTATGATTTACCTTTCGTACCGTAACGTCAGAGAAGAGAAAGAACCGTATTGAGTGATACGGCTGGGGCCTTGAGCGACACTTGAGCGCCCACGTTAGTTTTCCAAAAGTGCCTGTACGAGTGGCACAGTCTGAGTAACGATGCGCTCTATATCAGCGGTAGCTAAAGGTTCGCTACGAATTACTTCACGCATGAGGGCGACACCTAAAAGCTGCGCCGCCACAAGGCTCGCTCTCAATTCTTTGTCTTTGCCTGTCATGAGGCTCGAGAGTGGCGCGGTGAACCGGTCTTCTATGTTCTCGCGCAGTAGCGCGCTCGCCTGCTCGTTCGCTGCCGAACGCAACAGGGCCAAGAGCGGATCGAAGTCACGCTTATTTAAGATATAGCGCACTAAGGCTTCACCGAGCTGTTCACGCGGCATTGCAAGGAGCGCGCCAAGGTCAACCTTTTGCGTCACCGCCTGTTCAAAAAGCGCCTCTTTGGAACCGAAGTAGCGAATGACCAAAGCGACATTGACCCCGGCAGCCTCAGCGATGTCGCGCACGCCGACCTGCTCAAAGCTCTGAGCGCTGAAATGCTCACGCGCTGCGCTGAGGATAGCGGCTTCGGTGGCTTCGCGCTTGGTTCTGTACATGCTCGACCCCTCTAACTTTAAGAATAGCACGTCTCTCTCGCCGAAATAAACAACCGTTGACAAAGTGTAAGCGGTTGTTTACAGTAAGTTTGTAAGCGAACGTTTACAAACTGAAAGGATGTGAACGAGGTGGTCAAAGAAAGAGATAAAGTCGCCCTGGTGACGGGAAGTTCGTCGGGGATCGGTTTAGCAGCCGCTACAATGCTTAAAGAGGCAGACTTCACGGTCTACGCCTCGGCGCGGCGAGCCGAGTCCTTGCATGATTTGCAAAAGAGAGGGTTTCGCACGGTGCAACTCGACGTGACGAATGAAGATTCGATGCGACACGCAGTAGCGCACATCGAGAAAGAGCACGGCGCGGTGGACGTGCTCGTGAATAACGCGGGCTACGGGCAGAACGGACCTCTCGAGGTGCTGCCCCTAGACGATATTCGGCGGCAGTTCGAAACCAACGTGTTTGGACTCTTGCGGCTCTCTCAACTCGTCTTACCTGGAATGCGCTGCAAGGGGTGGGGGCGCATCATCAACGTGGGCTCCATCGGCGGCACGTTCGCCACGCTCGGGGCGGGCGCGTATCACGCTAGCAAGTTTGCCGTGGAAGCCTTTTCGGACGCACTACGAGCCGAGGTGGAAGCTTTCGGGATAGATGTTTCTCTTATCCAGCCAACAGGCGTCTACACAGGTTTTGAAAAAGCGATGTCCACGGGTTATCCAGAGGTATCGCCGGATAACCCCTACTATACTTTCACCGAGAACCACAAAGAAGCGTCAGCAGCGGTCTTTCAGGGGCGGAATACGGCGGGCGTCGTGAGCGCGGAAAGGGTCGCGCAGAAGATTCTCCGCGCAGCCACCGTCAAGCGTCCGCGCACGCGCTACAAGGTTGGCGCGAGTGCCCACGTGCTCTTCCATGCGCGCCGTTTGTTGTCTGACCGTGCTTGGGACAAAGTAACGCGCTCGCAGTTTCCCATGTAGCCTGAAGGGTCGCGCAAAAAAAGAGCACCACCGTGGTGACGGGTGCTCTTAGAATACTCCATCCTGAAAAGATAGGAGTAGAGGTTGGTGCGCGGTTGCCTCGCCCGCGTTTCGTACCTTTTTACGCTTACGCGCCGAGCGTAGTACGAACTCGAGCAAGCATTATCCCATTGCCGCTTGCTAGGGCCTCCCGGTTACGGTTAAGAGAGCGCTACCTCTCCGTTGCCAGGTACCTCAGAGCTTCCTCTATCTACTTACGTAGAAGAGGTTGCGAATTTCCTCACCTTCGAGGAAGTATCTTACGTGGATACTTATCTCGTCGATAAGGGCTTCGCTAAGCCCCAAATGACCAGTGAAGTGACGCACTAGATTCAAGTCACTGTCAAACTTGGCCTGATACCCAATTAGGGTATCGCCTTGTTTGATAGTGACGATGAACCTTTCTGCATCACCATCATCACTAGTCACGCTGAAAAAGTTCATAGCCTTCTCCAACATGTGCCACACACTCGGTCAAGGGCGGTGTGACGTCTCCCTAGCGGTAGTGTAGAAGAAAAGAGGTGCGCGGATTGGCTTAACTGGACGCGGCGGCTCGAGGCGGAGTAAGCTGCGAGTATCAACGTCAACCGCGTTGATACTGTTGTATACGAATAAAGTAAAATGAGTAACAAAAAATCTGACGGTGTGCGCGAAGCTGTCTTCGCAATCTTTTTGATTCCTTCGTTGCTTGTAGTTTTCGGCGTCAGAGCGAGCCTAACGATCCTCGTTAGCTCTGCTGGTGCGCTGATATTCGCAAGTATCGTCGTGGTGATCGTCGAGCATATGCTCGAGCGCTTCGCCCTGCGAAAAGAGCAGCGTGAACAGCGCCGCGCGCTTTGCGCAGTGCCCCTGCGAATAGCCCTCAGGAGCACGAACCCCGCCTTGCAAGCGGCTGCGCTCTCTGCCGTCCAGCGCCTCGGCTTCACGTCAGCGGCGCTCGAGGAGGTGTACCAGAACTACACCTTCGAGCAGCTCCTAGAGAGTGCTGAGCCTGAGGACGACTCGGGGACCACCCTCGAGTCCGACTAAGCAAAACAAGTCCTCGTATGAGGCAGCGCACAGCTTACAAGGCTGTGCGTTTTTCTTTGGCTCGAGGGGTAGCGCCCGGCTAACCTCTTTCAAGATAATGCGCGGCTAGAGGCTACTGGTACGACTCATGATGCTTTCTGCTTAGTATTTCTTTAAGCGTGCGCAAACCCGTAAGATAGAAACAGTTGAATTGTGGGAAAACAGCATGAAGATTACGTTTTACTTGTCATATGAATTGACCAAAGAAGAATTGCAAGAAGCCGCTCAAGAGGCGGCTGTTAGGGCGATTCTCGCTCGGCAGAGTTTCAAGCTCACCGTTGTGAGAGCAAAGGCGCTCGAGAAAGGCTCCCGCGAGCCTATCGAGGCGCAGGCTTCTTTTTAAGTGAGCCTGCGCAGCCTAGATTAGCGTAAGTCCGGGTCAACCGCCCGGACTTCTTTTTGCCCCCGAGCGCCAGGATAACAGCGGACGGTTTCCCTAAAGTCAACCTCGCCGCGCTGACGGTTGTGAAATGTGCTGTCGGGGGTTCGAGCAGCTTTTGTACACTCGACAGTTCGCCAGAACCAACGACGCTGTGTGCGGCGAATATTTCACAGGTCAACGCCGAAGCTAAAGAGCGCGTCGGCGCTCCAGGTCTGCTAGCTTTAGAAGGTAGTTTCTGGAGAACGTCATGTTTTCGCAATATCCCTTCCCCTACCAGCCTCACCTCGTCGAGAGGCTGCATTCATACACTTCGCATATCCTGCTCGCGGATATTGCGGTGATAAGCCGAATCGACCTTATCTACCAGGTTGACACCGGCTGGGAGCACGTGACGATCTTCGCTCCTGGGCTCAGGTCCGAGTGGAACGAAGAAAAGCGGCTCGCCGCCGCGCTCCTCTTTCGCGAGGCGGTGCGGCGCGTCGGCAGGTGGGGTTGGGAGCGCTATGCGCTAAGCTTCCAGCGCTTAGACCCGGTCAGCTTCGGGCTCTTAGGGGAGAGCTTGCTTCCAGTGACTCGCCGTTAAATCCTCCCTAGCGGGAGGTAGGCACGCGCCACACGCGCCGTGCCTTTCTTTTTGTCATTTCAAGGTCTTTTTGTGCTGAGAAGAGCCCGAACGTTAAAGATTTTGTCACGCGCTCGTCATGCTACGCTCTAAGAGGCTAACGAAGACAACTTCTTGAGAAAGTAAAGCGTTTTCTGTTTAGCTGTGTAAATTGACAACTAAAGAACATGACACAAAAAAAATGCCGTGTCATCTATCAGCTAATGACTGATAGATTTAACCGGCTGTCCGAAAGAATGCTGGCACGCATAGCGGCTAGCATTGACCCCGACTTCATCAATGAATGGGCGGATGAAATTGCCGCAGGGTGGATGTACCCTGTGGAGCGGGAGAACCCAGTTGGTTGGCACGGGGGAAACTACCCTGGGCTAGCCTTGAAAATTCAAGAAGGTTACTTTGCGAATCTATCCAACACCTTATTGGTCTCGGGTCCCTGCCTCCAGGTGAAGGAGCGAATTGGTCCTTTGACAGGTCTTATGGAGGTGCCCTACCATGGGTACCATCCGGCAGATTTGTTACTGCCTAACAAGCGCTTTGGCTCCGTGAGCGGCTTGAGAAAGCTCTCGCGGGAAGCCAACAGTAAAGGCATTGAGTTGATGATGGACGCAGTTCATCACCTCGGCTCGCCCGACGCTGAGCTTTACCGGGAGCGCCCCGATCTTTTCTTACCCGTGGGTGAGTGGAGTTGGTCCGAGCTTCCACTTTTCGACATGCGAAATTCCGAAGCTAGACGCTACGTCTGGCAGAGTTTTCGCTACTGGCGAGAGCGCGGCATTCAAGGCTTCCGCTGGGATACAGCGGGGCACCTTTCTTTGGAGTACCTTTCCGATTTGGTGCAATCGCCTTTGTCTCCCGTTCACGGCACCTACTCCTTTGGAGAGGTGTTCGATGGGAACATCGCGGCGCTCGTTCCCTTTCTCAATGTGGGGATGAGTGCACTGGATTATCCGCTCCACTTCAAAATCCTGGACTGCCTAGCAGTTCCAGGTGGGCACGGGCCGCTGAACGAGTTAGCCGCGCACATGCGCCGCTATCAAGAACTTGGCGTTGATCAGTCTAAACTCGTGCGCTTTTTAGACAACCCAGATACGTCTCGGTTTGTCTGGGAAGTGTTGAAGCGGCACTTTGCGGACCCCGCTAGCGAGAGAGGGAGTGATCCTATTGATCCTTTCTACGCGCGTCAGCGCTTGGATTTGGGGCTCTCTTACCTCTTCTCACTCGAGGGCGACATTCTCATCTACTACGGTACCGAATGCGGTATTGCAGGGGAAGGGATGCGCTCACCTTTCGGAGAAAACCGCTTGAGCATGGATTTTTCCTTGTCTCAGCGGCTAAAACCTCGTCTACAAGCGCTCTACCGCGCAAGAATGAACAATTCTGCCTTAGTAAACGGTGACTACCGTGAACTTTGGCAGCCCCAATGGGGCGGCGCAGCGGTTTTGTGTCATGCTCGAGTCAACAACGAGCAGGCAGTAGTCGTTGTCTTAAACAACGGCAATTTGCCTGCTGAGGTGGACATTCCGGTGCATGGTCTCTTAGGTGAGATCATCTCCGAGCTGACCGGACGCTCTCACAACATGAGGGCGGACGGCAATCTAGTCGGTACTGTTCCGGCTAGAACGCTCTATATGTTCACATCTAAATAAGCTAAGTTACTCTTAGCGTTTCGCCAGGCATACCTTTACGGGTTCCTGGCGATTTTTTTGTCCCTAAGCGGCGTGTTTCTTTTCAGTCAATGTCATCTATATCTCCCTACCCTGACTCAGTTTTAGGCTCAACTGTGAAATTTTACACTCGCACGTATCTCAACTTAGCTCAGTTTAGCTTTGGTTGTAGGGCTACGCTAAAAGAGTTCATTTATCGCGCATTTTTCAGTGCGCATAGAACATTGACAATCTTTCTGTTTTTCTTATACCAGTTTGTATCTGGTATCGGCGAGCGGATGTCTGCTGCAGCTTTGGAACTGCGGTCTTTCGAGGCTGCTGGTTCGAGCGCTGTGGCATTCGTTCAAACCCTGCCGCTTATCGTCATCGTGCTAGGGAGTCCCTTCTTGGGCTCCATAGCAGGGCGATTAAGGCTGCGGCCCTCGATGGTCATGTTGAATATCCTTCTGGGATTCTTCCCTCTAGGACTCTACGTGGCCTACCGCCAGGACGCCAGCACATTGGTGTTTGGTCTTATCCTAGCGGCTGCTACAGCGCCGCAGGTCCTGTTGGCAAACCTGCAAACCAGAACCTTCCAAGGACTGGTGCGTGGGTTTAGCGTGCAAGACCGGGATAAGTTGGGCTCTGGTCAAAGTGCCAGCCAAAACCTTTATAAAGGTGCTGGCGGTTGGCTAGGCTCTGCTCTGTATGGGCAAGTCCAGGGCGGTGTGTTCCTCGTGGATATGGCGACCTATTGGGTCGCTGCTGCTATGGTGCCGCTCTTTGCGAGACCAGAAGCGCCGCGAGTGGTGCCCCGGCTTTCTCGTAAGCGGCGCTTAGTCGCTCTACGCAGAGTGCGTCGTAACATCCCAGCAGTGATTGCTGGTCTCGCAACGTTCATCTTTGCGGGTGTTATTGATGTTTTGGGTCCGGCTATCGTTAGCGGCGACCCAACTGCCTTGGCAAACTACAAGGGAGCCTTCTTCCTTGGCGAGCTTGTGGGTTCGTTGACGTGGGCAGCCGTGTATACGCCGGGTACTCGGAGCCTTCCTTGGGCCTTGGCTGCGTTAGCGGCAACTACTGGCTTAATGCCTGTGGCTGCGCAGTGGTCGCTGCTTGAGGGTGTGCGAGCCGTGCAGGGTTCCTTGGTGAGCCTCGCTGGTATCCTCGCGTTCAACCGTATTGTGGTTGGACAGCGGAGCAAACTGGTTGGCTTCGTTGGGGGCAGCTACACTGCGGTAGGTGTACTTGTCCAGATCATTGCAGCTAATGCTGCTGGGCGTATCTCTGATGCGTTTGGTCCTGCAGTAGGGCTTTATGCTACCGCAATTACCATCGCTGTCTTGATGGTGTTCTCCTTTATAGGCGTGCGCCGTACCAGATAGCAATGTTTACCCAAGCCTCACTTCCCGTGAGCTTGGGTTCTTTTTTTGTCTGTCTTTTGCGTTGTCGCATGAAAAACTTGCTAGCTCACCCACAAAAAAGGACCTCAAGAGGTTGAGGTCCTTACGTCGAGCGTTGTGACCCCGGCTCGAGCGGGGCGTCGGTCTTATTTGTTCTTTATCTGGTATATGGCTGAGTAGCTGTAAGCCACACCAACCAAGTAGCAGAAAACGCCAACCTCTCTGTCGCGGCCGCTGTTACCGCTATTTTCTGACGCAACAACCGCCAACGTCCCGGTGGTAAAGCACAAAGAGGTGAAGGCGAAGGTGAGAACGAGTTCGGAAAAACGTAGAAAGCGCATAGTAGTGCCTCGAGAACGACAACAGCACCATAGCGCATAACCTAAACTGAAAAACGAATTAGGATTCGCCCAACCAGCTCGAATCGGGAAAATGGCTCACAATTCTCCCCTTTCCAACTTCTCTTTAACCTCTTTCGCCCGCGCCAAAATCTCACCCTTGACCTCTTCACCTCGTTTATCCCAATTCGCCATCATCAGCGACATGCGCGGATTTTTACCAAACTTCTCCTTGTGCCTATCTAAGAAGTCCCAATAGAGGCTGTTAAAAGGGCAAGCGTTCTCCTCCGTCGTCTTCGTATGACTGTACGAACATCCCCTACAATAGTCGCTCATCTTGTTGATGTAATTCGCGCTCGCCGCATACGGCTTCGTCGTAAAGGAGCCTAGATCGGCGTATTGACTCATCCCGATGACGTTGGGGACCATGACCCACTCGAGCGCGTCAATGTAGCACGCCGTAAACCATTCGGTCAGCTTCTGCGGATTGACGCCCGCAATCAGCGCGAAGTTGCCCAAGACCATGAGCCGCTGGATGTGGTGGGTGTGACCCGTTTCGCGGAGTTGTTTAATAGTGTGGTGCAAACAGTTCATCTGCGTGTCGCCGCTCCAGAAGAACTCGGGTACGCCGCGTTCATGCCCCAACTTATTCTGCTCGCGAAATTCGGGCATCTTGAGGCGGTAGACCTGAAACATGAATTCGCGCCAGCCCGAGACTTGGCGGATGAAACCCTCTATGCTGTTCAAAGGAATTTTGCGGTGTCCGTCGGCGGCGTATTCCAATGCCATCTCACAGACCTCTCGAGGATGCAAGAGTCCCATACTCAGTGGCGCACTTAGCAGCGAGTGGTAGAGCGTCGTTTCGCCCTGCACCATCGCATCTTCGAAGGGTCCGAAGTCGCGTAAGCGGTTGGCGCAGAAATCTTCTAAGGCTTCTAATGCCTGAGCCCTCGTCACTGGCCAGTCAAATCCCTCAGCCCTGCCAAAGTGATTCGGCACAACCTCTTCAACAAATGCAATGACCTCTTGCGTGATGTTGTCCGGTTCAAAGCTCGGTGGCTCCGGGTAGTCATGCCCCTCTTTCGGTGGACGGCGGTTCTCCTTGTCAAAGTTCCACTTTCCGCCTACGGGTTGCCCATCCTCTTCCATGAGCCAGCCCGTCTTTTCGCGCACGGTGCGGTAGAAGTACTCCATGCGGAGCGTTTTGCGGTCAATCGCCCATTCGTCGAACTCGTCCGGTGAGATGAGCCAGAGGTCGTTCGGAACGAGGTTTAGCGTGCCGCCGTACTTTTCTGCTGCCTCTTTGAGAAGCGCGTCGTATCCGTAGTCATTGGGCTGCATGGTGGTGAGGTCTGCGTTCGGGTGTTCTTGCAAATACGCTTCAATCCCCGCCTCAAACGAGTCGGCAGTTCGGTAGAAAACGCTGAATCCGTCTTGCTCCAACTCCTTTGCAAAGTGCCGCATCGCGGAGAAGATCATGACTAGTTTTTGCTTGTGGTGGGGGATGCTACGTGCAAGCTCGAGTGACTCGATCATCAACACGGATGTGTCTTCGGGCGTGGCGTCAGCGAGAGGTCCGACTTGGCGGGTGAGTTGGTCGCCTAAGACGAGGATGTGGGTCATGCTCTAGAGCGTATAAAACCGTCTCACAGTAAAAAACGGCGGCGGGTGCTTTTCTCTCGCTAAATCACTTGCTAACTATGACGCAGCACTGAGTCAAACACGGCAATCTCCTGTTAAGTTGTTTTATGGATTTAGCATTTAATGGACGACTCGCCGTTGTGACGGGCGCAGATTCGGGCATCGGCTTACGCACGGCGATCACCTTGGCAGCGGAGGGCGCGAAGGTCATCATCAGCGATATTGAGGTGGATTCGCTTCAAGACGCCGTCAAGAAAGTTAAAGAAGAGGTGCAGGGCGCGGAGGTGACTCACGTTGCCGCTGACCTCACAAATCCCGACGACGTAAAGAAGTTGCTGCAAACAGCAGATGAGCAGGGCGGCGCGGCGGTTGTCGCGCACCTTGCTGGGACACGGGGGGCGGCGGGAGACTTTCTCGAGCTAACGGACGACGGCTGGATGGAGACCCTCAACGTGGACCTCATGAGCGCCGTGCGCGTCTGCCGTGCCTTTATTCCAGGGATGAGGGAGCGCGGTTATGGACGCATCGTTCTAACCGCCTCGGAGAACGCCATTCAGCCCTACGTAGACGAGACGCCCTACAACGCCGCTAAAGCGGGCGTTATCAACCTGACCAAAGGGCTCTCCAAAGCGTACGGTGAAGACGGTGTGCACGTGAACGTAGTCTCGCCCGCCTACGTCAAATCGCCTATGACCGACAAGATGATGGAGCAGCGAGCCGAGTCGATGGATACGGATGTGGATACCGCTGTCGAGACCTTTTTGGAGGAGGAGCGCCCTGGCATCAACTTAGGGCGGCGCGGCAGGGCGCAAGAGGTCGCCAATGTCATCGCCTTTTTGTGCTCGGACCTGGCGTCGTATGTAGACGGGTCGAACTACCGGGTAGATGGTGGGGCGGTCTTAACGGCGTTTGGTTGAGCGAGCGTACAACGCAATTTTCAAAGCTCCTAACGACTTTTGTCTACAAAATTTTCCGTTCTAAGCGCTTAGTAAGCGAGTTCGGCGGCGAATCTCTCAGCCGTAGCAGGAGGATTAAGCAGCCTAGCAAACTGAATGCGAGATTCGTTACTTTGGTCACCCATTGCAATATTGAGTACAATTCTTTCGCGGTATTCACCTCTTCCGAAAATGCCCTCTTCATCGAGGTTTCGTAAGACTTTGACGCAGGTTGAGAAGGCGATCCGAAGGAGTTGGTCGCCCTTCTCTTCGCTCCCTTCGTCTTCGTCGTCATAAGCGGCTGACAGCGCTTCATCAAACTCGAGCATTATTTTGAAGCTCTCATCCATCATATCCTCGTGCAAAAGATGATAGGGCGAATCTGCGTAACTCCACTTCAATAAGGTTTTCAACTGGTCTAACGATTGGTTTTTATAACGCTCGTTCGTTTGATACCTTATTGCCACCTGTTCTAATCCCTCGAACGTCGAACAGGTAGGTGACAGATAGCCGAGACCATCGGTTGTGTAGAGCGCCATAGAGTAGATATGCTGGTCCGACAAGTCATCTCTAATCTGTGAGAACGTATCTTTGGCTTCTTCGTATAAAATCTTTTCCATATCTTCTAAGTTAAAGCTCAATATTTACCTCACAGTGTGCAGAATTATCTTTCCACAACCTCTTTACGCTCCCCCAACTTCCACCGCACCCCTTCAGGCGTATCCTCTAACACCACACCCAACGCCGCCAACCTATCGCGAATCGCGTCCGCCGAGCTAAAGTCGCGCCTGACTCTAGCCTCTTGCCGCTGCTCACTCACTAAGTTGACGAGCCCATCCAAAATCTCAGTGTAGTCTTCGGACTGCGCAACCTGACCGCTGCCGAGTACGCCCAAGACCTCTCCTGCGAGGTCGTCATAAAAGGTTTTAGCGGCGTGCAAGTAGTCCTGACCGGGCGCTTTTGCCAATTTCGCGTTGATGTCTCTCGTCGCATCGAAGAGTGCGGCAATCGCCCGAGGTGTATTGATGTCGTCGTCCATCGCCGCGTCGAACTGGTTGCGGTAGCTCGTTAAAGGGTCATCCTGTTCTACCTCTTCATCTCCAAGACGGCGCGTGACCTCAGCGTAAGTCTCCTGAATACGGCGTAGCCCCTGAGTAGAGCCCCGCAAACTCTCCTCGCTAAAGTCCGAGACCGAGCGGTAGTGCGTCCCTAAGAGGTGAAAGCGCACGGCGATGGGGTCGTGGTTTTTGAAGAGGTCGGCGAGCGTCACGAAATGACCTTTCGACTTCGCCATCTTCTCACCGCCTAAAGTCACCATGTTGAAGTGCATCCAGGTGTTGGCAAATTGTTTTCCTGCCGCTTTCGCCTGGGCAATCTCGCACTCGTGGTGCGGAAAGATGAGGTCTAAGCCGCCGCCGTGGATGTCGAAGTGGTCGCCCAGATATTTGGTGCTCATGACCGAGCATTCGATGTGCCAGCCGGGATAACCTTCGCCCCAGGGGGAGGACCAGCGCATGATGTGGTTCGGCTCGGCTTTCTTCCACAGCGCGAAGTCGCGCGGGTCGTCCTTCTCGCCGCGCACCTGCACGCGGGTTCCTTCTACTAAATCGTCGGTATTGCGCCCCGAGAGTTCGCCGTAGGCGTCCCACGCGGACACGTCGAAATAAACGGAGCCGTTACGCTCATACGCGACGCCCGCTTCAATAAGTGCCTCCGCGAGTTCGATTTGCTCGGTGATGTGACCTGACGCGCGTGGCACGACATCGGGGCGGCGCACGTTCAAGCGGCTCAGCGCGTCGAAATACGCCCAGAAGTACTTCTCGGCGATTTCCATAGGCTCGAGCCTCTCCAGTTTGGCCCGCTTGAGGAGTTTGTCCTCGCCCTCGTCGGCGTCATCCGTCAAGTGCCCTACGTCGGTGATGTTCGAGACCATGCGGACGCGGTAGCCTTTGCGCTCTAAATAGCGCTTCAATACGTCGAAAGTGATGGGACCTCTCGCGTGGCCTAAATGCGGCTCGCTGTAGACCGTTGGACCGCAGAAGTAAATACCGACGTGTCCTTCGCTGATGGGCGTGAAGGGTTTTTTGGTGCGGGTCAGGCTGTTGTAAAGCTCGAGGGGCATAGGGGAAAGCTCCTTTGCAGGCGAAGAGGTTGTGAGGTTAGGTTTTTAGAGGGAGGAAGCGTGTCAGGAAAACCTGAAGTACTGACTAGCTGACTAGCTACAAAAACATCGTTTTATATGAGCCTCAAAGGTCATCGTTCCAAGAGTCTAGCACAAAGTACGTGCGTTAAACTGGCGTGCGATGTCTATGACCTCTTACTTCACCGTTGCCAAAGAAGCTGAACTCGAAGAGGTGGTGAAAGGCTCTAAGTTCATCGGGTTTGTCTCGAGCGTCCACAGTGTCAAGACAGCCCTAGCCAAACTCGAAGAGGTTCGCGCAACCTACCCAGACGCCACACATCACCCCTGGGCGTACCTCATCGGCGGCGAAATGCGTTTTTCGGATGACGGTGAGCCGGGCGGAACGGCGGGGCGTCCGATGCTCGAGACGTTGCAGAAGCGCAATCTGGATAGAGTCTTAGGTGTAGTGACGCGCTACTACGGCGGGACGAAACTCGGCGCGGGCGGTTTAGTGCGGGCGTATGGCGGGACGCTCGCGAAAACGCTGGACATGGCAGGCGTCGTAGAGGTTAAGCCTACCGTGACCTTTTTCGTGAACGTTCCCTTTGCTGAGATGGACGCGGTGCATAGACTCTTGGACGAGTGGCGCGGGCTGCGTAAAGGGGAGGCGGGCTATTCGGCGGAGGGGCTACGGCTCGAGGTGACGCTTTTCGCGGAGAATAAGGAGAGGTTGGAGCGTGCGCTTACCGAAGTGACGAGAGGGCAGGTCATTTTTGACGCTGAATAGGTTGTAAGAGAAGGCAGCGCTATCTCATAGGGGTGGGTTTGAAACCCACTCCTATGAGATAGCGCTGTACATGGGTAAAGTCGAGGATTCGAGAAACTTTGGATGTTAAGCCGTTTTGTTCGTCAGCCACAAGCATTTCATCTGTAGCAAAGTGATAGCCCTGCTGAGTTGCGTCCAGGGTTTTCCCGTTTTCTGCGGCGTCGCCGATTTTTCTTTCAGGCATCCTCAGCGCTTCTCGTTCACAGTTTCCACTCGAAACCAGTTTCCTTCTCTGACCGGTCCCAGAGTTTCGTCATGACGGCCTTATCAAAGGCGTAGGGTTCAAGCGTGCCCTTACCGACTGGACCGGTCCATTCCATGCGGCCCGTGGGACCGTAAAGGGCCCGCTGCTCCAGGCCATCCTGGGTTGCGCACATGACTTCCGGGTAGGAGCCCTTTTCGGCCGACTGAACCAGGGGAGACAGCGACATGAGCCGGAACACAATCCGTGTTCCAAGACCACCGCTGGTGCTGATTAGCGAGGTTGCGGACGAGCCGGGGTGGCAAACGTAGACTTCGACATCCTTGTTTGCTTCTTTGACCTTATCTTGCAGTTCGTAGGCAAACATCATCTGAGCCAGCTTGCTCTGGCTGTAAGCGGGATTGGCCCGGTAATTCTCTTCCCAGTTCATGTCGCCAAACTGGATCGTCCTCAGCCCCATTTTATAGCCTAGACTTGCAACAACCACGATGCGACCTTCTGATTCTTCAATGCGGCCAAAGAGCATCCCACACAGGACGAAATGGCCGTAATGGTTGGTGCCGAGCTGACTTTCAAAACCATCAACGGTGAACTTCTGTGTGGGCACCTGTGCGATGGCGGCGTTGCAAATCAGCGCGTCGATCTGCGGAACCGTCTTCAACACTTCTGCCGCTGCTTCGCGCACGCTCGCAAGCTCGGCCAGGTCCATGCGAACAAAACTCACATCTGCGCCCACGCCGAACTCCTGTTTTAGGGTCGCGATAGCGACGGTTGACTTATCGGCGTTGCGGTTCAGCGTCACCACTTTTGCGCCTTTGGACAGAAGTATCCGCGTTGCCTCAAATCCTGTACCAGCGTTAGCACCCGTGATGAGATAAGTTTTGCCTTCAAGGGAGCCGAGTCGCTCCGGTGTCCAGCCCTTTGGTCCAAATGTTTTTTGCATAGTCATTGTTCAAACTCCTTGTTTTGTGTGAGATGGTTTTTTGCTCGTGCGATAGATGCCCCTGCCTGAAACAACATGCATCCTTTTTAGTTTAGCTGTAAGTAAAAGTTTACTTACAGCAACTTAAAAAACTATTTCATTCCTTGCCAAAAAATATCTAACACCTCCCTTAGATCAGCTTTTTCGGTACCCTGTAATTTTTGAAGCGACTCGCGGACTAATTGGCTGAGTGCGCCATAAACCGCAGCAATGATGATGTCATTGTGAATGTCTTGGCGGATGAGCTTGTTTGCTTTTGCTTCGTTGAGAAGATTCGTGAGTAGGTTGAACGTCTGCTCGAGCGCGCCGGCTTCATTCTCTTTTTTGATTGAGGCAGCGCGGTTTAAGGTTTCAAATAGGACAAGACGTTCAGGCTGCTCTAAAAAAGAACCAAACAAATCCTCAAGAAACCCCGTAAAGCGCTCCTCGGCGGTGCCCTCCTGCTGGCTGAAGCGCTTAGCATAGTCTTCTATCTCCCTGGCGATACAGAGATAAACTTCAGCTAAGAGGTCATCTTTGTTATCAAAGTGGCGGTAGAGCGCCCCGTCGGTTAGACCCGCTCGTTTGGCAATCTTGCTGACGCGAGCAGCGTCCAGACCCTCTTCAATGATGAGGTCAGCGGCGGCGTTTAAGATTTTTTGACGTGTGCCCATACCACCCTTCAAAGGCGTAAGTAAATGTTTACTTACGCCGGTAGATTAACCCATTAAGATTACCCTGTCAAGCTGTGCTCAACGCTTTCCATTGACCCAAACGCTAGTCACGCTTCTTGAAAACCACCATTTTTAAGAGAGGTAAACGAAGAGGTGCAGCCACTTGAAGAAACTGCTCAGCGGAAGTAGTCGCGCAAGATGTCTTGGTATTCCACTGGAATGCGACCCTCGTTAATGGCTTCTTCAGCGGCGCGTTCGTATTCGGCGTTCGTTTGCGCGTTCGGGATGTCCACCACGTCAGAGCCGGGGGCTAGAGTCTCACCCGCGGCGTTCGTCGCGCCCGCGCCGCGCTGCCCCTCCAGCAGCTCGGGATTGGTCTGCGGCGTGCCCTCCAGACGTTCCGCTGAGCTAGGGGTGGACGCTGACGGGAGGCTGCCTGCACCGTCCCCTTCCTCGCCTTCAGCGCCGCCGCCCTCCTCCTCACCCTCTTGGGGTCCGCCTGAGCCGCCCTCGGCGCTCTCGCCCTGATTGGGATCGCCTTCGCCCTGACCACCTCTTCCTTGCCCCTCCTCTTGTTGCTGTCCCTCCTGTTGGCTTTCACTCTCGCCTTGCGCGCTCTGGGGCTGCTCGCCCTCTGCTTCCTGCTCCTGCTCGGAGGGCGTACCCTCCGAGCCGCCCGCTTCCTGCTCGCCCTCGCGGGGGGCTTGGGTCTGTTCTGGGGCGTCCGCACCGGACGCGCCCTCGCCGCCGCCATCTTGCGTCGCTTCGTCCCCTTGCTCTCCTTGCCCCTGTTGACTCTCTTGCTCCTGCCCTTCTTGTTCCCCCTGCGCCTCTCGTGCGCCCTGGTTCGGCTGCGCCTCGCTCGGCGCGTCCGGCTGGCTCTGGCTCGGCTCAGTGTTCTGCTCGGCGCTCTGCTCGCCTTGCGCCTCGCCTCTCGCGAAGGGGTTGCGCTCCGCGCCACTCGGCGGCGCGTCGTTCTCCTGCGCCTCCAACGACTCTAGGTAGCGCTCCAACGTCTCACTATCCGCGTCCCCGCCCGCGCTCGCCTCGCCGCCCTCACCGCTCGAGTCTTCACCAGGTGCGTCGAAGGTGCGCTCCAACTCGGGTTGCGCGTCCTCTTCGGCGTTCTCTACCTCAGCGGCTTCAGGGGACGTGTCGGGCGCGCTATCGGGTTGGCTGTCCGCGTCGCTTTGCGCGGCGGGTGGCGCGCTTTCATTCGGTCCCAAGGGCGCGTTTCCGCCACCAAAGCCGCCCCCGATGCCAGGCAGACCGATGGCGGGGAGTACGGCTAAGCTAAGCGCTACCGCGAGCAGCGGGAGCCACCAGGGTTGGGCGGTGGGGGGCTCGAGCCGCCCCGCCGTGCGCTCCACCTGTACGCCAAGTGCCTCGAAGAAACCGTAGCTGTCTTCTGCTTGAGTGTTCGCGGGCTCCGCTTGCGTCCGTTCTAAAGCGGTGCGGTAGGCGAGCCCCGCACGTTCGTCGATCCAGCGGAGCGCCCAGGGCTCGGCGCGTTCCAAGCGCCAGGCGAAGCCGGCTAAAAAGCCCACGCCGACGAGCGCGAGGTGTAGCGCCGTAGGGAGGCCGACGAGCCAAGCGACAAAAGACGCGGCGAGCGCGGCGCTCGAGCACACGAAGAGCCTCGAGCGCCGCGCGCGTCCGCTCGCGAGTTGGCGGTGCAAGGTCAGGGGTGACGCTACGTTCTGAGGTTTGTCTTTCTGCCTTTGGCTGGGTTTGATCAACATGGCTACTTGTCCTTGCGCGAAGTCGCGCGCACGAGATAGAGCAGGGTTGCGCCCGCGCAGAGGACCGCGAGGGTGAGGTGAATTGTAGAAACTTGGGTGATGGCGGTGAAGGGGTTCAGGACAGCCTGCCTCGTCCAGGTGCTCACCCACACGTCGAACGAGACCACGCCGACGAGGATGAGCGGCACGGCGAGGGGCAGCAGGGTGCGCAGCCTGAGCGTGCCAAGCAGCGTGCCGAGCAGCGTGCCGACGCCGAAAAAGGCGATGAGGTCGACGGTGCATAGGAGCGGTGCCCACCAGAAGGGCGTGACGGGGTAGCTCGCGGCGTAGGTGGCGGCGTCTAGAGGCAGCGTGAGGACGTGAAAGCAGCCGAGCGCGGCGAGCGTGAGGCGCTGCTCGTTGAGGGAACGTGCACTCGCGCTGCCGCCGTAAGCCAGCGCGAGCAGCGCCAGCGCCGCCACCTTGACCTGCTCCAAGGTATACCAACTGTTGTTGGCCTCTTGCGCGTCCGAGGGCCAGGTGATGACCAGCACGAAGATGAGGAGCGCCATGAGCGCCATGAGCAGTTGCGTCATGTCTTCGCGCCGCAGCAGGGCGCTGAGCCCTCTGAGGGGAGAGGTCACAGCGCACCCTCCGCTGCGCCGCTACGAGTGTTTATCCCTCTCCGCTCTCCGCGCTGCCCAGAGGTTGGTGAGCGTTGCCGCACACCTTCTGAGGCCGCACTAGATGGGGTGTCAGGTAGGGCGGCGTCAGGTGGGACATCTGGCAGGGCGACGTAGATGTGACCGCCACTGCGGGCGAGGGCGCTGCCGCTAGGGAGATGCGGTAGGAGCGCTCGGTAGGGGGACGGCGGCAGACTGTCGCGCATCCGCGCGTCGAGGCGTTCGCCCGCCGCCACCGCAGGCTGCTGCCCGAGCCCGATGACGAAGACGTCGCCTAGAGAGGTTGACCCGCCGTTGACGAGCCTGTCGCCCTCCCAGTAGAACGTCGCCGCGTCCAGGCGCGGCGCGAGGATGAGCGTGACCGCTGACCAGCGCGGCATTTCGAAGCGCAACCCGTCCGGCGACGTGTGCCACGAGGTCAGCTCGAGCGGGTAGGCGTCCGCCGCTAGGCGGCGCGTCCCTTCGGGCAGGCTAAAGAGCGTGCGCAACTCCAGCGTCTGCGCGAGTCCGCCGCTCGCCAAGCTCAGGCTGCGGCTGCGCGTCAAAGTGGCGTCGCTAGGGCGCAGATAGCCCCACGCGCCCGCCGCGAAGAGCAGCGCCAGCGAGAGCCCTGCGAAGAGTCCCGGCACGCGCCCGAAGCGAACGACTAAAAGCGCGGCGAGCGCGTACGCGCTCGCGCCCAGAAAGACCACCTGCTGCGGCACGCTCCGCGGACCGCGCTGCATGTCGGGCGAGATGAGCGCGCCGAGTAGCGCCTTTTGCTCGAGCCTCGGGCGCTGCGCCTCTACGCGGGTGTTCTCGTCCTCATCAGACGGCTCGTCCGCTCGCGCGTCTGTGCGTACGAGCCACCCTGCGCCGAGGCGTCGCGCGCGCTCCGGCGCGAGCGCGCGCAGTTCGCCCGAAGGGTTTAAAAGAAAAACGGCAGTGCCCGCCGCTGCCGCTGCCGCTACGGTTCGCGTCTGTGCGTCGCCGCCTAGCCGCAGCGTCTCGACGCCCGCGTAAGCGCCCGGACGTGCGGGCAGCGCGCCTGGGCGCACGTCTACGACTCTGGCCTCTCGCCCAGCGTCAGGTAGCGCGGTGTCGCCCGCGTCCAAGCTGATATCCAAGAGATGCAGCGGACGCGGGTCAACCCGGCGTCTGTCGACGCTGCCGCTCGCCAGGACGCTGTCTTGGGTTCTCACCGCCCACGTCAGGCGTCGCCACGCCGGAATATAGAGGTCATCCTCAAACACGAACAAGCCGCCGCCGCCCGCCAGAGGTGCCCTGTAACGCACCATTTGCTCACCGTCACGCAGGTTGCCCTGATCGAGTTCTAAAACGAACTCCGCCGCGCCTTGGTCTCGCAGCGAGACGCGCAACGGGTTCCACGTGTTCGCGACGACTTCATTGGAGAAGCCCAGCGTCACCTCAACCCCGCTGCTCTGCGCGAACGCAGCGCTGAGCACTAAGGAGAGCGCGAAGATAAGACCGACTCTGACCACTGCCTCTAGTTTACCAGGTAGCACCCCGGAAACCGTGACTTGCATAGACGAAATGAGATAACAGGAGGGTGTAGAAACCGCCGAAGCAGACATGGCGTAAAAAGCTGATGAGTACACAAAGAATGGAGGTGGTAGCGCTATTCGGAATGATATAGAGGTCAAACAAGGGGTTGTAATACGAGGTTGCACGGAATAGTTTGCAAACTATTCCGTGCCCATCTGTGATGGGACGTAAACTCGGCGCTTCGCTGAAAAGCTCTAACGCCCTTAGTTAGGGTAAGTAAACTGTACAATTCCGTATAACCCCTTGCTCATTACGCGGAAACGGCGCAAGACATACCCGTTGGCATTCGCCCTGAACCCACTACCAGAATGGATACACAAAGAAGACGCGCTCGAGTCTACTCGAGCGCGTCTTCTTCGCAGCGCTGAGATTGCGCTACTAAACGCTTAGGAGGCGAGGTTGAGGAAGAACGCTGCTGAGCCGCCCGTATCGCCACCTGTTTCGCCGCCCGTACCGTCGCCACCCGTTTCTTCGATGGGGGCGGGCTCGTTGGGATCGTCGCTACTATCGCAACCGACCAGCGCGGTCGCTAAAACTAAAGAGAAAATCAAGAAAGCACGTTTCATGGTGTGGACTCCTATATGAGTGAGAATTTTTACACCTCGCGGCGGTGCAAAGTGCTAATGAAAAGGGTGACATGTGAAGATATGAGAATCTTGTAGTGTTTATGAGAAGATTGGGATGAAAGTATGGTGAGAGCACCTGAAGTGACGAGGCTCGAGGTGTCGACGGCGCAAAAGGGTCAGTTCGGTGAAGAAATGATAAAACAAAATGAGGTGAAATTTCCGGTTTGATCGGTATCTTAGGTTGTATCCCGCCGAACTGCGACGCGAGGACGGGTCCATTCGGTAGCCCGAACGTCCTCTGACCGGACTAGACCTCCCCCAGATACGCCCGCTTCATCGCTTCATTGTTCAAGAGTTCTTTCGCTGGACCGCTCAAAACAACCTCGCCCGTTTGCAGCACGTAGCCTCTGTCGGCAACCCCGAGCGCTACGTTCGCGTTTTGCTCCACCACGAACACGCTGATGCCGCGCTCGTTGACCTGCTTGATGATCTGAAAAATCTTCTCGACGAAAAGCGGCGCGAGCCCCATCGAAGGCTCATCCATCAAGATGAGCTTGGGGCGGCTCATCAGGGCGCGGCCCATCGCTAGCATCTGCTGTTCGCCCCCGGACATGGTGCCGCCCATCTGCGTCACGCGCTCGGCGAGGCGCGGGAAGAGGTCAAAGACGTAGTCCATGTCGTCTTTGATGTCCTGCTTGTTGTCGCGCAGGTACGAGCCCATCTCCAAGTTCTCTTTCACGGTCATCTTGGGGAAGATGCGGCGGTTTTCGGGTACGACGGCCATGCCGCGCTGGATGCGCTCCGCCGTCGAGAGGGTGTCGGCGCGTTCGCCCTGAAGATACATTTCGCCCTCGGAAACACCGACGACGCCCAAAATCGTCTTGAGCGTCGTGGACTTACCCGAAGCGTTGCCCCCTAAGAGACAGACCATCTCGCCGGGGTAGATGACCATGTCCACCTCGTTGAGCACGCGGATGGGACCGTAATGCGTAGTGACCTTGCGGAGTTCTAGGAGCTTTTCCCTGTCGTCCGTTCGTACGGCGGCTTTCTCTTTGGAGTAGACGGCAACCTCGCTCACGAATGCACCTCGCTGTAACCGTACCCCTGACGAATTTTGCTACGCCCGCCGACCACTTGACACCTTGATGTCATCCTCGAGCCTCTCAACCTCACAGCGCACCCCCGGATTGTTCTATCTTCCTTTCGCCCGTCGTCTTCGCCTCCGCCGCTTTCTTGCCGAGATACGCCTCGATGACTTTCGGATCGTTGACGACTTCTTTATAGCCACCCTCGGCGATCTTTTGCCCGTAGTCGAGCACGATCACGCGGTCACTGATTTCACCGACTAGGTTCATCTTGTGCTCGACTAAGAGAACCGTATAGCCCCCTTCGTCGCGCATCCGTTTGATGATTTGGGTGATTTCGCCCGTCTCTTTCGGGTTCATCCCGGCCGAAGGCTCGTCTAGGAGCAGAAGCTTCGCGCCCGTCGCCATCGCCCGCGCCATCTCGGTGCGGCGGCGGTTCGCGTACGACAAGACGTAGACGGGTTGGTGCAAGCGGAAGCTCATCAGTCGTGGACCGAAGAAGGAGAGCTTCTCCAGCGCCAACTCGTGCATCTCGCGCTCCTTTTTGCGGTAGCCAGGCGTTCTGAGCACAGCGGACACCCAGTTGGATTTGAGCTTGTGGTGCTGCGGAATGAGCACGTTATCCAAGACCGAGAGGTTGGTAAAGAGCCGCAGGTTTTGAAAGGTACGCGCGACGCCTCTATCCACGATTTTATTCGGCGAGAGCCCGACGATGGAGCGGTCCTCGAAGCGGATGTCGCCGGAGTCAGGCTTATACACGCCCGTGATAAGGTTGAAAAAGGTGGTCTTGCCCGCGCCGTTCGGTCCGATGACGGAGACGATTTCGCCCTCGCCCACCTTGAGGTTGAGATTGGTGATCGCTTGCAAGCCGCCGAAGGATTTGTTGAGGTTGGTGATCTCGAGCATCCTAGTCCTCCGCCCTTTGCCCTTCTATTTGCCTGTCCGTCCGGGTGATGTCTTTCGCAGGTGTGTCCGCTTTGGATAGGTTTGTCTTAGGCTCACGCGCCGAAGCGAGCTGCGCTGTTTTGTCCTCGTTCAGTTCAGGGTTCGAGAGCCAAGCGTCTTGCGCCCGCTCCTCGTCGGTGGGCTCGTCGCGGCGTTCACGCAGCACCCACGCCCAGTTGAATTCGGCGCGCCCTAACAGCCCTTCGGGGCGAAACACCATGATGATGACGAGCAGCACCGCCAAGGCGATGCGCCGCAGCCCGAACGCCTGAAAGGTTCCCTCCCAGTAGCCCAACGCAGGCGCGAGTAGGCTCGCCAAGAGCACCGCGCCGCCCGCCGCTGCTAAAACGTAAATGCCTATATTTAAGCGCGGTCTGAGCCGCAAAGAGGTGCGGTAGACGTACGTTGCGCCCGCCGCCGCTAATAGCAGCAGCCCCGCCGCGAGCGCCCACGTCGTCAGCTCGTAGGGTTGCTCCAAAGGGTCGCCGTACTGCAGCACGAACACCACAAGTGCCATCCCAAAGAGCGTCCCCGTGACCGAGCCCGTGCCGCCGACGCTGATGGCAACCAAGAAGAAGAAGGTCAAAAAGAAGAGAAACGAGTCGAGCCGCGCCGAGGCGAGCCACGAGACATAGAGCCCGCCCGAGACGCCCGCGAAAAAGGCGGAGAGCGTAAAGGCTAAGACCTTGTGATAGGCGAGGTTCACGCCCATCGCCTCCGCTGCGATCTCGTCCTCGCGGATGCCTTGAAGGGCTCGCCCATAGGATGAAAATTTGAGCTTCGCCATCACAAAGGTGGTGAACGCCAAGATACCGAAGGTCCACCAGACGCTCGTGCCGATGGCTCTAGGAATCCCTGTGAAGCCCAGCGCACCGTTTGTGAAGGGCGCAAAGAGGTCCGTCGAGGCTAAGAGGCGGATGATTTCGCCGAAGCCGAAGGTGACGATAGCCAAGTAGTCGCCGCGCAGACGGAGACTCGGAAAGCCCACAATCAGCCCGAACACCGCCGCAACGAGCCCGCCGATAAAGAGCGCGATCAAAAAGCGCACCCACAGCGTTTCAGGCGTGGTGAGCGCGTCTAATCCTAAATTATCCAGCCAGTTCTGCACGCTCAAACTCAGCGTGAAGTCGTTCAGGCGGCTCCGAGCGCTGTCTGCGATGCGCTGCCGGTTCGTCTCGGGCAGGATTAAAAGCGCGGTGATGTAGCCGCCAATGAGCATGAAGCCGTGATGACCCAAGGAGAGAATGCCGGTCACGCCGTTGATGAGGTTGAGGCTTACGGCGGCAATACTCCAGATGGCGAAAAGCGCGGAGACCTGGCGGAGTTTGACGCTGGGTCCGCTGTCGATCAGGAAGAGAACGAGCGCTAAAACGCCCAACCCCGCGAGCGTCAGGAGCGCGTTGCGTCCGCTTTTGCTTGCCTGAGGGTTCTTGCTCATACCTTCTCCGACAAATCTTCGCCGATGATGCCGCTAGGACGCACGAGCAAAACGATGATAAGGAGCGCGAAGGCGAGCGAATCGCGGTACTGCGTGATGCCGGGAAAGAGCGCCGTGAAGAAGTTCTCCATAAAACCTAGTAGGAGCCCGCCTAAAACCGCCCCTGGCAAGCTGCCGATGCCGCCGATCACCGCCGCCGCAAACGCCTTGATGCCCGGCAAAATACCCAGAATCGCGGGCTGCGAGAGGACCTGATAGCTCATCCCCCAGAGTACGCCCGCCGCCGCTGCCAACATCGAGCCGAGCAAGAAGGTGATGGCGATAACGCGGTTCACGTTGACGCCCATCATCTGCGCGACTTCGGGGTCTTGCGAGGTCGCGCGCATCGCCTTGCCGAGGCGCGTGCGCGAGATAAAGAGCGTCAGGGCAATCACGAGCACGAGCGTGACAATGACGACCAAAAAGATAGCCCTCGAGGTAAAGACCGTCCCCCCAAAAATCTCGAAGCTGACGTTGTTCGTCCAAATCGTATCTGGGCGATACGGCGTCACGTTACGCGTAAACGCCAACACGCCGAAGTTTTGCAAGAAGAACGACATGGCGATGGCGGTAATCAGCAGCGAAATGCGCGGCGCACCGCGGAGCGGTCTATAGGCGATGCGGTCTAAGGCGATACCGACGACGCCCGTAATCAACATGCTCGCCACGAGCGCCGCGATCCAGTTGAGGTTGGTGCTGCTATAGAGGAGCGTGAAGCCGACGAGCCCGAGCGCCCCGCCCGCGTAGACAATTGGGTCTCGCAGGGTGCCGCGCCACAAGCTCAGGGCGTACATAAAACCTACCGCCGTAAGCGCCCCCGCAACGACCGCCCACGGCAAGCTGTAAGGCGTGTTCGCGAAAACGAAGTACGACACGAACGCCCCCACCATGAAGACCTCGCCGTGCGCGAAGTTGATGAGGCGGATGATGCCGTAGACCATCGTGTAGCCGAGCGCGATGAGCGCGTAGAGGCTGCCGAGCTGCAAAGACTGCATAAACGCGCCCACGAAGAACGAAGGTTGATAGTTTTGCGCGGTGACAAGATAGATTAAGCGCCACGCGATAAGCGCGAGCACTGCCGCGCCAAAGATATAGGGGAGATACGCACTAAAAGAGGGCGTATTTTTTGATTTAGCCTGTGGTTGAGCCAACAGTGTCACCTCGAGACGAAATACGTAGCGCTATGCGTGTTGAATGGTGTATCTTCATTTGCGGAATACCTCGTATAGACTGTAGTTTACCCTATTATTTCCAAACTGGACAAAGATTTCTCAGGTAAAAATAGGCAGAGAAAAGGGGCGGCAAGACCGCCCCTCCGTAGGAAACGTGTGCGTCAGTTGCCGCCCGTTTCGCCGCCGGTCATATCGCCAGTCATGCCGCCGGTCGCGTCGCCCTGACCGGTGCTCACATTGAAGAGCGGTTCGCCGGGGTAGGTGGCGTTTTCATAGGTGAAAAAGCCCATGACGCGGTCAGCAGGGGTGCCGTCGGTGCCCTCATAGGTGATGCTGCCCGTTACACCGGGGAAGTCCGAAAGACTCTGAAGCGCGTCGCGCACCGCTTCGGCGTCTACCTCACCCGCTTGGGTCATCGCTTCAACTAAGACGTTATAGGAGTCCGCGCCCGCTAGCGTAAAGCCGTTAAAGGTGCCGTCGGGCTGCGACTCGCCGAAGAAGCTCTGGAACTCCGCGGCGCGCTCGGCAGCGTCACCCGTAAGCTGCTCGGGGATAGCGAAGGCTGTAAAGGTCCAGCCGTTGATGGCTTCGCCTGCGCCGTCCACGCATTGTGGGTCATCCGAGGCGTCTGCGCCGATGAGGGGCGTGTCGGTAAAGCCCTGCTGACGGAGTTGCACGACGAAGGGTGCGGCTTCCGAGCAGAAGATGGGCGCGTAGATGGCGTCAGGGTTGAACTGGCGGATTTCATTGATCTGCGAGGCGAAGTCCACCTGGTTGGCGACGACGTCGACGACGAGCGTCTCGCCGCCCATCTCCTCGAAGTTGTCCTGGAAAAAGCCCGCTAAGCCGAAGCTGTAGTCGTCGTCTTGCTGGCGCACGATGGCGACGCGCTGAGCCCCGACCTCGTCGGAGGCGTAACCCGCAGCGACCTCACCCTGGAATTCGTCATTGTACGCCATGCGGAAGATGTAGTCGCCGATCTGCGTGGTGGCGTTGTTCGTTGAACTCGGCGTGATCTGCACGATGCCCGCCTCTTGCAGCACTTCGGCGGCAGGAATCGCTTGGCTCGAGCCCCCCGTACCGATGACCGCCACGACGCCCTCGTCCACGAAGCGGTTGGCGCACGCGATCGAGCCCTCGGGTGTGGACTGGTTGTCACAGACCGAGAGTTCGACGGGGCGTCCTAACACCTCGGACTGCTGCTCTAAGGCCGCGCGCACACCCTCTAATTCCGGCGTGCCGAGCGCCACGAGGCGACCTGAGAGTTCTAAGTTGACGCCGACGGTGATCGGACCGTCATCCTGGGCGAACGCCGCACCAAACGTCACTAAAACGATTAAGGCTAAAAGTTTCTTCATCGCTTCCTCCTTGAATTTGACTGTGAAAAAATCCACGTGTACGAGCTATTTTAACTGTGACGTGAAACCACTGTCAATGAGAGGGGGGTTCATTAAGGTGTTGATAAAATTCAGCTTAGGCGAATTTGAGTGACGAAGTAGACGGGTGGGTGGAGCTTTACGCACCCACAGTTACTAACTTTTGCCTTCTATTCCATCAATCCTTTTCCGAATTCAGATACGGCATTACTCGTACTTTTCTAAAGGTTGCCATTCCATCAAATTTTCATGAGCTTGCGATGAAAAAGTGCTAAAAAAGCAACCTTTTGACCCTTTTTTGGCAACCTTTTGGCAACCTTCGTTCTTTAGAGTGAGAACAGGCCGGGTAGAAAATCCTGGCATAGGAGAAAAGAGAAAAAGATGAAATAGAAACCCCAACTGCTTTTACCATCAGCCTCTTGAGCTTCAACGTCTTCAACCTTGGCTACAAAGTTCATATACCAAGTTTTTTGAAGATCGATGAGAAGTTCAAGCAAGATAGCTAGGCTCTGTTGAAATTCTTCAGTACTAGTTGTTAGAAAAGGGCATGAGCGACGTAAGAATCAAGGCTAAGCAGTGGACTAAAATCAAGGCATTCTTAGATGAGAACCCGCAGGTGTATGTAGGACAGGAGAAGCAGTGCCGTAAATTTGTTGAAGGGGTACTGTGGATGTTGCGTTCGGGTGCACAGTGGCGACTTCTCCCCCCGAGGTATGGCAATTGGAACAGTGTGTATAAGCGTTTTGACAGATGGAGTGAACGAGGCATCTGGAAGGAAATGTTTGAGCACTTTGCTGATGATCCCGATATGGAAAGTGTGATGATGGACGGCAGTGTCGTGCGAGCCCATGCGTGTTCGGCAGGTGCGCCCCATAAAAAAGGGGTCAAGAAGAACAACACCTCGGCTATAGTCGCGGCGGGTTCAGTAGCAAGATACACGTCTTAGTCGATGCTTTAGGCAATCCGTTGCGGCTCTTACTCAGTGCCGGACAAGCGCACGAAGCGCCTTATGCCAAAGCCTTACTCGCAGACTATGAGGTTGAATTTG